>DVLT01000025.1 GCA_018715345.1 Candidatus Onthocola gallistercoris
GTGCCCCAGGCCCATGCCTATGTTATCGAGCGGCTGGGCGCTTATCAGGGAACATGGTCTGTAGGTTTTCATGTGAAGATACCGGTGATCGACAAGGTGGCAAAGAAAGTCATCCTGAAGGAACAGGTGGCGGATTTCGCGCCCCAGCCGGTCATCACAAAAGATAATGTCACCATGCGGATCGATACGGTCGTGTTCTATCAGATCACAGATCCGAAGCTTTACTGCTATGGCGTGCAGAATCCCATCATGGCCATTGAAAACTTGACGTCCACCACCCTCCGGAATATCATCGGAGATCTGGAATTGGACGAGACACTCACTTCCCGTGAACTGATCAATGCCAAGATGCGCTCCACACTGGATGTGGCGACAGATCCTTGGGGCATCAAAGTCAATCGGGTGGAACTGAAGAACATCATTCCGCCGGCAGCCATCCAGGATGCCATGGAAAAACAGATGAAGGCAGAGCGGGAGCGGCGTGAAGCCATCCTTAGAGCGGAAGGTGAGAAACGTTCTTCTATCCTTATGGCGGAAGGACATAAGGAATCGGTGATCCTGGAAGCGGAAGCAGCCAAGCAGGCGGCGATCCTGAAAGCGGAGGCTGAGAAGGAAGCCACGATCCGGGAAGCAGAAGGCCAGGCTCAGGCGATCTTAAAGATACAGCAGGCCAAGGCGGACGGCATCCGGTTTATCAAAGAAGCTGGCGCCGACAGCGCTGTACTCCAGATCAAGAGTTTGGAAGCTTTTGAGAAAGCGGCTGACGGAAAAGCGACGAAGATCATCATTCCATCGGAGATCCAGGGCATGGCTGGCCTTGCCCGGTCAGTTGTGGAGACGATAAAAGACAATTAAGATAAAGGCAGGCGAACAGGATGACAAGTCTGAAAGGAAGACATTTTCTCACATTAAAAGATTTTACGGCAGAAGAGATACAGTATCTGCTGGATCTGGCGGCAGATCTGAAGGATAAAAAGAAAAAAGGTGTGCCCATGGATATCCTGAAAGGGAAAAATGTGGCGCTCATTTTTGAAAAGACCAGTACAAGGACCCGGTGCGCTTTTGAAGTGGCAGCCCATGATCTGGGAATGGGGACCACTTATCTGGAACCGTCCAGTTCTCAGATAGGGAAAAAAGAAAGTATTCGGGACACGGCCAGAGTGCTGGGACGTATGTATGAAGGCATTGAATACAGAGGCTTCGGCCAGGAGATCGTGGAGGAGTTGGCCAGATATGCCGGTGTTCCGGTGTGGAATGGCCTGACCAACGAGTATCATCCCACACAGATGCTGGCGGATTTCCTGACCATACAGGAGCATCTGGGAAGCCTGAAAGGCAAGAAACTGGCTTATCTGGGAGACGCCCGGTACAATATGGGCAATTCTTACATGATCGCCTGCGCAAAACTGGGCTTGGATTTCGTAGCCTGTGCGCCGAAGAAATATTTCCCCAATGAAGCGCTGATCAAAGAGTGCGAAGCTTTTGCGGAGATTTCCGGCGCCACCTTAACATTTACAGAAGATATCATGGAAGGCACAAAAGGCGCAGATGTGATCTGCACGGATGTGTGGGTATCCATGGGTGAACCGGACAGTGTTTGGGAAGAGCGCATCCATGATCTGATGCCCTATCAGGTCAATAAAAAAGTAATGGATAACGCAGGCAGTCAGGCCATCTTTCTGCATTGTCTGCCCTCATTCCATGATCTGGGCACGACCATCGGCCGGGAGATTTCAGAAAAATTCGGCATCAATGAGATGGAAGTGACGGACGAAGTGTTTGAATCCAGTCAGTCAAAAGTATTTGATGAAGCGGAAAACCGGATGCATACGATAAAAGCAGTGATCGCGGCGACCCTTTGCGATATGGAGATATGATATGTATCAGGAGAATGTGGTGCTTTGCGGCGCCAGCGCATATGAAGAGAAGTTTTATCTGAACCCGGATTTTAATCTGCTTCCGGAATCGATCAAACAGGAGTTGAAGATCATCTGCGTCCTGTTCACTGTGGATGTGGGCGGTGTGCTGACTTTGGAGTTTGATGAGGAAGGCCGTCTCCAGTTAAAAGTGGACGTCCGGGAGGACGATCTGCTTTTTGATGAGATCGGGAGCGCTTTGAAGATCAAGCAGCTCCAGAATGAAAGAAAAGAATTGTTTGAATCTTTGGAGATGTTCTACCGGGTGTTTTTCCTGGAAGAAACAGATGGACTGGATATCCCGGATATCACAGAGGAATAGGAGGAAGCGCATGTTACTTGTAGCGGATATAGGCAATACCAATATAACGATGGGGATCTTCAAAGGAGACGTCCTGATGGGCAATTTCCGCTTGACGACTCAGACCCCAAGGACTTCCGATGAATTTGGCATCGTGATCCGGGAACTGGTAAAAAGCGCCGGCATGTCATCGAGGGATATCGACCAGGTCATCGTTGCTTCTGTGGTGCCGGATATCATGTATTCTTTTAATAATGGTATAAAAAAATATTTCTGTGCAGAGCCGATCATCGTGGGACCGGGCCTGAAAACCGGAGTCAAGATCGGCGCGGAAAATCCCAAGGAAGTGGGAGCGGATCTGATCGTGGATGCCGCCGCGGTAAAAGAGATCTACGGTGGACCGGCCATTGTCATAGACTATGGTTCAGCGACCACCTATGAGTTGGTACTGGAGGACGGTACGCTGGATTCGGTGGTCATCGCCCCAGGGATCCGGGTCAGCGCGGAAGCGTTGAGCATCAGCGCGGCCAAGATACCGGATATTGAGATCAAAAAGCCGAAAACGGTTCTGTGTAAGGAGACCATCTCCTGTTTCCAGGCAGGCATATTCTATGGAACCCTTGGTTCCACAGAATATATCGTACGGAAGATGAAAGAAGAGTCCGGGCTGGACAATATCAAGGTTGTGGCCACAGGCGGACTGGGCGTCATGTTTGCCGAGGAGACAGACGTGATCGATGTCTATGACAGTTTGCTCACATTGAAAGGGCTTCGGATCATATATAAAAGATGTACAGGAAAGTAGAAAGATGCGGATAGGAAATATACAACTGGACAATCCGTTGATAGCAGCACCAATGGCAGGCGTGACCGACCTGCCATTTCGCTTGCTGTTGAAAGAACAGGGCTGCGGTCTTGTGTATACGGAGATGGTGAGCGCTAAAGCGATCTATTATAATAATAAAAATACGGAAGCATTGATGGAGATCGATGAAAGGGAACGGCCTATCGCCTTGCAGATCTTTGGTTCGGATCCGGAACTTATGGGAGAAATGGCAAAAAAGATCGAGGAACGGCCCTTCGATATATTGGATATCAATATGGGCTGTCCGGTGCCGAAAGTGGTCAACAACGGGGAAGGCTCCGCTTTGATGAAGCAGCCCCTGTTGGCCGGGCGGATCATAGAGGCTGTGGCGAAGGCTGTAAAGAAGCCGGTGACAGTGAAAATACGAAAAGGTTTCGACGATGATCATGTCAATGCGGTGGAGATGGCCCGTATCGCCCAGGAATCCGGCGCCGCGGCCGTGGCTGTCCATGGAAGGACGAGGGAACAGTATTACCATGGAAAGGCGGACTGGGCTATCATCCGTCAGGTCAAGGAAGCTTTAAGCATTCCGGTGATCGGAAATGGGGACGTGGATTCGGCGGAGTCCGCGAGACAGCTGATGGTCCAGACCGGCTGCGATGGGGTGATGATCGGAAGAGCTCTCCGGGGGAATCCATGGCTCATCGGTCAGATCGCCCGGGGAGATGAAAAGCCTTCTCTCGATGAAATACTCCAGATGATCTTGAGACACAGCCGGATGCAAGTGGAACTTTGCGGAGAATACCAGGGTATGCGCCAGATGCGTAAACACATTGCCTGGTACACGGCCGGATTCCCGGGATCTTCCAAACTCAGGAATCAGGTCAACTGTATCGAAACCTATGAAGATCTGGAACATCTGCTGGAATTGTACAGGGAAAAACAAAAGTGTTGGTGATTGACACGTAACATTCCATAAGCTATAATACTATGAATGAATTTTTATTTAATGTAAAGGAAGGGCGTACAACATGGAAACCAAAAAAAATATATTGACTTTTGCTGGTTTAAAGGCACTGGAAGATGAATTATTTGAATTGAAAGTAAACCGACGGAAAGAAGTGGCTGAAAAGATCAAAGAGGCCAGAGAGCAAGGCGATTTGTCGGAGAATGCGGAATACGATGCAGCAAAGGATGAGCAGAGAGACATCGAAGCCCGTATTGAAGAAGTGGAGAAAATCCTTAAAAACGTGGAAGTGGTGGATGAGGATGAAGTTAATCTGGATTCCATCAGTGTGGGATGCCGTGTGCGGCTTTATGATGTTGAATTTGATGAAGAACTGGAATACCGTATCGTGGGTTCCACAGAAGCAGACAGCTTAAATGGTAAGATTTCCAATGAATCTCCGGTGGGCAGCGCACTGATCGGCCGGAAAGCTGGAGAGACCATCGAAGTTGAGACCCAGAATGGAACACTGATGTTTAAAATTTTGGAAATCCAGAGAAGTAATTAATAGAACAGGAGAGAGAAAACATGGCGGGAGAAAAGAATACACAGGCGCAGGATCTGAACCAGTTGCTGAAGGTGCGCCGTCAGAAGCTTGCGGAACTTCAGGCAGCGGGAGAGAATCCTTTTGAAATAACCAAATACGACGTGACCCATCACAGTCAGGAGATCCGGGATCATTTCGATGAACTGGAAGGACAGACCGTGACGGTTGCCGGACGTATGATGTCGAAACGGGTCATGGGAAAGGCTTCCTTCTGCCATGTTCAGGATTTACAGGGAACCATCCAGTCTTATGTGGCAAGGGATAGTGTGGGTGAGGAACCGTACAAAGCATTCAAAAAGCTGGACGTGGGGGATATCATCGGCATTAAGGGCGAGGTATTCCGGACAAAGACCGGAGAGATGTCCATCCATGCTTCCGAAGTATCATTGCTTTCCAAGAGTTTGAGTCCTCTTCCGGAAAAGTTCCACGGATTGACCAATACCGATCTGCGTTACCGCCAGAGATATGTGGATCTGATCATGAACCCGGACGTGAAGGATACCTTTATCAAGCGTTCCAGGATCCTGGCTGCCATCCGGAAGTATCTGGACGGCCAGGGCTTTATGGAAGTGGAGACGCCGATGCTGGTGGCCAATGCAGGCGGCGCTGCTGCCAGACCATTTGAAACCCACTTCAATGCTCTGGATGAGGATCTGAAACTGCGTATATCTTTGGAACTTTACCTGAAACGTCTGATCGTGGGCGGCCTGGAAAGGGTCTATGAGATCGGACGGGTATTCCGGAATGAGGGCCTGGATACGAGACACAATCCGGAATTTACTTTGATGGAATTATATCAGGCTTACACCGATTATAACGGTATGATGGATCTGACAGAGAATCTGTATCGCTTCGTTGCCCAGGAAGTACTTGGCACAACCGTGATCGAATACAATGGTGTGGAGATGGATCTGGGCAAGCCCTTTGAGCGGATCACCATGGTGGATGCGGTGAAGAAGTATGCGGGCGTGGACTGGAATGAAGTCAAGACTTTGGAACAGGCCAGAGAGCTGGCAAAGGAGCATAACATCGAGTTTGAGGAACGGCATAAGAAGGGGGATATCCTGAACCTGTTCTTTGAGGAATATGTGGAAGAACATCTGGTGCAGCCGACTTTTGTCATGGATCACCCGGTTGAGATCTCCCCGCTTACCAAGAAGAAACCGGATAACCCGGATTATGTGGAACGGTTCGAGTTCTTTATGAACGGCTGGGAGATGGCCAACGCTTACTCCGAGCTGAATGACCCCATCGACCAGAGGGAACGTTTTGCCCAGCAGGATGCCAACGCGGCGGCGGGCGACGAAGAAGCTGAACATACGGACGAAGATTTCCTCCATGCGCTGGAGATCGGTATGCCGCCCACAGGCGGTATCGGTTTCGGAATCGACCGGATGTGTATGCTGCTGACGGATTCGGCAGCCATAAGAGACGTGCTTCTGTTCCCCACAATGAAGTCCTTACCGAACGACAAGTAAGAAAACCCCAGTATTTATGCGGGTTTCGGGACTTTCCAAACCGAATAAATTTACCTCTTTACACCAAATTTACACCAATCGGTGCTAAAAACGGTGCAGAGACTAAAAAATCGCATAATTTACGGAATGAATGGGCAGTCCCATAGTGGGATTGCCCATTTCTAATAAAGGATACATTCGTATCTGAGTGCAAAAGGAATGTTTATTATGGAATTAAGTGAAAAATTACAAGAGTTGAGGAAAGAAAAAGGACTCACGCAG
>DVLT01000026.1 GCA_018715345.1 Candidatus Onthocola gallistercoris
AGCAGCTGCTGTTTTGAATACAACTATAATCCTTCGACAAAAGCGGATCATAAATGTCCGTTGTCTCCTTCAAGTCCGGATCTTTCACGATAGTAAGCCGAAACCAGCGGTCGGTATCCCCACTTCCGAAGTGTCTCATAGCGGAGGTTATAGCTGGCCTTCGTATGTTTTCCAGAAGCCAGATAGCGGATGCACGCCTGCATATACCGGTCCAGTATATGAAGCCCCTGATCCGTGTTGATCAGCGGGAAAAACCACCGACACCAGGTCAGTTCGTGATTTGCCGGATTGTCATAAAATTTCCGGTTGAAATATTGGATATATTTACGCACAACCGGTTCTGCCGGCACGTCCCGTCGCTTCCGCCATCGCAGCAGCGCCCTGGCCTTACGGCGCATCTTGCTCTTCATCTTAGCCACCGTGACATCCGCCAGATCCACATGTTTCCTGCAATAGGATATACCCAGAAACTGCCACGCCTCTCCGGGGAGGGCCCAGGATACCTTTTTCTCGTTGATCTGGAGTTTGTACTTTTTCAAAAATCCTTCCAGCTTTTCTTTATATTCCATCAGTTCCTGATGACTTTGGGCAAACAGGATGATATCATCGGAATACCGGACATAAAGCACCTGTCTATCCTGGAAATACCGGTCCATTTCCATCAGATACACATTGGCCAGGAAGGCAGATATGGGTGTGCCGGCCATGATTCCCTTTTTGACCCGGACAACTTCCCCGTTTTCCACAGCCAACTCATTTTCCAAAAGGGCAGCCAGAAATTGATACAACGATCCGTCATCCGTCAGTATATTTTTTAAAATGGGGAGTAGTAAAGAAATGTCCACGGAATTGAAATAGTCATGGATATCCGCTTTAAATACATACATCTCATCAATATTCTTATGGGCAAGAATGGAATACAGAGCCTTTTTCACGCCCCTGTTGCGACGAAAGGAATAAAGATTATCTGAGAATACGCCATCATAGGCATAAAGCAGCCAGGTCAACATCTTTAATACATAGTTTTCCTCCCGGTCATAAGTGTAAACCACCCGCTTTTTACCGGAATGGATCTTGTTGATCGTCCTTTTCTCTGGCATTCCAAAGAAATCACCATTTTGTATACGCCAGGCCACCGGCAGATAACCGGCCGTATCGATGAAGTTCCTGAGATCTTCCGCCTCTCTGAAAGATAAATGGCCTCCGGCCAGTTTTTGTTCATAAAAACGTTCCCATTCTGACCTGTCGGCCAAACGTTCCAACATTCCCTCTGTCCTCCGCAAAACTTCTTCGATCAAAAAATGCGGGAGGAAGGATCTTAAAATCCGAAAATTTCGGATACCGGACGGTACGTCGGCTGATCACCTGCACGATACCATAAAAGCCGCGCTGCGTCCGCCGCAGGTGCCAGGCATCCCTCCCGCATTCTCTTATCTATCCTATCATAAAGGCCATCCGGCGTAAACATCCGCTTTCACAGCAGCATTTTACGTTTTCTCTCGATCATCTCATCGATCCGTTCGATATAATCCTTAACGTTTTTCACATTTTCGATCCGCTCGATCCGATTTTCTTCAGGAAAGACGATCTTTGAGGAGCCTCCGGCCCCAAGGGCTATGATGGTCTGCTTTTCTTCCATGATCAAAATGTTATATATACCTTCATAACCCGGTTTCGCATATCCCACATTTTCCAGATTGCCGGAAATGTTTTTCTGACGATACATATAGTATGGGACCATGCCCATGGTTTCCGCAGCCTCCCAGGACATTTCGATCATTTCATTGACTGTCTGGGGCGGCGCCGGCGGATAGGCTTCCAAATTCCGGTTCAGCCGGGAAGCTCTCTTCACAGCCAGTGAATGGACGGTCATGCTGTCCGGCCCAAGAGTCCGCACCGTCTCCAAGGTATGGGCCACATCCTGCACATCTTCTCCTGGCAGACCCATGATCAGATCCATATTGATATTGGTAAAGCCCACATCCCTTGCCATGCGAAAGGCCTCTTCCACCTGAAGAGCCGTATGCCGCCTTCCGATGATGTCCAGTGTCTTTTGGTTCATGGACTGGGGATTGATGGATATCCGCCGTATGCCATGATCATAAATGACTTCCAGTTTTTTACGGTTCAAACTGTCGGGTCTGCCTGCTTCCACTGTAAACTCCCGCACATGGGACAGATCAAAGGTCTCTTCCACTTTAGTGAGCAGGCTATCCATCTGAGCCGCGGTCAAAGAAGTGGGCGTTCCGCCCCCCATATAGACCGTTGTGATCTTTCGGCCACCGATCATCTTTGCCACCGCATCCATCTCTTTAAAAAGCGCGTTCAGATAGGCCGGTACCCGCTTTTCCCAAACTTTCAACGGGAAAGAGGAAAAGGAACAGTACAGGCAGATGGTGGGGCAAAAGGGAATACCGATGTATAAGCTGATGTCCTCTCCAAAGGGTATGGTATCCAATATCCTTTTTTCATTGGAGGCCACCAGTGTACAGAGCCGGCGTTTGCTCGCCGACACTTTATATGCTTTTTCCAGATAAGCGTCCGCTTCTTCTACAGTCTGTCCTCTGTCATAAAATCCCATGGGGATCTTGGTGGGACGGATACCCGTCAGCGTGCCCCAGGGCAGTTCATGTCCGGTACGACGGCTGAGCAGATCATATACGGTCATCTTGATCTGATTTTTAGCTATCCGGTAATCTTCATCCAATCCACCGGTTTCCCCGTCTAACGTCCCGTCCTGATCCGTCCAACTTATCCGTGCCTGATCATCCTCATAGACCACGTCCATCGTCTTATCCGGCTGGAACCGGATATTGTCAAGGACGATCTTTTCTCCGGGAAAAAAGGCCATGAGCAAAGCTCGGATATCATTTTCATATCGGACATCGTTCATCCTCAGCCAGATCATATCAGTAGACAAAAGGATTATGGGTTTTCTCATACCCTATGGATGTGCATCCGCCATGTCCCGGATAGACCATGACATCATCTTCCAGTATGAACAGCCGAGTCTTGATGGACTCCACCAGCTGCCGACTGCTGCCTGTGGGAAAATCCGTTCTTCCCACGGAAGCTTCAAACAGAGTGTCCCCGCTGATCAGCTTTTTCTCATCCGGCAGATAAAAACATATGCTGCCCTTCGTGTGCCCTGGCGTAAACAATACCTGCATGCAAATGCCCGCCAGGGTGATCTCCTCATTGTCTAACAACAGCCGATCCGCCTGGATACTTACGGATGTTCCAAGCATGGGGGATACATTCTTTTGCGGATCTTTAAGAACATCCGCTTCTTCTTTTCCCGCATAGACGGGGATGGAAAAATCTTTCCGAAGGCCTTCCACTCCCATGATATGGTCAAAATGACCATGGGTCAGCAAAATAGCGATCGGTCTCAAACCTTCTTTGCGTATCCATCCGGCAATACCCTGGGCATTGTCTGCCGGATCCACAATTAGGACCTCCTTCGTCTCATCGTTTATAAGAAAATAGCAGTTTGTCTGCACGGGTCCAAGGACCATGGATTTTATCGTCATAAGTCATCTCCTGTCTTTTTAAACAAAGGCACGCCTGCAACGCGTTGTGTTAAAATACCCCGCAGCAGTGTGCGGGGTATCTGTCTGTTTTGTCCACACATCAGCCGCCGGTCGTCCTCTCAATGTCATAGACACACTCCAGATTCCGCAGCTTATCGATCAGCTTGTTCAACTGTCCGACGCTGTGTACATCAAAAGCGGCATTGATGGTCGCTGTATTATTTTTACCGGAACGGCTGGACATGGCCGTCACGTTGATCTCATTTTCTGTAAAGACCTTGGCCACTTCCACCAGAACGCCGACCCGGTCCTCCACATAGATATTGATATCCGCCTTGTAGGTACTTCCGGACATGTCATCCGGAGAAATCTGCCACTCGGCGTCCAGAAGCCTGCCTCTGTCCGCTTCTGAAATGTTGATGATGTTCACACAATCTGTCCGATGGATGGAAACACCCCTTCCCCGGGTGACAAAACCGACGATCTCATCTCCCGGTACCGGATTGCAGCACTTGGAAAACCGGACGGCCACATCATCCATACCATGGACGATGATGCCGCTCTTCTTTTTATGGGGAAGGATATCGGGAAGTTTGGCCTTGCCTTCCGACACTTGACGGATCACATCCGTATCGGTAAGCTCTTTACGCTTCTTTTTCTTATATTCCTCCACCAGCCGGTTGACGACCTGCCCTTCTTTTAAACCGCCATGGCCGATGGCTGCATAGACCGCATCCCAGTCTTTAAAACCATACCGCAGCATGACTTTTTCCATGAACTCCGGTTTCATGATATCTGACTGCACATAGCCTTTTGCCTTACAGTACTGGGTCACCTGCTCCTTGCCTCGGATGATATTTTCTTCTTTGAACTCACTTTTAAACCACTGGTTTATCTTGTTTTTTGCCTGGGTACTTTTGACGATATTCAGCCAGTCCCGGCTGGGACCTTTGGAATTTTGAGAGGTGATGATCTCAATCCGGTCCCCGTTCTGGATCTTATAATCAATGGTGACCAACTTTCCATTGACCCGTGCGCCGATCATCTTGTTGCCCACAGCGCTGTGAATGCTGTAAGCAAAATCAATGGGTGTGGAACCATTGGGAAGATTCTTCACATCTCCAGCCGGCGTAAAACAGTAGACGCTTTCTGAAAAAAGATCCAGATCATTTTTCAAAAGGCTCATAAACTCCCGGTTATCGGACATGTCCCTCTGCCACTCCAGGATCTGGCGCAGCCATGTCAGCTTGGCTTCCTCGTTGGTCTCGATATTTTTGCCATTGGGATCTTCCTTGTATTTCCAGTGGGCAGCAATACCATATTCTGCCGTCTTATGCATCTCGAAGGTCCGGATCTGGATCTCAAAGGGCTGTCCGCTGGGTCCGATCAACGTTGTGTGAAGGGACTGGTACATATTCGGCTTTGGCATGGCGATATAATCTTTAAACCTGCCCGGCACCGGCGTATACATCTCATGGATCAGCCCGAGAGCCGCATAACAGTCCTTCACCGTATCCACGATGATCCGCACGGCAAACAAGTCATATATCTGTTCCAATGTTTTGTTCTGGTTGACCATCTTCCGATAAATGCTGAAAAAATGCTTTACCCTTCCGTTGACCTTGGCTTTTATGCCTCCAGCCTCCATATGCCGGCTCACATCGTCGACGATGGATGAGACAAACGCTTCCCTCTCGCTTTTCTTCGATGCGATACTCTTCGCCAGATTGTAATAAACATCCGGTTCCAGATAACGCAGCGATAGATCATCCAGTTCGATCTTGATCTTCGCGATACCGAGACGCTGGGCGATGGGCGCATAGATATCCATCGTCTCCTTGGCCTTCTCCTTCTGCTTTGGTAAAGACCAATATTGAGCTGTCCGCATATTGTGCAGACGGTCCGCCAGTTTGACCAGGATCACTCGGATATCCTTTGCCATGGCAAGAAACATCTTTCTCAGGTTCTCCGCCTGTTCTTCCACTTTATCCTTTGAATAGGACAACTGTCCCAACTTTGTCACGCCATCCACGATCACAGCTACTTCGTTGCCAAATTCTTCCCTGATCTCGTCAGTAGTCATCACCGTATCTTCCACCACATCATGCAGCAGACCGCTGACAATACTTTCTTTGTCCAGTTCCAGATCCGCCAGGATGATCGCCACGCAAATCGGATGGATAATATAAGGTTCGCCTGACTTGCGCATCTGTCCTTTGTGGGCATGATCTGCCACCTGATACGCCTTTTCTATCAGGGAAATATCTGCTGAAGGATGATACTTTTTCACCTTCCCGATCAGTTCTTCATAAAGTTTTTCAGGGGGTATGAAATCTTTATGCTTTTCCTTGTCCCTGTCGTCCTCGATGATATCCACATCGATCACTTTCTGCAATTCCTCAGACATCCATCTCACCTGCCTTTTCTCCTATATTTCACTGTCTTTCAGGCCTTCGCCCGAATCTTATGCCCGTCTTGGTAGAAATTAACTTATATTATAATGATTTTCTAAAAAAAAATCAACATTACTTGCCTTCATACACGATAACAGAATCCACATCATAGCCTTTCAACTGTTCCCGGCCCTTTAAGCCGGCCAGTTCCATGAGAAATATGTTCTTCACAACTTGGCCGCCCAACTGCTCCACCAAGGATATCATGGCTTTAGATGTACCGCCTGTGGCGATCAGATCATCCACCAGGACCACTTTCTGTCCCGGCTTTATGGCGTCCCTGTGCATTTCCAGTTCCGCTGTCCCATATTCCAGTTCATAGGATACGGAAACCGTTTCCCGGGGAAGTTTTCCTTTTTTTCGGATCAATACAAAGGGTTTGTGCAGTTCATATGCTATAGGCATGCCGAAGATAAACCCTCTGGATTCGGATCCGGCGATCACATCAAACTCTAATCCCTCCAACAGTTTCATCATCTCATCTATCGCCATATGCAGCCCATCGGCATCGGCCAGCACGCTGGTCACATCCCGGAAGATGATGCCCTTCTCCGGGAAATCGGGGATGCTCAGTACATAGTCTTTCATTTTTTTCATTTTATTCACACTCTTTTCTTTTTAATCCTATCGGACATTTTCCTGAATGATGCCTTGCTTTTGCAAAACAGGCCGATGGACATCGGCCTGGATTGCACTTCGTGCCATCATTATACCATATACAACTCAAAAGTCACCTTTTTATTTTCTGCTTCAGGCAGGCGTATACATGTAATTTTGTATAATGATCTGGAGGGTACGCACACCGCGAAATTCATTAATGGAGGGATAATACGTCATGGACAGACGAATATTGCCGTCCTTCCCGTCATAAAAACCGTTTAATGCTTCCTGGCCAAAATGTTCCCTTATACATTCTTCAAAGGCTTCAATGTCGCCAAAGTACAAAGCATCCAGGCTGATGCCGCCCTCACCTGTGGCCTTCATTTTAAGGGCATTTCGGTTTTTCCCCAGGATCACACCCTTTGTTAATCTCAGATTTTTTTCTGCGAACAGGGGGGATTCGTTTCCTTTACCCATGGGCTCAAGAAAATCCAGTTCCTGGATGAGACTCTCTGTCACGCATCGAATGGGCATGGCGATATCAATATGCACAACCGGCGTAAAATCCGCTTCGCCGAGCCCACATTGCCGGATCAGCCGCTGACGGATCTTGTCAAAATATCCCCGCCGGAATGTGATCCCCGCCGCCGCAGCGTGGCCGCCGAATCGTTCCAGATATTCCCGACAGGCATTCAGGCCGTCATACATATTATAGGTTTCTATGGATCGGCCCGATCCTTTCATAAGTCCGTTCTCCACCGGCACACAAACGATGACCGGTCGGTGGTACCGCTCTTTGATCCGGCCGGCAATGATACCAGCCAGACTTTCATGGCAGTCCTCCAAAGTCATCATCATCACCGGCTGTTCGTAAAGCCTTTCTGTTTCGATCTTTTCCGCCGCCTGCTCATAACCGATGGCCGTCATCTCCTTCCGGCTGTCGTTGAGCGCGGCAAGATCCGCTGCCAGTTGGGCTGCCTCTTCCGCGTCATCGGTCATCAATAACTGCAGCGCCATCTGGGCGCTGGTAAGTCTTCCGGCCGCGTTGAAACAGGGCCCCAGGATGAAAGCAATATGGTTGGCTGTAATATACTTGTCTTCCAGGTTACATCGTCTGAGCATGGCTTTTAACCCCATATTGTCCGTTTGTCTTAGTCGGTAAAGGCCGTACTTGACAAGGATCCTGTTTTCATCCGTCAGATCCATCACATCTGCCACCGTGGCAATGGCCGTATAGGGCAAAAGATCATAGAGTTCTTTTTCTGGTATATGCCGTCTTTCAAAAAGGATCTGGATCAACTTATAGGCCACACCGGCTCCGCACAGCCCTTTAAAAGGGTACATGCAATCCGGCTGTTTGGGATCCACCACCGCATCCGCTGCCGGAAATCGATAGTGTCTTGTGCCGGAAGCGTCCTCTTCATATATCGGCTCATGGTGATCTGTGACAACCACCGTCAGTCCCAAACGTTTAGCCGATTCCACCGCCTCCAGCGCGGCAATGCCATTATCACAGGTCAGGATGCAGCCCGCGCCGTTTTTATACGCTTCCACTGTCATATTCTCATTCAATCCGTACCCTTCCCGTATCCGGTCCGGCGTGACCACATAAGCAGATCCGCCAAGTCTGCGGATGGCCTTCCACAGACTGTATCCGGAAAAAATACCATCCGCATCAAAATCTGCTGCGATGCAGATTTTCTCTCCCTGATCCAGCTGTTCCAGCAAAATGTCCGCGGCTTTTTCCAGATCCTTCATCTGCCGGGGATCATGAAGATCTTCCAGGCCGCCGTATAGATATTTATGCACTTCCCCGATGGTCCGCATCCCCCTGTTCACCGCCAGCCTGGCCAATATGGGGCTGACGCCGCAGGCCTTGCCGATGGCGTTAAAATCCGCTTTACGGGCTGCAACCATCCATTTTTCCTTCATATTTTCCCACCTTCTACCTAAAAGCTATGAAAGGGCTGTAATCCAGGATATTTTCATATCTGACATTACAGCCCTCTTCCAATCTGATCCGGAGACCCGATCATTATTTCTGTACTTTTACTGATTTTTCTCCTGTTCTACCGCGCATGATGTACCAAAGCGTACCTGAAATGGAGATGGATGAGTATGCGCCGCAGATGATACCTGCCATCAGCGGAAGGGCAAATTCCCTTATGGATGTCACGCCCATGATATACAGAACACATATACTGATAAACGTTGTCAGAGACGTATTGATGCTCCGTGTCAGCGTCTGATTGATACTTGCGTCCACAATAGACTCCAGACTCTCTGTGCTCATCAATCTCCGATTCTCCCGGATCCGGTCAAAGATAACGATCGTGGCGTTAATGGAATAACCTACGATGGTCAACATACAGGCAATGAATGTATTGCCCACAGGTATACGCACAAAAGCGTAAACCATCAGCACCATGAGCACATCATGGAGCAGAGCCAACACAGCGCTGGCGCCGAAGGTGATATCCTTAAACCGTATCCAGATATATATGAGCATACAGATACCGGCAATGACAACAGAGATGACCGCATCCCGCTGCATCTCATCGCTGACCACGCCGCTCACATTCGTCTCTGTTATCGCCGTTTCGTCCACGCCGTACTGTTCTGCCAGCATGGTGCGGAGATTTTCCCTGGTGGTCTGATCCAGTGTCTGGGTTTTGATGACAATATCATTGGATCCTTGAACATTCTGAAGCTGCACATCACCGCTGCCCACCGTATCTGTAATGGCTTCCAGCAGCTGACTGCCCGCATCGGATGTGACCTGTATTTCTTCATTAAAAGGAACAGTCATGGATGTACCGCCTGTGAAATCCAGACCGTAATTCAAAATACCGTTTCCATTTGTATGGTTAATGCCCATACAGATGACACCTGCGATAAGGATGACCGCCGGCAAGATATAGAAGTATTTCTTGTTCGCCACAAATTTGAATGTTTTCAAACGGGCATCCTTGCCATAATATTTTTCCTGATCCAGCCCCATATTATAAAACAGGAGCAAGATCAGCCGGGTCACAGCCAATGCCGTAAACATGGACAACACAACGCCCAGCGCCAGGGTGGTCGCAAACCCCCGGATGGAACCGGATCCCATCAGATACAGGACAGCTGCTGCGATCAATGTGGTGATATTCCCATCCAGGATGGCAGACAATGCTTTATGAAAACCTGCCTGGATCGCATTGCGGACTGACTTGCCGGCGCTGATCTCTTCTTTGATACGCGTAAATATGATAACATTGGCGTCCACCGCCATACCGATGGAAAGTATGATACCGGCAATGCCCGGAAGGGTCAGCGTCACATCCAGACCATTCAGCAGCAGGAGCATGATGATCACGTAAAACAACAGGGCAATGGCTGAAGCCAGGCCTGGTATCCGGTAGATCACGATCATAAATACCATGATGATGGCCAATCCAACGGCGCCGGCCATCAGGCTGGTGGTCACCGCTTCTTCTCCCAGTCTGGCGCCAACAACACTGGACTGGATCTCTGTCAGATTCAATTTCAAAGCGCCAAGTCGGATAGAGGTTGCCAGAGAATTGGCCGTGTCATAGGTGAAATTACCCTGGATGGAACACTGTCCATCCGAAATCGTCTCGTTGACTGTAGGCGCGCTGATCACCTCTCCGTCATATACGATATAGATGGGATTGCCCACATTTCTCTCTGTCGCTTCCGCGAATTTCTGTGTGCCCTCTTCCGTCAGCGTCAACGCGACCACATACTGGGAATTGCCATAGCTATCCTGTTCCGTGGCCACCTGAGCATCTGCCACATCGTTGCCGTCCATGACCAGATTATAATTTTCCGAATCAAACTCGCCGCCCAGGCTGAAAATGATCTGATCTTCAGCAGCAGCGTCATCGGTGGGCTCATAAAACTCCACTGTACCCGGATTCCCCAATTCGGAAAGAACCTGTTCCGAATCATAGTATCCCGGGATCTCTACACTGATCCGGTTGCTGCCTTCCTGATAAACCTCCGCTTCCGTACTGTATGCTTCCACACGTCTCTGAAGCTTATAGGTTGTATCGCTCATATCTTCAGCGGAAGGATTTTCTTCATCCGCCTGATAAGTAATGCTCACACCGCCGGCCAGATCCAGCCCTAATGTGATATTTTTTGCACTTCCCTGAGCTCCGTGTCCCGCACCGAACATGGCCACGTAACCGCAGGCTCCGATGACGATGACAATGAGCAGAAGGGCCAGAAGGCTTTTCCACTTTCTTTTCTTTTTCATGTCTATTCATCTCCTTCTTTT
>DVLT01000027.1 GCA_018715345.1 Candidatus Onthocola gallistercoris
CAAGCTTTTTTTCAACTTTTTTGGTCTCAGCCTTTAAAGTCAAGACCACCTGCTTAGCCGGTGGCTTGCTCTGCCCCTATAAGGGGCTATTACCTGCTTGCGCCCGGAAGGCGCACTGAAAGCCTGCCAACTGCACCACATTTTCAGCTGCCCCCTCCGGGGGCTTTTTCAGTGCTTCCTTATTCCGGCTCAGCCCCATTTGGGGCTTGCTGGTTTGCTTTGACTTCCTACTACCTCTCCAAGAGGTTTATTTCTTGTTTTTCCTCACCGGCTCACCCGTAAACGGGTCGATGTATTCTACTAATGTCATCTGGTCATATTCTAGATCCTCTTTTATCTGGTTTTGAATATAGGCTTTGATCGCAGCTGTATTTTTCCCCACCGTATCTACGTAATAGCCTCGGCACCAGAAATGCCTGTTCCCATATTTATACTTTAGAGCCGCATGTCTTTCGAATATCATCAGTGAACTTTTCCCTTTTAAATACCCCACAATTTCTGATACAGAATATTTGGGGGGTATCCTAACCAACATATGGATATGGTCTGGACAGCACTCTGCCTCTATAATTTCTATCCCTTTCCTTCTGCACAATGTTCCTAATATCTGACCGACATCGGCTTTGATCTGTTTATATATGATCTGCCTACGATATTTTGGTGCAAAAACAATATGATACTTGCATTCCCATTTTGTATGGGCTAAACTATTTACGTCCATTCTTTGGATCTCCTGTGCTATTTTATTTGTGGTTTGCAGACCCATATCTTATCATAGCACAGGAGTTCTTACTTTGATCTGAAGATCTGCCCTCCCCCTGCCTAGCAGGGGGGTTTTTTTATTGTTATACAACAAAAAGCAGGCGTCAATCTGTAAATTGACGCCCGCTGCCCGTATTCACATCCAATGATCATCTATTTCCCTTTTTAGATCCAAAAACATTTGATAGAACTGATCCTTTGTCTGCCGTACGATATCCTGTGCTACCCCCTTGTTACAGGCATGTGCCACATTATTCCGTGCTGCCAAAGCCTGCAGCCATAAAGCTTCGTCTTTGATCATCCCGGCCTGATACGCTGTTTTCAGAATACTTTTCGGTGAACCTGTCCGAAAATCGGCCAGGCCGTTTTCCTCCATGACTTCTTTCATAGCCTTCCAGGACTGCTCGAAGCATATTTCATACAATCCCACAAGTCCTGTCATCACCACATTGTCATAAGGTTCACTGTACAAAAAAATGTCTTTTAAATTAGTCAAAGCTGCGCAAAAATTTTCATATTTCCTCATAAATAACGACACCTTCCCGTCGGATGGAGTCCAGCAGCTCTGGCTCCACGTAACCATCCAGATCAACGATATCATATTTCAAAAGCGTGGATGTATCTTCATCAACGTCCAAAAGAAAGGAGGCGGTCTCCCCGCCGGAAACAGCCAGATCGATATCGCTTGTCTTTTTGAAATCGCCGCGAGCTCTTGATCCAAACAGGATCAGCTTTTTGATCCCATGCTGTTTTGCGAGCAGAATGATCTCATCCCAAAGTCCCTGTCCTATACCACTCATACTGCGTCCTCCCATACCCGGCCCGCTAGTGTTCCTTGCCGCGCTTCCCTCCGGCCATGAAGCCGTCGGCCAGCGCGTCAAAGATGGCCATCATATCCTGCTGATATTCTTCCGGGATATGATCCAGCCGCTTGAAGATCTCCCGAAAACAGGAGTCATAAATAAAATCCACATATTCTCCGTAGGCTTCCTTTCCCTGATCAGTCACCTGCAGATAAATCTCCTTATGATTATCCGGAGACTGCTCCTTTGTCACATACCCTTTTTCCATCAGCCCCTTGACGTTATTGGAAAATGTTCCCCTTGTGATACCCATCGAAGCCGCAATATCCACCATCTTCATCCGACCCTCTGCCTTTACGATCGCTTCCAACGTCTGGATAGCCGCCGATGAAAGCTCCACATCCGTCCCCTCCATGGGATAGGCAGATGTATAAGTCCGGGCATATATATTAAAAAAACGGAACATCCTTTCCACAAAAGCTCCATTCTTTCCCATCCACTCAAGCATACATATATCCATCCTTTTCCTTACTTTGTCCCGAAGATACGGTCCCCCGCATCTCCCAGGCCCGGACAGATATAGGCGTTTTCATTCAGACATCTGTCCAGATGTCCGCAGTAGATCTGCACATCCGGATGGGCTGCACGGAGGGCTTCAAGCCCCTCCGGCGCAGCGATGATACACATGAACTTGATCTGTTTTCCGCCCCGCTGCTTGATAAAATCCACAGCGGCAACGGCTGATCCGCCGGTGGCCAGCATGGGATCGGTGACAACAATAAGTCTTTCCCCGATGGCTTCCGGCAGCTTGCAGTAATACTCATGGGGCAGATGAGTCTGTGGATCTCTGTAGAGGCCGATATGTCCCACCCTTGCCGAAGGCACCAGGGTGAGCATGCCGCCCACCATACCCAGGCCCGCCCGCAGTATCGGGACAACCGCCAGTTTTTTGCCGGCGATAAAAGGCGTCCTGCACGTCTCCAGCGGCGTCTTTACTTCCACCTCTTCCATGGGAAGATCTCTCAGAGCCTCATACCCCATCAAAACAGTGATCTCCTCCACCAGTTTCCGAAATTCATTGGTTCCTGTGCCTGCTTCTCTCAGCTTGGATATTTTATGCTGGATCAGCGGATGATCCATGAAATAAACATTGTCCATATATGATCGTTTCCTTTCCCCGGCAGCCGCCGCTCATTTCTTATCAGTATAAACGATTTGACTTTTTTTGTACAGCCTTGCGTTTTCACCGATAAGGGCCGCCGGCTGTCAGGAAGCCATCTGTTTTCTGATAAGGATCCAGCCGATCCCCATCACCGCCCCAGCGATCAAAAGCAGGATCAATGAGCCCACCGGGTAGGAAAAATTGCCTGCGGCCGAATCAAGCCAGCCGCCCGCCGGCCGAAGCAGTCTTACCACCAGGACGGAAACCCGTTCCGAGTTCAGACAAAATCCGATCCACAGCACCATGTAGATGCCGACCATTACACGGCCAAATTTCAGAGCCAAAATACCACAAAGCAGTCCGATACTCATGATCAGCGGAAGGGCCGGATAAAGCCATCCCAGGATATCCATTGTCAGCACCGGCTCCATGGGCAGTTCCATATGGAAAGCGGATACCAGCGCTTTTTCCAGATAAACAACACCGGTGACTGCCAGGGCCAACACCTCTGCGTATATGAGCTGGACCAAAAAATGAAATAGAAACCAGCCTTTTCTTGTCTGTCCCATCTGAACCGCCAGGTTAAACTGCTTCATGGCAGCCAATGCTTCCATCACAAAAACGACCCCCACCAGCATCATACAGGCGAAGAAGCTGCCCATGGGAACCCATGACTGTGCTTCATTGCCCACAGCTATTACAATGATATTCATCAAAATATATCCGAAAACAGCGGATGCCAAAACGAATCCCAGCATCCATAACATATTTGTCCGCTGCAGGCGGATCTCCGCTTTTAACGATCTGCTCATAACGATACATCCTTTCTACTATATGTAAAGCTGGGCTTTACGGAATACCAGGTGCATGACCACAATGCCTGCCGCAAACACGCATATTCCCGCCGCAAACAGTATACCTGCGCTGATCCAGCTGAAAATATGTCCGACAAGCCAGTAAAATGCATCGCCGCCGCTGGCCATCACATAACCAAAGACGCCGCCAAAGGCCGCTCCGACTAAGGCGCAGATGGCCACTCCCAGTTTACCGTACCGGACATACAGCACTGAAAATGCCAGACCGATACCTTCAAAAAACAGCATCACCCCTGTGATCAGGCTGCAGGCAAGAAGGGCATCCATGGCTTGCATATGGAACAAAGCTGCAAAAACAGCAGCCAGGATCACGAACATCAAGGCATCTATGGTCAACAGACAAAAGATGAAATTCCGATGGGTTTTCCCTCGGTGGGCCCTGAAAGACAGGACAACCGGATAATAAGTTTTGAAAAAGCCAAGTATGTAGATAAAAACCCAGAAGGCGGCAGCCAGCACAATGTACATGGGCAGCATACTGAGGAAAAACCAGATATAACCGCCTTCAATCTCACCCGCCGAACCCACGAGAGCGAATACCTCCAGGATCAAAGCCACCACGCCGATCATCCCCACATTCTGGAGTATCTGGCTGATCCAGAAGCGGACCGTACTTTTTCTCTTCATACATGTTCCTCCTCACCGCACAAGGCTACAAATACCTGCTGAAGGGTCATGGGTCGGATATCCACATCCCGGGAATCGTCCACGGACTGTCCCTCTTTCAGATAAGCCATCACCAGTTTACCTCGACCGATCCGTTCAGCATGGTGGGTTTCCAATCCCCGGACCGCCGCATCCACTTCATCGTCCCGGCCACTGACGTAGACACATTTTTCCAAAAGTTCTTCTGTATTTTCCTTTAACAGGATCCGTCCTTTGTCGATCATGATCACTTCTTCAAACACATTGGCCGCTTCCTCTATGATGTGGGTGGAAATGAGGAACGTCCGCCCCGTATCGTTGAACTCTTCCAGAAGGATCTGATAAAACTGCTCTCTAGCCACCACATCCAGGCCGGCCACCGGTTCATCCAAAAGTGTAAACTCGGCCTTGCTGGCAAGAGCCACTATGATGGTGACCATGGACATCATACCTTTGGACAGTTTGCATATTCTCTTTTTCACATCCAGCTGGAACAGACGGGTCAGACGGTCCGCCATCGCCGGATCCCAGTTCGGAAAATAGATCGATGCGATCTTTAAGTACTCCTTGACTTTCATGGAATTGGCGCTCATACCGCTCATGGGATTCAACTCCCTTGAAAAGCAGATCTTATCCAGCGCTTTTGGATTCTCCCAAACCGGCAGTCCATCGCAGGTCACTTCTCCGCTGGTGGCCGGATTCTGAGCGGTCATGATCGAAAGCAGCGTTGTCTTTCCGGCTCCGTTTCTTCCGATCAGTCCATAAATCTTTCCATGGTCCAGCGAAAGATCCACCTGGTCCAGCACCGTCTTTTTTCCGTATTTTTTTATGATATCTTTACACACTAATCCTTCCATCATCATTTTCCTCCTTCATGTCCGTCTTGGATCATGGCAATAACTTCCTGCTTCGTGATACCCAGTCCTTCCGCTTCCTGAAGCAAGCTTTTTATATAGGTATCGTAAAATGATTTCTTTCTCTTTGATACGATCATCTGTTTGGCTCCATCTGCCACAAACATACCTATCCCCCGTTTCTTATACAAAATACCTTCGTCCACCAAAAGGTTGATCCCTTTTGCCGCTGTAGCCGGATTGATCGTATAAATCTTTGCCAGCTCGTTTGTGCTTGGTACTTTTTCCTCTTCCTGGATGATATCCCTTAAAATATCATTCTCGATCTTTTCTTTGATCTGGATATATATGGACTTTTCCTGGGTCAGCAATTCTTTCACATCTCTTCACATCCTCCCGATATCTGCATCGCCTGGCTATCGATCTGCTTTAGCTTTGTATGCATCTTCCGATCCTTTTCCGTCTTTTTAGTTGCTTACTTAAATGGTTCATTACTTGTGTAATTAACTATATCATTTCTGCCATTCTCTGTCAACAGGCTCCTGTAAATTTTACATTTTGACATATTTCCAGCCATATTTTTCATATTCTTAACATGAACTTAACCCAACCCGTCTTGAAGGTCCTTCACCCTTTTGCTACACTTAAAAACGGATTCAAAGGAGGGTTACTATTATTATGGGAGAATTTTTAGTATACAGCCTTCTCGCTTTCCTTTTTGCCATTGTGGGATGGACATCCTACAACGCAAAAAGGCCGGCGGGGTTCTGGACTTTTGTCAAGGCCCCCCGGGTGACCGATCTGGAAAAATATAACCATGCCGTTGGCCGCCTCTGGTATTTCTTTGCAGCTATTTTCCTGATATTTAGCCTGGCTTCTCTGGTGGGACAGAACGGCACTGTGGCCATCGCCACATTACCTTGCGCTGCCATTGCCGTGTTCGGCGTGTTCATGGTTTATTTCCGGATCGAAGAAAAATATCGTGTCAAATAAAATACAGCCCGTTATCCATCAGGATAAGGGCTGTATTTTATTTTTTCGGCAACTGTGCGATCTCAAAAATATTCCGTTCATTTGATCTAAAAATGTTGTTTTAACAACATACTTTTCGGCTTCTTTTTTATATAATCATGATGAACACGAGATGATCATTTTAAAGGAGGCAACTTTTTATGATAAGAAGAATCATACAGATCGATGAAGAAAAATGCAATGGCTGCGGACTTTGTGCCAATGCCTGCCATGAAGGGGCCATTGGTATGGTGAATGGTAAAGCCCGTCTGCTGCGGGACGATTACTGTGATGGCCTTGGCGACTGCCTTCCATCCTGCCCCACCGGCGCCATCACATTCGTAGAGCGGGAAGCGGCTGCATATGACGAACAGGCTGTGCTTGCCCGCAAAGAACAAAAAGACAAGTCTGCCCATCCCTTTTCCTGTCCGGGCAGCATGTCCAGAACGTTGGAACATCCGGATGTACTGGAGACATCCGTTACAACACCGGCTGCTTCCCATTTGAGCCAATGGCCGGTCCAGATCAAACTGGCTCCTTTATCGGCTCCCTATTTTAAAGATGCCCATCTGCTCATAGCTGCCGACTGTTCCGCCTACGCATACGGTCGTTTTCACCAGGATTTCATCCGGGGGAAGGTGACGCTGATCGGCTGTCCCAAGCTGGACGCCATCGATTATAGTGAAAAGCTAACGGAAATCCTTCGGCAAAATGATATCAAAGCCGTGACCATCGTCCGCATGGAAGTGCCTTGCTGTGGCGGATTGGAAGTTGCCGCCAAAAAGGCTCTTCAGGCCAGCGGTAAATTTATCCCATGGCAGGTTGTCACCTTGTCCATCGATGGCCGTATTCTGGAATAAATATCGCCTGTAAGGATGCGCCAAAAAATCAGGGAGGCTTCTTTTGCCTCCCTGATTGGATATCGGCTTTTTACAGCCTAGCTTTTATAAAATCCGCCATCAACTGCCATGCGGCATCGGCTTTTTCTTTATCGTATTCTTTCAGATCCTCATGGGTGAAACCATGCTGGCAGCCATCAAACTTTTTGTAAACCACCTGGACACCGGCCGCCGCCGCTTTCCGAGCGTATTCCTCTTCCTCCCCGGCCAGGGAATCATAGCCGGCGGAAATCACCAGCATATCCGGCAGACCGGCCAACTCAGCATATAAAGGGGACGCCAATTCATGATCCATATCAGCCAGATCCTCAAAATACCAGTTCACGTATTGGATCACCCGGCTGTGCTTGATGGCTTTGGACGCATCCAAAGCCTGCCGCTCTTCCTCTTTTAAAGTCTGTTTAAGGGGCGCGTAATCTATGATCTGTCCTTTGATCCCGAGCCGCCTTTGTTCTCTATCCATCAGGCACAGATCCGCAGCGATCGTACCGCCGGCGCTGTGACCGCAGACGAACACCCGATCCCGGTCCAGATGATAACGTTCTGCCTGTTCAAGTATACCTTCCACAGCCTCATAAGAGCTGTATATCGGTTTGGGGAATTTAAATTCCGGTGCCAGACAATAGTCCATATTGATGACCGCACACCCGGTCATATCCGCCAATCTCTGGCAATATCTCCCGTCCAGCTCATAAAATCCCAGCACAAATCCTCCGCCATGGAAATTAAAGACGACTGGACGTTTTTCCTTTCCATGCTCTTTTTGCGGGCGATAAATGGAGAAATCAATATATCCGGCTGTCTTTGTCCGGACAGAACCCTTTTCAAATCGGCCGTTCATTCTTTCAAACAAAACAGCGTCTGTATTTTTTATCCACTTTTCTTTTCTATATTCAAAGATGGTCCAATCAGCCTCTTTCATTTCTCCTCCTTCTGATCCAGGCCAGAGCCAGTTGGATCCACTGACTGATCCCCGGATCGATCTCATCTTCTTCCATTGTGGTCAGCGCATTGTTGGATGCCAGGCCGTGACCGCCGTGATCAAACAGATGATATTCGCAGGCCACATTTTTCTTATGGCATTCCCGGACAAAATCTAAAGCATGACACGGATCCACCACAGGATCGTCCATACAGTTCCACAAAAACATCGGCGCCGTATCTTCTGACACATATCGGATCAGATCCACAGATGTTTTCTCTGTTTCTGAAGGGGTATCCGTATGAAACAACGTCTGATACATGAGCGCTGTGTTTTCCACCGCTGTCCGCTCCGCCGATGCTTCCATAAATGACCTGCTGTTCAGTCGGAGCATGGGATAGGCCAGCAACACTCCCGCCGGTTTTAATGCTTCTCCCTCCGGCTTAAAATCCAGATCGTTCAAAAGCTTTGGATCGTTCCATCGGGTACCCAAGGAGGCCGCCACATGGCCTCCTGCTGAAAAACCGATGACAAAAATACTGTCCACGTCAATATGCCATTCCTCTGCATGGGTTCTGATCATATGGACCGTTTCCATCAATTGCAGCGCTTGGATGGGATAGGCGGCCGCCGGGTCCACCCCTTTTTCCGGATGTTCTCTGTCCGTTCCCACCGAATAGTATAAAACAAAGCACTGAAAGTCCTTTTCCATAAAGGTGACCGCTGTCGGTTCGCCTTCCCTAGTGGCATGGATGAGATAGGCCCCGCCCGGGCATATGATCATGGCCGGTTTTTTCCGATATACCTGATGATAAATCTGCCCATCCTGTATATATGTTACCACTTTTCCGCCATGAGGTGTTATCAAAGTTTCATGGATCATCTGGAAACATCCGCTTCTTTCACAAGCGCCGGATCATCTTTGCTGAATCCGAACAGATAGGTAACCACCGCAGCCACCACCAGAGCAATGATGCAGCCGATCAAGCCATGGATCAGGTTGGCTCCTGTCCCTCCTGTAAAGGCTAAAGCAGACATAAAGTTGGTGGAAGGTACCAGGTTCGCCGAAATAACTCCCATAAGTCCTGCATACAGACCTCCGGCAAAACCGCCGGCAAGCAGGCCGATGAACGGTTTTTTATACCAGGTGCATATGCCGTACAGACACGGTTCGGAAGTGCCGGCAACAATGGCAGTTACCGCAAATTCCGCTGCCAGCGCTTTCTGTTCCCGGTTTTTGATCCGGAGCATCGCTCCGATGCAGACACCCATGACGGAAAAGCTGGCAAATGTGAGCGCCGGGCCGGCAAAACCGTCAAAGCCCTGGGTGGCGAACACCTGGAACAGCGCTGTGATCAGCACCATATGCATACCTGTCATGACAAGCAGCGGATACAAGGCCGCGATCAATGCCATACCTACAAATCCGATGATATTCTGAAGTCCCAGCAGACCGCCCACCACATAATTACCTAAAAAGGCGCCGGCCGGTCCCACCACACAAAGGGTCACCGGCAGCATGACCGCGATCGTCAGCGCCGGAGCAAATACAGAGCGGATGGATGTGGGCAGTATCTTGTTAAAAAACCGTTCCACATAAGCCATCAGCCATACGGAAATGATGATAGGCAAAATCGTGCTGCCATAATTTTGTACCATACAGGGAATCCCGTATACGGTAAAGGCTGTGCCTTCCGTAGCCATTCCCACAAAGGTGGGGTGCATCATGATACAACCTAAAAGGATACCTAAAACCGGCATGACGTTGAACTTTTTGGCCGCCGTATAACCGATGATCACCGGGAAGAAATAAAATCCGGCATCGCCCACAAAGGTCAAAAGTGTGTACAGATCGCTTTCTGCAGTCAGAACGCCGAGCATATCCGGCCCCAACAAAGATGTGAGCATCTTAAAAAAGGCACAGGCTGTGATCACCGGGATGACCGGCCCCAAACTTCCCGAAAGGGCGTCCAGTATCCCCATGAAAAAGCTTTTTACTGTCAGTTTTTTCTTGACTGTATCTGTGCGTTCGCCGCTTTCCGGTTCCGTTCCCACGATTTTGGATACTTCATCAAATACTTTATCCACATCTGGTCCGATGACCACCTGAAGCTGTCCACCGGCCTTCACCAGTCCGAGCACACCCTTCAGATTTTTCAGGCCATCTTCATCTGCTCTGCTTTCATCTTTCAGATTAAATCGCAGTCTTGTGGCACAGTGCAGCACATGATCCACATTTGTTTTTCCTCCGACCAGACTTACTATTTCTCCGGCCAGTTCTTCATACTTTCCGCTCATATGATCCTCCCTTTCCCTCTTTGTCGGAAGTAAACTTGTTTATGTGCTTATAGTAAACTATTTTACTTATGATGTCAAGAAAAAAGTAAATATTTTTATCATTAGATAAAAATATTTACTTTCCTGTTTACTTATGTGGTCTGTCCCACTTCCAGGGACACAGGGATATGTATCTCATTTTCCCTATCCAGATTTTCTGATGGACCGTTTTCGATCCGATCCACCAAAGTTGCCACTGCCTGCTCCGCCATCTGGCTTGTATTTTCCCGGACAATGGTCAGCCGGGGGCTGGAATAGGAAGCCATATAGGCATTGCCATAACCAACGATCTTTATATCCTGGGGCACTCGATAACCCAGATCCGTATAGGTTCTGTAGAACATGGCTGCCAAGCGGAAAGTCTCTGAAAACACCCCATCGGCCTCCGGATGTTTCATGGACATTTCCGTTATGATCCCCGGTACATCCCGCTGCATATCCATCTCGATCCCAACCTGGTATGGCCACACATTCGCCCCTCGTTTCCTGGCTTCTTCAAGAAAACCTTTATATCTCAGATCATATTTCAGTCCCTCCGGAAAGCGGGTCAGGTACAATAGATTCCGACATCCCCGTCCGGTCAGATGCCTTGCTGCGATATGACCGCAGGAATCATTATCCGGAGTGACAGAACATATGGCATCATCCGCCTTAAACCCCACTGTGACCACCGGAATGTCCAGTTTGGTCAGAAGCGCCGTATCCTTTACAAAATTCCCCAAAAGGATCCCGGATACGTTTTTATTTTTCAACTCCCACAGACTCTCTTCTTCGCTTTTTTCCTTAAACAAAGATGTACACAGCAGTAGATCATAACCATAGCTATAGGCAGCCTGCTCGATCAGCATTGTATAAATCCCATAATAAGGAGAATCCGAAGGCGGAAAGATAAGGGCGATCGTCTTGCCCTCTGTTTCATTCTCCTGTTTCAGCATATGGATCGTTTTATAATTCAGACGTTTAGCCGCCCGTTCCACCTTCCGTATGGTCTCCGGATTAAAAGAGCCCTTATGGTTAAGAATACGGGATACCGCCGCTTTTGATATTCCCACTTCATCTGCAATATCCTGGATGGTTGCCACAGTGTCCACTCCTTTCCCGATCTAGTCAACATGTTGACTAGATTGTAAACCCGAACGGTAAAAAGGTCAAGGCGTATTTGTATCCGCACTTTAAATGCATATTCCGCTCTTTTTTGATCACCGGCATGGTGGCCTACCACCGGCATTCCACTGTGCGCTGTGAAATGAAGCGGCTATACGTGCGTCCGGATTTCCGGGGACATAAGATCGGCGAACAGCTCATCTTACAGATCCTCTGCCACGCCAAAGCAGCCGGCTATCATGAAATGGTCCTGGATACGATCCTTCCCTTCCAGGCCGCCATCCATCTGTACCGGAAATTTGGTTTCCAAGAATGCGAGCCTTATTACAGTAACCCGATGGACGATGTGCTTTATATGAAAAAAGAATGGTAACACATGGGCATCCGTCCAAACAGCCCCGGCAGAAAGAAGGCCGCCACCGGTTTCTTTCTGCTGGACCTGGTGGCAACCGGCTTAAGGATTCAGTATCCATACACTCCATGTGAGATAGGCTGCAAAGCAGCTCCAGATCAAATAAGGGATCTGCAGCCAGCCCGCCGTCTTATCTGTCTCCTGGAAGATCCCGATCATGGCTATGATCAGGCCGATCAGGCCAATGAGCCAGGCAAATGCCAAAAAATAATTTCTCAGATTAAAAAAGATCAGCGTCCACAAAAAATTGGCAGCCAACTGGACCCACCATATGGTCAAGGACTTCCCCGGTCGTTCTGTCCGTTCGTAGATCCGGGCCATTCCCACTCCCATCAAAATGTAAAGAATCGTCCATACGATGGGAAATATAAACCCGGGAGGATTTAAGGGGGATTTACGCAAAGCAGGATATATATTGCGCATGGCATCTGATGTGAGAAAACCGGCAAGACCGCCCACCGCCAGCGCTGCCAAGGAAAAAATAAGATAAGATTTTGGTTTTTTCATGCCCATACTCCTTTTTTTCTATAGTATACAAACAAAAGGAGCGACTTATACGTTACGGGCAGGTATAGGATCCATCTTCTGAGATGGCTCCAGAGATGATCGGATCCTAAAATCCTGGACCGATCAAAAACTTTTTTTACGGATCATGCGGATCATCAAAGGAACTTCCAGTATCATCATGGCCACCCAGCCCCACAGATTGGCCCAGGCCAGACAGTCAAAACCGCCGCCCAGAACATTGAGCATATACCATGCGGTCAAGACACGGGTGGTCATATTGGCAATGGTACTCACAAGGGTAACCTTCAGATCGCCGGTCCCTCGGAAAAATCCCTGCAGGATATGGGTCGTTCCCGACACAAAATACAGTAAGCCAATGAGATGCAGATAGGAGCTGCCCAGATGGATGACCTCTTTGGCGTCATTTCCCACAAAAACGCTCATGATCTGACTCGGGAAAGAAAATACGGCCATGCCCACCACCGCAGTATAGATCATCTGGATGACCACCGCCCAGCCAAATCCCTGCAAAAAGCGCTTCTTTTGTCCCGCTCCCTTATTCTGGGCCATGAACGTGGTGGCGGCATGGGCGATGTTTTGCTGAGGCGTCAGGGCAAAATCATCCACCCGGTTGACCGCTGTATAGGCTGCCATAAAAGATACGCCCCGCACATTGATAATGGACTGGACGATGAGTTTTCCCAACTGGATGCACATCATCTGAAGGGCGCTTGTGATACCAAACGAAAAGGTCCGCCAGAGAATAGTCCGATCAAAAACTTTCCATCGGCTCCCCAGTTGCAGCGCCGGTACCCGTCGGATATACCATACACAACAAAGACAGCAAAGTCCCTGGCTGAGTACGGTGGCGATGGCGCTTCCGGCCACACCCCATCCGAAGCCGGCCACAAACAGAAGGTCTCCGCCCACATTTAAGATCGCGCTGACAATGAGAAAAAGCAGCGGACTTTTACTGTCGCCGAGGGCCCGCAGCGTATTTGAGAAAAAATTATAGACAAAGGTAAACACCAGGCCGGCAAATACGATCCTCAGATACGTGGTCCCGCTGTCCAATATCTGTGCTGGCACATTGGTCCATATGAGAAGATATCTGGCCAGTCCCATCATGACGACAGAGATGGCCAGTGAAAAGATCAGTCCTCCGATCAGAGTGGTACTGATCTGACGTTCCAGATTGTCTTTGCTTCCTGCCCCATACTGGGTACTCATAAGAATACCTGCTCCCATGCACATGCCACTGATGAACAAAATGACCAGGTTCATGATCATGCCGGCAGATCCCACTGCCGCCAACGCGTCCTCGCCAAGTACCTGACCCACGATCACCGAGTCCGCAGCATTGTATGTCAGCTGGAACAGATTGCCCAGTACCAGAGGAATGGTAAAGCCCACCAATTGGGGAACGATCTTTCCCTTTGTCATGTTTGTTGTCATATGTATACCCCTCTTCTCAAATCTTTTTATCGGCCGTTTGCTTTGCCCCTATCGGGCCATGGCCTCATCTTCAGTCCTCCCAGCTTCTCTTTCCAAGCCGGATCTCTTCCAGACGTTTTGCGTCCTCTTCGCTCAGATGTTCAAACAGTTCCTGCACATTGCCAGGATGCCGGTTCAGATATTCTTCCCGTATTTCCCGCTTCATTTCTTCGATATCTGTCCATAACTCACTGGCGGATATCCTCCGGGCCCCCTGTCCCATGATGATGACCTGTTCCAGCCCGTCGGATGTGGCCACCTTCACCTGATATTTCCGGCCGATCTCATGGGCAGTGGCCTCAATATACTGGTCGGCGGTTTCCGCCTCTTTTGTATATACCACATAAATATTTTTATATTTCAGGACCTGTCCCGGATTTCCGTCTACTTTATACGCATCAAAGACCAGGATCAGAGTGTCCTTTGTATAACCCTGGTAGTTACACAAAATATCCATCAGCTGATCTCTGGCGCTGTCGATATTGTCCCGTGCCAACTCTTTCAGTTCATCCCAGGCAAATATGATGTTGTAGCCGTCCACCAGCAGATAACTTCGCTTATCCTCTGCTTTTTTCTTCCGTCTTTCTTCCCGGTCGATGCTGTCCGTATAAGTATTCATGCGATTCCGTTTCTGACGGATCGGTCCATATGTCCGGACGAAGATCTCTTCCAGTTCTTTATCGCTCCACCGTCTCGCAACAGACTCCCCGGTCCGTTCCTGGCGTCTTTTTTCTTCTTCCGACTGACGCTTTTCCTGAGGCGTACGCCATCCACTGTCCACGTGGGCATGGGATCGCACCTGATCCCACGGCACATTATATCCGGCGCCATGCTGACAGAATACCGATCCGGTGGGGGCATCCATATCCTTTTCCGGATCATAGCCGAAATCTTCCAGTACTTCCGCTTCATTATGGCACACGTCATAGCCTTCCAATACGCAAAACAGCCGCCCAGCCCCTTTTGTATAAGCGGCCACTTCTGATGGATAGCCTCGCATGGATGACACCGGAGCCGTCCCCCGGATCACGCTCATCTCGCCTTCTGTCTCCACAGGCAAGAAATTGCCATACATCTTTTGTATGTCTGACAACGCCCGTCCCACCTTATCGGAGGGCACTTCCAAAACAAAGGAATAGATCGGCTCCAGCAACCGGCATCGGGCCATCATCAAACCTTGACGCACTGCCCGGTATGTGGCCTGTCGGAAATCGCCGCCTTCCGTATGCTTGGCATGGGCTCGCCCGGCGATCACCGTTATCTTCATATCTGTGATCGATGATCCGGTAAGCACGCCCTTATGATCTTTTTCCGCCAGATGGGTCAATATGAGTCTCTGCCAGTTCCGGTCCAACACATCTTCGCTGCATCGGCTCTCAAAGACTAGGCCGGCGCCCCTGGGCAATGGTTCCATCAGCAGATGGACCTCCGCATAATGACGCAGCGGTTCAAAATGACCGATTCCTTCCACTGTATCCTCAATGGTCTCTTTATATACAATGCTTCCGGAGTCAAATGTCACATCCAAGCCATAACGATCCCGGATCATACCGGACAGTATTTCGATCTGGACTTCCCCCATAACCTGCACATGGATCTCATCCAACGCCTCATTCCACACCAGATGCAGTTCCGGCTCCTCCTCTTCCAGCGCCTTCAGCTTGGTAAAAGTCTGATGGACATCGCAGCCTTCCGGAAGGCGGAGTTGATAAGTCAGCACCGGGACCAGCACAGGCGTCTGCCCATCCGCCTCCTCACCCAGACCCATTCCGGCCCGGGTTTTGGTAAGGCCCGTGACCGCGCAGACACATCCTGCAGCCGCTTCACTGACCAAAGTGTAGCCGCTTCCTGAATAGATACGGATCTGATCGGACTTTTCTTCCCATTCCATGCCCGTACCTTTTGCCTTTTTATGCCCCACCGGCATCTTTACCTTCAGCACGCCGCCGGTCACCTTCAGATGGGTCAGGCGGCTGCCCGATGGATCCCGGGATATTTTAAATACCCGCGCCCCAAAAATTTCCGGATATTCCGGTTCCAACGTATAGACTGACAATCCGGACAGCAATTCTTCCACCCCTTGCATTTTCAGGGCGGAACCGAAATAGCAGGGAAACAGCTTCCTTTCCCGGATCTTGCGGCAAAGCAGCTCCGGCCCGATATACCCCTGTTCCAAAAATACTTCCAACATCTCCTCGTCGCACATGGCCGCCGCCTCAAAGATATCTTCTTCCGGAGCAGAAAAATCCACGCAGTTATCCCCCAGCCTTGTCCGGATCTCCCCCATACGAACATCCATATCGGTTCCCGGCTGATCCATTTTGTTGATGAACAAAAAAACAGGAACCTGGTACTTTTCAAGCAGTTTCCACAGGGTCATCACATGACTCTGTATCCCGTCTGCCCCACTGATGACCAATATGGCATAATCCAGCACCGGAAGCGTCCGTTCCATCTCCGCCGAAAAATCCACATGTCCCGGTGTATCCAACAAGGTAAAGGAGCCGTCCGGCATCAAAACCTCCGCCTGCTTTGAAAAGATGGTGATGCCTCTGGCTTTTTCCATGGCGTCCGTATCCAAAAACGCATCTTTGTGATCCACCCTTCCAGCCCGCCGTATGTTGCCGCTCAAATATAAAATGCTTTCTGCCAACGTGGTCTTTCCCGCATCCACATGGGCCAAAATACCGATGTTGATATGTTTATGATGATCTTTTGATCTATGTTCAGACGTATTTTCCATGAAAATACCCCTTTCCGTTCAATGATGTCTGTTTTTATCATATCACAGAAAGGGGTCTGAGTCGACAAATGAAAGTGATCCTAAGTTTCCATCTCGCCTTTTTCCAGATCCCAACGGCTCAATATGGTGCTGTTTCCGTCATATTGCTCAAAGTAAACAGCCTTGGCTGTCTGCATGATCGGTGAACCGACATTCCGCATCGTCTCGTCTATCTGCGCCAACGTCTCATCCGCATGCAGATCTTTTACTCCCCATAAAAAAACGATCGGTTTCTTCATTTTTCCATTGCTTTATGCTCCGACGGGACAAAAGTCCCCGCTTTTTTCAGACACCCAAATAACAACACCAGCGATATGACGATGGATAATCCCAAAAGGGGCTGTACGCCATTGGCGATACCCCTATGGATAAAGGCGATGAGCATATAAGCTTTTGTGACAATGCCCATGGCAGCCAATGGTTTGTCGCCAAAGCTTACAAGCGCATTATTTAAAAGCACTGTAGCCACACTCATAAGGGCCGAATTCATCCCCGCCGGAACGCCCACTGCGCTTACCCTGCCGGCCACCATGGACTCTTTGGCTGCTCCTTCACCTCGGACTGCATGGCCAAAGGTGTTGGCGAATAAAATAAACGGCGCGCCCAGCGCGATATAGATCAGGTAGTCTCTGGCATAGTCATAGGTGTTGCTGCTGCTCCCCAAAAGCAAAAGCAGCGGTTCCATGAAAAGAATGATCAGCCCGCCCATGACAACGCCGCCACCTGAAAGGCATCCTGGGTCTGCCCCACAAAATAGGTGTCCGCCATATTATAGACAACAAGCACAAGAGACGATATGACTGTGGGAACTGCCATCTGTACGACCGCTTTTCGCACAGGCGGATCCCGAAAAACGTTTTCATTTTCTGACATGGATCTATGCCCTCCTTTTTTGTATGCTAGCAAACTTTTTAGGCAAAACCTGTTTCCACAGGTTCTCAGTTCAGGTTACCCATCATCCGGCTGCACAACGCTTTAAAATGGCCCACTTCCTCCTCAGACATATTCCGCGTGATCCGTCTTTCCACTTCTTCCCGGATCGTCCGGCACAACCTTTGGAGCTCATATCCCCGTTCCAATAATACGATCTTCTTCAGACGCGCATCCTTGTCGCTGCTCTTTCGGAGGATCAGCCGCTTTTCCTCCATCAGGGAAAGCATCTTGGAGGCCGTCGCCCGGTTGATATAAAATTCCGCTTCCACATCTTTCTGGAATACATCCTGGCCTTTTTTCTCCTGATGGTATAAAAAGTCCACTACCCACATATTCATCAGAGAGCATTCCTGAAAGGCTTTTCTGTCATATAGGGAATAAATGATCCGCTGTATATGATTATCCAGTTTTTTCACGTAAAAGCTCACGTCCGTGTTTAATATGTAATGATCTTCCATCTCCATCCCTCCTTTTAGTTTGCCTGCAAATTATTTTAGGCCGGATCCGAGGAAATGTCAAGAAAAAAGAGAGTGGATCCCTTCGGGACACAAACTCTCTTTCTGTTTTCCTATCCAACGATACCTTATCTCATGCGGATCACCTGTTTGGCGTTCAGCGCCCCCACCTCATCCTCATCATGGGTAACACACAACAGTGTCCGCCCTTTACAAGATCGATCCACAAACAGGATCACATTTTCTTTTGTTATATCATCCAGACCTTTAAAAGGCTCGTCTAAAATCAATACATCGCCTGGAGCATTAATGGCCCTGAGCAAGGCTATCCGTCGGCGCATCCCGCCGGATAGCTCCCGGACCGGTTGATTGGCGCATCCTGCCAGACCGATCTGATCCATCTGATCTGCGATCACCTTCTTGTCTTTTGAAAGACATACCAGCCGGATGTTGGCCATGGCGCTTAAGTTCTCACACAACCGATCTTCCTGGAATACCGCACTGAGCCGGGAGGGATCCAGTCCTTCCACCGTCCCCTCATCCGCCGTCTCTAACCCCATGAGGATACGCAGCAGTGTGGTCTTGCCGCAGCCGGAAGCGCCCATGAGGCATGTTGTCTCCCCTTCCGGAATGGTCATGGAGAAATGATCCAACACCTTGTTCTCCCCAAAGGACTTGGAAATATTTTTTATGTGTATCATCCTCATCCCATCCTTTCCAATATGCCCACGATACCGTCAATGACCTTCAAAAAAACTTTTTCAAATACCACACTGATGATGATGATCACCAACGTCCACGCAAACAGATCCGGAGTGTTCAGATAAATCTTTGCTTCATACAGTTTTTCACCAATGGAATGATCGGGTATGCCGATCACTTCCGCCGCCACGCCTGCTTTCCAGCACAATCCCAGCGCCAGTGAACATCCGGCTCTGAAAAAAGGCAGCACCTGGGATACATAAATATACCGTATCCGGATCAATGGAGAAAGCCGGAACACTTCTGCCATCTCCAACAGTTGACTGTCCATGCTCCCCAGACCATTGCACACATTGGTATAAATAATAGGAAAGACCATCAAAAAGGTGATGACGATGGACAGATTCCGGGAGGGTATCCAGATGAGTACAAGAATGACAAAAGAAGCCACCGGTATGGCCTTGACCGTCTGGACAAAAGGTTCCAGAAGATCGCCGATCCACCGGAAACGCGCAGACAGACCGGCCAATAAGGTGCCCGCCGTGATGCCCAGCAAAAAGCCGCCGATGATCTTTAAAAATGAAAGCAAAATAGACATCCAGAAGTCTCCTGTCCGTATCAAGGCTCCCAGACGTACCAAAACAGCGACAGGAGATACAAGCAGTATCTCCTGTCCGATCGCCATGCTGGCAAGCTGCCACAGGATCAGCCACACGGCAACTGCCCACAGCTTTATTCTTTTATTCGCTGTAATAGAAATCATCTGCCGGTAATGTTCCGCCTACAGACTGGGCATTTTCCTCTGCCAGAACGGACAGATATCCGGACAGTTTTTCTTTCATCTCATCACCGGTGATGCAGACGATATGGCACTCCGGAAGAGCCGTTTTGGCAACTTCCTCCGTCACGATATCATACTGGCCCACAAGTGCAGCCGCCGCATCCACGTTTTCATTCACATAGGCTACGGATGCTTCGTATTTGTCCAAGAAATCCCGGATCACTTCCGGATGCTCCTCCGCAAATTCTGTCCGCGCCACCACAACACCTGTGCAAAGAGTACTTGGAGTCTGGGCATTTTCCTGAAGTGCATCCCACTCCTCTGTCAGATCCAGCGCCACCCGGATGTCGCTGTTTTTCGACTGGGCTGTGGTCACAAACGGTTGGGGCAGCATGGCGATGGCATCCTCACTGTTGGCCAGCGCCGCCACACATTCGGTCTGTTCGCTCATCCACTCAATGGTCACATCCGATGAAGGATCCAGGCCATTCTGCTTCAGCACATAATTCAAGGCATATTCCGGCGTGGAACCTTTGCCGCTGGCATAAATGGTCTTGCCCTCAAGGTCGGCCACAGACTGGATCCCATCCCCTGTCTCCACGATATAAAGAACTCCCAGTGTATTGATGGCAAGTACCCGTACGCCGCCATCGGTATTGTTGTAAAGGACAGACGCCAGATTGGCCGGAACCGCAGCGATGTCCGCTGTCCCCTGGGCGATCATCGGGGTCACCTCATCGGCCGAAGCAGCTATGGAAAAATTATAGTTATTGGTCGTCACATTGCCTTTATCGGCTTCATCCATGAACTGGACCATACCCATGGCTGTTGGACCTTTCATGGCCACCACGTTCACATCCATCGGTTCTCCCGCCGTTTCTGACTGGGTTTCCTGCGCTGTCTGGGCAGCCGTTTCTGTCTGTCCCTGGGGCTCCGCCTGTCCGGATGCGCATCCGACAAAAGCAGACACCATAAGTGAAAGCGCCAGTAAAAGCGCTCCTGTTTTTTTCATGATCTATCTCTCCTTCCATTTTATATAATCCTGCAAGTTATACTATAAACGAAGTTATCTTCCGCTTCAAGGGTCCCTCTGACATATTTTTTTCATTTGGGAGATCGTATCGGACAGCTTTCTGCTTTGATTCTTAATGTGAAGAAACCTCCGGGCGGCTTCATGCCATTTTGCCTGGAGGTTTCCATTTATTTGGGGATTTCTGTTTTTAAGCTTTTGCTTTTTGTATCGCTTCGATCATCAGCGGCAAAATTTTGTGGACATCTCCCACGATGCCCACGTCTGCCACATCAAAGATGGGGGCATCCTCATCTTTGTTGATGGCCACAATGTAACCGGAACCGATCATACCGGATACATGCTGAGTCGCTCCTGATATGCCGCAGGCGATATAAAGTTTCGGCGCCACGATCTTACCAGACTGGCCCACCTGATGACTCCTTCCGATCCATTCATCCTCAATGGCCGGCCGGGTCGCGCCCACGACGCCGCCGCACACTCTGGCCAGTTCCTTCACCATTTCAAAACCTTCTTTACTGCCCATGCCACGGCCGCCGGCCACGATCACTTCCGCCTCTTCCAGATTCACCGCTTCCGTCACTTCTTTGATCCTATCGGTGATCCGGGTCAAAAGGGCATCTTTATCCACCGGCACAGTTTCCGGGACCACTTCTCCCTTTCTGCCATTGTCTGACTTTTTTGAAAAAGCGCCGGAACGGATCGTTGCCATCTTCACATCCGTATGTAAGATCACGTCATTCAACACATTGCCGCCGTAAACCGGACAGGTGAACACCCATTGTCCATCCTTATAAGTCACAGCCATCACATCCGTGACACAGCCTGCGCCGCAGGCCTTTGCCGCCATGGGTATCAGATCTTTCCCAAACTGGGTGGCCGCAGCCAGGACCAGTTGGATATGATATTTTTCTGTCAAGGCCGTCAGTATTTTCGCATAGACTTCTTCCTGGAAAGCATCCGCCTCTACTGTAAGCACCGTATCCGCTCCTGCCGCTATAACGACCTTTTCCGCCGGTCCGGTATCGGTACCGATGAGGACGGCCAGCACTTTTCCACCCTGACCATCCGCCATCTCCCTGGCGCCTGCCAAGGCTTCCAGGGCGCCTCCCACCGGCATGCCCGCGGAGGTTTCCACATACACCAAGATATTTTTTGTATCTGTATCGTTCATCCTTCCAACCTCCTAAAACACTTTGGCTTCCGTCATCATCGCCATAGCCTGTGCCACAGCTTCTTTCGGATCATCCGTTTTGATCTTCACGCCAGCGGCTCGTTTGGCCGGTCCATAAACCTTTACCACTTCCATCGAAGATCCGGCATCTTTTGCCGGTGTCAGTTCACCGATGGGTTTCTTGCGGGCAGCCATCTTGCTTTTGATGGTGGGATACCGGGGATCATAATTGGGTTTCTGTATGGTGACGATACAGGGCGTCCCGCATTCCACTCTATGATAACCTTCTTCCGTTTCCTGTTTGATGGCCATACCATTCTCCGTCTGTTCCACAGCGACCACATTGGTCACACAGGGAAGATGCAGTTCATCGGCCAGCATCACTCCCACTTGTGCAGAGGCATAATCTGTGGATTCCCTTCCACAGAAAATCATGTCAAAATTTTGCCCGGTATCGGACTCCAGATCCGCCTTGGCCTTAGCCAGCGTCTTGGCCACTCCGGCTGGATCCAAAGCTGCCGCCTGATCGTCTTTTATGAGCCAGGCCTTATCCGCTCCCACCGCCAGACAATTTTTTAAAGAATTTTTCACACTGTCATCTCCTATGGAGACCACCGTCACTTGTCCTCCAACCGTCTCTTTTAACCGTGTGGCCATCTCCAGCGCATATGTATCAAATGCGTTGACAACCGGCGTCACGCCGTCAAGAGCCGGTCCGCCCAAAGCAGCATCATAACCGATCTCCACCGAGTCATCCGGCACCTGTTTGATGCACACTAATATTTCCATAACTGACACACTCCCTTATATTACCGTCCAATGGTATTATTTGCGATGACGATCCTCTGGATTTCGTTCGTTCCTTCAAAAATCTGGAAAATCTTGGCATCCCTTAACAGTTTTTCCACCGGATATTCCCTGCTGTAACCATATCCTCCAAAAATCTGGATCGCTTCCGATGCCACTTCCATGGCTATGTCCGATGCATAACATTTGGCAATGGCCGATTCTTTTGTATGGGGCAGTCCCATATCCATCAACGTGAGTGAATGGGCCACCATCTGACGGGCCGTCTCGATCTTGATCGCCATATCCGCGATCTTAAACTGGATCGCCTGGTTTTTAATGATGGGCTTGCCAAATTGGATCCTTTCTTTGCCGTATGCGATGGCTTCTTCCATGCCCCTCTGGGCGATACCCGCAGCCACGCATCCCATCCATGTCCTGGCCTGATCCAATGTTTTCATGGCAATGGAAAAGCCTCTGCCCTCTTCACCGATCAGGTTTTTGGCCGGAATACGGCAGTCCTCAAATACCACATCGCATGTGTTTGATGTGCGGATACCCATTTTGTTTTCCTCATTACCTGTACTAAGGCCCGGGGTTCCCGCTTCCACAAAAAACATGGACATGCCTTTTGCGCCTTTGGTCTTATCTGTCAGAGCAGTCACACAGTAGAATGCCGCCACGCCGCCATTGGTGATAAAGCATTTCCTGCCGTTTAATATATAATCGTCTCCATCGCGGACAGCCGTTGTCTTTCCGGCTCCCGGATCCGATCCCGCTCCCGGCTCTGTCAGGGCAAAAGCGCCGAAACCGCCCTCCAGGATCAGATCGCAGGCCCGCTGTTTCTGTTCCTCACTGCCGGCGATCAACACAGGTTTCATACCCAGGCCGCTGGCGGATATGGTCGTGGCAAATCCGGCGTCCGCCTTTGCCATCTCTTCTAAAAGCGCAGCCACATCCACCCTGCTCAGACCCGGGCCGCCATATTCTTCCGGAACTTCCAATGCCTGATAGCCTTGCTCGATCGCCTTGTCATAAATTTCCTTTGGCCATTCGCCGGATACATCATAGTCTTTACACTGTTCTTTCACTTCTTTTTCACAGAAATTTCTCACATCCAGTAACAGATCTTGTGCTTCTTCAGAAATTAAATATGCCATATGTTTCCCTCCTGATATTTTCCACATCCCCTTGGGTCTGTTTATAATTTGTAGCAGATTTTACCCGGATTCAATATCATCTTCGGGTCAAATACTTGTTTGATACCCCGCATGAGCCGCATGCTGGTCTCGCCCACATAGTCGTTTAAGTAAGCCATCTTCCCGGAACCGATGCCATGTTCACCGGAGATCAAGCCGCCGCATTCCGCCGCTTTTTTATAAATGATCTTCATAAAATCATCCACTTGCCGTTTAAATGTTTCTTCGTCCATATCGTTGGCACAGGTGTAAATATGCAGATTGCCATCGCCTGCATGGCCGAAACTTTTGATCTGGAAATCATATTGATCTTCCAGGGATTTCACAAAGGTGAGGTATTCGGCGATCCGATTCACAGGTACCACCACATCACATTCGTCCAGAAGCTTAGTTTCCGCTTCGATGGCTTCCAAAAATGTATTTCTTGCAGCCCAGGCATCCTTTTTCTTGGCCGGGGTGTCGGCCACCAGCACATCGATGGCTCCCGCTTCCAGCACCACTTCTGCTGCCTGCTCTGTCAATTCTTCCAAACCGTCCATATCCTCTCCGTCGAATGTGACCAACAGATAGGCGCCGATGTCTATGCCTTCCAATTCCTTTGGGAAAACGCTTTTCCCCAGATACCTTTCCGAGGCATAAATGATCTCTTTTTCCATAAATTCCAGCGCCTGAGGCTGTAAATGGGCCATGAAAAGCCGGGGCACCGCTCCGATACACTCTTCCAGATTTTCAAATGGAATGATCAAGCTGATGGTTTCCTTTGGAGCCGGGATCACTTTCAAGGTCAACTCTGTAATGATACCCAAAGTGCCTTCCGAACCGATCATCAGATTGAGCAGACTGTAGCCGGAAGAGGTCTTGGAAACCGTGGCTCCCATTTTGACGATCTCACCGGTGGGCAAAACCACTGTCATAGCCCGGACATAATCCCTTGTACAGCCATATTTGACGGCCCGCATACCGCCGGCGTTGGTGGCCACGTTGCCGCCCAGAGTGGCAAATTTTTCTCCCGGATCCGGCGGATATAACAATCCTTTTTTCCGGGCGTCCTCAGCCAGATCATTGAGCAAAACCCCGGGTTCCACCCGTACGACCATATTTTCCATATCATATTCCAATATTTTATTCATCTTGGACATATCGATAAGAACGCCGCCGTGTAGGGCAACTGCCGCTCCTGTCAGTCCGGTACCTGCCCCCCTGGGGATGACTGGGACGCTGTTCTCATAACAGATCTTCACGATCTTGGCAATGTCCTCCGTTGTTGTCCCGTCAATGACCACTTCCGGCATGGCCTTCCCATAGATGGGCATCTCGTCATGGCTGTAGTCCTCATTGATATCCCCATTCACATGAACCTTTCCCGGAACAATAGCTTGAAACGCTTCGATCATCTCCGGCGATACTTTGTTATAAACAAATTCCTCCATAATTCCCTCCTTATTCTGTGCTCCGGCTGTCCGCCGAAAATCAAATCCCCACCAATTGGTACTACCACTTAATTCAAAAAAATATTACCGTATGCCTTATATCGTCTGTCATTGGTCCTACCATTTGTGATATTGTCTTGATTATACTCCTCTCAAAACAACTTCGTCAATATCCTTATACGTTTTCGTATAATTTTTCCAATTCCCCCTCTCCATTTTTAGTCAATTTTATTATGAAACAGAAATTCTCAAACTTTTTTGTCCCCTTCAAAACAAAACAGCAGCCGATATCCGATCGGCTGCTGTTTCACGAATCCTGATATTCTTTTATATATTTAAAATGCAGTTCCAGTCCGCCCAATCCCTTGTCCAGATCCCCTTCTGCCGCACCTTCGGCGATCATCCGATGGGCCTTACTCAACTCCGTGTCGTCTTGCATGCCCATGATGATCTTTCCCCGCATTTTAGGGATATAGATATCCATGATCCGGACAATGGCATTATAGCTGGCGATCATATAATTATTGCCGGAAGCTTCCATCAGTACATAGTGGATAGCTTTGTCCTGGGCTGAACGATCTGCCTCTGTCTCGGCAGCTTCCAAAGCTGCCAGATGCCGCATCAATCGTTTTTTCTGCCCCTCTGTGATCCGCTCCGCCGCCAGATTCATGGCCTGCCATTCCAAGGCATAACGGAACTCTGTGATCTCCGAATCTTTCATGCCCTTCATCACATACATAAAAGACATCACTTCCGTCAGGGTTTCCTCAAATCGTCCGGAAATATAGTTTCCGGATCCCTGACGACTTTCGATCACACCCACATTTTCCAGAACCCGCAATCCTTCTCTCACTGAATTTCGGCTGGTATCCAGAAGCTCTGCCATCTCCCTTTCCGGCGGCAGATGATCCCCCGGGACCAATTCCCCTGCTAAAATTTTTTCTTTGATCAATGTACTGACCTTTGCATAGGATTTTTCCATCTTCCAACACCCCTTTGGCTCTTTTCTCATTAAAAAAACACGCCGGCTCCGTCCGGGATGTGGTCTAAATGATATTATCATCATACATCTGGCAAAACGCCTTCAGCAGTTCCGGATTAAATGCGCCGCACGCCCCGTCCAAGATCATCTCCCTGGCTTTTTCCCTGGAAAATCGGGCCTTATACACCCGTTCATTGGTCAGCGCATCCCATACATCTGCCAAGGCCACCACCTGCGCCCAGATGGGAATAGCCCCACCGGCCAGACCGTCTGGATATCCGCTGCCATCCCACCGTTCATGATGATGCCGGCAGATATCATAGGCATATCGGTACAGTTCATTATTGTGATATCTGGGGATCTGCTCCAGCATCTCGCACCCTTTCGTGGTATGGGTTTTGATCACCTCATACTCATCTGGCGTAAGTTTTCCCGGTTTGTTCAATATGCTATCCGGTATGGCGATCTTCCCCACGTCATGGAGGATGGACGCATCGGCAATACGGCCGATCTCCTCATCTGAAAAAGCGCAACCTTCATAAGCCCTGAGCCGCAGCTGCTTCATCATCAATTCTGTCAAGTGACGGATACGCCGGACATGTTCTCCCGACTCTCCGCTCCGGAACTCGATCGCCGTGGCCAGCGTCTCAATGATGGAACGGTTCAAAGACTCGATCTCCTTAGCCTGGGCCATCAACTGCCGGTCCTGACGGCTGACAGTATGGCGAAGTTGTTCCCTTGCATGAAACAGTTCCACCACGTTATTGATCCGCTGCTGTACAAAATAAGGGGTTACCGGTTTCCGGATCACATCCATGGCTCCCAGTTCATAGCTTTTCCGTATGCTTTCCCCCGAATCTTCCGCTGTCACGATAAAAACCGGAATCCGTGCCAGATAACCCAGCTTGCCCATCTTTTCCAGGAATTGAAAACCATCCATGACCGGCATGATCACATCCAGCAATATGGCTTTGATCCGGTCCGCTTCCCGGATGACAGCTTCCAAGGCCTGCTGGCCGTTTTCCGCTTCCAGGATCCGATCTTCCTGCCCAAAGATGGCGCTTAAGATCGCCCTGTTGATCTCCACATCATCCACTATCAAAACAGTATCTCTTTGCAATGCTCCACTTTCCATCATTTTTCTCCAGCTTTAAAGTTCTGCCACACTGTCACATATCTTCCGGTATTGCACACCAACTTCCTGGTAACAGTTCTTATCCAGTCCGCCTTGACGCCCGGCTTTGACCAGTCCATCACAGGCAGCTGTCAATTTTTTCATGCCCAGATTCGCCGAAACGCCTTTTAATGTATGAGCATGGCGGACAACACCGTCCACATCCTGAGCCTGCCACGCCTTTTCAAGTTCTTCATAAGATCGGTCCTCGAGAAATTTCTTTAGAAATCTTTTGACCAGCATCTCGTTGTTGCCCAGACGCATCATACATTCTTTATAATCAATATCTGCCTGCAGGCATATTTCTTCTAAAAAGCTCACAGGGCTCACTCCTTTTCCAAGATCGTTGATTTATCTGCTGTTTTCATAACCTAGTATAACACAAACCATCCAGAGGTCAAAATGCAAAATAAATAAGCGCCTTCCCGAACAGCAGATTTTATGATCCCATCCGCCTGTCCGAAAAGGAGCTTATTTATTTCACAGTTATCGATCTGTTATCTTTTTACTTACAGAAAAAAAATAGTTGGGGAGCCTAGCCTTTCATGGCCGCTTCCCGTTCTTCATGCTTCCGTCCCAGTTCCGGGAGGAATATGGTGGTGATGAAAAACAAAAGCGGTGAAACACAGCAGATCTGCAGCGCTCTTTGCAGTCCCACCGAATCCATCAGCGCATTGACGACCACGCTGGCCAACGTACCGCCGATATTGGCGATCATCAGTATAAAAGTGATGCCTATGGCTATAGCTGCTGGGGAGATACCTTTCAGTTTCCATGGCACACTCATGGCGATGGGTACGAAGGCAAAGGCTCCGAAGCCGGCCAGGAAAAACATGATGCATAACAGCGTAATATTGGATGTGGACATACCAACGAAATAAAAGACGCAAAGCAGAATGCCCCATGGACATATCATGGCCTTATCATAGCCGATGATCTTGGTCAGTGTCGGCGATACCAGGCAGGCGATAAAGGAACCGATGGGGATCATGCCGATGGCAAGTCCCGCCGCATTCAGGCTCATGCCTGCGATCTCGGTGGCATAGGTGGGCCAGTAAGTGGTAAAAGCGATCCACACTAAAGTGGTTCCCGGCCATCCTATGGCCAAAAGCCATATTTCTTTATGGCCAAGGGCTTCCTTCAACGGTGCAAGGACTGAGCCGCCGCTTGAAAGCTGTACCGGCCTTTCCGGATTGTCTTTATAGGATAAAAACCATACAATGGTCACGATCCCGGCAACGACGCCCAGAAACAGCATAACGTTTTTCCAGCCGCTTAAGGCGGTCAAAAGGGCAGTCACACCGGCTGTTCCGATAACCTGTCCAAAGGTGGAGCTGACTTCCTGAAGGCCATTGACCGACTGGATGTTATCCGTTGGGATCCAGGTACTTTTTACCATGGAAATCGGTCCGGCATAGGCGCCGAGGAATACGGCCAGAAGTATACGTCCCACAATGATCATCGCGGCGCCGTCCTTTTGCACGGATACCGTTTTATAAGTCATCTCCGCCATCAGCCGGGGAGAAGGTTCCCCCACCGCCACCCGTATGGCGCATGCGCGGAATAATTCCAAGTCATTGTCACTGTCGCCAAAGCATATGGTCCGGTGCTTCGGCTGATGGAGTTTCCGGGTTACGTTATCGTTTATAATGATCTCACACGGGAGGGATAAATATGCGAACAGTCAAGGAAGTCAGCAAACTCACAGGGGTCAGTGTGCGCACACTACATTATTATGATACGATCGATCTGTTAAAACCCACACAAGTAACTTCGGCTGGCTATCGTCTGTATGACGATGCAGCCCTTAAGCGCCTTCAAAATATCCTGCTGTTTCGGGAACTCCAATTTCCCCTGAAAGAAATCCGTGAGATCCTGGATGATCCGGATTTTGATCCAGCCCAGGCATTGGCAGATCAGATCCGATTACTGGAAATAAAGCGCAGACATATCGATGGACTTATCTCTTTTGCCCGTGAAATCCAGAAAAAAGGAGTGACAAAAATGTCTTTTTATGTTTTTGATCAAAGTGAAATAGAACAGTATAAAGCAGAGGCAAAGAAAAAATGGGGCCATACAAAAGCCTGGAAGGAATATGAAGAAAAGGCCCAAAACAGGCAGGAGACCCAACAGACCGCCCAATCTATGACGGATCTGTTCGGTGAGATCGGAAAACTCCGGCATCTTTCCCCCTCAGACGGCCAAGTTCAGGAAAAGATCGCCGCTTTGCAGGCATTTATCACAGAAAATTATTACACATGTACAAATGAAATACTGGAGAGTCTTGGACAGATGTATGTACAAGATGAACGTTTTAAAAAAAATATCGATCAGGCCGGCGGCGCCAACACCGCCGGATTTGTCAGCCAGGCCATTGACTTCTACTGTAAAGGCAAAAAGCTCTAAAACTTTTCGTCGCCAAAAGCACAGGAAAATGGCAGGAGAATGGGGGTTCTCCTGCCATTTTTCATTTCTTTCGCTGTTCGGGTAAATTTTTGATAGATTTTATGAAAGCTGTTCCAGAACCCATTCCACATCATCTGTGGTTTTTAAAGTTTCCAGTCTGGCTTCATCTTCCAGCAGCGTACACAGTTTACCCAGCAATTCCAAATGTTCGTCTCCGATACCGGCGATACCAAAGACAAGCTGAGCCTTTTCTGTGCCGAAATCCACGCCTTCCGGATACTGGAAGAACACAATACCGGTTTTCTTGACTGTGCCCTTTGCCTGGGAAGTACCATGTGGAATGGCAACGCCCATACCCATATAAGTGGAAACCAGTTTTTCCCGTTCCTGCATGGCGTCCACATAGGTGTGATCCACATATCCCAGTTTTTCAAGCAGTTCACCCGCCGCCTGGATGGCTTCTTCCTTTGTCACCGGTTTCTGGTTCAGTTTGATGCCATCTGCTATGATCACCTGTTTCTTGATCGGGACATCCGGAATGATGATATCTGTATTTTCTCCCGCCGGAGCTGCCGGAGCATCTCCCGTGGTCAACTGCACATATAAAGCATCCAATGCCGGGTCGGCCAGGAAATTGCCGATGGTGATCAACTGTGCCTGGGGTGCGGATTTTGCTGCCCGTTCGGCCAGAGTTGTCTGGACAACAGCCACATCACAGTCACTTGGGATATTGTCCACAGATGTATTGATCACAGTGATATCCGGACGGCTGGCTTTAAGCCGGTTACGGAATTTGGTGGCGCCCATGGCTGAAGATCCCATACCTGCGTCACATGCGAAAACGATCTTTTTGATCTCTGAAGATTTTTCAATGGTTCCCGGAACAGCCTGACCTTTTGATTCCGCTTTCATGGCTGCCATATCGGCCTGAGCTTCTTCCAGGCTCTTTCCGCCGGCCATCTTAACGATGGGGGATGCGATGGCAAAAGAGATACCCGCCGACAAAACAACACCAACAATAACTTTCAGAAGATCCGATTCCGGCGTCATCATCAGGTAAGCGATGATGGATCCGGGAGATGCCGGTCCCACAAGGCCGCAGTTGGTCAGGTTAAACCAGAAGATCGCAGCCATATTGCCGACGATGGGGGCGATGATGACCAGGGGATTCATCAGTATGTATGGGAAATAAATCTCATGGATACCGCCTAACAGATGGATGATGACCGCACCCGGAGCGGAATCCTTTGTTGTCTTATCTTTACAGAAGAACATGTACGCCAGTAAAACGCCAAGGCCGGGACCCGGGTTCGGCTCCAGCATGTACATGATGGATTTTCCTGCTTCAGCCGCCTGAGCTGTTGCGATGGGCGTAAAAATACCATGGTTAATGGCATTGTTCAGGAACAATACCTTCGCCGGTTCGATAAAGATGGAAACCAGCGGGAGCAGGCTGTTCTGTACAAGAACATTTACGCCTGCAGACAGAACGGCCAGGATAGCGCTCATCACCGGTCCGATGACCACATAGCTGAGCAGAGCCAGAAGCATACCCATGATACCGGCGGAGAAGTTATTGATCAGCATCTCAAAGCCGGCAGGCATATGACCTTCCATCTTTTCATCAAATTTCTTGATACAAAAACCGGCCAGCGGTCCCACAACCATGGCTGCCATCAGCATGGTGATGCTGGTGTTGCTCATGATCGCGCCGATAACGGCAATGGCCGCAACAACACGACCTCTGTCCCCGCCGATCATACGTCCGCCTGTGGAGGCGATCAATATGGGGATCAGGTAGGTCAGCATGGGGCTTACCAAACTGTTGAACCCTTCATTGGGAATCCAGCCGGTGTCGATAAAAAGGGCTGCCAGAAAACCAAACGCGATCAGCGCACCGATATTCGGCATAACCATTGCTGATAAAAATTTACCAAAACGTTGTATGCTATTTTTCATAAATCCAATCCTCCCATTTGCCTTCTGAAAGGAGAACGAATACTGTCTGTTATCTTAATAAATGGAATCGCTATAAAACTTTCACGCCATACCGCTGGCAGGACTCCAGAAATGATTCCGGCAGTTTTCCATCGGAAACCACCACATCCACGTCCATCAGCCGACAAACGTCAAACGTACATTTCACATCGATCTTTGAGGAATCCATCAGCGCGATCACCTGTTCGGACTGACGGATAGCCGCCTGTTTCAGCAGCGCCTCGTCATTGATGCCGCAAGTGAAGCCGGTCTTGGGATGATACCCGGTTATACCCAGAAAAGCCTGATAAAAGTTCACCCGTTCCAGCTCTTTGATGGCGGAAAAGCCAAATACGCTCTGGCTGTACCGGTTCAGCATCCCCCCCGGTATCATCACGGTAGGCTTTGACAATTCCGACAGTTCCGACGCGCAACTCAGCCCCGTGGTATAGATCAGATTGGACTGATCGGGAAACTGATGCGCAAACATGGTCGTCGTACTTCCGGAATCAAGAAAGATGGTCGTATCCGGATGCAGCAAAGTCAGCGCTTTTTCTGCAATGATCTGTTTTTCAGGAATGTTGCGGACCGCCTTCCGTTTCAGAAAATCGTCGGTTCCGATGAGTACCTGGACCGATTTCGCTCCTCCGTGTATACGCAGGATCCGGTTTTCCTCATCCAGAAATTTCAAATCCGTGCGCAGCGTCATTTCCGACACATTTGGGAAAGCGTCCTTTAACTGGGCAAAACTGATCGTCCCTTTATCATTTACTAATTCAACAATCGCCCGTCTTCGTTTCTCCATTGCATCCATGTCAAAAACCTCCTGTCCGTGTCAGGTTGACCCGGACAGGATAACCTGACACATATTATTTATCAATGAAGTTGGCCAGCAGATATTCCTCTGCTTCCGGACACCACAGTCCCTGATGGGCATCCACGATATCCGCCAGTTCGATCAGCCGTTTATCTCCGTCTGCTTCTCCCTTTGCCCGAAGATCCGTCAATGCCGTCAAAGGCATATTCAGATGGGTATAGATCAGCTTCTTGCCGCCGGGGATCTTTGGCAGATTTAAAGTGGTTTCAGCAGCGCTGTCCAGACCGCCGATATGTGTGACCATGACTGCCGGATTGATCCGTCCCTCCGCAGTCAGTTTCAACGACTCGATCATATCGTCCGTATTGCCGCCGGTGGTACCCATAACATGGGTGGAATTGTAGTGTACATCATAGAAATTCATCGAAGCGCTGAATTTATTGTCCGTCGGTCCGGCAAAGAAGTTCAGGCAGCCGTCTCTTCCCAGGATATCACTGCTCTGGGTGACAACAGAAGCCACCGGCGCGTAGCACAGTACATCGTCATAGCCTGTACCGCCGGAAATCCGCATCAGTTCCGCCACCGGATCGTCATATTTTCCTGTGTTGACAAAATGGAGTTCAATCCCGTCTTTTGCCGCTTCTTCCGGCGGGAACAGTTCAGCTGCCCGATCCAGACGTTCCTGGTTCAAGTCTGTCACAACGATCATGGACGGACGGACGTCTCTGTGGAGGGCATAAGTCAAAGCACCCAGACCCATGGGACCGGCGCCGGCCATGATGGCCATTTTCCCGCCTTCTTTGATGCCCATCTGGTGTGTGTAAACACCCATTTGGGTATGATAGGCCGCATGGAATGCACCGATGCTGCAGGACATGGGCTCTGCCAGAGAGGCTTCGTAATAGGCACGTCCCTTGTACTCAAGCAGGCATCCCAGTTCCATAACTTCGGAGGGAATGATACAATAGGTGGCATCTCCTCCAAAAAATTCATAGGAATAGCCCGGGCTCCACATGGTTCCTTTGTAGTTCAGCGCCGGCTGTAACGTAAATTTCATTCCCGGTTTGAACTTATCCTGATGGTTTTTGCCCACTTTCACGATATCGCCGGCAAATTCATGGCCCATGATGGCCGGATGTTCCGCCACGTCCTCATGGACTCTTTTGTGTTTCTCTCCCAGGATGGCACATTTGTAGGTGGACATACAGATACTGTCGGATACCACCTTTACAAGGATTTCGTCATCTGTGATTTCCGGAAGTTCAAACTCTTCCAGTCTCAGATCATTTGCACCATGTAATCTCACGCCTCTTGCTTTCATAATGAAACTCCTTCCTTCATCATAGTTGAAAATATTAAAAATTTCAATCTTTTCTACTTTTGAAACAACAATTTTCTTCTCATTACAAATTCCGGAATACCACTTTCGGAATCAGATCTTTTATAACTTCGTACTCTGCTGCCTGGGTGCCGCTGCACATGACATTGGCCGCGCCGGTGGCTGTAGATAAACGTACCGTCTCTTCCAGGCTCATGCCTGCTTCCTCCGCAACTGCCAGGGCTGCCACCACACTGTCGCCTGCCCCGACGGTGCTTCCCACCGGAACTTTCAGACCTTCCGCATAGATCGTTCCGTCCTTTGTCACATACAAGGCGCCGTCGCCGCCCATGGATACCACGATCTTTCCGATGTCATACTGATCCATCAGTTCTTTAGCCGCCTGCTCCAGTTCCTCCGGCGTCTTAAGTGTTTTACCCATCAACCGGGATATTTCATGATTATTGGGTTTGATCATATAAGGCGCTGCTTCAAGTCCTGCTGCCAGGAGATCGCCGTCCGCGTCAAGGATAACTTTGGCTCCGGTGTCCCGGCAGGCTTTAACCCATGTGCCATAAGTGTCTTTCGGCGCTCCCTTGGGCAAACTTCCTGAAAGTACCACAATATCCTTTTCAGTCAGTTTCCCGGTCAGTTCCTTCAGCAGATCACCAAGTATGGCCTCGGATACGGTGACTCCAGGTTCATTGATATCCGTATTTGTATGGTTCACCGGATCAATGATCTTCAGATTCGTACGTGTCTCTCCGTCCACAAACCGGAAGTCTGTTTCAAGTCCCATGGCTTCCAGAGCCGACTGGATGGCCCGCCCGGTATCGCCTCCCAAAATGCCTGTGGCGATACTCTTTCCGCCCAGCTTATCAATGACTTTCGACACATTGATGCCCTTTCCGCCCGGATCCGTACGCATTGTGGTAATACGGTTAACGCTGTCGACCGTCAGTGACGGAATCTCCACTGTTTTATCCAAAGCCGGATTCAAAGTCACTGTGTAGATCATATTACCCCTCCTTTGATTTCGTTTCAACAATTCATTTTTGTTGTTTCAACAATTCTATAGATAGGATATCACGTATTTCGAAAATGTCAACTGTTATTTCAAAAATATGTTAAAGTTTTTTACGAACATAGCAAAAGACAAAAAAAGCCGCCGGAATCCAGATTTTTCCACTGGTTTCCAACGGCTTTTCCCACATATGAAAGGATTTTTTCGTTTATTTCATTGTATGAGGGCCCGCATTCCGGATGGCTTCCGGCATATCCGGGTATTTCTTCGCAAAGTTTTCTTCAAACATGGCTGCCAGTTTCCGGGCCGCCGCATCGTATTCCGCGCCGTCTTCCCATGTATCCCTGGGATTCATGATGTTTTCCGGCACCTGGGGGCAGGACTGGGGAATGTCCACATTGAACACATCGTCATGTTTGTATTCCACATCTTCCAGGCTGCCATTGAGCGCTGCCGTTACCATAGCCCGTGTGTAGGCCAGTTTCATACGGTTGCCCACACCGTAAGGGCCGCCGGTCCATCCGGTGTTCACCAGATAAACTTTTGTGTTGTATTTCTCGACCCGCTCACCCAGCATGGAAGCGTATACAGACGGATCCAACGGCATGAAGGGTTCTCCGAACAACGTGCTGAAGGTGGGCTGAGGTTCCTGGATGCCCCGCTCGGTCCCGGCCAGTTTGGATGTGAAACCGGTCACAAAGTGATACATAGCCGCATTCTCATCCAGGCGGGAGATGGGCGGCAGTACGCCGAAGGCATCGGCTGTCAGGAAGATGATCACCTTTGGTATGCCTCCCTTTCCGGGAATCTGGGCATTGTCTATGTAATCGATGGGATAGCCCACACGGGTGTTTTCCGTGATGGAGCCGTCAAAGTAATCCGGTACCCGGGTTTCTTCATCCACAACAACGTTTTCGCACTCGCTTCCGAATTTGATGGCGTTATAAATCTCCGGTTCACCCTTTGGATCCAGGTTGATGCATTTGGCGTAGCAACCGCCTTCAAAGTTAAAGACGCCATCGTCGGACCAGCCGTGTTCATCATCGCCGATCAGCTTTCTGGAGGGATCGGCAGACAAGGTCGTTTTTCCGGTTCCGGAAAGGCCGAAAAATACGGCTGTCTCTTCCGTCTCCGGATCCATGTTGGCCGAACAGTGCATGGGAAGTACGTTTTCTTCCACCGGCATCAGATAGTTCATGACAGAGAATACCGATTTTTTGATCTCGCCGGAATACTGGGAACCGGCGATCAAAACGAATTTCTCCTTAAAGTTGACGATGATGGCCGCCTCCGAACGGGTATGATCCCGCTGGGGATCGCACTTGAAGCCGGGTACGGCAATAATGGTGAAGTCCGGCATACCATAATCCGCCAGTTCTTCTTCTGTCGGACGGATCAACAATTGATGGATGAACAGATTCTGACTTGCCAGTTCATTGATCACCATGAATTTTCTCGTATATTTCTTGTCTGCGCCGGCAAAACCTCTGAACACATAAAGGTCTTTTGACTGCAGATATCTAAAAATCCTGTCCCGCAATGCCAGATAGTCGGATTCGGGCATGGCCACATTCACATTGCCCCAGGCGATCTTATCATGGACATCTTCCGTATCCACGATGAATTTATCTTTCGGAGATCTTCCGGTATATTTTCCCGTTGTCACTGCCAGCGCTCCGGTATCGGTCAAGATACCCTCTTTACGGCTTAAAGCTTCTTCAACCAGGCGGGCCGGAGACAGATTGTCATAAATCTTTCCGTTTAAATCCCGGATACCCAGCTGTTCAAAAATATTTTTGTCCATTATTCTTCCTCCTATCATTGATTCCATTGACCATCTGCATTATACTGTATATATTGAGATAAGTAAAAGTTATATTTGATATTGTCGTCATACTATTTCGATATGGAGAACCCTATGAACAATTATGATTATTACCGTATTTTTTATTATGTGGCCAAGTATCAAAGTTTTACCAAAGCAGCCGAACTGCTGAACAATAGTCAGCCCAACCTGACCCGGTATATGAACAATCTGGAACATTCTCTGGACTGCAAACTGTTTGTCCGTACCAACCGGGGCGCTCACCTCACACCGGAAGGTGAAAAACTGTACCGGCATATCGCCATAGCCTTTGAACACATTTACGCCGGTGAGGAAGAACTGAGAAAGGATCACAGTCTGGAAAGCGGCCAGATCATCGTTGCCGCCAGCGAGACAGCCCTGCGTCTCTATCTGCTTTCCCGGCTGGAACGATTCCACGAAAAATATCCCCATGTCCGCCTTAAACTGGTCAACTATTCCACGCCCCAGGCAGTGGAATCCCTGGAAAATGGACTGGTGGACTTTGCCGTGGTCACCACGCCGTTGGACATCAAAGAACCGGTCCGTAAAGTGTATCTGCATACTTTCCGGGAAGTACTCCTGGGCGGTTCCAAGTACCGGCAGCTGTCCGCCGTTCCCCACAGTCTCCAGGAACTGGCAGATATACCGCTGATCTCTCTGGGCGTGGAGACCGGTACCCGCCGGCTGTATATCCAGTATTATGCGGAACACGGACTGGATCTGGCGCCGGATATGGAGGCCGCCACCACTGACCAGATTCTTCCTCTGATCGAACATAACCTGGGCATCGGTTACTATCCGGAAGAGTTGGCCGAAAAAGCTGTTTCCCACAGCCGGGTCTTTTCCATTCCGTTAAAGGAGCCCCTCCCGGTGCGCCACGTTTGCCTTGTATGGGACAGCGCCCGGCCCAAAAGTATCGCCGCGAAAAAAATGTTGGAAGTGTTGATGAAAGACAGGCAGGCCTGAAAAGACCTGCCTGTTTTTATTGTCAATACAGCCTATGATGTCAAAAACATCTGTCGTCTATTCAAACTGGCTGTAGTACAGGGCCGCATAGGCGCCGTTCTTTGCCAGCAATTCTTTGTGATCACCCTGTTCGATGATATTGCCGTTTTCCATAAACAGGATAGTGTCCGCATCTCGGATCGTGGAAAGCCGGTGGGCGATGACGAAGCTGGTCCTGCCTTTCATCAGTTTCTTCATGGCTTTGCCGATCTCCACTTCCGTCCGGGTATCCACACTGGAAGTGGCTTCATCCAATATGATGATGGGTGGGTCGCACAAAAATACCCGTGCGATGGTGATCAGCTGCCGCTGACCGGCAGATAGATTTGCCGCTTCGTTATCCAGTATCGTATCATAGCCCTGGGGCATGGTCCGGATGAAATAGTCCACCTTGGCCGCCCTGGCTGCCGCCACGATTTCCTTACGGGTGGCATCCGGCTTACTATAGGCGATATTTTCCGCCACTGTGCCGCCAAACAGCCATGTATCACATTGGCCATCAGATAGGACTGGAGATAATAAAAGATCCAGGTGAAAGAGTACTGTAATGTCAGCTGGGTCAATTCCCGTCCCATATTGGTCCAACTGATGGAAAAGGGGATACCTTCGTTCCACGCCGCCTGGATGCTCTGCCACAGATGGTCGCTCACCAGAGCGCTGTACATGGGATTGTAAATACTAAGTCCAACATATATGATGATCGAAACAGCGACTACAGTAAGCCGGACACGCTGGCCTTTTAACTGACCAAACAGCCGGATGACCGTACTCTGTCCGTTTTGCTTTTTCATTGTTTGATTCATGCTTCCTGTGCCTCCTTGGTCTGCGATTCATAGATTTCCCGGTAAACTGAACAGTTTTTGAGCAGTTCATCATGGGTGCCTATGCCCGCCATCTGTCCTTCATGCAGCACGATGATCTGACTTGCATGCTGGATGGTGCTGACACGTTGGGCGATGATGAGCACAGCCGCATCTTTTGTCTCCTTTGCCAAAGCCTTTCTCAGCGCAGCATCTGTCTTAAAGTCAAGGGCAGAGAAACTAAGGCACGAACAACCCGGACGCCGGTGATATTTCCCAAAAGTATCGTGGTCATACGATCCAGAAGTTTCTGCAGTTTTCTGAAAAGAGGCGATGCGCTTCTCATGATGAGCATGGCCAGCAAAAAGACAATGGCCACCACAACAAGCAGGATCAGTCCCATTTCCACATCCAATCGGAAAGCCAGGGCCAGGGCCACGATAAAGATGACCGGTACAGGCATGACCATCTGGATAAAACTGGTCAGGGCAAACTGGATCGTTGTGATATCCGAAACCGTCCGGGTGGTGATGGACGCTGTACCAAAATGACGAAAATCATAAATGGATAATTTCAATGATTTTTTATAAATAGCCACCCGCATATCTTTACCGACTTTTGCGGAAAGGGAAGCGCAGGTGTAGCCTCCCAGTATGGTGCAGGCGCAGGATAAAACCGATACAAGGGCCATACGCAACCCCGTATCCAGCAGCAATTCAAAAGCTGCTCCGGAAGTCCCCAGGTTAAGCATCTGGGCTGCCAGCGTAGACACGATCAACGCGCCTGTCACATCGAAGATCAAAAGAGCGATCGTTATGACGCACAATTTCCAGTGGGGTCTGATAAATTGAAAAATAAGTTTCATAAAACGTTCAAATCCTTTCCTGAATTTTGGTCTGACGCTTAAATAAACGCAAAAAGCTCGGTTATTCTTTCAAATAACCGAGCGCACTCGACATCTTCTCCGGTCGTTACGACTGCGGCCGTAAACCTTCCGATGATCATTGTGTTTTTACTTTTCTGAATATTTCAATTCACTGCGGATCAGATTGCTGAATTTCCGAATCAGTTGTGTGAGCATCGCCTGTTCTGCCCCGCTCATCTGTTCCCATGCTTTTTCTTCCACTCTGTGCATCTGGAGCACATTTTCTTCAACAAACCGCTTTCCGCTGTCTAATTCCCTCGTTGCTTCCCGAAATGCCGTCAGTGTTTTCGGTATTTCAGCATCCTTTCCCATCCCGTCACCCCCATCACCCGAAATCGGATTGTATGAAATCGAACATTTAACGGTATACCACTTGTTTGACTATTGTCAAGCTTTTTTTCCGGAATGGAATTTATTCTGCATAAAACCGCTGCCTGTCTTTATCTTTTTGTCAATGCTGGTATAATATTAAGAAAGACCAATTAAAAACGCCGTGCAGATCGAATGCAGGAAGGTGGGGAATTATATGTTCAAGAAAGCATTCTGGGTCCCTTATGATGAAAGTTGGAACTATCCCACTGTTTTAAAAGCAAAAGAAGCCATCTCCAAATATTGTGAGGATAATGGATACGCCTACACTTTTAATACAGATGATGAAGTCATGATCGACGGAAAAACCTATGAAATTTATCGTGGATATGATCCTGGAAGCCGTGGAAATTACGGCATAAAGTGTAAAGAAAAATAAGAGTTGAGTTTCCAAGGGGAAAAGCAGATATCTGGTTTTCCCCTTACACATCTTCTGATACAGGCCCTATATACGCTTTCCCCTTTCGCCTGTATGAAAACGAGGCTATACTGTTTAATTTTTCCCAGATGAGCGGGAAAGCAATACAACACTTTCACAATGGCCAGCCCACGGAAACATGTCATAAGGCCATGTCCCCTTCACTTGATAATTTCTGCCACGAAGCCATGCCACATCCCGTGAAAGCGTCTCCGGATTACAGGATATATAGACGATCCGTTCTGGTCTCATACGTACCATTGACTGGAGAAATGCCGGAGTGCTTCCACTGCGGGGTGGATCCAAAAAGACCACATCTGCCCGTTTGCCAGCCTCCGCCATGCCGGTCATGAACTTTCCTGCGTCATCACAGACAAATCGGATATTTTCAATCTTATTGCGCCTGGCATTACTGACCGCGTCCCGGACCGCATCCCGATTTAATTCCACACCGATCACAGCTGCGGCCTGATCCGCCACGGTCATGCCGATCGTCCCGATACCGCAGTAGGCATCGATGACGATCTCCTTTCCGGAAAGCCCCGCTGCTTCCTTCGCTTTCTGATACAGCTTTTCCGTCTGGACCGGATTGACCTGGTAAAAGGACTTTGAAGATAAGCGAAACGTCTTTCCGCACAATACGTCCTCGATATATCCTTTTCCATAAAGAACCTGTTCCCGCTCGCCCAATACCATGCTCGTCTGTTTATCATTGATATTCTGGACAATGGTGGTGATCTCCGGATGTTCTTTTCTCAAAGCTTTGACAAAATTATTTTTTGAAGGAAAAATGGGAGAAGCGGTCACCAAAACCACCATGATCTGTCCTGTGGCGAATCCCCGGCGGATCAGCACATGGCGCAGAAATCCCCATCCTGTATCCTCATCATAAATCTTCATCTTAAAAGACTTGGCCATACGCCGGATCGTCCCGATGATCTGATCCGATATCTGATCCTCGATCTGACAGTGTTCAACAGGTATGACATGGTGGGTTCCCTCTTTATAAATACCGGAAATGATATTCCCCTTCCGGTCCCGGTCAAATACCGCGTGGACTTTGTTCCTGTAATGGTAGGGCACATCCATCCCTACGATGGGATATACCGGTCCGTATTTTTTCATCAGTCCTTCCACCCATCTTTGTTTCTTTCCCAGCTGTTCTTCATAGGTCATTCCCTGATAAGCACAGCCGCCGCATTTTTTATGTAAAGGACATACGCCTTCCGAAACTTTCTTCATTTTCTTTCTCCCTTTCATCTGTGGATCACTGAATCCAGTATACACTATTCAAACGTAAAACGGGGACTTTTTTCTCACCGCAGCCATCCTTTTGTATGTTTCTCCCATTTATCCAGCATTTTACAGCTTTTATCGTCATATAAACCCACTTTTTACAAAATATTTCCACCTTCTCTCTCTTAATTCCCCACTCTTTTCCACTGTTCCTGTTTTCCATTATATTCCATCCATCAGTCACCATAAGCCACCTGTAAGATTACAGCAAAAAACCGTCCGCAGAGTTCCCGCGGACGGTTCCAGATGTCATATAGTCGCCAAGTTCCAGTAAAGCTGCCTTTATATTATGCTCTATAACGTCCATATCATGCCAATTCCATCAACGGCTCCCGGGCATGGATATCCATGTTTTCCCGCGCCCGTGAAAGGATGGCCTGACCACTGGTCACAATGACCATGGTCGCAGTAGAATACCCCGATGCTTTTACCTTTTCCAGATCCACCGTTGCCAATGGATCGCCCATATGGATTTTTTGTCCTTGTTTCACATGGGCCTGAAAACCGTTCCCCTTCAATTCCACCGTATCCAGACCGATATGGATCAGTATTTCCTCTCCCGCCTCTGTCCGGATCCCATAGGCATGACCTGTTGGAAATACCGATTCCAATATGCCGGTCACGGGTGAATAAAAATTGCCATCGGAAGGTATGACCACAATACCATCACCCATGATCTTTTCGGAAAACATACCATCATTTACCGATTCCAGACACTTTACTGTCCCATTTACAGGTGCACAGATCCTGCCCGCTTTTGTTACGGGCTCACACTTTTTTAATTTGCTGAAAAATCCCATACGGCTTCCTCCATCCTGTTCAACCTAGATCTTCTCCATTGGATGCGATCACCTTCTGATACCACTTAAAACTGTCCTTTTTGCTGCGCTTTAACGTACCGTTCCCTTGATCGTCCATATCCACATAGACAAACCCATAACGTTTCCTCATTTCGCCGGTCCCGGCAGATATCAGATCGATGGGGCCCCATGCTGTATACCCCATTACATCCACACCGTCCAATTCCACGGCATCTTTCATGGCCTGGATATGATCTCTGAAAAAGTCGATCCGGTAATCGTCATGGATACGTCCGTCCACTTCCACTGTATCTGCCGCACCGATGCCATTTTCCACGATCATAATGGGAAGCTGATACCGGTCATACATGTTGTGCAGAGTGATCCGAAATCCCAACGGGTCAATGGCGATCCCCCATTCTGTTGCCTTCAAATAAGGATTAATGGCTCCCAGCAGGAGCGGATCGCTGCCTTCTGCCGGAACAGTTTCTGTGATCATAGTCCGGTAATAGCTCATACCGATGAAATCCACCGTCCCATCCCGCAATATCTGTTCGTCCCCCTCTTCCATATGGATATGGATACCTTTTCTCTCAAAATACTTTAATTGATAAGAGGGGTAATACCCCCGACACTGGACATCGGTGAAAAAGTAATGTTGTCCCGCCTTTTCCCAGGCCTGCTGCACATCCTCCGGCCGGCAGGTGGCCGGATAAATACTCGTTCGGGAAGCGGCCAGCATACAGCCGATCTTAAAGGTCGGATCGATCTCATGACCTATACGGACTGCCATGGCGCTGGCCACAAACTGATGGTGGGCAGCCTGCATGATCACCGCCGGATCGTCTGTCGATATGCCGGAAGATAAAAAACCAATGGGAATATTATTGATCTCATTAAAAGTGAGCCAATAGGTTACTTTATTTTTGTACCGTTCAAAAACAGTCCGGCAAAATCTTACAAAGCAGTCCACAGTCCGTCGATCCGCCCAACCGCCCCAGGCGTTGCACAACCCAAGCGGCACTTCAAAATGATGGAGGGTCACCATGGGTTCGATACCGTATTTGTGGAGTTCGTCAAACACAGCATCATAAAACCCCAGTCCCTCTTCATTGGGCGTTTCTTCCATTCCTGTGGGATAGATCCTCGCCCAGGATATGGACATACGATAGGTCTTAAATCCCATCTCTCCCATCAAAGCAATATCTTCTTTGTAATGATGATAAAAATCCACTGCTTTATGGTTGGGATAGTCTCCATCCTCCAGCACGGCAAAACGGGCGCCCTCCGGAAGATTTTTTACTGTAATGGATTCTGTCTGATGATGGCTGCCATCGGGAAGGATGTAAGTCACACCCCTCGCCCGATCTTTTGAACCTCTGGTCATCACATCCGTGTTGGCCGGTCCTCTGCCCCCTTCATTCCATCCGCCTTCATACTGGTTGGCGGCAGTGGCGCCGCCCCACAAAAAATCTTTACGAAAACCCATGATAACAACCTCCTGATCTGTTCAGCACATCAATCTTCTTTAAAGCCCAACAGCCATGTGAATACAAATCCCAGGGCAAAGGCCAAAGCTGCACAGCCGCATGCCATATAGAAGTTCATCATACTGTCGCCGCCGATGGTAAAACTTAAGGTGAACAAGTTAAAGGAACCCATAGAGTAGGAATGTACTCCCAAAAGTCCGATCACAATGCCCGCCACGCCGGCTGCACCGCATGCGGCGATCAGCGGTCTCTTCAGCGGGATAAGGACACCGTATAATGCCGGCTCCGTCGCTGCCAGCAAAGCCGTGATGGATGCAGACACGCCTACAGATTTGTTGGATACTTTTTTCGCCTTTAAACCAACAGCCAAAGCTGCGCCTGCCATGGCAAAGTTGGCTGCCAAAGCCCGGCAAAGGACAAAGGTCTGTCCGCTGGTGGCCAGCTCATTGACAAGGATCGGTGTGAACAGGGAATGCATGCCAAATATTACTGTGATGGGATGCAGCGCAGCCAGAATAGCCATGGACAGCGGTCCGATCTTCATCAAAGCCACACAGGCTTCCACAAGGAGTGTTCCCACAAAGGCGCCGATGGGGCCAAAAACAAACAGGACAAGGGGCAGCATGACAACGGCGCTGATCAACGGTTTAAACATATAGATCAGATTTTTATGTAAATGTTTCGTAAGGAATCTGTCGATGAGAGCCAACACTGGTACCATCAAAAGCACCGGTACGATGGCGCCCGAATAATTGACCGTGGGTATGGTCAGACCGAACATGGTCATTCCCTCCCCATTGCTGAATACCGCGATGGTGGCAACGGTTACAAATGCCGCCACATATGGATCGGTTTTCAGATAACGGGCTGCCGAAAATGCCAGCCATACCGGCAGGTAACTGAACGCGATCTGGGCAAAGGATGACCAGGCAGTATAGGTGCTGCTTTCATTGCTCAATCCGAAAAACTGGACGGCGATGGCCAGTATGGCATTGATCAGCCCTGCTGCCACAATGACTGTGATCGTGGGAGCGATACTGGCCGATACATAGCTCATCACTGTCTGAAGGATACTTTTTTTCTCCTCCGTTGTCTGTTCTTCTGTTTCCTCCACAGGTTTCTCCTGATCCACTCCCGGCAAAAATGGCGGCAATTCATTGAATACTCTCTCCACATCTCCGCCGATCACCAGCTGATATTGGCCTCCGCGATCCACTATACCCATGATTTCCTTGATCTGTCGGAGTCCTTCTTCATCCACTTTGCTTTTGTCTTTTAAGATAAAACGCAGACGGGTGATACAATGCGTATACAATTTTACATTCTCGCTTCCGCCTATTTTTTCAACAATAGTCTTTGCCAATTCTCTGTTATCCATAATGATCCTCCCTCGTTTTATTTTATTATTTCACCGGCATTCTGCAGCATACCGGGTTCCTATCTGCTCCTATACTGTCCGTTGTCGCAAGATCTGTCCGTTTCTTTGAAAATAAAACCTCCAAAAAATAAAAACGGACCTGACTCAAAAGGCTTACGCCCTTCATAGTCAGATCCTGCCCCGCACTTTACGGGTAACACTTCTGTTTATCTATGTCCTTATTCTGATCTTTCAATTTATCCGGATCCCTATTCCGGTTTTAATATAAGCTGTATGTGGACGATCAGATAAGTGATCTCTTCATCGTCAATCTTACAGTTCATCTTTTTTTCCACAAATTGTTTCACCATTTCCGCGATCTCATGGGCTCTGGGATATTCCTTCACTACCATGGGATACAGAGGATTGCCGGCATGGGCCTGTTCCCTTTTAAAAAGCCGCTGGACAAAAAACTTCACGTGGGTCACCAGTCTTTGATAATTTAAATCTTCCTCATCCTGGCTGGTCCGGGTCTGGAAACAGATGATCTGTAAAATATCGTCCACCAGATGGATCATCTCCATACCCTGATGAACAGACTGGCCATCCACTTCCGCATTGACAATGTGGAGCGCTATGGACGCCGCCTCATCGTCATTCAGCCGGATATCGAACTCATCTTCCAGCAGTTCCACCACTTTTTTGCTGAGTCGGTATTCGTCTTGATAGTATCGGCTGATCTCCCACTTCATGGAGTTTCTCGGCAGCATGCCCTTTTCCGCCCGTTCTTTGATAAAGGATATGTGATCCATCAAAGTCAGATAGATGGAATTACTCAGCCGGACTTTCAGATTCCCCTGAATATATTCGATGATCTCGCAGGACAAGTCAAAATATTTTTGGGGCATCTCTTCGATAAGTTTCTGGAAAAGAGTTTTTTCTTTCTGGAAAAATACCCTTTCGATCATCTCTTCCGGAATGATCTGATTTTTTTCCACTGCAAACGCAATGCCATTGCCAAATACAACATATTCCTGATATTTTTCATCCACTGCGACAACCGCATTGTTATTCAGACGTTTTCTTAATTTTAAAGCCACGCCTTCTCCCCTCTTTTGTCTGCTGGTACACAATGACCGGAAACGGCATTTTGAACGAGACATTTCTGTCCGGCAAAAATACATTCCCCAAATGCCTTGCCTAAGGAATGCCCTTCGCCTGACCAGGCATACGATTCCCTGTCAAACAAAAAAAAGCCAATTTGTCAACTGTTTTTTCACATTTCTCCAACATCTTTTCAGAAGGTTCCGGTATGGAACCGGAACCTCCCATGCCATTTTCATCTTTATCACGGACAACACGTAAAGGGAGCCATGGTCAATCGGATGAAATACCCCTGGTCATGCCGGCATACAGGGCAAACCTTCGGCGCTTCTTTTCCTGTATAAATATGACCGCAGTTCAGGCACATCCATCCTGTTTCCACATCGGAGATGAATAGTTTATTTTCTTCCACCAGCTGGGCAAACTGGCCAAAGCGTTCTCCATGGGTCTTTTCGATCAAAGCAATATTGTGAAAATCCGCCGCGATCTTGGCAAACCCTTCCTGTCGGGCGACATCTCCAAAATGCTTATACACATCATCATGTTCCTCGAACTCATTATGTTCTGCCATCCGCAAAAGTTTTGCCAGATCCTGGCTGATATCCACCGGATAGCCACCATCTATAAACAGGTTTTCGCCTGCAAGCTCGGTCAGATGGCCATAAAAAATTTCCGCGTGTTCCTTTTCCTGATCTGCTGTGAACTTGAACACAGCAGACAAGACATACTGTTTCTCTTTTTTGGCCTGTCCGGCCGCCAGTGTATAACGGTTTCTTGCCTGGCTTTCACCGGCAAAGGCCCGCATCAGATTCTTTGCGGTCTCGCTCTCTCTGAAATGCATATCCATCCTCCTAAAACATGATTTTCATGTTGTAGTATCTGTGAAAAAGAGAAAAATTATACATACATGATCCGGGAACGTCTGTCTGGTTTTTCCCTGTCATCGGATGTAAAAACGCCGAAGGTTCTCCTCCGGCGTTTTATATTCCTGTTCTATTTTAAAAATTTTTTGATCATTTTGTCTTTCCAGGGGCTGAACGGATGATAGCGGAACGGCAGATCCAACCATGTTTTTTTATCCACAACGCTTTTATAATGGCTGAATGTGTCAAATCCGTCTTTCCCATGATAACTTCCCATACCGCTTTGGCCAGTGCCGCCAAAGCCCATCCGGCTGGTTGCCAGGTGGATGATCGTATCATTGACGCAGCCGCCGCCAAAACGGATCCGGTTCATGATCCTTCGGATATCTCTTTTGTTGGACGTGAACAGATAGAGGGCCAGCGGAGTAGGATTGCGCTCCACGATCTCCTGGACTTCATCCACATCCTTAAATGTGAGTACAGGCAGTATGGGGCCAAAAATCTCATCCTGCATCAGCGGATCGTCCATGGGAACATTGTCCACAACTGTGGGTTCGATCTTATCCACGCCATCGTCTTTGCCCCCGATCAGACATTTTTTATCTCGGATCAGGCCGGTCAGTCTCTCAAAATGTTTCTGGTTGATGATCCGACCATACTCCTCGTTGAGAAGGGGCTCCTTCCCCCACTGCCGGATGATCTCTTTCCGTATATGCTTTAAAAGAGGCATTTTAACCGATTCCTGTACCAGAAGATAATCCGGCGCCACGCAAGTCTGACCCACATTCAGATATTTTCCGAACACGATCCTTCTGGCCGCCATCTTCAGATTGGCTGAATCGCAGACAATACACGGACTCTTGCCGCCCAACTCCAAAGTTACCGGCGTCAGATGCGCCGAAGCTTTTTCCATGACCAAACGCCCGACTGTTTTGCCGCCAGTAAAGAAAATATAATCAAAATCCTGCTCCAAAAGTTCCTGATTTTCATTCCTTCCGCCTTCCACAACGGCCGCCAATTTGACTGAAAAACACTGACGTATCAACTGGGCGATCACTTTGCTTGTCTCCGGCGCGTAGGCGCTGGGCTTGATCACCACAGTGTTTCCCGCTGCCAAAGCATCGATCACCGGCTCCATGGTCAGCATGAACGGATAATTCCACGGGCTCATGATCAAAACCGTACCGTAAGGTTCCGGCTCCCGATAACTGACTGCCGGAAACTGGGCCAAAGGCGTCCGCACTTTTTTTCTGGCTGAAAACCGCTTGATATGTTTTTCCATATAACTCAATTCTGCCAGCGTCATGCCCACCTCGGCCATATAACTTTCCGTCTCACATTTCCCCAGATCCTTTTTCAACGCCGCATATATCTCAGGCATCATCCGATGAATGCCGTCCTTCAGAATCTGAAGGCTGTTCAGACGATACTCGATCTTCCGCGTTGTCCCTGTCCTGAAAAATTTCTTCTGTACATTTACAATTTCTTCCACAAGCATCGGACATTTCTCCTTTCGTCTTATTGATCCTGCTTCTCCCCCGGATCCTTTTCGATCCGGATCCTGGGCAGGTTCCAATGATAGTATGCCGCAAGCAGCCGAAGGATAATCGTCAACATCCCACCGGCAAACATGCCATATACTGTGGGCGCCTCCCGACAGATATAGGTACAGGCCACCGCACCGGCTAAAGATGCGCAGGCATAAATCTCTCTTTTCAGTATAAAAGGCGTCTGACCTGCCATCAGATCCCGCAGGATGCCGCCGCCCACTCCGGTCAAAACACCGACAAAAATCTGCAGAAAAGCAAACCGGTCGCCGACCACCTCAAAAGCCGCATTCGTGCCCACAACCGTAAATACTCCCAGGCCGACAGCGTCACAGGTCACCATGAGCTTTTCATAAATGGCCATGAGCCGACTGTTCAGCACATGCTCCCGCCGGTATATCACAAAAAAGAGCAACGTCGCTGTGACAATGGCGACCAACGTATAGATGGGCTCTCGGAACATGACCGGAGGTTTTCGTCCAATGATCAGGTCCCGGATCAACCCGCCGCCGCAGGCCGTTGTCACTGCCAGGATATTGACTCCGAAAATATCCATTTCCTTGCGTATGGCCACCAACGCGCCAGCAGAAGCAAAAGCAATGGTCCCTATGATTTCTATGATAAAAATGATTTTGTCTGAATATAAAACAAGCACAGCTTTTCCTCCCAGCCATCTTTCCGGCAAGCCACACACATGCCGATATTTTCAACTATTTATTGTATCACTTCCCTTAAAAACAAGCAATTAAATTCCTCCATTTCATCCCATCCGATCCCATGCCCACTGTTTTTCAGGCAATAACGGGACACAGGAACCGGCTGGCTGATCCCCCATCCCCTCTTGCGAAAACCAGATACAATGTCCCGGTGCTGTATGTCCGCCATCTCCCGGCTGACAAAACAGTCTCTTCCGCCGTGGATGATCGTCGCAGGCACACATACATTTTTCAAATCTTTTTCCACGTTTTCATCCCGCATCGTCACCGCCGCCATCACCGTTCCCAATCCCGATCCATTTAAAGCCATCTGATAGAACCAGTCCATATAGGCCTCGCTTTTCGGGCAGGCAAACATCTGCCGGCTGATATCCTGCACCATTTTAGGCCGATCCGTCAGCAGTCTGTGGATCATTTTATCCAGATCATCCTTATCCTGTCCATAAACATTCATCTCCGTCCGGCACAACCCTGGCGCCACCGCTGCCATCAATATCAGCTTACCGATACCATACCCCTTATAATTTGTCATGTATCTTAAAAGTACCGCTCCACCCATGCCAAAACCTGCAGCCGTACATTTCTGCAGTTTCAAGCCTGCGATCACCCGATAGATATCCGCTGCCAGACTGTCATAACCATAACCCTGCCCGGTCTCCGAAGATATGCCAAAGCCCCGCATATCCGGCGCCACGACCAAGTAGCCTCTGCGGACCAGCAAACTGATCTGGGATTCAAACATCTGATATGAAAAAGGCCACCCGTGGAGAAGGAGAACCGCCTTCTGGCTCTGCCTGTTCCACAGGTGGACTGCGATCTTTGCCCCGTCATAGGAATCCATATAAATCATACAACAGCTCCGCTCGTATCCTCATATCTACTCTATGACGCTCTGCCTGTTCCATATGTCTCACGCTGAAGATCCTGCCCGTATCACGGTCTTTTGGCTGATACCGCCTTTTCCAGGCGTTCCAATGCCTCTTCCAGAGTCGCCCTTGGGCAGGCAATATTGATCCGGGCAAAACCTTCTCCTTCATCGCCAAACATCTTACCATTGTCCAGCCAGATCTTCGCCTCTTTATCAAAAAATTCCTCCAGCTGTTTTGCATCCATGCCCATTTTCCTGAAATCCAGCCATACCAGATACGTTCCCTCCGGCCGGATCACCTGTATCTCCGGGATCTTTTCTTCGATGAAAGAAGTCAGATGATCCAGATTATCTTTCAGATACCCTCTCAGTTCCTCCACCCAATCATCTCCGGTCCGATAAGCGGTCTCGCAGGCAATGATGGCCATCTGGTTCAGCATACCGTAACCGGTCCTGGACAGTTCATCTGTCATGGCCTTTCTCAATTTTTCGTTGGGAATGATCAGATTAGATCCTTGAAGTCCCGCCAGATTAAACGTCTTGCTCGGCGCTGTACAAGTAATGGTCCGTTCCGCCCAGCTATCGGACAGGGATGCAAGCATATGGTGCTTCACACCCGGATACGTAAAATCACAGTGGATCTCATCGCTGACAATGAGGACATTATAATACTCGCACAACCGGGCCAGCTTTTCCAATTCCTCAATGGACCAGACCCTTCCCACCGGGTTGTGGGGGCTGCAAAAGATCATCAGCCGGATACCCTCATCCCTTATCTTCCTTTCCAAGTCCTCATAGTCCATCTCGTAGCGGCCATTCCGGAACACGAGAGGACTGTTCACCACCCGTCGGCCATTCTCCCGGATCTTATCGCCAAAAGGATAGTACACCGGCTGCTGGATCAAAACCCCTTCGCCTTCTTTTGTGAAAGCCCGTATGGCCAGGGCAATGGCAAAAACAACGCCAGGGGTTTTTACCAGCCATTCCGGCCGGATATCCCATCCAAAATGCCGGCTGATCCACTGGCAAACGGCTTCATCGTAATCCTGATCTGTCGCGCTGTATCCAAAAATGCCGTGAGCCGCGGCTTTTGCCAGAGCCTGTCTGACCGTCTCCGGGGCCTGAAAATCCATATCCGCCACCCACATGGGCAGTACATCCTCCGGTTTCCCAAACGCCTTTTTCAAGTCGTACTTCAGTGAATGGGTTCCCGTTCTGTCGATCATTTCATCAAATCTGCTGCTCATAGACATTCCTCCCAGTTGTATTGCTGACTAAATTATACACCCTTCCCCATCTTTTTCAACCGTCCATCCCACATAACACAAAAGGGACCACCAACGGTCCCTCGGATCACATTTTCTCTAATAGATCAAAACCATCAGCGGCATGGTGATGATACAGACAACCGTTGTCACCACATTGATCACACTGGCATAGTCCGCATCTTTTCCATAAATCTGCGCCATCTGGGTCATGGTGGAGGCCGCCGGGGTGATCGATGCCAGGAAGCTGATCAGCAAGATCGTATCCCCATCTGGATGGAGACCGGACAAACCGCTCACTTTCAACACGATCAAGATGATGGCCGGGATCAATATCATCCGGAAAAAGGTCATCAGCCATACCCGATGGTAACCTACGATTTTTTTCAGACTCATACCGCCGATCAGCATACCGGTGATGATCATGGATATGGGGCCGACCATACTGCTCACAGATGCGACCGTTCCTTCCAGTATAGACGGAAGTTTTATCCGGAGCAGGAACAGAACGATCCCCAGCAGGATGGCGATCATATTTACATTTGTCAGTATTTTTTTCAGATCGCCCCCCTTTTCACCGCACAAAACACTTTTCCCATGGGTCCACATGAGGATCAGCTGGACACACATGAAAGCGCTGGAATAGATGACCCATTCTTCCCCCAATACCCCGGTGACAATGGGAATGATCAGATTTCCCGAATTGGAGTAAATGACCGAAACCTTTTCCACTGCGTCCATATGGCATAGTCTGGACAACACTTCCGTCACCAGCAGCATGATCAGATGGATGATGACCGCAGCCAGCAGCGCCAGCAATAAGCCATTACGGATTTCTTTTGTATAATCCACCTGGAAGGCATGGATGATCACGCAAGGCATGACAATATACAATACCACCACCGATAAACTTTTACTCTGCCCGGCTCTCAAAACACCGCTTTTGACAAGCAGGATCCCCATCAAGATCATCAAAAAAAGCTGAACGATCTGGTTCAGCAATAATATCGCCACTTCCACAATGATTTCCTCCGCATATATCTTTTCCGGACATTGTCCATCTGTCTAAATGTCCGCACATCTTGGGCATCGGCGGGCAATGTCAGCAAATGACTCACGGCCAGATCAGATTATCCGCAGGATCCGATACAAAACCGTGAGTCACTTTTATTTATCTATTGACACAAACCTGTCCCTTTCCCATCGGGAACCGTACTCTTCGCATCACCCGGTCACAGTCCCTTCCGGATCAAAAGGGGCTTTTAAAAAAGGACATACCTCCCGCCAGTACTTTGACGGATCCAAACCCATTCTGCATCAGGATGCGCGCAGCATTATAGGCACGGACGCCCACGCCGCACCGGATCACCAACGTCCGGTCTTTGGGCAGGCCGTTGATCCTTTCCCGCAGCTGCCCCAATGGAATATGGAAAATGCCCGTCATATCTTCGCCAGCCACTTCCCAATCTTCCCGTACATCCACTAAAGCCATATCTTTTGTCAGTTCTGTCGGCATGACAAAAGATACCAGACCTTTTAATATATTGTCTGCCACATAACCGGCCATGTTCACCGGATCCTTAGCCGAAGAAAACGGCGGCGCATAGGACAGTTCCAACTTCTCCAGATCCCGGACGCTGCCTTTCATGCGCATCACTGTGGCGATCGTATCAATACGCTTGTCCACACCTTCCAGTCCCACGATCTGGGCGCCCAATATCTGTCCTTCCATGGTAAAGATCAGTTTTAAGATCATGGATTTAGCTCCCGGATAATATGTAGCATGGGATTTCTGATTGATCAGGACCACTTCATAATCTTTTCCCTTTAACTTACCGTCTGATCTTAGCATCTTTTCATTGATCCCCACAGACGCGGCAGTCAAGTCAAAGATCTTCACTACCGATGTGCCCAAACTTCCGTCATAGGTTTCCCCATCCAACTGACAGATATCATTGGCTGCAATACGTCCTTGCTTGTTGGCCGGGCCGGCAAGAGGGATCATCGCCGGATTGCCTGTCACCAGGTTCTTTATCTCTGCCACATCCCCGACAGCCCATATATCCGGTTCAGACGTCCGCATATATTCATCCACTTTTATACCGCCCCGGTCACCCAAAAGGATACCGGCTTCTCTGGCGATCTTACTGTTTGGCCGCACACCTATGGACAGGAGCACCATATCCGCTGAAATCTCTTCCCCATTGGCAAGATAAATGGACAGTCCCTTTTTCTTTTTCTCAAAACCGGTCACAGAAGCGCCCGTATAAAGGTGGACGCCTTTTTTGCTGATATGCTCATGAAGAAAACCGGCCATATCCATATCCAAAGGCGGCATGACTTGACTCGTCACCTCGATCAATGTCACATCCAAGCCTCTTTCCTGGAGATTTTCCGCCATCTCCAGCCCGATGAAACCGCCGCCGATGACAGTTACCCGCTTTATCCGTTCTTTTTCAATACGCTGATATATGGCATCCGTATCCGGCACCGTCCAAAGCGTATAAATGCCTTCGCTATCAATTCCCGGGATATTCGGCTTATAAGGAGAAGAGCCGGTGGCTATGATCAACTGGTCATAGGACTCCTCGTAGATCGTGCCGTCTTTTTTCTTTACCTGCACAGTTTTCGCTTCCGGATCGATCTTGATTGCCTGCTGTCTCGTCCGCACATCCAGACGGTATCGGCTGCGCATACTTTCCGGCGTTTGGATCAAAAGCGCCTCCCGATCCTTGATCACACCGCCGATATAATAGGGCAATCCGCAATTGGCATAAGATATATAGCTTCCCTTTTCAAGGATGATGATCTCCATATCCTCATCCAGCCTTCTCAATCTGGCAGCCGCAGTTGCTCCAGCGGCCACACCGCCGATAATTACTGTTTTACTCATTCAAACTCCTCCTGTGCTTTTGATAATGATCAGAATACCACTCTTTCTGCCTGCATTCCGTGATTCAGTCACATCGCCTGCCTAAATCCCTAAAGGGGTCATACTCCAACTCGGTCACACACATCTGCCAGACAACACCGGTCGCAATGGGGTTGGGTCCGCGCTGTACACACATCCCGTCCATGATAGACCAGCCGGTGGCAGAAATCACTGCCCTCTTCCGGCGGAATGATCTTCCAAAGCGCCATCTCCACCTTTTTAGGCTCTTTGATCTGATCCACCAGTCCGATCCGGTTTACCAAACGGATACAATGGGTGTCTGTGACAATGGCTGGCTTTCCAAACACATCGCCCATGATCAGATTCGCGCTTTTTCGGCCGACTCCCGGCAGTTTTAAAAGCGCCTGAAAGTCTCCCGGCACCTGACCGTTATACTCTTCTTTCAGTATCTTCATGCAGGCGCTGATGTCCCTGGCTTTACTTTTGCCCAGCCCGCACGGCCTCACGATCCGTTCGATATCTTCCATATCTGCGGCTGCCAGCGCATCCACATCCGGATACTTTTTATATAATTCCTCCACCACCACATTGACCCGGGCATCTGTGCACTGGGCTGCCAGCCGAACGCTGACCAGAAGCTTCCACGCCTCATTATAATCCAATGTACAGCCTGCATCCGGATATTCTTCCTTCAGTCTCCGGATCACTTCCAGAGCCCGCTCTTCTTTTGTCATAGGTGCCTCCTTTTATTCCGCCTGATAATATACATTCTAACACAGGATGACGGGATTTTAAAGACATCTTCTCCTGTCACACCTTGTGTCCCTGACAAAATTCTTAAAAATCCCCATAGAGAATTGTTTTTAAAGAAGGAAAATGGTATGATGCAGACAAATCCCGGTCAAATACCAGCCGGTTTTCAGACATATCCGATCTATCCCGACCGGTTTTGACCATAACGCAAAGTAAGGGGCATGGACATGAACGAAAAAATCTTAGTTGTGGATGATGAAAAAGAGATCGCCGATCTGATGGAAATATATCTGGAAAACGATGGTTACACAGTATATAAGTTTTATAAAGGTTTGGACGCTTTAAAATGTATCGAAAAGGCAGAACCGGATCTGGCCATACTGGATGTGATGCTGCCGGACATCGATGGTTTTCATCTTTGCCGCAAGATCCGTGAAACACATTATTTCCCCATCATCATGCTGACCGCAAAGGTGGAGGACGGGGACAAGATCATGGGACTGACCATCGGGGCAGACGACTATATCACCAAACCTTTCAATCCGTTGGAAGTAACTGCCCGAGTTAAAACTCAACTGCGCCGCTACCGTTTTTACAATCAGACCGGCCAGACTCCGGAAATAAACGAATATGATATCCGCGGTCTGGTGATCAACCGGGAACACCACAAATGTTATCTGTTCGGCAAGGAACTGTCTTTAACTCCCATTGAGTTTTCCATCCTCTGGTATCTGTGTGAAAATCAGGGCAAAGTGGTGGCTTCTGAAGAACTTTTTGAAGCAGTCTGGGGGGAAAAATATCTGAACAATAATAACACGGTCATGGCCCACATCGGCCGTATCCGTGAAAAAATGCACGAGACCGCCAAAAATCCAAAATTCATCAAAACCGTATGGGGAGTGGGATATAAAATTGAAAAATAACCATCATACATTATCCAAAGCCCTTGGGATCACCCTGCTTGTGATCCTGGGTGTAACTGCTGTTTTCTTTCTGTTTGACTTCACATTCAACGGCATGTTTGTGGACTGGTTCGACGGCACCTTCATGACCACTTATGAAGAATACATACCAGAGGCAGGCCGCAGCGGTATCGTCCGTCGTCCCAATTGGGATCAGATCAAACAGCTTTTGTTCTTTCTGGTGGTCTGCGTATTGCTGATCGGTATTTTGGCTGTGGCGCTTGTGTCCCATTTCTATGCCCGATACCGGGTGCGGAAAAATATCGCCCAGATCAGTCGGATGCTCCGGGATTATACGATCGCCGATAAAGATGCAGATGGCATCTTTCCTTCCGAATACAGGGACATTGCAGCCCAGATGGCTTCCATCCGGGAACAGATGGCGGAACATGAACGGATCATCCGGGAAGAAACATCCCGCAAAAACGATCTGATCTTGTATCTGGCCCATGATCTGAAAACCCCCTTGGCTTCTGTCATCGGATATCTGGATCTTTTACGGGATGAACGACAGATATCCGAAGAACTTCAGGAAAAATATCTGGGTATAGCTCTCCACAAGGCAGAACGGCTGGAAGAACTCATCAATGAATTTTTTGAAATCGCCCGCTTTAATCTGTCCGATATCTCATTGCAATATGGAAATATCAGCCTGACCCGTCTGCTGGAACAGTTGATTTTTGAATTTCAGCCTATGCTGAAAGATAAAAATCTGACCTGCAGTCTGGAAGCGCCGGAGGAGCTGAAGCTCCGGTGTGACGCGGATAAACTCCAGCGGGTATTTGACAACCTGTTGAGAAACGCAGTCATCTATAGCTTTAAAGATACGGCGATCCATATCCAGGCTTCTCAAGTAAAGGACCAGGTAACTGTCACCTTTACAAATACCGGCGAGACCATTCCCAAAGAAAAGCTGGACCGGATATTTGAACAGTTCTATCGTCTGGACCTTTCCCGCAATACGGGCAGCGGCGGCGCCGGTCTGGGGCTGGCCATCGCCAAACGGATCGTGGAACTGCATCACGGTACGATCCGCGTCCAAAGCCTGGATGAACAGACCTGTTTTACCGTCACCCTTCCTGCCGTAGGAAAATCGTAAGAAATTCCGTATAAAAACAGAAGAATAGTTTATGACCATCCGATAAAATGACACTCTTGTTTTTGATAGACTGATTTCAGCATCAAAACAAGAGTGTTTTTATTTGGTCTCATTATCCGTCCAGATAAAATCTCCATCATAAAAAAGGAGGTCATCCCATTGAAAAAACAGCGTATCGCCATTCTATTCGGCGGACGTTCCGCCGAATATCCCATATCTTTGCAATCCGCATCGGCCGTCCTTCAACATCTGGATGCCGGACGATCGGACATCTATCCCATTGGCATTACCCGTGAAGGAAAATGGTATCACTACACGGGTCCCTTTGAAAAGATCGCCGATGACAGCTGGCATGAGGACAGACATTTTCTTTTCCCAGTTGCCATCCTGCCCGTTCCTTCCCCCAAAGGCGTACTGGAATTTAAAAACGGCAAGGCCCGTCTGACGCCCTTGGATCTGGTTTTCCCGATCCTACATGGGCAAAATGGAGAAGATGGCCGGATCCAGGGGGTGTTTGAACTGGCGGATATACCCCTGGTCGGCTGCGGCACACTGGCTTCCGCCATTTGTATGGATAAGGATCGTTCCCACAAGCTGGTCCGCGCATCCGGCATTCCTGTCCCAGAAGCCGTCACGTTCCACAGACAGGAAACGGAAGCCGCATTGGCAGAAATCTGTTCCCGGCTTGCCTTTCCTGTTTTTGTCAAACCGCTGCGTTCCGGCTCCTCCTTTGGCATCACCAAAGTCACTGAACAGCAAAAATTGCCATCTGCTGTGGAACAGGCATTTTTCTATGATGAAGAAGTCATCGTGGAAGAGGCCATTGATGGCTTTGAGGTG
>DVLT01000028.1 GCA_018715345.1 Candidatus Onthocola gallistercoris
AATAGGGAATTGGCAATGGAGGATTTGGAGTTTTCTGCAGAAGCTCCTTTCCGTAGGGATGCATTTACTCAGGAAATTCAGTCCTGTTTTGACCGTCGTACTTCTTTTAGAAGCTATATTGATTTGGAAAAATATGATGAATCCTGGGTTGCAGCCGACAATGTAACTAAACTGGTAAATGCGATTGTAGATGGGACTATACATCTTATTAGGAACAAAACACCGGAAAATGTTTTACGGGAATTATTAGGAGATTGGTATAATTCTACTTATAAGGTTAGCATGGATGGAGATTTAATAGACGAAATGTCTCCTGGTAAAAAGGCTCTTGTATTGCTTAAAATGTTGATAAGCCTTGCAGAAAGCACATGTCCTATTCTTGTCGATCAGCCAGAAGATGATTTGGATAACAGATCTATTTTTGACGAACTGATACCTTTTATCAAAAAGAAAAAGATTATGAGACAAATCATTGTGGTCACTCATAATGCTAATGTGGTTTTGGGTGCGGATTCTGAGGAGGTAATAGTTGCTAACCAGAATGGAAAAAATTCTCCGAATAAGAAATTTCGTTTTGAGTATCGTTCTGGATCAATAGAGGATGATTTACCTGAAGAACCGGGAAGAACAGATACACTTGGGAAACAAGGAATCCAGCAACAGATATGTGATATCCTGGAAGGTGGAAAATCTGCGTTTGACCTGCGTAAGCATAAATATCGGATTTAATAATTAAGAAAAAATAGCAATATAAAAGACGATATAATTGCGATGGCATATTGATTATATGCATGATGTGTAGATGTGAGACAATATATGGCTGCATGCCCGAAGTTTGGGGCATGCATTGCATACATAAGGGGCTTAAGGAGCCGGTCACAGAGTTTTTCCTGAAATATGTGGTATGTGGCAATATAAAGTACAGCGCCTGCTCTTGTAGCGAGAGCAGAAGGAAGAGCAGGCGTGTTCCCACACATTCCCTATACGGAGCAGTTCCCATAAAAAGCGCATTCAGATCTTCTTTTGCTGGAGGAGTCATGATAATGAGGGATAAGGAAATGATGACGGCGTATTTTTTTAGAGATAGTGGAAGAAGAATTTTCAAGTTCAGCAGCGATCTGGGAGAAACTCTTTCTTCCAGAAAAGCTTCGATACGGATCCGGTCAGAGAGAGAGTCAAATGTTTCATAAAGAACCTCCAATCTGCTTCGGGCCTAAGTTCAGATAGGAGTATCATAAAACATTGCAGGAGTAAATGCCACCCTTATTTTGCAGGACTTACTGCAATAGAAGGTATTTTGGTTATCAAAAACATGCAGTTACTTTTTCAATTAACGTTCACAAAAAGTTCACAAACAAATTAGCACTCACCTCTTGACAGTGCTAACAATAAGTGTTATATTACACATAGAACAAAGGAAGGGAAATAGAAAGAGAACTTCCGAAGGTTCGATGACAACACCGGAACAGTTGCTCCGAGTGCTTAGATACATGATGTATAGGATAGAGAGGAGATATGACTTATGTTATTACCGAGCATTTTTGGAGAAAATTTATTTGATGAATGGATGGACGAAGCATTTAACGACAGTTTCTTTAGAGGCGGCAGCCTGATTGGCAAGAACGCCAAGAGCATGATGAAAACGGATGTCCGTGAGACAGACGGCAGCTACGAAGTAGACATCGATCTTCCGGGATTTAAGAAAGACGAGATTACCGCTGAACTGAAAGACGGGTATTTGACCGTAGCGGCGGCGAAGAACGTCAACAATGACCAGAAGAACAAAGAAGGCAAATACATCCGCCGTGAACGGTATGCCGGTTCGATGACAAGAAGCTTTTATGTTGGCGATGATGTGACCCAGGAAGATATCAAAGCAAAATATGAAGATGGTATCTTGAAACTGACAGTTCCGAAGAAAGATGCGAAACCGGCAGTGGAAGAGAAAAAATATATTTCAATCGAAGGATAAACAGATCCACGGGATGCTGACTTGGATAAAGGACAGCGTCCCGGAAGGATGACAGAAGGGACAGAGTATGAAGGGGTATGGCAGTGATGCCGTACTCCTTCCTGTTTATAAACAGCATAAAAAAGTTTCCGGAAAGATTGACATCTGCGTGAATGGACGTTATATTACATATATAACAAAGACGATTTTCCAAAGAAGGTGTTTGTTTTGAAAGCAAAGAGAGATTATTATGAAGTGCTGGGTGTCAGCAGAAGCGCGGATGCGGCAGCGATCAAAAAAGCATATAGAAAACTGGCGAAGAAGTACCATCCGGATACGAATGCTGGCAATGCCCAGGCGGCTGAAAAGTTTAAAGAGATCACAGAAGCCTATTCGGTTTTGAGTGATGAGGAGAAGAGAAAGTTATATGATCAGTACGGCCATGCGGCTTTCGAGGAAGGCTGGTCCGGCGGCAGCAGCGGCGCCGGCGCCGGAGACAACGGCTTCGGCGGCTTTAAAGAATACCATTATAACAGCGGTTCCGGGAATATGGACGATATTTTCGAGGATCTTTTTGGCGGCGGTTTCGGTGGATTTAAGAGCGGATTTGGAGGTTTTGACAGCAGTTTTGGCAGCGGATTTGGCGGCAGCGGTTTCAGAAGCGGCGGCCATTTCAGCCAGAAGGGACAAGATCTTCATTCGGAAGTATCCGTCAGCTTTGATGAGGCGGCTTTCGGCTGTCATAAGGTTCTCCGGTTTCAGGATGCTTCCGGCGGCAGTCCCCAGTCCGTTGATGTGAAGATACCGGCAGGTATCGATGAAGGACAGAAAGTCAGACTTCGGGGCAAGGGAATGCCGGGCAGCGGCGGCGGTGAAGCCGGCGATCTGATACTGACCGTCCATGTGGCCGGGAAACCGGGATATGAAAGAAAGGGTATGGATGTTTATACGACAGTGAGAGTGCCCTTCTCCACGGCGATCCTGGGCGGCGAGGCCAGAGTGGCTACCTTGTACGGCAATGTTTTGTGCCGGATCAGAGAAGGCACCCAGTCCGGATCCAAGATACGTCTGAAGGGTAAAGGCATTGTATCCATGAAGGATCCGTCGGTTCACGGGGATCAGTATGTGACGGTGGAAGTGGAAGTTCCGACCCATTTGAGCGCGGAAGCAAAGCAGAAACTGAAAGAGTTTGAACGGGCATGCGGATATCAGAACGGCAGTTTTAAAAATGGCAGCGCAGCCTGATAAAATGATTATATAGAGGAACGTTCGGAGAATATGTCTGAAGTCCGGCTTTGCCGGACTGACGGCATAAGAGTCGGGGAGCGTTCCTTTTTTATTGTTCTCAAACCTTGATACTGGTATAATGTTTGGGAAAGGGAGGTGGACATATGCATCGACTGACGATCGGGCAGATGGCCCGTCTGAATCATGTATCGGAACAAACACTGAGACTTTACGACAAGATCGGGCTTTTTTGCCCGAGTCAACGGGGAGAGAACGGTTATCGTTATTATGACATCAAGCAGAGCGCCCTTCTGGATATCATCCAGTATATGAAAAGTCTGGGGATTTCCCTGAAGGAGATCAAATACCAGATGGAACAACGGGATTTGTCGCTGATCGAGTCCGCCCTGCGGGAAAAGCAGCGGCAGATAAAGGAGGAAATACGGACGTTGGAGTGCCAGCATCGGGCGTTGGAACGGACGATCGAGAGTTTTTCCAGGTACCGCAGCGCGCCGCCGGACGGTACGCTCCAGATGGAATATATCGGGCAGCGGCAGATGTACGTGGTGGACACGGGGGTGAATGTCTATGACCATGATGCGGAACATTATGAGAATTCTTTAAGGAATCTAAAGGATCAGCTGGTGAAGGACAAGCTGCCCCAGATTTATTTCTGCAATGCGGGGACCATATTGGAACAGGATGATTTTCTTAACTGCCGTCTGCGCTCCACCAAGGTTTTTGTATTTGTGGATCGGGAGTTTGTGCCGGAAGAGCTGATGACCACGGTTCCGGCGGGCAATTATGCCTGCATTTACTGCGATGATTTTTACAAAGAAAAGGCGTATATTTTAAGGCTGCTGGAATATATTAAGACAATAGGCTATGAAGTATGCGGCGATTATCTGTGCGAATCCATTGCGGATATACCGGTCAGCCGAAACGATTCCAGAGGTCTGTATCTGCGGCTTCAGGTACCTGTAAGGTTCAGGTAGAAAGGACGGAAAAGGCTTGACCTTATACTTACTATAGCCCTTATAATGAAAACAACAATACAAATACGGATGTTATCCACATGTGAAAGGGAGGTAGTTTTATGGTCAACCTGGAAAAAATCCGAGTAGTCCAGTACGGATGCGGTAAGATGAGTAAGTATATCCTGCGTTATCTTTTTGAAAAAGGCGCGGAGATCGTGGGAGCGATCGACACGAACCCGGAGATCGTGGGAATGGATGTGGGCGATTATGCCGGACTTGGCATAAAGCTGAATGTGCCCATCCGTTCCGACGCGGACGCTGTATTGGATGAGTGCGATGCGGATATCGCGGTTGTCACCCTTTTCAGCTTTGTGTCCGATGTGATGCCCCACTTTGAACGCTGCCTGTCACGGGGGATCAATGTGGTCACCACCTGTGAAGAAGCTATTTATCCCTGGACGACAGCGGCGGCTTTGACCAACCGGCTGGACAAGCTGGCAAAGGAAAACAACTGTACGATCACCGGCACAGGCATGCAGGATATTTACTGGGTGAATATGATCGGCGCTGTGGCAGGCGGCGTACATCATATCCAAAAGATCGAGGGCGCGGTCAGCTACAATGTGGAAGATTACGGACTGGCGTTGGCAAAGGCCCATGGGGTGGGCTTGACACCGGAAGAATTTGAGGAGCAGATCGCTCATCCGGAGACGGTGGAACCGGCTTATGTATGGAATTCCAATGAGGCGCTGGCCAATAAGTTGGGGCTTACGATCAAATCCATCAGCCAAAAGTGCGTTCCCTATTTTTACGACACGGATCTGTGGTGCGAGACGACAAAGGAAACGATCAAGAAAGGCAACTGCATCGGCATGAGCGCCGTTGTCACAACGGAGACCTTCCAGGGAATCACCATTGAAACCCAGTGTATCGGAAAAGTGTATGGACCGGATGATGGCGATATGTGCGACTGGAAGATCATCGGTGAACCGGATACCGAGTTCCATGTGGTGAAACCGGCCACCCCGGAACATACCTGCGCCACATTGGTAAACCGGATACCGACCATATTAAATGCGCCGGCCGGCTATATTACGGCGGAAAAGCTGGAAGATGTGGAATATCTCACATGGCCGATGCATATGTATCTGGAATAAATGAAATTAATTAAAAATATTTCTGACAGACCGGCAGAAGGCGGGAAAAGGAAACTTTGTACCAAAAGACAAGGAATCCGGCAGACGTATTCTGCCGGTTTTTTGCGCGATACGCCCGGAGGGCGACCGCCGTGCTTGCACGAGCGGGCATCCGACGGGCAACGGTCATCGAGCGGCAGTGCCGCGAGATGAGCGAGGTATCGCAGTGATCGGATAGGGAAAGGAATCGCCCCTATCCGATCGTAATACACGGCAGGCATCCAGGCATACTTTTGACCGTGGTGAGTGTCCTAAAAGAATCTGGCTGTCGGCAACCTCCACAGGGATACCATAGGTTTGTATATGATGTGTGAAAAAACTGAATTTAACGGATTTTATAAAAAGATTGTAAAAATTTAATGAAATAAAGTGACTTTATATTGAAAATATCCGGAATTAAGGTTATCTTATTATAATGAGAGATAATTGAGTGGTTGAAGAATGGAGGTTACGCAATGGAAGAAACGAAAGAGATATTTGATATGTATTCAGATGCGATCGAAGAGTATGTGGAAGCCGGGGCAAAGATGAACGCGGCAAGCTGCAATCAGGACCCGGAATTATATGATAAATATAATGTTAAGAGAGGACTGCGGGATAAAAACGGCATCGGCGTTCTGGCCGGCCTTTCTACTATATCCAACATAAAGGCTTATGAGGATACTCCTGAGGGAAAGATACCTTGCGAAGGCCGTTTGATTTACCGGGGATATGATATCATGGATTTGGTCAAAGGCATATCCCAGGAAAAACGATTCGGGTTTGAAGGGGTGGCTTATCTGCTTCTTTTTGGAAAACTGCCGGATCGAAAAGAATTGGAGAACTTTGCGGACATATTGTGCTATTTCCGCTCGCTTCCCACAAATTTCGTGCGGGATGTGGTCATGAAAGCGCCCAGCAAGGATATTATGAACACGCTGACCAGAAGTATACTTACCTTGGCTTCCTATGATGAGAAGGCATCAGACATTTCGTTACCCAATGTACTGCGTCAATGTATGATGCTGATCAGTGAATTACCTATGTTAGCTGTGTACGGTTACCACGCTTATAATCATTATGAGAGGGACGACAGCCTGTATATACACAGACCGGATAAGAATTTATCCACTTCTGAGAATATACTGAGAATGCTCCGTCCGGATATGAAATACAGTGAGTTGGAAGCCCATGTGCTGGATATTGCCCTGATCCTACATATGGAACATGGCGGTGGGAACAATTCCACTTTTACAACCCGGGTGGTCACGTCCTCCGGGTCCGACACCTATGCGGTCATCGCTGCAGCTCTTTCGTCTCTTAAAGGACCAAAGCACGGCGGAGCCAACATCAAAGTCGTGGAAATGATGAATGATCTGAAGCGATCGGTCAGTGATCTGACAGATGAAGAAGCGGTGGAAGTTTATCTGCGTAAATTGCTCCATAAAGAAGCTTTTGATAAAAAGGGCCTGATCTATGGCATGGGTCATGCGGTGTATTCCATATCTGATCCTCGGGCAAAGATTTTTAAAGGTTTTGTGCGGCGGCTGGCGGAAGAAAAGGGACGTCAGGAAGATTTCGCCATCTATTCCATGGTGGAAACTCTGGCTCCGAAGGTGATCGCAAAAGAGCGCCGGATATACAAAGGCGTCAGCGCCAATGTGGACTTCTACAGCGGTTTTGTATACAGTATGCTGGATATCCCCTTGGAATTGTATACGCCTATTTTTGCCATGGCCCGTATCGTGGGATGGAGCGCCCATCGTATGGAAGAATTGGTCAATGCGGATAAGATCATCCGTCCGGCCTACAAATCCATCATTACGGAAAAAGAATATTGTCCGTTGGATGAACGGTAAGACAGGAGGAGACGTGTGTTTATGGCAAAGGCAGCGGTGGTGTTCCACAGTGTATGCGGCAATGTCTATCAGATGGCGTCGTGCCTGACCGAGGCGCTGAGAGGCTGCGGGATAGAAGCAGATCTGTTCCGGGTGGAGGATGAGACCTTTGATGAAGTGTCCCTCCGGTTTGAGGCGTCAAGAGAATTTCGGGAGGATATCCAAAAGATTCCCGTGATCCATTCCGGCGAGGATGTGATCGGCTACGATGCGTTATTTTTAGGGTCCCCCACCTATTTCGGCGGGGTGTCTGCCCAGATGAAACGGTTCATGGATTCATTTTGCGATCTGTGGGCGCAGGCCAGGCTTGCAGGCATGTATTTTGCCTGCTTCACATCTTCCGGAACAGCGTCCGGAGGCACCCAGATGTGTCTCCAGTCCATGAATGTTTTTGCCCAGCATATGGGCATGCGGCTGATCGCCGTACCATGCAGCTTGGGCGGCGCGCCCCAGCCGGC
>DVLT01000029.1 GCA_018715345.1 Candidatus Onthocola gallistercoris
GTCCCCATCCATCCCCTGATTCGCCCTCTCATTGAACGGCGATATTCGCTGGACAGAGAATATCTGTTCAATGACGAAAACGGCCAGCAGGGAACCTATATGACCTATGACAAATACCGGGGCAGATTCAACAAGGTGATGAAACGCCTGAATCTCACCCATCGTCCCCATGAAACCAGACATACCTTCATCACTAAAGCAAAAGAGTGTCATGTGGACGAATATATCTTAAAACTCATCGTAGGCCATGCCATCACAGACATTACAGAAAAGACCTACACTCACAGAACCATAGAACAATTACAGAAAGAAATATGCAAGATAACAAAATAAGAGATGTTTCGCAAGAAAATCTCAAGGAAACATCTCTTATCTACCATTCTATTTGTGCGCTACGTATGTGTGCTACGTGTGCGCTGCTTGTGTGCTACACACTGATTTTCACACCATTTCAGCACACCTCAGAACTTCTGAACCCCTTATAAAACGGGCATTTCTTAGAATTTTCCAGCTTTGGCAGCTTCCTCGATGGCAACGGCTACAGCTACCGTCATGCCGACCATCGGGTTGTTTCCTGCTCCGATCAGACCCATCATTTCCACATGCGCGGGAACAGAGGAAGAACCTGCGAACTGGGCGTCGGAATGCATACGTCCCAGCGTATCGGTCATACCATAAGAAGCCGGGCCTGCTGCCATATTGTCCGGATGAAGTGTACGTCCTGTACCGCCGCCGGAAGCAACAGAAAAGTATTTCTTACCTGCTTCGACACACTCTTTCTTATATGTACCTGCCACCGGATGCTGGAAACGTGTCGGGTTTGTGGAGTTACCTGTGATGGAAACATCTACGCCCTCTTTCCACATGATGGCAACGCCTTCACGAACATCGTTGGCGCCGTAGCAGTTAACTTTTGAACGGAGTCCGTCAGAATAAGCGATTCTTTGAACTTCTTTCAGCTCGCCTGTAAAGTAATCATATTCTGTCTGTACATATGTGAAACCATTGATCCTGGAGATGATCTTTGCAGCATCCTTTCCAAGTCCGTTCAGGATAACACGAAGAGGTTTCTGACGTACTTTGTTTGCCTTCTCTGCAATACCGATGGCGCCTTCAGCTGCTGCGAAGGACTCATGGCCTGCCAGGAAACAGAAGCAGTCTGTGGACTCTTCCAAAAGCATCTTGCCCAGATTACCATGGCCAAGGCCAACTTTTCTCTGGTCTGCTACAGAACCGGGGATACAGAAAGCCTGAAGGCCTTCACCGATGGCTGCTGCTGCGTCTGCTGCTCTCTTACATCCTTTTTTAATGGCGATAGCCGCGCCCACGATATATGCCCAGCATGCATTCTCAAAGCAGATGGGCTGAATGCCTTTGATCTGGTTGTAAACATCCAGTCCGGCATCTTTTGTGATCTTTTCAGCTTCCTCGATAGAAGCGATCCCATAACTGTTCAATACAGTATTGATTTTATCAATTCGTCTTTCATATGATTCAAATAAAGCCATTTCTAATCCTCCTATCGCTTATTCCTGTCTCGGATCGATGATCTTAACTGCATCGGCTACGCGTCCGTACTGGCCCTGGGCTTTTTCCCATGCTTCATTCGGTGTGTCACCTTTCTTGATGAAGTCTGTGAACTTGCCAAGGTTTACAAATTTGTATCCAATGATCTCATTGTTCTCATCCAGAGCGATACCTGTAACATAGCCTTCTGCCATTTCCAGGTAACGGGGTCCTTTTGCGAGGGTTCCGTACATGGTACCAACCTGGGAACGCAGACCTTTTCCAAGGTCCTCAAGGCCGGCTCCGATGGCCAGTCCGTTTTCGGAGAATGCGCTCTGTGTTCTTCCGTAAACGATCTGAAGGAAAAGTTCTCTCATAGCTGTATTGATCGCGTCACATACAAGGTCTGTGTTCAGTGCTTCCAGAATGGTTTTGCCCGGAAGGATCTCAGCAGCCATAGCAGCGGAATGGGTCATACCGGAACATCCCAGTGTCTCCACCAAAGCTTCCTGAATGATACCCTCTTTAACGTTCAGGGACAGCTTACAGGCACCCTGCTGCGGAGCACACCAGCCCACACCGTGTGTAAAACCGGAAATGTCTTTGATCTCTTTGGCCTGTACCCATTTTGCTTCTTCGGGGATTGGCGCCGGTCCGTGATTCGCGCCCTGAGCTACCGGACACATCTTTTCTACTTCATGTGAATAAATCATTGTGAGACTCCTTTCAACATATGTAATTTGACATTGCGACTACCCTTTATTGATAATCACGCTGCTTTTATTTTCTCATATATTCGCAATTTTGACAATACCTAAAATCCGTCAAAAGGAAGCGGATATTTTCGATCGATGATCGGATCCCGATCCATATAAAAGGGGACTGTCTTAGCATATACTTTCAGGACAGTCCCCACATGTTTCACCTATCAGATCTCTTTTTTACGAACGATCTCACCGCTTTTCTTAAAAATACATTTTGCCGGTATGAATCCTCTCACCATGGATGTGGGATAGATATTACTCTGTTTGCCCACCACGCTGCCTGGATTAAGGACCGTGTTGCATCCCACTTCCACCTGGTCGCCAAGCATGGCGCCGAATTTCTTCAGTCCGGTCTTTATCCGACCTTCCGGCGTTGCCACTTCCACCAATGTCTTATCCGATTTCACATTGGAGGTGATGGATCCAGCCCCCATATGGGCCTTATAACCCAGGATGGAATCCCCCACATAGTTGTAATGGGGTACCTGCACTTTGTTAAAAAGCACCACATTTTTCAGTTCTGTGGAATTACCCACCACAGCCCCTTCGCCGACGATGGCATTGCCCCGGATAAACGCGCAGTGCCGGACTTCCGCCCCTTTGCCGATGATGGCCGGTCCGTGGATATAAGCGGATGGGAAAACAACAGCGTCTTTGGCGATCCAGACATCTTCCCCCACCTTGTCATACTCTTCTTCCGGCAACGTTGCTCCAAGCTTTTTGATAAATTCACCGATCTTTGGAAGCGCTTCCCAAGGATAGGTCAGCCCGTCAAACAGATCTGCCGCGATGGTCTCTTCCAGATTATAAAGATTTTTGATCATTAATGCTTCCATGATTTCCCTCCCGTTTTTATTCTACTGTTACAGATTTTGCCAGATTTCTCGGCTGATCCACATCACAGCCTTTTGCCACTGCCACATAATAGGCGAAAAGCTGCAGCGGGATCGTTGCCAGTAATCCGGTAAAGTTTTTATGCGTCTTTGGAATATAGAATACATAATCCGCGTTCTTTTCAATGTCCTTATGATCTTCATTGGTCACGGCCAGCACGAAAGCGCCCCGTGTCCGCACTTCCACGATATTGCTGATGATCTTGCCATAAAGCTGCTCCTGGGTGACCAGCCCCACCACAAGGGAACCGTCCTCGATCAGGGAGATCGTTCCGTGTTTCATCTCTCCGGCCGCATACGCTTCCGAGTGGACATAGGATATCTCCTTTAACTTCAGCGAAGCTTCCAGCGCTGTGGCATAATCGATCCCCCGGCCCATAAAGAAAACGTCCTTCAGGCCAATATACTTGGTCGCCAGATACTGGATCCTTTCTTTTTGTTCCAGCAAAGTTTCGATCTTATCCGGAAGGACCTGGAGTTCCTCGATCATCTCATGGTAATCTTGATCTTTGATCCGGCCCAATGTCCGTCCGAAATGGAGGCCGAGAAGATATAGCGCTGCCAGCTGGCTGATATAGCCCTTTGTAGTGGCCACTGCGATCTCCGGTCCTGCCCATGTATAAAGCACATCATCCGCTTCTCTTGCAATGGAACTGCCCACCACATTGACCACCGCAAGGGTACGTACACCCTGGCGCTTAGCTTCTCTCATGGCGGCCAGCGTATCGGCAGTTTCACCAGACTGGCTGATGATGATGGCCAGCATGTTTTCATCCAGTATGGGATCCCGATACCGGAACTCGGATGCCAGATCCACTTCCACCGGTATCCGCGCCATACTTTCGATCACATACTTGCCGGTCACTCCGGCATGATAGGCGGATCCGCAGGCAATGATGAAGATTTTATGGATCTTCGCGATCTGCTCCGGCGTCATCCGCAGTTCGTGGATGAACACTTCCCCATCACGGATCCGGGGGTTGACCGTATCCCTTACCGCTTTCGGTTCTTCATGGATCTCCTTCATCATGAAATGCTCATAACCGCCCTTTTCCGCAGCCGATACATCCCACTGGATCTGCGTGATCTCTTTATCCACCACTTCCAGATCCGCATTATAAACCGTCACCGAATCCTTAGTCAGACGGACGATCTCCCCGTCCTCCAGTATATAAATCTTACGTGTATGCTTTAAAATAGCCGGTATATCCGACGCGATATAGTTGCCGTCCTCTCCCAGACCAACGATCAGCGGGCTGTCTTTTTTTACAGCGATGATCTCATCCGGATTGTCCTTATTCAAGATCCCCAGGGCATAGGAGCCTTCCAGCCGGTGCATCACCCGTACGACTGTACTTAAAATATCACCGTTGAAATAGTGATCCAGCATCAGGGTGACCACTTCCGTATCCGTCTCGGACTGGAATTGATAGCCTCTTCTCTGCAGCCGCTTTTTCAGCTCCAGATAGTTTTCGATGATGCCGTTGTGGACAACAGCAATGGTGTCATTGGCATTCGTATGGGGATGGGAATTGATATCCGACGGCGCTCCATGGGTTGCCCAACGGGTATGGCCGATCCCGACCGTTCCAGCCAGGTCTTGGCCATCGTGGACCATAGCCCGGAGTTCTTTTATCTTTCCCTTTGTCTTTACCGTATGGATATTCTGTCCGTCATATACCGATATGCCGGCAGAATCGTAGCCTCTGTATTCCAATTTTGTCAAACCATCCAGCAGTATGGGCGCAGCAGGCAATGTGCCAATGTATCCGACGATTCCACACATAAATCGCACCTCCAATGTCTTACTATCATGTCAATATACATTAACTTAGGCTATTGTAGCACTTTATTGCACTATTGTCCACAAAATTTTCATTTAAAGCTTATTTTGCAAATTGGATGTATCTAATCGGACTTTTTTTTCGTCTTTTCCGCTTTGTTTTTCTGATAGTACACAGCTATCTGGTCGTATTTTCCTCTCAATGCCCACTGGTTATTCAGATAACGGACATTTTCAATCCGTACAGTTACAAAACGTTCCAGTTTATCCATATACTCTTTGGGGGTGATGGATCCTTCCGCCACATAGGAAAGTCCCTTCTCCCAACTGGCTGTCAAGTCTGGATTCAGCAAAGGTCTCAGGGAATTGTCCACCACATCATAGACCATCTCTCCCAACTGCGTTGGGGTGATGATCTGAGTCTTTTTATTAAGAGCCAGATATTTGATCGTCACCAGTTTTTTCAATATCTCCGCGCGGGTGGCGCTGGTCCCGATGCCGCTGCCTTTGATCATGGCCCGCAGTTCCTCATCCTCGATAAACTGGCCCGCATTTTCCATGGCTAAGATCATACTTCCCGAATTGTACCGTTTCGGCGGCGTTGTCTCCCCTTCTTTGATGAAGATATCCGTCACCGGGAGCGTCATCCCTTTTTTCAGTGACTTGAGTATTTCCAGGAAATGTTTGTCAAGATCCACCTCTTCCTCTGGAACATCCTCTTTTTTCCGTTCTTTGTCCATCCCGGCCACCTTCAGATAGCCCTCATTTATCAATACTTTAAAGCTTGCAAAAAAATGCTCGCTGTCCATACCGGTTTTCAGACTGATCTTCTGATACTCGGCAGCCGGATAAAAAATACTCAAAAACCGTCTGGCGATCACCTCATAGATCCTTGCCGCCGTCGGGTTCAGGCTTCTTAAAGCGCCTATACCCTGCCCGGTGGGGATGATGGCGTAGTGGTCTGTGATCTGTTTGTCGTTCACATAACGGGTCCGGGCAATATTTTTATAACTTCCCTCCTGCAGCACTTCAGCCGCATATCCGGCCACCGCTGCCACATTCCCCAGTCCGGCGATATTTTTATGGATCTCTTTAGCCACCGCCGTGGAAAGTACCCGGGCGTCAGTCCTGGGATAGGTCACCAATTTTTTCTCATATAACTCCTGCACCACCCGCAGCGTCTCATCCGGGCTGAGTTTAAACCGTCTGGAACATTCATTCTGAAGTTCTGCCAGATTAAACAACAGCGGAGGATTTTTCTTTTCCTTCTTTTTTTCGATATTCTCGATGACCGCCTGCTGGGGCGTGATCTTTTTGAGCATATCCACGAGGGCTTTGGCGTCTTTTTCTTCTTTAAAGCCATTCTCCTTATAAAGAGCCGGCGTCTGATAATATTTTGAGCCTTCCACAGCCCGCCATTCGGCTTCCACCTCTTTTCCCCGGATATCCAATTTGGACAAAACCCGGTAAAAGGGAGTTTTTACAAAGGCGCGGATCTCCCGTTCCCTGCGTACCACCATTCCCAAAACACAGGTCATCACCCGTCCAACGGACAATACCGTCCATTTGGTATGGAGATAGTTGGATATGGAAGGGCCGTATTTCAAAGTGAGCAGCCTTGAAAAGTTTATACCCATCAGATAATCTTCCTTGGCCCGCAGATAGGCCGCGTCCGACAGATGGTCGTATTCCGACAGGTCTTTCGCCTCTTGGATCCCCCTTAAGATCTCCTCTTCTGTCTGAGAATCGATCCACACCCGCTTCTTTTTCTTCTTATCCCCCACCTGGGCCATCTGATCCACCAACCGATATATGTACTCCCCTTCCCTTCCCGAGTCGGTACAGACATAGATCGTATCGATGTCTTCCCGGTTCAGAAGGTTTTTTACGATCTCAAACTGCTTTTTCACCCCATCGATGACTTCGTACTTAAATTCTTTTGGCAAAAAGGGCAACGTTTCCAGCGACCACCGTTTTAATGACGGATCATAGGCTTCCGGATAACTCATGGTAACCAGATGACCCACACACCAGGTCACCACAGCATCGGAAGATTCAATGTAGCCGTCCCCATTACGTCCCTGTATTTTTAAAGCCTTGGCAAATTCCCGGGCCACGCTGGGTTTTTCCGCAATATATAAAGATTTTGACATAAACTCTCCTGTTCTCTTGCATGTGATCAGTTCATATCTTCCGCCTGTTTTGCGACAGAAGTATCCCTATTATAGCACAAAAATGATGTATCTGACGGGAAAATAGTTTATAATGATGATCATACAGATTTCTTATCAACATGGCATAGGATGTATGGACAAAGGAGGTTTACCATGAATCCCAAGAAAAAATATTATGAAAACGCGGCGGAAACACTCATCGATCGCTTCTCCAAAAGGGGGATCGAAGCCTATTACGCGGAAAACAGTGAAGAAGCGAAGAAAACGGCTCTCCGCTTTGTCACCCCCGGTTCCAGTGTATCCTGGGGCGGTTCCATGACCCTGGAGGAGATCGGCCTTATTTCCGCTCTAAAAAACAGCGACTGCACGGTCCTTGACCGGACGGTTCCAAAAACACCCCAGGAAATGAAAGAATTTTACAGCAAGGTGGCTGTCTGCGATTACTATTTCATGAGCACCAACGCCATGACTTTACAAGGAGAACTGGTGAACATTGACGGCAACGGAAACCGGGTGGCTTCCCTCATCTTCGGACCGGAAAATGTGATCATCGTGGCCGGCATGAACAAGCTCTGTCCCGATCTGGATTCGGCCATTGCCCGGGCCCGGAATACCGCCGCCCCCATGAACACCGTCCGTCTGAACCGGGATACCCCGTGTACCCAGATCGGCCGGTGTGCTGACTGTATGCGTCCGGAATGCATATGCAATCAGTTCGTTGTCACTCGCCGCAGCGGCATACCGGGTCGGATAAAGATCATCCTGGTGGGAGAAACGTTGGGATACTGACAGCCGTCAAAGCAACACATAGCCGGAACAAAAAAGGTGCTGCTGCATCGATGAGATCGTTGATGCAGCAGCACCTGACGTTTCTGTCATAGCAATGAATTGGTGAAATAGTCCAGCATCCGGCAGAAAGTCTCCAAATGCTCTTCCGGTATGGTGTCCGCCATGCGGAACATCTCCCGGAAAGATCTTTCAAAAACGCACTGGGAATAGGCCTTATAAATCTCTTTTCCATAGTCGGTGACGACCACATATTTATTCTTCCGATTGCCTTCCCGGCATTCTTTTCTCAGGCAGCCCATCTGGATAAGCCGAGTCACATTGTTGGAAAAAGCACCGCGGGTCACGCCCAGACGTTTCGCGATATCCGACATTTTCTCGCCTTCACTTTCCAGTACATATTCGATGATCTGCATCTCATGGGCTGATAAAGGTATCGGGGTATTATAATCCGCAGGCCGGCAGAACTTTGTTGAAGATTCATTACAAAGGCGGATGATCTTCTCCACCAGCCCGCGGTACTTTCCCATCCATTCTGTCTCGTTATGTCTGTCCAATATGATCACTCCATATTATTTGATGGAAGTGATTATAACACCAATCATGCAATAAGTGAATAGTGGAAACAGGTATTTCCTATGACGATCCAGGTAAACAGCATGGCATTGATACATGCTCCCGGCAGGACCGAACCGGTTTTTTCGTACAGTTTTCTCGAATAGTAAGCTGCCAGCGGCAGGATGACCATGATCGGGAAAATAACAGCCACAGCCAGGAACAGATCTTGTCCGAAATCATTCCAGACCATATGGCCACGGATGAGCACATAAACATAATTCAAAAGAATGAATAAGATCATGCCTGCTCCGTTAATGATACAACTAATGACCATATTTTTCTTCGGTGACATATCTTTCATCCGTCCAGAGTTGACAACTGCTCCATTTACCGTATAGAAGAACAGGAAGAAGAGCAGATATCCGGCCCAGGCGATGAACTGTTCTTTTGTCATCACTCTTCCGGCCATGACCCACATACGCATATCCGAATAGTCAAAGAAGAAGCTTGAGATGGCCACCGTCATATAAGTCAATACAAAAGTGACGCCCGCCAGCAGGAAGGATTTTCCAAAATCTCTCCAGCGGATGTTGATGCCCATGTATTCCTTGAATGTGAGTCCCTGCCGTTTTCCTGTGACTGAGTAGCGCACGCCCAGGACAACCGCTGCGATGATGCCGTTTAATACGCTCCATATCATGACCCGGGTACTCATCTCCTGGCTGAACAGGGCGCTCCAGGAAACAAAGCTCTTATTGCCGGCATAGGTTGTCGGCGCACCGCCCAGCATGAAGAAGGGCATATAAGTGATCGCCGGTATCAAAGTCAGGGCAATGGCTGTGATCCAGAAACCTTTGTCCCGTTTGGATACGGTCGGCTCCAGGGGTTTCTTTTTCAGTGAAGAGAAGAACGGCGTCTTTAAAAGCAGAGCCATGAGCGGGAATACAAGGACAAACATGGCAGCCAGAGCAAAACCGTTGGCAAATTCTTTCACCAGCCAGATCTGATGATCGGATGTCAGTTCCTGTGCCCCTTCGGCCAGTTCCCCGTTATTATATCCCATGACTGTGGAATAGAAATCCACGACAAAGGCGGTGCAGTGACCGGAAAAATGGTTCATCATATGGATTTCAGCCGGCTGAGTCAATACCCGGAGTGTTCCATTGGCCGCCGCTTCTGTCAGTGTACTATCCGTATGGGACATGGTATCAAAATCACCCAGAATGGTGCTTTGGACCGGTTCGCCATCATCCGACAGATTCACGCTGTACCATACCCGACGTTCCACATTACTTTCTCCTGTTTCAAAAAGGCTCTTCGCCAGTGTGGTTTCCGGAATCTGGGAAGAATTGTTGATACCGTCCGCATTGGCGCCGAACATCAGCCATGCGTTTTCCTCATACAGGCCGATGGTAACGCCCACGTTGGCCTGAAGATCACGCCATACCGTATTGCCGGCCACTTCTACCTGGTGAGCCTGGGTCAAAGCAGCAAACCCGGGACCCGATCCCATAAATACGATACCTTTCGGTCTTACCTCATGTTCCGCTTCGATTTCCGCCTTCCGCGTCTCATAAATACCTCTTTCATAGTCGTCCAATGCGGCCGCTATAGCGTCCGGATCCTGTTCTGCCACTTGCTCCGCGGTGATCTCAACACCCAATTCATCATGGAGCATATTTAACAGCTTATCTTCCAGTGTATAAAATCCGGCTGTCAACGCTGTGGCATTTCCCGTATTCATACCGCCCATGGAATGGGCCACAAAACCGATGCGGGTCGTATCCACATAAGGCAATGTCAGCACATAATCATAGGCATCCAAAGCTCCCAACACGGCTCCCGTGCCTGTGGGATCATCGGTGGCATTTGGAAGATCCGAATCCCCATGTCCGTACATATCCATGGAAAAAACAACAAAACCTCTTCGGGACAGTTCGATCGCATTGGGATCCTGCATGGCATTGGAATTCAGATAACCATGACTCAGGATGATGGCCGGGCGCTTATCCGTGTAATTACCCAGTCCGTCGTTTTCAAGGGCATCCTTGGGCACATAAATGATACCGCTCAGTGTTCCGCCCCGGGTGGAAATCTTCACCTGACGGATCAGGATATTTCCCATATCCGTTTTTACCGCAGAGGAAATGATCCCCATAACCAGGATAACGATCAAAGATACCGCAATGATCCTCCAGTAGCTTTTTTTGTGTTTCATAAAACCCCTCCTTTTTGTTTTTGTCTACAACTTTATTTTGTATTATCCAAATGCAAAAGTCAAGGTTTGTTGTGCACTTTTACCATTTTCTATTTAATATACAATTTTATTATGGTATTTTTGTCCATTGTGTCCATATTGTATTTGCCGAATATTTTTTTATCTTTCTCCCATGGTTTGATCCGTTATTCTTTCCAGCGGCCGGGGATAACCCACTCTGTCGATATATCTGCTTTGTCGATTTTCCCAATCCGGCGGCAAGCATAAGCGTGATCATCTCGGCGGCAAAGGGCGCGGTCCATAAGGAAGCGGAGCAAAGCCTTTTGGGCCTTACTCCGCCGCATAAGCAAAAAGCGGGAAAAGCCCGGAAAGGCTTATCCCACTTCAACAATCTTATATAATCGCAAGTCCTCTGACAAGCGACTTCATTGTAGCATGTCAACATTTAAGGATATCCCTTCTGTAACGGGCCATCCTTTATTTTCTCCTTTTTGCCAGATCATTGGTATCCAGGCTGTCCCGGAACACGAAGAAACGGTCATAAAGAAATTCCAGTGTAAAATTGGCCACCATGTTGACCACGGTCACCAGATATTCGTTCCACAGAAGGGTTTCCGCCAGATAGTTGCCGGCAATGGTGGAAACCGGGGTGAACACGCAGTAAAACGCGAACACTTTCGCCATGGCCACCGGTACATTATTGGCTGACTGGAAGGTGTAACGCCGGTTCAGTGTAAAATTCCACAATACCGATACCACAAGTCCGATCAGATAGCAGGGCCAATAACTCCACCCGGTCAATTCATTCAACAGTGAAAAGACCAGGATTTCGATCACGCCTGCGGAAATGGAAAACAGTAAAAATTTCAGAGAACGCAAAAGTTCTTTGCCTTTGCTGCTGCTCATCGCGAAAGCCTCCTATAATTTTTTTTGTTGGACGCATAAAGCTTCTTAAATATTTCAAAATATTTATCGTATATCCGCTTGTTGTCCATATTGGGTTCAAAACGGCCGGTCACCGGTATAAATTCTCTCACCTTTTCCAAATTGGGAATGGCAGAAAGTCCCACGGCAACCACTGCTGCTGCTCCCACCGAACCCACATTCTGGGGATTTTCCACAACTTCGATTTCCCGCCCGGTAATATCCGCCAATATCTGGCTGGTCACATCCGACAATGCGCCGCCGCCCACAAAGCGGATGACTTTTGACGTCCGTACTTTTTTCTCTTCACACTCCAACATCCATCTGAGGTGATAACAGACACCTTCCAGTACGGAACGGATCAATTCCGTTTTACCCGTTTCCAGCTTGATGCCAAAAAATATCCCCGCAGCCGCCGGATCCTCAAAAGGACACCGGTTTCCATGGAGCCAGGGCGTGAAGATGACGCCGCCGGAGCCCGGCGGTACTTTTTTCACCGTTTCCGTCATATAATCGTATAAGCTGGTATACACCGCTTCGTGGCTTTCCGCCACATGGATCTTTTTAAGATATATGCCGATCTCATCCAAAGCCAGATGGTCTTTTACCCATTCCAGGCATTTCCCAGCGGTTTCCATCTCTGCGAAATAGTTATATCTACCGCTCTGGGCGCCCACGATGGCCGCGATCATGGCTGTCACATCCACCAGCTGTCGGTCCGTCACTGTGGATACCCATCCAGATGTACCGCTGTATATATGGGTGTCCCCCACATGGACGCATCCGGAACCCACACCGATCAAGGATGCATCGCCTCCACCGCCAAAAACCGGCGTTCCTTCCACAAGTCCTAGCTCTTGCGCCGCTTTGCGCGTCAGTTTACCCGCCTGCTCTGAGGATTTGATGATTTTAGGCAGATGTTCCATATGTATGCCAAACATTTTACACAGCGTCCGGCTCCAGCCTTCTTTCCCTTTACGGGTATCATAAAGTAACGTGGCAAAGGCCGAATCCTCTGTCATCACACATTCTCCGGTGCAGCGGCAGATCAGGTACTCCTTCACATCCAACCATTTGTACGCCCGTTTAAAATTCTCCGGTTCATGATTTTCGATCCATTTATATTTCCACATGGGATCTTTAACGCTGGTGGAGACAGCGCCGGTGATCTGGAGGCTTTTCAACAACTTCACCACATTGGCGCCGGCGATCTGGGGACCATAAGCGATGCCTTTGCGGATCTCTTCTTTGGCCCGCTGGTCCATATAACTCATCGGACGACGGACAGCCTTTCCTTCCTTATCCACTAAAACAATGCCCTGCATCTGGGAACAGAAGGATATGCCCGCCACCATTTCCGGCTTTACAGATGTACCTTCAAAGACCTTACGTGTCGTCTCACACATGGCATTCCACCAGTCGTCCCCGTCCTGTTCCGCGCCGCCATCTTCCAAAATGTAAAGAGGATATCCCTGGCTTGCGCTGGCGATCAGGCTGATGGTCTCATCCACCCGGAATAGACACGTCTTTACGCCCGTTGTCCCGATATCATAGGCCAATACATAAATCATCGTCATCGCCCCCTTCTATGCGTTATGTCTTTTCTTTCCAAAGTAAATGCCGATTCCATGAATTTCAGCAACTCATTTCTTATATGTTCGTCATCCGGTATCTCCCCGTCGTTGCAGTACAGTTTGAACCTTTCACGGTAATAATCGCAGCAGCAACTGAACTGGAGCATCATAAGCAGGTTGTCGAAAAAGAAAGCAAACATGCGGGGATCCGCATCTGCCCGTACACTCCCTTCCTCCTGGGCCCGGACGATGAAATGGACATACAGCCTTGCCGTCATCCCTTCGATCTCCTTTGCCATCCGGGCCGCATATTTTCTGCTGCTTCCCGATGTGATCTCATGATACAAACGGATATCATCCTCATGCTCTCTGGCATGGGTCAAAAGAGCCTGTATCACTTTTCCTGCATAGCCAAGAAGCTTATCTTCGGTACGTATCACCTCTTCCAGTGTTTGTTCCAAGGCATGGATGCTGCGGCGCACACAAGCCATGAAAAAGTCCTCTTTATCCGAATAGTATTTATACAAGACACCCACACTGATACCTGCTTTATCGGCAATATCGCTCATACTGGCGCCTTTCATGCCTTTATCGGCAAACTCGGATATGCCCGCTTCCAGAATCTCCATCTGTTTTTCTTCTGTCAGCTTTTTAAGCATACGCCAGAGTCCTCCTTCTTCCGGGAATATGTGTGCAGATAGATCATTCTTTGGAGCCGCGCATCCGGTTTGGAAATGGGCTCACAATCGGAAAGCGTTTTGGCATAAAGAGCAGACAAGGCGCCTTTTCTTAATATCATGGCCACTGCCAAGGTATCATCCCGGGTTTTTCCCGTACATAACGCACCGTTTCCAAACAGACAGACAGCATTACAATTGTTCAATCCGTCTACGATCTCATCCCTGACCATACCACTGACGCAGCCAATACAGACGCCGCCGATCTGGGCCAGATCGTCCACATAGGGCCGCAGAGTACGGGCCTGCCGGCTCCATGCCCGCACTTCCCGGCTTTTCTCGTGATAGATGCAAGTCACATCGTATTTCTTGTAAATGGCCGCGTGGATCGCCGCCGCTTCCGGCATATCCTTTGGCAGCCGTTTCAGATCATAGATCTTTTTCATTCCTTTCCATGTGAGAAGAAAACGGTGGCCGCTGCGGACACTTTTCCCAAAATCCTTTGCCCTTCCCCCGGAAGCTGCCCGGATCCGTTTATCCAAAAAGGCCAACTGTTTTCCACATGCTTCCTCCAACGCCGCCGAAACTTTAAACGCTTCCGTCTCATCAGTTCCCAGGCACAAAGCGCCATGATTTTTCATGAAAAAGGCTTTGGATTCCGGATGCATTTCCACTTCCTTCGCGACAGCCTTTCTCAGCGTCTTTGTGGATGGCAAGCCATAGGCCGCGCAAGGCACGCAATCGCCCAGGATATCCGGCAGATCTTTTGTCAGATCCATACCGCCGATACCAAAAACGGTGGCGGCACTCTGGTGGGTATGGATCACAAAATGTATATCCGGCCGCAGCCTGTATGCATCTGCGTGGATCCCTTTTTCACTGGAAGGCTTCCGGCTCCCCTGATGGGAGCCGTCTTGTATATTGACGATCACCAGATCTTCCGGCCGCATGGTCTCATAGGCCAAGCCGCTTGGGGTGATCACAAACTGATCTTCTGATATCCTGGCGCTTATGTTACCCCAGGTCCTTGCGACCAGTCCCGCCTCCCTCAGCCGGTGTCCGGCTTCTATGACGGCTTCCCTGGCTTCTGCTTCTGAATAAATCATAGGCCAAACCTCCTTGATCATACGTCGATTCTTCCGCAGTTGGCAAATACACGGTCGAACCGTTCCAAAACATCATCGATCATCTCTTCCGTGTAAGCAGCGCTTGTGTACAACCGGGAACCCGCCAATGTCACGATACCTTCTGCCATATAAGCGGCGCCCATATGTTCCATCTCCTTCTGGCGTATACCCGTCTCTTTAAGTACATGGGGGATGGTCCATGGTTTCTTCCAGTTGACGACAAAATGCATGGTCCCCACGCTGTCCAGATGACAAATGGAGCCCTGGTTAAAGGCCACAAAAGGCAGGCCATACTTGCGTATCCGTTTTTGGAGGCCTTTTGTCAGACGATCTCCCATCCGGCCGGCCACTTCACAGGCATTGGTCCGTTCGATCTCACAAAGGGTATAATAACCTGCCACACAGGAAATGGGCGTGGCCGCCATCGTTCCGCCGCACATGGCTTTTGAAACCTTCTTACCGGAAGAATCCAATCCGGCTCCCAAATGGGCCATGCAATCTTCATGGCCGCCCACACCGCCGGCGCCCGGATAGCCTCCGGCCACGATCTTTCCGAAAATCGTCAGATCCGGATCCACGCCAAAATAACCTTGGGCGCCACCCGGTCCGATACGGAAACCGGTGACAACTTCATCAAAAATGAGCAGGGCGCCGTACTTGTGGGCCAGCCATTCCGCGCCTTTGATGAACTTCTTAGATACGGGACGGGTACCGCTTTCCGGTCCCACAGGTTCGATATACACAGCCGCTGTGCCGCCGTTTCTCTGATTCCGTTTCAGCTTCCGTTCCAGATCGTTCAGATCATTTGGGAAAAACTCATCTGTATGTTTGAAAACAAAATTGGGAACACCCTTTGACATGAGCCCCTTGGTCCCCGGGACACGCATACCATAAGCCAGCTGATCCGACCATCCGTGATAGGCGCCTCCCATTTTCAAGATATTTTTCTTACCGGTCTTTAACCGGGCGATCCTGGCCGCACACATACATGCTTCTGTGCCGGATCCCAGCATACGGAATTTATCCACGGAGGGCACCATTTCAGAAATCTTTTTCGCCAGTTTATACTCATATTCATGGAACAGGCCCGTTGACGGTCCGCATGTATTTAACAGTTCGATCACTTTTTCCCGCACTGCCGGCATATTGCTCCCCAGTATGGTGGGACCGCCTGCCTGGAGCAGGTCATAGTACCAGTTGCCGTCAATATCATACAACTTCGCGCCTTCTGCTTTCTCGATCACAATGGGAAATGGATAGTTGAAAGCCAGATTATGCTGTACACCGCCGGGGATCACTTCCTTTGCCTTTTCGATCATCGCCTTGGATCCGGCGCATTTCGTATTAAAATAGTTTTCCACATAATCTTCCAGCTTTTCCGGCCGGATGGAATAAACCGGTTTTTTGATCAGCTCATCCAACTGTTTTGTCACCTTAGCCGCGTTCAAATATTTGTCGATCGCGTATCCGTCATATGCCATATCTCTTCCTCCTTTTCGTTTCCCAATGGCCATTTTAATCTTGTGAATATTCATTCACGTCATCTTATTCTCATTATAACACCCTCCCCAGCCGATGGCAAGGTGATGATACGAAAAGGAGCAGTCCTATGAACTTTCCCATATATCCAAAACAGGAGCCAAAAACGGATCGTTTTAGATCTGCTTTTGGCTCCTGTCTCTTTTATGGATCACGGATAAAATCCGTAAATATTTTTTTCTCTGTGGAAGGCGGTAAGATTCCCTTCTCTGTTCCCGCCTCGAAGCATTTCAGCATCTCAGCAGAACTTTCAACGTACATCTCACTCCCCGCCCCATATCTATACCAAGGGATATTTCTCTGTCAGCGTGCGGATCAGAGCCGCTGCCTTTTCCCGGTTGGCATCAAAGTCCTTCAGTGTCAGAGCAATGGCTTCAGCAACCACATCCATATCCGCTTCCTTCAAACCACGGCTGGTCGCTGCCGGTGTTCCCAGACGCACGCCGCTCGTGACAAAGGGAGATTTGGGATCATTGGGGATGGTGTTCTTATTACAAGTGATGTGTACTTCTTCCAGCATCTTTTCCGCCTGTTTTCCGGTCAGCCCGAGTCGGATCAGATCCACCAGCATGAGATGATTATCCGTTCCGCCGGACACAATATCGATGCCCCGGCTCATGAGACCTTTGCACAGGGCTTGGGCATTGTCCACGATCTGTTTTTGATAAGCTTTAAATTCATCGGTCAGCGCCTCTTTAAAGCAGACTGCCTTGGCGGCGATCACGTGCATCAAAGGACCGCCCTGGATGCCTGGGAATACCGCTTTATTAAAGTTGAATTTCTCCGCAGCTTCTTTATTGGCCAGGATCATACCGCCCCTTGGCCCTCTCAGCGTCTTATGGGTAGTGGTCGTCACCACGTCCGCATAGGGAATGGGACTGGGATGGAGGCCTGCCGCCACAAGGCCGGCGATATGGGCCATATCCACCATCAGATAAGCCCCCACTTCATCGGCCACTTCCCGGAACTTTTTAAAATCAATGGTCCGGGCATAAGCGCTGGCGCCTGCGATGATCATCTTCGGCTTTGATTCAATGGCGATCCGGCGAAGTTCATCATAATCGATAAATCCTTCGTCATTGACGCCATAGGGTACGATATGAAAATACTTTCCGGACATGTTGACCGGACTTCCGTGGGTCAGATGTCCGCCATGATCCAGATTCATACCCATGACCGTATCCCCCGGATCCAGCATGGCAAAAAAGACGGCAATGTTTGCCTGAGCTCCGGAATGGGGCTGAACATTGGCATAATCGCAGCCGAAAAGTTCCTTGGCCCGTTCGATCGCCAGATTCTCAGCAATATCCACACACTCGCAGCCTCCGTAATACCGCTTTCCCGGATAACCTTCCGCATATTTATTGGTAAGCGGACTGCCCGTTGCCGCCATGACTGCATGGCTTACCCAGTTTTCCGATGCAATAAGTTCAATATTGGAACTTTGACGCGCGATCTCCGCTTCGATAACCTGGGCGATCTCAGGGTCCGTCTGTCTGATATCTTCTAATGAATACATAACCTACCTCCGTTATTTTGTCCTGTGTACTGCCATGCAGTATCGGAATCATCTGCTACAAAACAGGATAGCACAGTTGGCCGTCTGAAACAACTGCCTGTGTTATTAGAAATTCCCCTGGATATATATAATTATGGCTAATTGAATGATAAATATGCAGGGAATGCCGACAAGAAACGACAGGTGCTTCGTCTTATGGTGAAAAGCAAACATTCCCGCATACACGCCCAGGCTGCCGCCCAAGCATGCCGTCAGAAAAAAGCGTCTCTCCGGGATCCGCCATTGGTGTCGGACTGCCCGTCGTTTATCTGTAAAGCAAAGGTAAAAACCATAAAGATTCCCTGCCAAAAGCCAGAGGATCCCCGCTGCCAGGCCGATATCACTGCTCATCCACACATACCTGGATAGACAATTCTTCCAGCTGTTTGTCATCCACCACATCCGGTGCATTTGTCATCAGGCAAGAAGCATCCTTCACCTTCGGGAAGGCGATCACATCTCGAATGCTGTCACTGCCGGTCATGAGCATGATGAGGCGATCCAGTCCATATGCCAGACCTGCGTGGGGCGGCACACCGTATTTAAAGGCGTTGAGCAGGAAACCAAAACGGTCATAGGCTTCTTCTTTTGTGAAACCAAGGACTTCAAACATTTTTTCCTGGATATGATCCTGGAAAATACGGACACTGCCTCCGCCCAACTCTGTACCGTTTAATACGATATCGTAAGCCTTTGCCCGGACTTTTCCCGGATCTGTGTCCAGAAGGTCCAGATCCTCCTCCATGGGCATAGTAAAGGGATGATGCATAGCTGTATACCGGTTCTGTTCCTCAGACCACTCCAAGAGCGGAAATTCGGTGATCCAAAGGAAATTAAACTGTTTTTTATCTAAAAGTCCCATCTGTCCGGCCAGTTCTACCCGGAGAGCTCCCAGGCAGTCCCATACCACTTTGTTCTTATCCGCCGCGAACAAAAGCAGATCTCCCGGGCAGCCATCCATGGCTCCGATCAAAGCGTCCATCTCTTCATCGGTCATGAATTTCGCAAAGGACGATTTACGGCTGCCATCCTCAGCGATGGCAATGTAAGCCAAGCCTTTTGCGCCATAGTCTTTTACAAACCGGACAAGGGCGTCGATCTTTTTCCGTGACATACCGCCCTGACCTTTGGCATTGATACCCCGGACCGTACCGCCGGCTGCCACAGCATCCTTAAATACAGAAAATCCGCAGTCCTTTACCACATCGCTCACATTGACCAATTCCATGCCAAACCGGGTATCCGGCTTGTCAGAACCGTATCGGTCCATGGCTTCCTGCCAGGTCATCCTCTGAATGGGGAGTTTCACATCCACATCCAAAATCTCTTTGAACAGACGGGCCAGCAGCCGTTCATTCACATCGATCACATCATCCACATCCACAAAGGACAACTCCATATCGATCTGGGTAAATTCCGGCTGTCTGTCTGCTCTCAAGTCCTCATCCCGGAAGCAGCGGGCGATCTGAAAATAACGGTCGTAACCGGAACACATCAACAGCTGTTTAAACAGCTGGGGAGACTGGGGAAGGGCATAAAATGTCCCCGGATGGACACGGCTCGGCACCAGATAGTCTCTGGCTCCCTCCGGCGTACTCTTGGTCAGCATGGGAGTTTCGATCTCCAGGAATCCTTCCTCTGCCAGGAAGTTACGTACAACCATCACTGCCTGGCTTCTGAGCATGAGATTTCTCTGGATATCCGGACGGCGGAGGTCCAGATAACGGTATTTTAACCGAAGTTCTTCCTTCGTCTTACTGTCCTCTTCGATGGGGAAGGGCGGCGTCTCTGCCTCTGACAGGATACGCAGTTCCTTTGCCCGGATCTCGATATCCCCGGTCTTTAGATTTTTATTGACCGCGCCGGATCTTTTTTCGACAATGCCCCGTACGGCGATGACAAACTCCGAACGCAGTTTTTCCGCCTTCTTAAAGTTTTCGATCCCGGCATCCGCCTCTTCAAAAATGATCTGCAACAGACCGGAACGATCCCTCAGATCCACAAAGATGATACCGCCTTTATTTCTGCTTTTCTGGACCCAGCCCATGACAACGACTTCTTGTCCGGCCAATGTGCTTGTCACTTCCGTACAACGATGGGTCCGTTTCATTCCTTTCATTGACTCTGCCATATATGTCTCTCCTTATTTTATCCGGCAAGACAGCAGGCTGTACCGGTCCTGACCGGCTTTGGCCTGCTGTCTGCCAGTGATTTAACGAAAATATGCTTCAATCTCGTCCAACACAATGTCGGTCTGCTCTCCGGTGGCCATGTTCTTGATCCGGCCCTTTCCTGAAGCCAGCTCATCACCTCCCAGGATCAGCGTATTGCGTGCTCCCAGCTTATTGGCATACTTCATCTGAGCCTTCACACTCCGGTCCATAAAATCTGTCTCCACGATGCAGCCGGCCATCCGAAGTCGGTTCACGATCTTATAGGCGGCTGCGCGAGCCTCTTTGCCCAGGATGCCCACATATAGATCGATCTTTGGTTCTTCCGGCAATTCCACCTGTTCTTTTTCAAGAAAATAGAGGATCCGTTCAATGCCCATACCGAAACCGACCGATGGGATATTCTGTTTCGGGTCGATCTCATGGACCAGATTATCATACCGCCCGCCGCCGCAGAGGGTAAAGCCCTCGCTGTTGACAAACTCAAACACTGTTTTTGTATAATAATCCAATCCCCGCACGATGCCCGTGTCGATCTCATAAGGGATATCCATGGCTTCCAAAAGCGCTCTAAGCTCTTCAAAATGCTCCCGGCACTCGTCGTCCAGATAGTCGATGGTCCGTGGGGCTTCCTTAACGATCTCCTTACAGGAAGGCACCTTACAATCGATGACCCGGAGCGGATTTTTCTTCATCCGCTCCCGGCATGTGGGGCACAAATGTTCTTCATGCTGCTTCAAATAAGCAAGAAGCGCTTCGTTGTAGGACTTCCGACAGTTGCCGCATCCGATGCTGTTGATGTGCAGTTTGGCGTCTTTTAAGCCCAGCTTCCGGATAAGAGCTGTCACCAACGTCATCACTTCCACTTCCGCCAGAGGGCTTTTCGATCCGATAAATTCCACTCCAAACTGGTGATGCTGACGGAGCCGTCCGCTCTGGGGCTGCTCATAGCGGAAAGCCGGCGTCACATAAAACAGCTTTGTGGGCGCCGGATCCGCATACATGTTATTCTCAAGATAAGCACGTATGGCGCCCGCCGTCCCTTCCGGTTTTAATGAGATGCTCCGGTGTCCTTTATCTTCAAAGGTGTACATCTCTTTCTGTACCACATCGGTGGTCTCGCCGACGCCGCGCTGAAACAGTACTGTATGTTCAAAGACAGGGGTAATGACTTCTTTGATATTGAATACTTTGCATAAATCTCTGGCCGTACGTTCGATGACTGTACGCTTGTACATGTTGCTGCCGTACCAGTCCTGCGTACCCTTCGGTCTTTGTGTGATCATATACATTCCTCCATTGTCATGCTAACATTCAGTAGTATTGTAGCAACTAAACGGCTGTTTGTCCAATGTTTTCAGGATTTTAGTCGATCTGGCAAAGTTCGCCTGCTCTCCGGTCGTATCGGTAAATACTGTCGGATAGTATCTCTTCTTCCAGTACCACCGTCTGATTGGCCTGTCGCACCATCTTAAGAAAGGCTTGATGATAAGCTTCTCCCATGTAAGGCAGGACCAGTACTTCATGGATGCTGCTGGGCAGTATCAGCAGATCGCCTTCAAACTTTTTGGCCAGCTCATCCAATATGTCTGAATAAAACAGGACAGCAGCGCCATAAAGGCGACTCTGATTCGTCACCACGTACATGGGCCAGTTTTCTTCCGGCTGCATCTGCTTTGTCTCTGTCCCTGCAGCGATCAAAGCGCTTCCGATGTCTTTGGGATGCCTTTCAAGACATCCGTCCAGTACACATTCTTTCAGGACTTCCCGGATATCTTCCGCTGCCGGCGGCAGACAGATCCGGCTGTTGGCACAGGCAGTCTCATAAAGTTCCTGTTCATCCATCCGCTGTTTTATCATGTCCCAAGTCACCTGGGCTGTCAGCCAGATCCCGTCCCTCTGGTGCAGTAACAACTGATAGATCAGCGCCATATCTCCAAAACGACGGTGGGGTCTTGCCTCCAGTTCTGTCTGATGCCGCAAAAAATTCACCATACGTAAGACCACCCGGTCCGGATCCCATATTATTCTGTTCTCCATAAATTCATCCTTTTCTTTCCGGCAGCCCAAAATAAGCCGTCTGGAAGGCGGACCTATGGCCGGCTGCCGCTGTGGGGTCGGTTGTCTGTTTGTTCAATGGAAAAAAATGTCCTTGCGGGCAAGCGCCCGCCGGCTTAAAGAGCGGAAAAATGCTCTTCAGATAAGATTAAGCCTGTTGACATAGAAACATCCGCCATGATGGCAAAATGTTTTCAGATACGCAGCTGCGATATATTTATTATAGCAGCTGCT
>DVLT01000030.1 GCA_018715345.1 Candidatus Onthocola gallistercoris
AAGTGCAGTAATGCATGGAGCTGACTGTCACTAATCGGTCGAGGGCATGACCTGGGAAGGCCGGTGGAAGCGGTAGAGATGGAAAGGTCAGACAGTGTGCAGTTTTGAAGGTACATGAGAGATGAGAAGAAGTGATCCTCCTTAGCTCAGTCGGTAGAGCATGCGGCTGTTAACCGCAGTGTCGTTGGTTCGAGTCCAACAGGGGGAGCTATTGTAGTATAAAGAACTGTTGTAAATACAGGTGGATTTCTTTTCCATTTGTTTTTACAACAGTTTTTTTGTGATAAAAGTTCAAGATACGGAGGAGCGGATCTCGGACTGGCACTTGCCGAGAAAGTAAGGAAAGAATATAATAAAATAAAAAACAAACAGAGGGAAAAAACAGATTAAAAGACAGTATAGGAGGCGTCTATGGTCAGTCTTTCGTTGAGTGATGAAATTATTAAAAGCCTGAGCAGGAATGAGTTGAATATATTGAGATATGTTTATGAGCATACGGATGACATACTGGAAGAAAGTATTCAGGAATTTTCCAGACAGGTATCTTATTCACCTGCGACGGTGCTGAGATTTTGCAAGAAACTGGGATATTCCGGGTTTGCCGAATTGAAATATGTTTTACGATCATCCCGGCAGAAATCGGAAAAAAACGATTTAAGCAGCGATAAAAAAGCAGATTCTGAAATGACGTCGGATCGGATGGTGGCCCGGCTGAATTACAATGTCCAGGCCACTGCCGGGCTGATCCGGGAAGAACAGTTGTCAAAAACCTTTCACTACTTTGACAGCAGCGCTTCTATTTTTATCTGCCTTCCGGGAGGCATAACTGATATCACCGGGGAATATATGGAAAAGATGCTCCTGTCTGTGGGAAGGCAGAATGTATATCGGATCGCTTCCACCAGACTTTTCACACATCTGATCAATACCCAGTCTCCCCAAAATACGGTGCTCATTCTGATCAGCAGTTCCGGGACATTTGGCCCGACGGTACGTCTCGGAAAGTTGGCCCGGATGAAGGGGTTTCCTATCATTTCGATCACTCCTTACACGAGCAATGAGATTGCCAGCCTATCTTCTGTTAGTTTTCGCTTTTTTACGGATCAAAGAGAGAATAAAGGAGCGGAATATACGTCCAGACTTTCTGCTTTTTTCATTATCCAGACGATCATCCAGTGCTATATAAAATATAAACAGCATATGGGCTTATCAGTGGAAGGAGGAAGATATGATACCACTTCTTGAGTATGCCAAACAGTTAAAGCTGACAGAAACAGAAAAGGAAATCGTGGAGTATTTTGAAAGACGGACTTCTGTTGTGGCTTATATGAATCTACAGGATATAAGTCGGGCGCTGTATACATCCAGCGCTACGATCGTACGTTTTTGTCAGAAGCTTGGACTTGGCGGCTTTAACGACTTCAAGTATCAGCTGAGGAAGGAACTGAAAGCATCCGGAAGCCGGATTTATCAGTCGGATGACTATATTAAGCATTCGATAGCTCTATTCCGGGATAATATCGATTCCATCGATCTGGAAAAGGCCTGGCAGATTGCTTTACTGGCGACAAGCAAGCGGCCGCTCTATATTTATGGCAGCAGCTTAAGCTCCTTGCCTGCAAAATATCTCCAGGTAGTTTTAAACACCTTGGATTTTCCTTCCATTGTTGTGGAATGGGGAAGCCTGCTTGACACTTTGGTGGATAATATGAGCGGTGATACGGTGCTGCTCATATTATCTGCTTCCGGACGGGATAGGTATCTGCCTGTCTTAAAAAAGGCGGAAAAGCGAAAGCTGACGACGGTACTGATAACAAGTAACCCGGACAGTCTGCTGATCCCGTACAGCACGATCTATATATGCACCAATGACGTACATGCCGAATATCATTATACAGATGTGAATTCACGTATGGGTTTTTTCACGGTCATACAGATTTTGATCGAGATGGCTTCAAGTATAAAAGAATCGCAGGAAAAAAAGGAAATGTCTTAACTGTCATGAACTTTTTACCGATTGGCGGCAGCAGACAAGGCCGGGAACAATGTTGTGTTCCCGGCCTTGTTTTAATACAAATAGGATTTTAATACTGACCGACTATCGTTTTGCCCGATTCAGCTTTCACACCTGTGCGGTATTCCACATTCGGCGTGTTATCGCCGGCCATAATGATCAGCATAACGTCCGGACAGAGACCTTTCTTCTCGATCAGAGATTTGGAGAAGCGGATCAGCGGATCGCCGGCCTTGACTTTATCTCCGGAAGATACCAGACCTTCAAAACCTTCGCCCTTCATATTGACAGTATCGATACCGATATGGATAAGAAGTTCAACACCGTCATCGGTGATAAGACCGATGGCATGTTTGTTGTCATCTGAGTAAACTTCCACTTTCGCGTTACAAGGAGCTTTGATCAGTTCATCTGTCGGATGGATCACAACGCCGTCCCCCATCATACAGGATGCAAAAGTTTCATCCTTGGCTTCTTTCATAGGAACAACAGTTCCGCTGACCGGAGCCAGAAGTTTATGAGCACCCTGTGCGGTAGGCGCCGGTACAGGATCGCCATTCTTCAGATATTCCCGAACATTGGTGGCGATTCCTTCAACTTTAGGTCCGTAAATGACCTGGATCTGAGTGTCGCTTGGACGGACAAAGCCCATGGAGCCGGTCTTTTTCAGCAAATCTTCTCTTACGAGAGACATATCCTTAAGATCAACTCTCAGTCTTGTCAGACAGTTGTTTGCCTCAATGATGTTTGCTGTGCCGCCAAGTCCCTGAATGATCTTATAAGCCTGAGTGGCCTGAGGGCCTTCCAATGCGTTGCCGATTGTTTCTTCCTCTTCGTCATCATCGTCAGATACTTCGATGGAAACATTTTTCTTTGTCAGATACCATTTGAATACCAGGTAATAGATGACCGCGAACGGGATGCCGACGATGATAACCCAGTACCAATGGGATCCGGGCTGGAATACGCCCCAGATAAAGAAATCGATCAAGCCGCCGCCGGTGTTGCCGATGATAACATCCAATGCTGCCATGGACAGGAAAGAGATACCGCCCATTACCGCATGGAACAGGAATAACGGAGGAGCAATGAACATGAAAGAGAATTCCAACGGCTCTGTGATACCGGATACGAAGCTGGCTGCAACGCCGGCGATCATGAGAGCTTTAACTTTTGTCTTCTTTTCAGAAGGTGCTGACCGGTAGATGGCAAGAGCGGCACCGGACAAGCCGAACATCATCATAGGCATCTTGCCCTGGCCAAGGAATACGGTAAATGGAGCCAGATCGCTGAGCGGAACCTGATCCACAAATTGAAGAAAGATGTTCAGACAGCCTTCAACACCCTGAAAAACGCCACCGAGAGGTGTTGTACGGAAAAGGCCGTTCAGTACATGGTGAAGTCCGGTCGGAATCAGAAGTCTTTCCAGGAAGCCATAGGTGAATACACCAACCAGTCCGGAAGAGGAGATCAGGCCGCCCAGACCGTTAATGGCCGCGGAAATCGGCGCCCATATGAATGGCATGATCAGACCGACAACAGCAGTGGCAAGGATAACTGCGATAGCTACGAAACGTTTGCCGCCGTAAAAGGATATGGCAACAGGAAATGCTACTTTATGATATTTATTATGTACCTTGGCGGTAATAAGACCGGTGATGATACCGGCAATAGCGCCCATATCCAACGTCTCTACACCGAGGATCGCGGAAATCCGCATGGAACTGGTGTCAAGAAATCCTGCGCTGATCACGCATGAAGATGCTACAAGGAATGTATAGTAACCAATAAAACCTGCGAATGCCGCGATCTCTTTTTCCTCTTTCGCAAGCCCGAAAGCGATGGAAATTGAGAACAGGACAGGCAGAAGTGTAAATACGACATTGGCGACTTTATTCAATGTGGAAATGATAAAGAGCACATATGTCTGAGTCAAAAACGGTGCGGCTTCCTGTACCTGCGTTTTCATAAGCGCAGATGTAAGGCCCAGGACAATACCACAGGCGGCCAGAGCCGCGATCGGCATCAGAAGACTACGTCCCAGAGCCGAAAAGAAATCCATTATTTTACCCTTTTTAGTCATAGATTTAAGATCCTCCCCATACTCATATCTAACATAAATCTATATATCATATTCTGTTACAATTCCGTTTGAATTCAAGCTTTTACCGGGCGGGCCGGAATCAGTGAAGTTCCGGCCACATACCTTTATTTGCCTCGATCAGAGCGTCAAGCACTTTTCTTGCCTTCTTCGCATCATTGATGAGACGATTTAACGTGAATGCCTGAAGAGCTTTTTCGTAAGAATGTTCAAAATATGCGTCAACGATCAGTTTCTCACAGGATACCTGATTTACCAGCAGTCCGAGATAGAACTGAGAGATGTTGCCCACACGCATCGGACGCGGTCCGTTGATGCCCAATTCACAGACAACTTCAACCATTGCGTCATCCTGCATATTGGCGATGGCGCCGTTGTTTTCCACGATCAGGATGTGGCGGTCGTTCTTATTATACGCAATGGCTTCAGCTACCTTGATCATCATTTCAGCGTGAGCATCGGAGATGGCGTGGAAACGGTCGCCAAGTTTTCCGTCAGCGATAACTTCAGCACATTCGGCAAATACCCGTTTTTCCCTTCCGTCAATAACCTCGTCGGCTCTTGTATAATTCGGATTCAGATGGCTTACTTTGTAATCCGGATACAAGTAATACTGGTCATAAGTATTCGGAAGATAATCCGGGAAATCGGCCATGATCGTCTGGACCATTCCGTAAGTATCCAACCAGGACTGGTCTCTCTGTTCCGCATCCTGAGGAAGGAAGCCTTTTTCTTTGATCATTTCCCGAAGTTTCGGAAGCAGATCTTCGCCGGTTTTTGCGTCATAAATATGGGTAAACCAGCCGTAATGGTTCAGACCAAAGTATACGGGATCCAGGTCCTCCCAGTCGCATCCCAGCAAACGGCTGCAGGAGCGGACAACATTTTCAGGCTGGTCGCATATATTGAGGATCCTTTTGTCATCCGGGAATTCTCTGCGGAGAGCTTCAGCTACGATAGCTGCTGGGTTGGAGTAGTTGAGGATCCATGCGTCCGGTGCGTATGTACGGATATCATGAACAGCTTTGATCATATCCACACAGGAACGGAGACCATATGCCATTCCACCGGCACCGCAGGTTTCCTGTCCGATCAGTCCCATGCTCAGCGGAATATGCTCATCTTCACGACGCATGGCAAGTCCGCCGGCTCTCATCTGCATAAATATGAAATCCATGCCCTCATAGGCTTCTTTGATATCTGTAGTATATGAAAAATCAAGTTCCGGAAATCTTTCTCTGAACAGGATCTCGCCATATTTTCCGATCGGCTCCTGGCGTTCTCCGTCAATATCGAACAGAACCAGTTTCTTGAGGGGGAACTCATCTCTCAGCCGAACAAATGATTTCAGAAATCCTAAAGTATAGGTGCTTCCGCCGCCAACAATACATACATTATAAGTTTTCATACTTCTCTCCTCTTTTTCTGATTTTTTTCTTACTTTTTTCACGTTTAAGGCCTTATTTTGTGATGATTAAATTATATAAGAAAAAAATGAAAATGTAAATAATTCCAAAGATAAGTGGATTGGGTTTCGTAAGTTATTATTTATTACTATTATAGTAATTTTTTACATGAAAATGACGTATAAATGAGAAAAAATCATCAAATGATCGACAACATAAAAAACGCAAAAATTAGAAAAAAAGGCTTGATTTTTAAAACAGTCTATGATATTATATGACGTGCCGGCTGAGAGAAGCCGGTATGATTAAGGCTCCATGGTCAAGCGGTTAAGACACCGCCCTTTCACGGCGGTAACAGGGGTTCAAATCCCCTTGGAGTCATTTCGGAAAGATTTTTAAATCTTGACGGATAATATGATAATTGCTATAATATAATAGCTATTAAGTAAGGCGACATAGCCAAGTGGTAAGGCAGAGGTCTGCAACACCTTCATCACCAGTTCAAATCTGGTTGTCGCCTCTAAAAAGATCCAGGAACGATCCTGGATCTTTTTGTTGTATGCGGGACATGATTTTCCATAGACACCCTTTTTGTGACTTTGTCACAGAAAAACATTTTTAAATAGGATAATATGAAACCACAAAGAACAGAAAGGAAGTTATGGAGTATGTCAGTATTAAGTGTGAATAAAAATAATTTTGAACAGATCAAAAACAATGGGAAAACCGTTCTTCTGGATTTTTACGCAGACTGGTGCGGACCATGCCGCATGGTATCGCCCATCGTGGATCAGATCGCAGATGAAAATCCCCAGTATCTTGTGGGTAAGATCAATGTGGACAAAGAACCGGACCTGGCGCAGGCATTTGGTGTTGTCAGCATTCCCACGCTGGTAGTCCTGAAAAACGGCAAAGCGGTGGACCAAGCGGTTGGGCTGAGACCGAAAGCACAGATCCTTGCCATGTTAAAGGGTTAATTGCCGAAGCTTCTTTTTATCCAGGATGTTGACGCCTTTGCGGGAGACACGGACGAGGCCTTCGCTGGCAAAATATTTGAGCATACGGGATACCACTTCACGGGCAGATCCCATATATTTGGCAATCTGCCCGTGGGTAAGGGGTATGATATCCGAATGGATCCTTGATGATTCGTCCAGTAAAAAAATGGCGAGCCGTTTATCCATACTCATAAAAAGGATCTGCTGCATGACCCACATCACATCAGAAAAACGGCTGAGAGCGGTTTCCAAAGAAAATATTTTCACTTTTGGATTATTTTCGCTGACGGCGGCAAATGCGGGTCCGCTGATCACAAAACATTCACTGTCCTCTTCCGCATCGATGAACACATCAAAGGTAATGGATTCCAAAACACAGGAAGCGGACAGCATACACATATCGCCGGAATAAAGGCGATAGAGAGTGATATCTTTTCCTTCTTCGGACATGATATAGACCCTCAGACTTCCAGAACGGATAAAGAACACGCCGGAACATTCCGAGCCATCGTGGATGTGGGCGCCCTTTGGAAAGGAGCGCGCTGAGGAATGACGGCAAATCGATTCCCGTTCATCGGCAGACAGCTCTGCCCAAAAAGGAAACATTTCTTCATATACAGTTTCAAACGGTGACTGTGTCATTTCCACCGACTCCTTTCCACAAAAAATATATAAATCTTATTCAGATCAGGGAATGTCCTTCCCAACTTTTGGCAGACGGCACATCCAGTAATCTGGCGATCGTTGGAGCAATATCCATGATGGAAGCCTGATGAAATTCTCCCGGTTTAAAGTCTGGTCCTTTGCAGATGATGGGGATGGTCATTTCTTCAGGTGTCGGCCCACCGTGATCGCGGCCGAGTCCGCCGTGGTCCGCCGTGACGATGATCGTATATTCTTTGCCAAATGTCTCATCCAGTTTTTGGATCATATCCCAGGAACTTTTGACAGCCTGCAAATACGCCTCTTTCATCCAGCCGTGGTCATGTCCCTCCAGATCCGTCAGGCCAAAATAAACGAAGGCAAAATCCGGATCGATCAAAGGCAGTTGGACAAGGGCGGTGTCCAATATGTTCTGATGAGCTTTAAAACGGTCATTATCGTCGCAGGAAATATAATAACTAAAGGCCAGGGAACCTGGGCGGCTAAGATCCCGGAGCTGCTCCCAATTATATATAAAGGCAGAACGACGTTCATATCTGTGAAGTTGGTCAAAAAGGCCAGGGACCGGACGGACCATGGGCTTGTAAACATTATCCATTGTTCCATGCCTTTCCGGCGGCACGCTGTGCATCAGAGATAGATGGCACGGCAGCGTCATGCTGGGGAGCACAGTATGGGAATCAAGACTGGCAAAACTTTGGGATAAAAACTGGAGGATAAAGGGATGCCCACAGGCAGATAAACTGTCTGGACGCATGCCGTCACATAAGATAAGCATGACCTTTTTTTTCATAAAGAAGTTCTCCTTTTCATATACTCTGTCGTTTATTGGTTAAGTCAAGGGCAGTGTATCACTGTTGGATGTGGGTGTCAACCAAAGAAGCACGTTAACGCCGGCGGAAAATGGCCATCATCTGTTTATATGTACCGGAAGGCCCCGCTGTATGGTGGAGGAAAGTCAGCTTCCGGGAACATTTGAAGGGATCATCTGCGCAGCAGGAGCTTATGTGGAATATCAGGGGAAAGTCATAAAAGCGTTAAAGATGCCCGTGGAAAAGCTGGACAGAGAACATATCGTGTACAGTGTCCAGTGTACGGATCATATCTTATATATGAAGAATCACCTTCAGGAGATTGGCAATGCGTCTTTGTCAGGTAGAGAGTTGACGGCTGAACAGATAGAAATGTTGGAGAAGGCCCTGAAAATCGTTGAAGATTATCAAAATATACCGGATGGGGAAAAGGTGATGTATTATAACTCGAAACTTTCACCGGAACAACTGGAAGAGAGGCTGGGACCGGATTACCATGTCACCCTTCCTCGGATCATGTAAAGTCTAAGGCGGATTATGTCACGCTCCTTCTGGGCCAGGGCGGCATCTATCATGCTTTAAAGCACTGGAAACTGATATGAGAATAATTTGCGAAAAAGCTTGACAAAAACAAGGAATCAT
>DVLT01000031.1 GCA_018715345.1 Candidatus Onthocola gallistercoris
AGAGCAGAGGACTGAAAATCCTCGTGTCACTGGTTCGATTCCGGTTCTGGGCATGATGGGGTATTAGCTCAGTCGGTAGAGCACTTGACTTTTAATCAAGTTGTCCGGGGTTCGAATCCCCGATGCCTCATAAAAAGCTTTGAGTCCGTTCAAAGCTTTTTTTTTTATAAACAATTTCCATATAATGTGAAAATATAGTATAATAAATCTTAGCTTGGTAAACCCATTATATGAATCTTGATTATGGAGGAAATTTATGAGAAAAACAAAGATTATCTGTACATTGGGACCTGCATCGGAAAATGAAGAGGTATTAAGAAAATTGATCATAGAAGGTATGGATGTGGCCAGGTTTAATTTTTCCCATGGCTCACATGAAGAACAGAAGGTAAAGCTGGAACGGCTCGTCCGGTTAAGAGAAGAACTCCAGATGCCGGTGGCGGCGCTGTTGGATACAAAGGGACCAGAGATCCGTCTGGGCACTTTTGCAGACGGTCCAGTGAAGTTAAAACGGGGCAATAAATTTACTTTGACAACCCGGGATGTCCCTGGCAATGAGGGGATTGTTTCGGTATCCTTTAAAGATCTGCCAAAAGATCTCCAGGTGGGAGACAGAGTTTTGATCGATGATGGCCTGGTGGAATTGGTCGTGGACGAAGTGGATGAGACGGATATTCATTGTACTGTCAGCAACGCCGGCGTGGTTTCTGACAAAAAGGGTGTTAATGTTCCGAATGTAAAGGTTTCCATGCCTTTTATCAGTGAGCAGGATTATAAGGACATCTGCTTTGGCATTGAGAATAACTTTGATTTCATCGCAGCGTCCTTTACACGGACAGCGGATGACATTCTGGAAATCCGTCGTATATTGGAAAAGAAAAAGTGCCATTCCATCAATATCATCGCCAAGATCGAGAATATGCAGGGTGTGGACAATATTGACGATATTATCCGTGTTGCAGATGGTATCATGATCGCCAGAGGAGACATGGGTGTGGAGATCCCGCTGGAAGAAGTTCCTGTTATCCAGAAAAAGATCATCCGAAAGGTTTATGAGGCGGGTAAACAGGTTATCACAGCGACTCAGATGCTGGATTCCATGATGAAGAATCCGCGGCCCACGCGAGCAGAGGCAACAGATGTGGCCAATGCCATATATGATGGCACAAGCGCCATTATGTTGTCTGGAGAGACAGCTGCTGGTATGTATCCAGTGGAAGCATTAAAGACAATGGTCAAGATCGCCACCCGTACGGAAAAAGATATCAATTATGAACGCCGGTTCAGAGAGTTTGAAGGGGGCAGGAGAATTGACGCCACCAATGCCATTTCCCATGCAACCTGTACAACAAGTATGGATCTGAAGGCATCGGCCATCATCACGGTAACTAAATCCGGCGGAACAGCCAGGATGATCTCAAAATATCGTCCCACCTGTCCGATCATCGCATGTGCCATGACAGATAATGTCTGCCGCCAGCTTAACCTTTCATGGGGTGTGCGTCCGCTCGTCATCGAAGAAAAGAAAAGTACCGATGATCTGTTCAATCATGCCGTGGATATGGCCCAGGCAAAAGGATATGTGAAACAGGGGGATGTGGTGGTCATCACAGCAGGTGTGCCCCTTGGTATTTCCGGAACAACGAATATGATCAAAGTTCATGTCGTGGGTCATATTTTGGCCACAGGGAATGGTATAAACAAGAGAAAAACCTGTGCCAGACTTTGTGTCTGTAAGACAAAGGAAGACTTGATCAATCAATACAAATCCGGTGATATCATTGTTATTTCTGAAACCGATAATAAGATGATGGAACAGATCAAGACAGCATCGGGAATTGTGGTTGAGGATAAAAATGAGAACGGACATGCAGTTACAGTCGGTCTCAGTCTGGATATACCGGTCATCATTGGTGTGGATAATGCCACAGACATTTTGAAAACAGGAGCTGTAGTGACGATAGACAGTGAAAATGGGGTTATTGTAGCTGGCTGATAAGACACAGAGGGGGAAAAGCATGAAAAAAGAAATACGTCAGAAATGTTTAAAAAAGAGATTACCAGCAATCGTCATCTGCTTGATCGCAGCATGCGTTTTGCTGGGATTATGGTTGCCTGATGTCCTTCTTTATTTTAGAGGGCCTCAGCAGCTTTCTGAATTAAGCGTGGATCAGCTGTCCGGCGCTTACGTGGAAGCGGAAATAAACGGGATTTATGACTGGTATGCACAGGATGTGGAGAGTTCTGGCAATGAGGATACCATTGTGGCTCGGGAGTATCTGATACCAGTAGGCGAGTATGAATATATGAGTCTATATATGCCTCAAAAATATCTGGAAGAGGCAGACGCACTTATGGATCAGACTCAAAGTTATCTTATGGATCCCACATCGGAGATCACAGGTTCCATGACAGTGACAGGAACCATCCTTCCCATGGAAGAAGAGAGTCTCCAGTATTATCATGAATATTTGGAATATGATGACATGGATGCGGAACTTCAGGAGTTATTCCTGCCCCTTTATCTGAGAGTGGATTATGTTAATACGACTCCGGTGAACACTCTGTTTTTCCTTGTAATAGCAGGTGTCATATTCTTGGCAGTTGCAGTGATCCTGATCGTTTTGACCATGACACGGGGCGGTCAAAAGGATATCAAAGCCGTTGCGGAAAAATCGGGCAATCCGGAAGTCTGTGAAGCCAGAATGGAGAATTTTTACAGCAGTATACCGGAGGTCAATGGTCTCCGTGCCGGGGGAGACTATATGATGTTCTGGACAGGGGCTTCCTTCCACGTACTTGAATCACCGAAGGTTCTTTGGGCATATGGTTCAAATACCACACATAAACTTTATGGAATCGTAAAAACAGGTGTTACAAGGCAGATCGTGATACGTACAGATGATGGAAAAACGTATAGTATGGTGATGAAATCCGAAGAGATGACCGAGGAGACATTGCAATATATACAAAATTCGGTCAAGCATGTGATCATCGGATATACAGATGAATTGGCCCAACTCTTTAAAACAGATATAGAACGATTTAAACAGTTATGCCGACAAAAAGAGCTTGAGCCAACGGAAGGATGATCGTGAACAGCAGCGCCTTTGGGCAATCGCACTCATCGAAAGGATGGAGCCGAAGCTGATCCGTATCCTGCGGAAATGGACATCGGATATGTATTTGATCGAGGACGTGATGCTGGATACCTGGGAAATCATGCTGAAAAATATGCATACCGTGGAAAATCATCCCAATCCGGAAGGCTGGATCATAAAAGCTGCAAAGTACAATATGTGGAAAGCTCTGAAAAAGCAGCAGAATCAGTGGAAGAAGGAAACAGATATCCTGGAGATATTGGATAGTTATGCGGCAGATATCGCAGAGCAGGATGAACATTTTTACGATATGTATAAAGAAGTTTTGTCCCAAGAGGAGATGGAACTTCTGAAACTTATCTATGTTTATGAAGTGGACTATGAAACGACATCGAAATATTTGGGTATAAAGCCGTCAGCTTGCCGAAAAAGAGCAGAGCGTATCCGAAAGAAACTTCAAAAATACTATAAGAATGATAAAATGGATCAGTAAAATCCCCCCATTGAAAGATCATGGTTTTTCAATGGGGGGACTTTTTGCTTTTTATAGACGAATGATAGCTATTTTACATGAATATTGTAGCAGCGGTCAACGGTCCGCAGTATCAATAATTTGTGCTTCTCAGTTCAAAATAGGACTGGGGATGCGCGCAAACCGGACATACTTCCGGAGCTTTCGGTCCAACGTGGATGTGTCCGCAATTGGAGCACTGCCAGATCATATCGCCATCGCGGGAGAATACAAGACCGCCTTCAATATTGGCCAGTAATTTACGATAGCGTTCTTCATGTTCTTTTTCAATGGCAGCCACACCATCAAAGAGATCAGCGATATGGTCAAAGCCTTCTTCACGGGCTTCTTTAGCAAACTGAGCATACATATCTGTCCACTCATAGTTTTCTCCGGCTGCGGCATCAGCCAGATTGGCTTCTGTGGACGGCATACCATCGTGGAGCAGCTTAAACCAGATTTTAGCGTGTTCTTTTTCGTTCAGAGCGGTTTCCTCAAATAATTTTCCGATCTGCACGTAGCCGTCTTTTTTTGCCTTGCTCGCATAATAAAGATATTTGGTGTGTGCCTGAGATTCACCGGAAAATGCTGTCATCAAGTTAGCTGCTGTTTTTGAACCTTTAAGTTCCATACAAAACCCTCCTTTTAAAATAGTAATAATTACTGTTATTAAGATAAATGATACCCGCTTTTATCCGGGTTGTCAAGCGTTAAATAAAAGACAAATACTTATCAGGATATAGGGGTTTCTTTTAAGATATCCGCGATCAGATCCCTTTCGTCCATGGGGTATTTAACCCCTTTGATCTCCTGATAATCTTCATGCCCCTTTCCTGCCAGCACGATCACATCGCCGTCCTCGGCATGGGTCATACAGTAGCGGATCGCTTCCTTTCTGTCCGGAATGGTGATATATTTGCCGGGGCCCTTCTTAACACCAACAAGGATATCTTCTATGATGGCCATAGGCTCTTCAAATCGGGGATTATCCGAAGTGACGACAGTCAGATCAGCCAGCTTTGAAGAAATCTCGCCCATCTCGAACCGACGGTGGGGATCCCTGTTACCGCCACAGCCGAATACGCTGACCAGACGCTTGGGATGGTACTCTTTTAGAGACAGAAGAAGGCTTTCCAGAGCCATGGCATTGTGGGCATAGTCGATCATCAATGTGAACCGGGGGGATATGGGGATGATCTCCACACGGCCCTTTACACGGACATCTTTCAGGGCGCTCTGTATGGCGGAGGCTTCCACACCGAAGTTCAGGCAGATGGCGATGGCGGTCAGCGAATTATAGACGCTGAACTTGCCCGGAATGTCGATTTCCACAGGCATGGAAAGTTTTCCTTCCAGTTGATAGGTCACGCCAAGGCAGCCGGGCTTGTGGAGCAGCTGGATATCTTTAGCCCATAAGTCATTTTTATCGGACAGACCGAAGGTTTCCACATCGCAAGTATGTCCTTCAAGCATCCGGTCCAGATGCGGATCATCGCCGTTGAATATACCGTGGCGGCACTGCTTAAAAAGCATGGCTTTGCAGCGGGCATAGTCGTCAAAATCTTTATGTTCATTGGGGCCGATGTGGTCCGGTTCCAGGTTGGTAAATATGCCATAGTCAAAGGTGAAACCGGATACCCGGTGGAGCATAAGTCCCTGGGAGGAGACTTCCATGACCACACTGTCACAGCCGGCATCCACCATTTCACGGAAATATTGTTGGACGATATAAGATTCAGGGGTTGTATTGGAAGCTTTGATGACCTTATCACCGATGATCGTTTCGATCGTGCCGATCAGGCCGGTCTTGAAGCCGGATTTTTCCAATATGGAGCGGACCATGTAGGCGGTGGTCGTTTTGCCTTTGGTGCCGGTAATACCGATGGTCTTGAGTTTTTCCGCCGGATAGTCAAAATAAGCGGCAGACATAAAGGCAAGCGCTTTGCGGGTGTTGTTTACTTTGATGACTGTCACATGTTCCGGCGCAGTCACATCTTTTTCAACAACGACGGCTGCGGCCCCTTTTTCAATGACTTCCGGTATAAACTCATGGGCATCCCGTACCGAACCGCTGATACAGACAAAAACGGAACCTTCATGGACCTTTCTGGAATCGTATAACAGATCGGTGATATCTGTGTCCGTTGATCCCTGAATACAGGTAAAATTCAGATGTTCAAGTAGTTTTGATAATTTCATATGCTCCAATATCCTTTCTGTTATAAACGGTTTTCACTCAGCTATATCGATCTCACCGCTGAACACTTCCACTGCAGGCCCTGTCATAAATACCGTGTTCTCATCCTGATCATATTTGATGAAAAGGTCTCCGCCAAGCAGGTGGACGGTCACTTCATTGTCCGTTTTGTCGTTCAGGACACAAGCCACGACAGAAGCGCAGGCGCCGGTTCCACAGGCCAGTGTTTCTCCGGATCCCCTTTCCCAGACACGCATGTTGATATTTTTACGATCCAGGACCTGAACAAATTCGGTATTGACATGTTCCGGGAACATGGGATGTTTTTCAAACACCGGTCCCATATTCCATATATCCATATGCTCGGTGTCCTCCACAAAAACAACGGCATGGGGATTGCCCATGGACACACAGGTCATATGCCAAAGACTGCCATCTGCCTGGATAGGTTCATTGATGATCAGGTCTTTGTCAATATTGACAGGGATATCTTTTCCTCTAAAAACAGGTTTCCCCATATCTACGGTAACATTCGCCACTTTACCGTTTTCCACGGAAAGATCCAGATATTTGATGCCTGCGAGGGTTTCCAGGGTGATATGGGTCTTGTCCGTCAGATGATGATCATAGACATATTTTGCGATACAGCGGACGCCGTTGCCGCACATTTTACCTTCCGAACCGTCCATGTTATACATGGCCATACGGAAGTCGGCTTTGTCAGAAGGATATATAAGGATAAGACCGTCGGAACCAATGCCAAAGTGGCGGTCGCTTAAACGGATAGCCAGTTCTCTTGGATGGTGAACGGTTTCCTCAAAGCAGTTTACATAAATATAGTCATTGCCGCAGCCGTGCATCTTCGTAAATTTCATTATATTACCTCCAGAGAAATTAACTTTTTCATTATTATACTATGCTTTTTTGAATAATCCAATGGATTGTTGAAAAAACAGGTGGGTGAGGCTATAATAAAAAAGATTAAAAATAGCAGGAGGAGTGAAAGATATGAACATAAGCAGATTATTTGACAGCAAGAAAGTGATCTATTCACTGGAAGTATTCCCCCCGAAAAAAACAACATCTATCGATACGATTTACAATACCCTTTATGGTCTCCGCGGCCTTCGCCCGGATTTCATAAGTGTCACATATGGGGCAGGCGGTTCCCCCTCACAGAAGCAGAAAACCTGTGAGATCGCTTCCATGATCCGGAGTGAATACGGTATTGAGCCGGTGAGCCATCTCACCTGTGTGGGATCGACAAAAGAGAGCGTGCGTTCATTTCTGGATCAGCTGAAGGCCTCCGGCGTATCCAACGTGCTGGCGCTGAGAGGGGATAAGACGCCGGAAAATGATGTGATCGATTTTAAACATGCGGATGATCTGACCCGTTTTATCCGGGAATACGATGACAGTTTCAATGTGATCGGAGCCTGCTATCCGGAAGGCCACTGTGAAGCGGCTTCCCTGGACGAAGATATTGAAAATCTGAAACGGAAGGTGGATGCGGGAGCAACTCATCTCATATCCCAGCTTTTCTTTGACAATGGTCAATTCTACAATTTCATGGATAAAGTGGAAAAAGCAGGTATCCGCGTCCCCATTGAAGCAGGGATCATGCCGGTGGTGAACAAGTCCCAGATCGAACGGACGGTGTCCATGTGCGGCGCAAGTTTCCCTATGAAATTTTCAAAGATGATCAATAAATACGCGGATGATCCCACAGCGCTAAAAGATGCGGGGATTGCCTTTGCAACAGAACAGATCATCGATCTGATCAATAATGATGTGCGGGGAATCCATCTTTACACCATGAACCGGGTGGAAGTGGCAACCCGGATCACGGAAAGCATTTCCAATATACTGACAAGCTGCAATAAATGATTTTCGGGAGATGTCCGATATGCTTGAACTATTGAATAAAAATGAGATCCTCAGATATCTGGGCTACAGACAGAATGGGCTTAATCAGCGGATCGAAGAACTGCTGGAACGGTGTATGGATGAAACCCGCCGTATATGCCAGGGAAAATACATATATAGAAGGTTTCCTGTAGTGTTTACAGATCAGGGTGTGGAGATTCCCGGGACGGGGATCTGCATGACGGGAAAAGATATACGGGATCATCTGGAAAGCTGCAGAGATGTGTATCTGTTGTGTGCGACCGCAGGTGTGGAATTGGATAAAAGGATCCGCCGATGGATGATCACTGAACCGGATGCGGGCGTGGTATTGGATGCATGCGGTATACAGGCGGTGGAGCAGATCGCGGATATGGCAGAGCGGGAGATAGAAAAAGCCGTTCAGGCGGAGGGAAAAAATATCACCTGGCGTTTCAGCCCAGGATACGGGGATATGCCCCTGGAGCTTCAGAGGGATTTTATACGTGTACTGGATACATATCGGAAGATCGGTGTCTCTTTAAGTGAAAGTTTTCTGATGATACCGAGTAAATCGGTGACCGCTGTCATCGGTGTGGCGGATACCGCAAGAGATAAAAGGAAAAATAAATGTGATCACTGCAATAACCGGGATAACTGTAGTTTCAGAAAGAGAGGCACGATATGTTAGATTTTGAAAACCGATTTGTTTTGCTGGACGGAGCCATGGGAACCATGCTGCAGCAGTGCGGCGCACCCATGGGAAAGGTTCCGGAAGCTTTAAATATAACCCATCCGGAGATCATCACCGGGATACACCGTCAATATATCGAAAGCGGATCTCAGATCATTTATGCCAATACGTTCAGCGCCAATCGCTATAAACTGGGCTACTGCGAATACAGCGTAAAAGAGGTCGTTTCCGCCGGTGTGGCCTGCGCCAGAAAAGCAGCCCGGGGAAGGGATGTGTCGGTGGCATTGGATGTGGGCCCCATCGGAGAATTGATGGAACCAAACGGACCGTTGAAGTTTGAAGAAGCCTATGACATGTTCCGGGAGATGATGGTCTGGGGCGAAAAAGCGGGAGCGGACTATATCGTCATTGAGACAAGCACGGATCTTCTGGAGATGAAAGCGGCCGTGCTGGCGGCAAAGGAGAACACTTCCCTTCCGGTGATGTGTACGATGACATTTGAGCGGAACGGACGGACATTTACCGGCGTAACGGTGGAGGCGGCGGCACTGACTCTGACCGGTCTGGGCGTGGACGCCATCGGGATCAACTGTTCCCTGGGGCCGGATGAGATCTATCCCCTGGCGCGGAAACTGGTACAGTGGACGCCCCTGCCGGTGATCATAAAGGCCAATGCGGGGCTGCCAGATCTGAATTCGGACACCTATCAGATCACAGCCCGGCAGTTTGCCGACCAGCTGGAAAAATATGTGAACCTGGGCGTGACCATTTTCGGCGGATGCTGTGGAACGACGCCGGAGTATATCCGGGAGATCAAAAAGATGCTGGCAGATAAAAAGCCGGTGAAGCGCCATGTGAGGTCAAGAGCTGCCGTCTGCAGCAGCACACAGGTGGTGGAGATCGACGGCGTGCGTATCATCGGTGAGCGGATCAACCCCACTGGAAAAAAACTTTTCAAAGAAGCCCTGTTAAATCATAATATCGGTTATATCCTGGCTCAGGGTATCAGCCAGGCGGAAGCCGGCGCCCATATCCTGGACGTGAACGTGGGACTTCCGAAGATCGATGAAGCCGGTATGATGTGCGAAGTGGTGAAGGAACTGCAGGGCGTGGTGGATGTGCCCCTTCAGATCGATTCTTCCAACCCGGATGTGATCGAAAAGGCGCTGCGCATCTATAATGGAAAACCCATCGTCAATTCGGTCAATGGGGAAGAAGCGGTTTTGGACAGGATCCTGCCCATCGTGAAAAAATACGGGGCTGCCGTTGTGGGACTGACACTGGATGAAAAGGGAATCCCGCTGACTGCCAAAGAGCGTTTTGACGTGGCAGAAAGGATCGTTAGAAAGGCCCTTTCCTATGGTATACCGAAGGAAGATGTTTATATCGACTGTCTCACTTTGACAGCTTCCGCCCAGCAAAAAGAAGTGGTGGAAACATTAAAAGCCATGACCCTCGTAAAAGAGCGGTTGGGAGTTAAGACTGTGCTGGGAGTATCCAATATTTCCTTTGGTCTCCCCAGGAGGGAACTGATCAACACGTCATTTTTGACGCTGGCCATGGCCGCCGGACTGGATCTGCCCATCATCAATCCGAATAATGAAGCCATGATGGCAGCAGTCGATGCGTTTAATGTGTTGTATAACCGGGACGAAGGTTCCAAATACTATGTGGAAAAATACAGCCGGCAGCAAAAAGCAGAGACGGCGCCGGTGAAGAAAACGGATATGACTCTGGAATATGCTGTGTGCAACGGTATAAAGGAATACGCCGGAACGGCCACAGAAAAGCTGCTGGAAACCATGTCTGCCATGTCCATTGTCAATGAAATACTGATACCGGCTTTGGACAAAGTGGGAACGGACTTTGAGACGGGAAAATTGTTCCTGCCCCAGCTGATCCAGTCGGCGACCGCAGCCCAGGCAGCCTTTGAGGTCATCAAAAAGACACTGGCAAAGGAACCTTCCGGCAACCGGGTATCCAAAGGTAAAGTGGTGATCGCCACCGTTAAAGGCGATATCCATGATATCGGGAAAAATATCGTGAAGGTGGTCATGGAAAACTATGGCTATGACATGATCGACCTGGGGAAGGATGTGCCTCCGGAAAAGATCGTGGAAACGGTCCAAAAGACAGGGGCCCGTCTGGTAGGATTGAGCGCCCTTATGACGACAACGGTTGTCAGCATGGAAGAGACCATTCGCCAGCTGAAAGAAAAATGCGACTGTACGGTTTGGGTGGGAGGCGCTGTTCTGACGGAAGATTATGCCCGCCAGATCGGCGCGGATCACTATGCAAAGGACGCCAAACAGTCGGTGGACATTGCGAAAGCTGTTCTCGGATAAAAAGAGTTTTAAAAATTGTCATACAATATATAGTTGTTTTTGCAAAAAGAAAAACTATATTTTGTATTTTTGGGTATGGATTTTTCATAGGCAAGATGCTATAATAGGCGTTGGCACGTCAGCGAGAAGAGCTGACATGGAATGGGAAAAACGAGATTTTCAGAGGAGGTACGTTATGATCGTTATCAAGCGGGATGGCCGGGAAGTGAACTACGACCGGAGTAAGATACAGACAGCGATCCGCAAAGCCAATGCCGAAGTTCCGCCGGAAGAAAAAGTCCAGGAGGATGTCATTGATGAGATCGTGACTTATGTGGAGACACGGAATAGAAAGCGGATGCTGGTGGAAGATATCCAGGATATCATTGAGCAGAAACTGATGGCCGGGGGAAAATATGAACTGGCGAAAACATATATCATCTATCGGTATCAGAGGGAACTGGTGCGGAAGGCCAACACCACTGATGATTCCATCTTAAGTCTGATCAAAAACAGCAATAAAGATGTTATGGAAGAAAACTCCAATAAAAACGCAGTGGTTGCATCCACCCAGAGGGATCTGATCGCCGGTGAAGTATCCAAAGACCTGACACGGCGGCTGCTTCTGCCGGAAAAGATATCCAAAGCCCATGAAGAAGGGGTTTTACATTTCCATGATGCGGACTATTTTGTCCAGCCCATATTTAACTGTTGTCTCATCAATATCGGCGATATGCTGGACAAGGGCACCGTTATGAATGGCAAGCTGATCGAAAGCCCGAAAAGCTTCCAGGTGGCATGCACGGTCATGACCCAGATCATATCGGCGGTGGCCAGCAGTCAGTACGGCGGCCAGTCGGTGGATGTGCGACACCTGGGGAAATACCTCCGAAAAAGTTATGATAAATATAAAAAATCTATTTTAAACGAATTTAATGGTGAACTGACAGAAGATGAGATCGACCGGCTGGTGAATATCCGGCTTCAAGATGAATTGCGTTCCGGCGTTCAGACGATCCAGTATCAGATCAACACGCTGATGACCACAAACGGCCAGTCACCCTTTGTCACCCTTTTCCTGAACCTGGATCCCAAGGATGAATATGTGAAAGAAAATGCCATGATCATCGAGGAAATCCTGCGCCAGCGTCTGGAAGGGATCAAAAATGAAAAGGGCGTTTATGTGACGCCGGCCTTTCCGAAACTCATCTATGTATTGGATGAACATAACTGTCTGAAAGGCGGAAAATACGATTATATCACCAAGCTGGCGGTGAAATGCTCGGCAAAACGTCTTTATCCGGATTATATTTCCGCGAAAAAAATGCGGGAAAATTATGAAGGAAACGTGTTCAGCTGCATGGGCTGCCGAAGCTTTCTCACGCCTTGGAAGGATGAAAACGGCAATTATAAATTCGAGGGACGGTTTAACCAGGGGGTTGTCAGCCTGAACTTACCCCAGATCGGCATCATTGCCCGGGGAGATGAGGACAAATTCTGGAAACTTCTGGATGAACGTCTGGAATTGTGCTATGAAGCCCTCATGTGCCGGCATAAAGCGCTGGAAGGCACGTTGTCTGATGTGAGTCCCATCCACTGGCAGTACGGTGCCATTGCCCGGCTGAAAAAGGGTGAGAAGATCGACAAACTGCTCCACAATGGTTATTCCACCATATCACTGGGATATATCGGCCTTTATGAACTGACGAAACTGATGAAGGGCGTCAGCCATACCACACCGGAAGGCCAGGAATTTGCCTTGAAGGTGATGAATCATATGCGTTCCGCAACAGATAAATGGAAAGCAGAGACAGGCATCCATTTCGGACTGTACGGTACGCCGGCGGAATCCCTGTGTTATCGGTTCGCACGGATCGACCTGGAGCGCTTTGGCGTGATCAAAGATGTGACGGACAAAGGATATTACACCAATTCCTACCATGTGGATGTGCGGGAAAAGATCGATGCATTCAGTAAATTCCGGTTTGAAAGCCAGTTCCAGAAGATTTCCTCCGGCGGCGCCATCTCTTATGTGGAGATTCCCAATATGCGTCATAATCTGGAAGCTTTGGAAGAACTGGTGAAGTTCATTTATGACAATATCCAGTACGCCGAGTTTAATACCAAATCCGACTATTGCCATGTGTGTGGATTTGACGGTGAGATCATCGTCAACGAAGATCTGGAATGGGAATGCCCCCAGTGCGGCAATAAAGATCATTCCAAAATGAATGTGACTCGAAGAACCTGCGGATATCTGGGAGAGAATTTCTGGAATGTGGGAAAGACAAAGGAAATTGCCGCCAGAGTCCTTCACATATAATGATAAAGGGCAGATCCGATGAATTACGCAGATATCAAACAGTTTGATGTGGCCAACGGTCCGGGGGTACGCATATCCCTTTTTGTCAGCGGCTGCACCCACCGGTGTCCGGGCTGCTTCAATGAGGAAGCCTGGGATTTTAGTTACGGTAACCCCTTTACGGATGAAACGGTGGAAACCATTTTAAAATATTTGGAGCCGGATTATATCGCCGGCCTGACCCTTCTTGGCGGCGAGCCTTTTGAGTACGCGAACCAGAAGGGGCTGCTTCCCCTTCTCAGGCGGGTACGGGAAGTATATCCGGAAAAGAACATCTGGTGTTTTTCCGGATACCTTTTTGACCGGGATATCGTGGGACGGATGGCCGGAGAATGGCCGGAGACAAAGGAAATGCTGTCCTATATCGATGTATTGGTGGACGGCGAGTTCATTGAGGCCAAGAAGGATCTGACAAAACGCTTTAAAGGTTCAGCCAATCAGCGGACCATTGATGTGAAGGCATCACTGGAACAGAAAAAAGTCGTTCTGGTCGAAGGTTACGAATAAACAGAGAATATTAGGAGAAAATCAATGTTAAAACAGCAGGTAAAGATCAAAAAACTGAAGGAAAATGCGATTTTGCCCACTTACGGCACCCCCTATAGCGCCGGAGCGGATCTGTATGCGTGTATGGATGAACCGGTGACCATTGCCCCCGGGGAGACGGTTCTTATAAAGACCGGTTTAGCCATGGCCATACCGGAAGGATATGCCGGACTGATCTACGCCAGAAGCGGTCTGGCCACTAAAAAAGGGCTGGCTCCAGCCAATAAAGTAGGTGTGGTAGATGCGGATTACAGAGGCGAAGTGATGGTGCCGCTGCACAATCATTCACGGGTGGCGGTTACTGTGGAACACGGTGAACGGATCGCCCAGATGGTGATCACTCCCTTCCTGACTGCGGAATTTCTTGAAGCAGAGGAGCTGGACGATACCCTTAGGGGCGAGAATGGTTTTGGTTCCACTGGAAGATGAAATGCATAACACTTATGTTGATATTCATTAAAAAACGGTTTTCCAAAAGTTATGGATCAACATCAAAAATCGGATATGGAAAAGATTTTTGAGCGGATTCACTACTTTATGGGAAACCGTTTTTTGTTTAAGTGAAAGATGATTTTCATACAGAGCAGGCATTTTTAACCCAATATCGACATCCGTTTTTTAAGGATTTTATTAAAAGATAACATAAACATGGTAAAAGTAGTGCATCCGGCTAGAATATCAGCCACTGGCTCAGCTAAAAATACAGCGAATACTTTATCCTGGATAAACAAGGGGAATATGTAAATCATCGGGATAAGGAGGATAATCTTTCTGAGCAATGCCAAGAAAAGGGAGATTTTAGCCTGTCCAAGGGCCACAAAAGTCCGCTGGCAGCCGGTCTGGACTCCCGTGATGAAACAGCCGCCCATGTAGATACGAAGGGCCCAAGATGCCATAGATTTCAGTTCCGCTGTGTTGGAAAACAGGGATACGAAAAATGAAGGAAACAGCATATTCAAAAGCCAGTAGGTACAAGAATAGGAAATAGCGGAAATAAATAAAAGCCGAAAGGCTTTCTGTACCCGTTCTTGATTTCCGGCACCGTAATTATAGCTGATGATCGGCTGGGCCCCTTGAGTCAGTCCATTTAATGGCAGTGAAAGGATTTGCATGGAACTGGTTAGTATGGTCATGGATCCCACTGCTAAATCGCCTCCGAACTTCTGCAAAGAAGCATTGAAGCAGATACTTAAAAGACTTTCTGTACTTTCCATGATAAATGGGGACATGCCTAAGGCAAGTACTGGAAAAATATATTTTTTTTCCGGCCGCATTTGGGATAGCTTTATGCGCAATGTTGTCCTTTTTCCTGTGAGAAAACGCAGAACCCATATGGCGGATACACACTGGGATAGGATTGTGGCTAGAGCGGCGCCTTTTACTCCCATATCAAAGATAAAGATAAATATGGGATCCAGGATAATATTGATGACCGCACCGATGATAACGGTCAGCATACTGGTACGGGCAAATCCCTGGGTGGAAATAAAGGGATTCAAGCCAAGGGATGTCATGACAAAAACGGTACCGATTACATAGATGTTCATATAGTCCAGAGCATAGGGAAGTGTATCCGTACTGGCACCAAAAAGAAGTAGTAGGTTCCTGCCAAAAATGAGAAAGATAGCGGTAAGAATAATGGAAAGGATCAGAAGAACTGTTACACAGCCTGATAATATCCTTTCGGCGGCTTTGTCGTTTTTCTCCCCCATTCGGATGGCAGCCTGAGGTGCTCCGCCAGTTCCGATCAAGCTACTGAAGGCACTGATCAAAGTGATGATGGGAAAGCAGACACCTACACCTGTCAGAGCCAAAGTGCCCCCATCGGGCATATGCCCAATATAGATACGGTCAACGAGATTGTAAAGCATATTGATGATTTGGGCCGTAATGGAAGGGACGGCCAGTTCCATCAGAAGTTTTCCAACACTCTGTGTCCCCAGTTTGTTTGTTGCGGATTGTTTCATGGGAAATGTGTCCTTTCCTGAATAAAATATCAAATGTATCATAGCACAGAAAGTGTGTTCAAGTAAATACTGCCATTGTCAACAAAAATATTGTATGTTATGATAAAAAAATATGAAAGCACAACTTTATGAATCGTTAATCGAATATTCGGAAAGCAATGCGTATCCCTTTCATATGCCGGGACATAAAAGACAAGCCGATCGCTTTTCTATGCTCAATCCCTATCAGTTTGATCTGACAGAAATTGACGGATTTGACAATCTCCACGAAGCGGATGGACTTATAGCCCAAGTTCAGGAAAAGGCTGAAAAGCTTTACGGTTCCGGGGAAAGCCGTCTTTTAGTCAATGGCAGTTCCGGAGGTATCCTTGCGGCCATAGCAACAGCATTCCATCCGGGGGATTGGGTTTTGGTTGCAAGAAATTGCCATAAAAGTGTCTATCACGCGCTGGAGATCAACCGACTGCGCCCCGTCTATATATGGCCGGAGAAAAACCGGGAATATGGATTTTTTATGGACATATCGGCGGAAAATGTCAAAGAAGCGCTGAAACGCTGGCCACGGATAAAGGGAATGATCCTCACGTCTCCCACATATGAGGGCATCGTGTCCGATATCAGACAGATATCCAAAATCATCCATGACCATGGCGGCATATGCATTGTGGATGAAGCCCATGGCGCTCACTTGGGACAGTATTCCTACTTTCCTGAAAGTAGTATAAAAGGTGGTGCGGATATGGTGATCCAGAGCCTTCATAAGACCATGCCGGCTTTGACACAGACTGGGCTGATCCACGTACAAGGGGATCAGGTGGATCGACGAAGATTGGGGAAGATGCTTTCAACCTATCAAACATCCAGTCCTTCCTATGTACTGATGGCGTCTGTGGATCAGTGTCTGACATGGGCTTTAAGTGAGGGCAAAGAGGCTTTTGAAGTCTACGCAGACAGGTTGGGCCGACTGCGACAGGCCATTCACCGGCTGAAACATATACGCATGCCGGAGATCGTCGGGGCGGATCCTTCCAAGCTGGTGCTTTCCGTGGAGGGGACGAATCTGTCGGGGAAGGCCTTTTATGACTGCCTGAGAGAAGATCATCATCTGCAGATGGAGATGGTCTGCGGCAGTTATGTGCTGGCCATGACCAGCGTCTGTGATACAGAGGAAGGTTTCCGCAGACTGTTTTATGCACTGAAGGCGATCGATGGAAAGATCATGGAGGGGAATATCCGGTTTTGGAATGTTACGGAAAGCTTTAGGGAACCCTTTTCCTGTCCGTTGATGCCGCCGGGAGAAGCTGCCGAGAGGCCGGTGGAAAAGGTGACTCTGTCCCAGGCTATCGGTCATCTGTCAGGCGATTACATTTATCAGTATCCCCCCGGTATTCCCATTCTGGCTCCGGGAGAACCGATAGATGCCAGTATATGTCTCCAGATGAAGCAGGTTCTTGAAGCCGGGCAGATGCTGCATGGAGGCTATGATCCGGAACAAGACCAGATGGTGGTCATAAAAAAATAAGCGGGAGATGGCTATGGCAAAGTTATACTGCCTGATGGGTAAAAGCGCATCGGGAAAAGATACATTTTACAAAGATCTGATGGAAGAGGAAAAACTCCATTTAAAGACGGTGGTTTCCTATACAACTCGACCGCCAAGGGAAGGCGAAAAAGACGGTGTGGAATACCATTTTGTCAGCCGGCAGCAACTGGAAGATTATGACCAGGCTGGAAAAGTGATCGAATGTCGGAATTATCCCACAGTCCATGGAATTTGGAGTTATTTTACAGTGGATGACGGCCAGATCGATCCAAAAGGACAACAGGATATGCTGATCATCGGAACATTGGAATCCTATGAAAAACTGAGGGATTATTTTGGAAAAGAATATGTGGAGCCCATATATATCCATGTGGAAGATGGGGAACGGCTGATGCGGGCGTTGCTCAGAGAAAGACAGCAGGAGCAGCCAAAATACGCAGAAATGTGCCGCCGCTATTTGGCCGACGAAAAAGACTTTTCTCAGGAAAATCTGGAAAAATGCGAAATAACCGAAATATACGAAAATAGTAATTATGAAAACTGTTTACAGCAAATAATCAGAAATATTGAAGCCCACCACAAAAATGTGGTATAATGTCCACGAAAGCAATGAGCCGTGCGTTTCCAGCCGCAAGACGTTTTCTGTGCGCTTGCGGACAGAAAACGTCTTGCGGCTGGAAGCATAGGGCGAATGCCCGTGAGCGAGTGGAGCCATGGCGGAACGAGCCTGGCACGGCGTAAAGAACCGGCCTGCCTTGTTTGCGCAGGGATCATACCAGGAAGCCTAAGAAGCCATGTTGGAGATTGAGGGAAAGACAGCCCATATAAAAAAGGGGGGAAGATTCTATGTCAGACTTCAGAGATATCATTGGACATGAAGAGATCATTGAACACATGCGCGCAGCCTTGAAAAGTAAGAAGATATCCCATGCCTACATTTTTGAAGGGCCAAATGGCAGTGGAAAGAACCTCCTTGCAAAAACATATGCAAAAGCGCTGCAGTGTGAAGCCGGATATGGAGATTCATGCGGCATGTGCCCATCGTGTATCCGAATGGATTCTGGGAATCAGCCGGATGTCAAATGGATCATCCATGAAAAGCCGGCAAGCATCGGCGTGGAGGATGTCCGGACCCAGGTCAATAATGACATACAGATAAAACCCTATAGCAGCAAGTATAAAATATATATCATAGATGAAGCAGAAAAAATGACAGTTCAGGCTCAGAATGCTTTGCTCAAGACCATAGAGGAGCCGCCGGCGTATGGGATCATCATGCTTTTGACCAATAATAATGAGGCCATGCTGCCGACGATCCGTTCCAGATGTATCACGTTTCATCTGAAACCTGTCAGACAATCCCAGATCGAAACTTTTCTGGAAGAAAAATACAGTATTCCGGATTATAAAGCGCGGATTTGCGCCGCTTTTTCCCAAGGGGTTGTGGGACGGGCTGTGGATATGGCAGCGTCCGAGCATTTTACGGAGCTTCAGCAAGAGATTTTGAAGATCGTCAAACGCATCCATGAAATGGAAGTTTACGAAATCGTTGAAGCTATAAAGAAATTAAGTGCATATAAAGCAGATATTATCGACATTATCGACATGATGATGGTCTGGTATCGGGATGTGCTGATGTTTAAAGTGACTAAGAATGCCAATCTGATCGTTTATAAGGACGAGTACCGGAGTCTGTCAGAGCAGGCAAGCAAGACATCCTATGAAGGATTGGACAAGATCATCAAAGCGTTGGAAAAGGCAAAGGTACGTTTGAATGCCAATGTGAATTTCGACGTGGCAATGGAGATGATGCTTTTAGTGATGAAGGAGAATTAGGATGATAAAAATAATAGGTGTCCGTTTCAGGAAAGCGGGGAAGATATATTATTTTGATCCCCAGGATAAACCGGTGGAAAAGGGACAGCATGTGATCGTGGAGACGGCACGGGGAATCGAATACGGGGATGTGATCATCGGCCCGAGAGAAGTGACCGATGATAAGGTGATACAGCCTTTGAAACCAGTGATCCGGATCGCCACACTTGAAGATGATAAAATAGAGAGTCAAAATAAGGAAAAAGAGAAAAAGGCTTTTGATATTTGTCTGGAAAAGATCGCGAAGCATGGGCTGGCCATGAAACTGATCGATGCGGAATATACATTTGACAACAATAAAGTTTTGTTTTATTTTACAGCTGATGGGCGGATCGACTTCCGCGAGCTGGTCAAGGACTTGGCGTCAGTATTTAAAACTCGTATCGAGTTGCGGCAGATCGGCGTCAGAGATGAGACGAAGATCGTAGGCGGAGTGGGAATATGCGGTCGGTGCCTGTGCTGCAACTGCTACTTATCCGAATTTGCGCCGGTTTCCATCAAGATGGCCAAGGAACAGAATCTGTCTCTGAACCCGGCAAAAATATCGGGTGTGTGCGGACGCTTGATGTGTTGTCTGAAAAATGAGCAGGAGACCTATGAATATCTGAACAAAAAACTTCCCAGCAATGGGGACTATGTGACAACAGCGGATGGTTTTAAAGGAGAAGTCTCTGGCGTGAATGTTCTCAGACAGTTGGTAAAAGTGGTCATCACGCTGGATAATGACGAAAAAGAAATACGGGAATATCCTGTAAGTCAGCTTAAGTTCCGGTCAAAGCGCAAAAAAGAAAAGCTGAATATCAATGATGCGGAACTCAAAGAACTGGAAGCAATGGAAAAGAAGAATAAAGGTTCTGTATTATAAATTAAAAAGAGGAGTGTTTACTCCTCTTTTTTAAAATGTTTTATGATCATGAAAAACAGTAGTCAGGAGCGATAAAATGACGTATTTAAAAGAAGGAGAAAGATTGGACGATCTGGAACGGAATGGATTTAAGATCATCCAGGATCCCAACAAATTTTGCTTTGGAATGGATGCGGTACTTTTATCTGGATTTGCCCAGGTAAGGAAGAATGAAACGGCATTGGATCTGGGGACTGGAACGGGCATTATCCCCATCCTGCTGAAGGCAAAAACAGAAGGAAAACATTTTACCGGCCTGGAAATCCAGGAAGAAAGCGCAGATATGGCCAGACGGAGCGTTGGCTATAATGGATTGGACAAGGATATTGACATTGTGACCGGCGACATAAAAGAAGCCTCTGGATTGTTTCCACTTTCATCCTTTGATGTGGTCACCTGCAATCCGCCCTACATGACCGACTGCCATGGTTTGAAAAATCCGGAAGAGCCGAAAGCCATTGCCCGGCATGAAATATTGTGCACATTGGAGGACGTGGTGAGGGAAGCTGGCAGGCTCGTCCGTCCAGGGGGCCGTTTTTACATGGTACACAGGCCTTTCCGGCTGGTGGAGATATTTGATGTGATGACCCGGTATAAGCTGGAACCCAAGAGGATGAAGCTGGTCTATCCTTTTATAAATAAAGAGCCTAATATGGTTTTGATCGAAGCGGTCCGGGGCGGCCGGTCCAGGCTGAAGGTGGAAGCGCCATTGATCGTCTATAAGGCTCCCGGAGTTTACACTGACGAGATTTATGATATTTATGGATATTAACAGGAGGAGAAGGCTATGGCTGGAAAATTATATCTGTGCGCCACTCCCATTGGAAATCTGGACGATGTGACGCCAAGGGTCATCGAAACGTTGAATATGGTGGATATGATCGCGGCGGAAGATACGCGGCATACGATCAAGCTGCTCAATCATTATCAGATAAAAACGCCCATGACCAGTTATCATGAGTTTAATAAGATCGATAAAGCAAAATATCTTATTCGGGAGATGGAAGTCGGGAAAAACATCGCCCTTGTCAGTGATGCGGGCACGCCGGGGATATCGGATCCGGGAGAAGAATTGGTCCGGTTTTGTCAGGAAGCGGGTATCACCGTCACATCCCTCCCAGGCCCGGCAGCTTGTATCACTGCGCTGACCATGTCTGGACTGAGTACCCGGCGGTTTTGTTTTGAAGGATTTCTTCCAACGGATAAGAAAGAGCAGCAAGAAGTGCTGGCACGTTTGCAGCAAGAAGAACGTACGACCATATTTTATGAGGCGCCCCACAGACTTTTAAAAACATTAAGACGTATCGAGGAATATACAGGGAACCGACGTATTGCCATCTGTAAAGAACTGACAAAAAGATATGAACATGTGTGGCTCACATCCCTTGAAGAGGCTGTGGATCATTATGAAAAGGAAGAGGCAAAAGGTGAATATGTCCTTGTGCTTGAGGGGGCGGATCCGGAAGTCCTTAAAAAAGAGGAGCAGGCCGGATGGCAGAAAATGTCGTTAAAAGAGCATATGGCTCTTTATGAAGAACAGGGACAATCACGCAAAGAGGCCATGAAATCGGTGGCAAAGGACAGAGGATTGTCGAAGCGGGATGTCTATCAGATGCTCTTGAAAGAAGAATAGGCAGAAGAGCATATCCACAGAAACGGTTTCATATCATAATGTAAAAAGACGTATTGGGTGAGGTCTGTGAATCATCTGTGGGGCGGCATGCTCATTTTGGGTGTGATCCTGGGGATCATCGGCGGACATATAACAGAAGTTTCTACTGCTTTTGTTGATTCTGCGGGAGATGCGGTCACTTATGCCATCGGCATGGCAGGGGTAGTGGCCATGTGGAATGGCATGATGAAGCTGGCGGAAGCGGAAGGACTTTTAAAAAAACTGACCAGCGCCATGAAAGGCGTTCTTGATTTTTTGTTTCCGGAGATTCCGGAAAATCATCCGGCGCGGGAATATATTGCCATCAATTTTGCAGCGAATATCCTGGGGCTAGGATGGGCGTCCACCCCGGCCGGCCTGTCTGCCATGAAGGAGTTGGAAAAACTGAGCAGCAGCAAAGATAAGAAGAATAGACGGGCGAGCAAAGCCATGTGTACATTTCTTGTTATCAATGTATCTTCTCTTCAGCTTATACCCATGACGGTTATCGCCCATCGAAGCCAGGCGGGAGCAGCTGTACCCACGGAAATCGTGGCTCCGGCGATCCTGGCCACACTGGCGTCCACGGCAGCCGGCGTTGTATTTGTAAAAATTGCCGGGAGGCTATACCGATGAGTGTGATCCTTTATCTTTCCGATATTATCATTCCGCTGATCATTTTGTGTCTGATCGTCAATGGACTTCTGATGAAACTGGATATTTTTTCGATCTTTTTGGATGGAGCAAAAGAAGGACTCGGAATAGCCGTACATATTCTTCCCACACTGATCGGCCTGTTGACCGCCATTGGTGTGATGAAAGCATCACATATATTTGATATGATCGGAAACATACTGGGACCTTTACTGGAATGGGCCGATCTGGTGCCGGAAGTGGTCACGTTGATGATCGTCAAACTCTTTTCTTCATCTGCAGCCACTGGCATGATGCTGGACATTTTTACCACATATGGGGTGGATTCCAGATACGGCCTTCTATCCGCTCTCATGCTCAGCTGTACGGAAAGCTGTGTTTATACCATGTCTGTTTATTTCATGGCTGTCAAGATCACCGATACCCGATGGACACTGGCCGGCGCTCTCACTGCCACTTTTGCCGGCATGATAGCAAGTATCCTCCTTGTGGGATTGATGTAAATAGGTAAAAAAGAAACGGTCTACAGGACTTGGCGTGCCTGCAGACCGTTTCTCTTTATATGATCTTACGTGGTTAACTTGAGATCTGTGGATATCCTGTTATTTTTTTCGATATTCCAGATGCCGTTGGATCCTTTTCATGACAACGAGGAAACCGATCATCATCAGGATACCGATGGGAAGGCTGATCCATGCGTTTTGCGTGAAGCCGGCGATGATGTAAGTGATAAACGAGACGACAGCTGCACTCAAGGCATATGGAAGTTGTGTGGATACATGGTTTACATGTTCACACTGGGCGCCTGCGGAAGACATGATCGTTGTATCCGATATGGGTGAGCAGTGATCGCCGCATACAGCGCCAGCCATACATGCAGATATGGAAATGATCATCAGTGTATGGTTTGTTCCGGAGAAAACGCTGACAACAATGGGGATCAGGATACCAAAAGTACCCCAGGACGTACCAGTGGCAAAGGAGATGAAGCATCCGATCAGGAAAATAACTGCGGGAAGCATATTCATCAGGCTGCCTGCGCAGTTTTCCATGATGCCGGCCACATATTCGGCAGCGCCCAGGCTGTCGGTCATAGACTTTAAAGACCAGGCCAGTGTCAGGATCAGGATGGCTGGAACCATGGCTTTAAATCCTTCCGGCAGACATTCCATACATTTTTTGAAAGACAGAACTCCCCGGATCTTGTAGATGATCATAGTGATGATCAGCGCGAAGAAACTGCCGTAGGTCAATCCCTGAGAAGCATCGCTGGCAGAAAAGGATTCTACAAAACTGACTCCGGAGAAAAATCCGCCGGTGTAGATCATGCCGATAACACAGCAAACGATCAGGCTGATGATGGGGATGACCAGATCGATGACCCGTCCATCCGGATGGCCTTCGATATCATCTGCGCCGGCATAGGGACGTTCAGGTGTGGTATAAATATCTCCATTCAATGCATTTTTTTCATGAATAGCCATGGGGCCGTAGTCTGCCTTCAACAATACAAGGGCTATCATCATGACAATAGTCAGCAGTGCATAGTAATTATAGGGAATGGCCTGGATGAACAGGGAAAAACCATCCTCGCCTTCCACAAAGCCGGTAACGGCTGCGGCCCAAGATGAAATCGGGGCGATGATGCAGACTGGAGCGGCTGTGGCATCGATCAGATAGGAAAGTTTTGCCCGGGAAACGTTATGTGAATCCGTAATGGGACGCATCACACTTCCAACGGTCAGACAGTTGAAATAGTCATCAATAAATATGAGGACTCCCAACGCAATGGTGGCCAGCTGGGCGCCGGCCCGGGTTTTGATATGGGTTTTGGCCCACCGGCCGAAAGCAGCGGAACCGCCGGCCCGGTTCATCATGCAGACCATGCTGCCTAAAATGACAAGGAAAATGATGATCCCCACATTGTACGGATCAGATAATACGGAAACAATGCCGCCTTGGAATATATGGGTGACAGTGCCTTCAAAGGAAAAACCAGAATAGAACAGGGCGCCCACAAGGATTCCCACAAACAGTGAACTGTATACTTCCTTTGTGATCAGTGCAAGGGCAATGGCGACCACAGGCGGTATCAATGCCCAGAAGGTGGCGTACATGTCCGGCTGATAGGTGGCCGCATCGTTTGCAAAGGCCAGCACAGGGCACAGGACAATGGCCAGAAAAACGATCATAAGAGCCGGAAGCCGGCGAAAGCGTGATTTTTTCATCATTTTATAAATTCCCTCTCTTTCGTATACATTCAAAGTATGGATAATAAAAAACCGCGAATCTGTTCGAGTAAAGAACACATTCACGGTTTAATAATCTGTTTTTTAACCAATGATAGCGCTCCACAATATGTGACAGTCCGCTGCATATTTTACAGCGACCCAGAAGTACGCCCCCGGGCGGACGATGCTTCTTCGGCGGTGTCCCCTTTCTCATCAGACGGCTGCCCGTCCTATATGTCTGAGGTACTGATGGAAACCGCGCCTCTATCATATGCTTTATACAGAAAGCATACAAAGATATGTATTTGATTATAAAGATTCTGTCATACTTTACATTCGGTGTCAAGGACTTTTGGCGTATACCTGCCGTTCTGCTTTCAAATGGGAAAAATCAGAATTTTTTCCAAGTTTCCGGTGTAAATAAAAGCAGTAACGGGAAAATTTCCAGACGTCCGGCCAACATATCCATAGTAAGGATAAAGGTGGAAAAATTGGAATAAACGGAAAAGTTTGCCAAAGGTCCGACTTCATTTAATCCAGGTCCGATATTGTTAAAGGCAGATGCCACTGCGGAAATGTTTGTTATTCCGTCCAGATTATCCAGACTGACCAAAAGTACAGAAATAACAAAGATCAGCAGATAAGCGGCAAGGAAAGCATAAATACCTCTCAGGCTTTCGGAACTGACAACTTTACGATCCACGGTGATCTTTGTGACGGATCTGGGATGGATAAAATGGCGAAGTTCCTGCCCGATGGACTTAACCAGGATAATGATCCGGGAAACTTTGATACCGCCGCCGGTACTGCCGGCACAGGCTCCCACAAACATGATCAGCAGAAGGATATTCCTTGACAATTCCGGCCAATAGTTGAAATCCGTTGTGGAGTAACCGGTAGTGGTGATGATGGAAGCCACCTGAAATGCCGCGTGGCGGAATGTTTCTTCCAATGTAGGGTACATATGCCGGATGTTGAACATGATAATAAGAACACATGCGGCGATGATCCCCAAATAGTACCGGATCTCTTCCGTCTGGAGAGCTTTTCGGGTCTTGTGTATCATGATCAGAAAATAGACGGAGAAGTTGACGCCGAAAAGGATCATAAATATGGTGATGATATACTGACAGTAAGGCGAATAGCTGGCCGCGCTGTCATTGTGTATGCCGAATCCTCCGGTACCGGCAGTACCGAAGGTCATGGTCAGGGCATCGAACAAGGGCATTTTTCCGATCAAAAGCAGGATGACCTGAAGGACTGTCAAGAACAGATACATCTTGTACAATGTCTTGGCAGTGGACTGGACAGTTGGGAAAAGCTTTTCCACAGAGGGGCCGGGGCTTTCTGCTTTCATCAGATTCATATGGTAACCGCCGTTCATGGGAATGAAGGCCAGAAGAAAGACGAGAATACCCATTCCACCGATCCAGTGGGTAAAGCTCCGCCAGAAGATCAGGCATTTGGGAATGGCGTCCACATCTGTCAGGATACTGGCGCCGGTTGTTGTAAAACCGGATACTGTTTCAAACAGCGCATCGATCGGATTGGGGATGACGCCGCTGAATACAAAAGGCAGACTGCCCATGATACTGATCACGATCCAACACAAAGCAACAGTGACAAATCCCTCTTTTGTATAAAAAACAGAATCAGACGGTTTTTTGCGGGTGATGGGAAATCCAAGTATCAGACACAGGGCGGCTGCGATGAGAAGACAATTGCCAGAAGCAAATTCTCCATATACCAGTGCGACGATATAGGATGGGAGGATCAAAATCCCTTCACAGGAAAGGATCCATCCCAATATGTAAATAATCATTGAGTAATTCATAGCCACTTATCCTTTCAGAATATCGCGTACGTCCTGCAACCCTTTTTCCAGTGTGACAATGATAACAGAATCACCGATCCGGATGGTGTCCTGCCCGCGGGGAATGATGATTTTGCCATTGCGGTTTATACAGCAGATCAGCTGGTTATCTTTCAGATTCAGGTTCATCAGAGGCACATCTGTGACAGGTGAAGATTCGGAAATGGAAAATTCGATCGCTTCCACCCGATTGTTCATGATGTGGTAAAGTCTGGCGATCCGGTTGCCCACAGAGTTTTGGAGCGCGCGGACATATTGGAGGATGTAATCTGCCGTAATATATTTGGGATAGACGACACTGCCGATATTAAGACTCTCCACGATCTCATCAAAAGCAAGGCGATTGATCTTGGTGACGGTTTTTGCTTTGGAATGCCGTTGGGCGAACATACTTAGAAGGATATTCTCCTCGTCCACGTTTGTCAATGTGACAAAGGATTCGGCACGGCTCAGTCCTTCTTCGATAAGAAGCTGTTTATCTGATCCATCGCCATTGATAATGGAAGCTTCCGGCAAGTCCTCTGCCAACTGTTCGCATCTATCTGGATCATTTTCTATGATACGTACCTTGATATGGGCATCCAAAAGCCTTTTAGCCAGATAATAACCAATGGTCCCCCCGCCGATGATCAGAGTGTTACGGGCCTGGCGGACAGAAAGATTTAACTTTCGGAAAAAGGCGATCATGTTGTCTTGGGAAGCGATGACAGTGATCAGGTCCCCCTCCTTTAGCCTGAAGTTGCCTCCAGGGATCGTAACGTTGTCCCCCCGTTCGACTGTACACACAAGTACATCGCAGTTGCAGACAGATGACAGATCCTTTACCTCCAGGCCATCCAGGACTTGGCCATTTTGGATGAGTATTTTGAAAAGTTGGACTTTTCCACTGGAAAAGGCATCGATTTTATATGCAGATGGAAATCTTAAAAGCTGAAAGATTTCGTTGGCTGCGGCGAGTTCCGGGTTGATGATCATGGAAATGCCCATCTGGGCTTTGATAAAATCAATTTCCCGATTGTACATGGGATTGCGTACCCGCGCGATGGTGTGGCAGCGGGCAGCCTTCTTGGCCATGAGGCACATCAGAAGATTGGTTTCATCTGAGCCGGTTACAGCGATCAAAATATCGGTTTCTTGTATATTGGCTTCGGTCAGTGTGTCGATACTGGCGCCATTGCCCACATATCCCATGACATCAAAATTTTCGGTCAGATGGGCTACTTTTTTCTCTCTGGTGTCAATGACCGTGATATTATGGTCCTCATTGATAAGCAGCTCTGTCAGATTGCTGCCTACCTTTCCGCATCCTACAATGATAATATTCATGGAAAGACTCCCCTCTTTTTCTTATGCATGATGATCCCTTGCATTGCGGGGAAGGCCGGTTTTTCACGCCGTGCCAGGCTCGTTCCGCTCCGGCTCCACTCGCTCACGGGCATTCGCCCTATGCCGCCATCCGTAAGACGTTTTCTGTACACAAGTGCACAAAATGTCTTGCGGATGTCTGTATGCGGCTCATTGCTTTCGTGAACATTATACCACGTGCGCAGGGAAGAAAGCGGTGCGTATGCGACATTTGCTTTCCGGTATCATCCTTGCGTTAGCAAGGCAGGCCGATGTATATCGGCCTGGATTGCACTTTGTGCAATTATTATACCATAAATTATAGGAACTGCTGCTATGACTTTATATAAATCATAGCAGCAGGAAAGATCAACGACAGTTATTGTCGCAATTACATTTTACAGGGGCATCGTAACTGGGGTTAAAGGCATAGAAGTTTTTACTGTTCAGCTGTTCTTGTAGAATTCGGAGTGTTTCACCGAAACGCTGGAAGTGTACGATTTCTCTGGCTCGAAGGAAACGGATCGGATCAGCGACTTCCGGATCGGTCACAAGTCGGAGAATATTGTCATAGGTGGTACGGGCTTTTTGCTCTGCAGCCATATCTTCAAACAGATCTGTGATGGGATCGCCTTTGGACTGGAATTCACAGGCATTAAATGGAATACCTCCGGCGGCCTGGGGCCATATACCAACCGTGTGATCCACATAATATTTATCAAAACCGTATTTTTTCAGCTCTTCCGGAGTCAGATCACGGGTCAGTTGGGTGACGATGGTAGCAACGATTTCCAGATGGGCCAGTTCTTCGGTGCCGATGTCAGTCAGCATGCCCATGGCCTGCCGATTGGGCATGGCAAACCGCTGGGAAAGGTAACGCATGGAAGCGCCCATTTCGCCATCAGGGCCCCCGTACTGACTCATGATCACCTGGGCGATCTGAGCATTGGGCCGGGTGATATTGACAGGATACTGAAGTCGCTTTTCATAATTCCACATTTAGCATGCGCCTCCTTCCCAGGGCCATTTTGTCTGTATCCACTGCCAGGACTGGCTGGCCGTATCATTTGCCGTTTCAATGGTCAGAGGACCGAAGCGACGGGCATATTCTTTTAAAGCCTGATTTCTTATATGGTTGTGTTCCCGGAAATATTCCAGTGCCTGACCATCGTCTGGATGGGAATCCAAATATAAAACAATATCATCCACAGCAAAACTGTGCTGATAGATGATCAACATCAACTGCTCTTTGGAAAATTGACACATGTTTCTCATCGCCTGGGCCCCCTTCCACAAAATGGTTGACATAATTCTGGAAAAATCGTTCCCACCATGAGGGCTTTTTGAAGGTCCAGTGTATGATGAAAAGTCTGCCAGGGAACATAGGCCATGGCAACAGGAAAAGTGTCCAGAGGTTCACCATTGCCGCAGCTGTTTCGCGTGGAGCAAGGCGCGCATTCGGAAGCCGGTGAAGCATATCGGTTATTCATTGTCTGTCGGCAATTCATGCGTCTCTCCTTAGATAAATCATTTACCATTATATTATGAAATCCATGAAAGTATGTGCTTGTTATGCAGAAAAAAACGGTGGGTGTACTGGAATCATACAAAATGTAAAAAATAGTACAATTTGTACCGAAATATATTGACTTTTGAAATTTATCAGGTTATTATTAAATCAACCAAGGTTTATCGGCAAAGAAAAGCCGATAGGGATACAAAAATAAGGGGGATATTCAAATGAATGAGTACATGAACCGAGTGCTGGAAACTGTTAAAAAACGTAATGCTGGCGAACCGGAATTTATCCAGACAGTTGAAGAAGTTTTCAAATCTCTGGAAGTTGTCATTGAGCAGCATCCGGAATATGAAAAAGCTGGATTGCTTGAGAGAATGGTTGAGCCGGACCGTATGATCTCCTTCCGTGTAACATGGACAGATGACAACGGAAAAGTTCAGGTTAACCGTGGTTTCCGCTGCCAGTTCAATGGTGCGATCGGACCGTACAAGGGTGGCCTGAGATTCCATCCGAGTGTTTATTCCGGTATCATCAAATTCCTGGGATTCGAGCAGACATTTAAGAACAGCCTGACTGGCCTTCCGATCGGCGGTGGTAAAGGTGGTTCTGACTTTGACCCGCGCGGTAAGTCTGATGGAGAGATCATGCGTTTCTGCCAGGCCTTTATGACAGAACTTTACAAATATATCGGACCGGACATGGACGTTCCGGCTGGCGATATCGGTGTTGGCGCACGTGAGATCGGTTATCTGTACGGACAGTATAAGAGGATCAAGAGTTCCTTTGAGAACGGTGTTCTGACAGGTAAAGGACTCAGCTACGGCGGTTCTTTGATCCGTCCGGAAGCTACAGGCTACGGCGCTATCTACTATCTTGTAGAAGTGCTGAAACACTTTGGAGAAGATTTAAAAGGCAAGACAGTTGCAGTATCCGGTTTTGGCAATGTTGCATGGGGTGCATGTAAGAAGATCGCTGAACTGGGCGGAAAAGCTGTTACGATTTCCGGACCGGACGGATATGTTTATGATCCCGACGGAATCGTTACAGACGAGAAGATCAACTATCTTCTTGAGATGCGTGCTTCCGGCCGTGACAAAGCGAAAGATTACGCAGATAAGTTCGGCTGTGAGTTCCACGCTGGTGAGAAACCGTGGGGCGTTAAAGTTGATGTGGCTCTGCCCTGCGCAACTCAGAACGAGATTGGCATGGAAGAAGCTAAGAAGATCGTTGAAAACGGCGTACCGTACTACATTGAGGTTGCCAATATGCCTACAACAAATGAAGCTCTGGAATACCTTCAGAAGAACGTTAAAGTTGTCGCTCCGTCCAAAGCTGTTAATGCCGGCGGTGTAGCAACATCCGCTCTTGAGATGAGCCAGAACTCCATGAGATATGCTTGGACAGCTGAAGAAGTTGATGCGAAACTGAAACAGATCATGAAGAATATCCATGATATGTCTGCAGAAGCAGCAGAAGAGTGCGGCCTGGGCTATGACCTGGTAGCCGGCGCGAATATCGCAGGCTTCAAGAAAGTCGCAGAAGCTATGCTGGCTGAAGGCTTGATCTGATAAAGCAATCATACTTTACTGTACATAATAAAATGGGAGCTGCCGCCAGTGATCGATCCGGTCACAGAGCGGCAGCTCTTTTGTTTTTTCTTAAATCTAATCTTATTTTCAGTGCTTGCAATATGCCAGTATATGATGTATCGTAAAAATAGATCCATGCGGCAAGATTCAAGGCGCTGCTTGGAGGTACATAGAAAATGGAGGATTAGATCAATGGGAATATTTGACAGATTTAAGAAAAAAGAAAGTACAGACAACAGTGCGATCCGTGTGACATCCGTGACAAAGGGAAAATATGTCCCGATGAATGAGATACCGGATGATGTATTTGCAGGCGGCATGCTGGGCCCCTGTTGTGGTGTGGATCCGGAAGAAGGTAAAGTGCTGGCCCCCATCGATGGTACGGTCATCACGGTGGCAGATACACTCCATGCCATTGGGATTGAAGGAAATGGTGTGGAATTACTGATCCATGTGGGGATTGATACTGTGAACATGAAGGGAGACGGCTTCTCCAGCCACATCCAGGAAGGACAGAAAGTGAAAAAAGGCGATCTGCTGCTGGGTATGGATCTGGACAAGATCAAAGCTGCAGGTTATTCACCCATTATCATCACGATCGTGACCAATGCAGACAGCTTTTCAAACGTAAGCTTTATTGGCGCAGGTCAGATGGACGCGGATACGGAAATGATCCGTATTGAAAAATAACGGAATAAAACAAAATAATACCCTGATCCGGAGAAAGTATCTTCTGATCAGGGTATTTTGCTGTTTGGAGCCAAAAAGCGTATATGGTCAACATTTGATCTGGATAGCCCCCGGGATATTGGTGATATGGACTTCCCTTCCGCCGGGATTATATTCCCCATCCAGCGACCAGGCGATGGGGTCTTCGGAAGTGATACAGACATCTTTGCCCTGGAAGAAGGTGATCATGTCCGAATTATAATCCTGGCTGTTGAGAGAAACAATGATCTTGGTCATATCGATCAGTGTTTTAGGCGATTTGATCAGAATAACTTCAAACAAGCCGTCATTATAATCCACGATTTTATTATCCAGCTTGATAATGCCGGCAATGGAAGTGGAGTTGCATACAGCGCCCCATATATAATCATCCTCAAATGATAAATCTTCTGTTTCAACTTTCATATGATAGGAACGTATTTTGGAAATATCCGTAATTCCGGACAAGATATAAGCCATATGGCCAAGATGATTTTTCAGTTCCTGAGGCGTATTATAGGAACATTCCGTGAAGGCTCCGAAAGAAGCCACATAAGTGAAATAAACATTGTTGAACTTGCCGATGTCCAATTGACGGAAAGAGCCTTTGATGATGCTTCGGGCCGCGTCTGCAGGGTTCGTAGGTATGTTCAGACTGCGGGCGAAATCATTGGTACTTCCGGAAGGAATATAGCCCAGTTCCGGATGGGAGTCAAAGGGCATCATGCCGGAAATAAAACTATTGAAGGATCCATCGCCGCCGCTGCAGACGATCAGTTCATAAGGACAGTCGTTTTTCATGATACTGCATACATATTCACGGATTTTTTCGGTCACATGGACGGTCACTTCGTAACCTGCCTGGCAGAACAACTGGCAGATTTCCAGGAGATAGCCCTTGATCTTGATCTTTCCGGAATAGGGATTTATGATTAAAAGCATGTTTTTCACGTGGATCACCTCAAAATATCATGATAATAATATCATTATAGACTAAAACCTGCCAATCCACTACAGGAAATTAAAGAAATAAAATTAAATTTTTCTTAACGCATAAATATTTGTTTATTTGACGAAATATGGTATACTGTGACGGAAAAAAATTATCAGATAACATTATGTGATTAAGGTGGTCTTTAAGATGAAGAAAGTCTCAATATTTGGCAGAAGCGTGCTGAGTCAGCCGGAATACCTGAAAAAGGCGGAAAATATGATCATTTCAGATGAAGAAGTCATCTGGCTTTTGGCGGAAGATCTGGATATGGGAACCAGAGAACGGTTCATGCGAATGCCGGGGAGACATTGCGTCAAAACCAGCGAACTGGATCATCTGCAGGCGGATGTCTGTGAATGGTGGCGGGCAGGCGGTATGCCGATCGCGGACAGAAGTCTGGTAAAAGATGCGCCCCAGATCACGGAAATGACCTATAAAGAACTGAGGGACCTGGCCTATATGGATGATGATGTGCTGCCAGGAGAAGCGGTGCTCATTTTGAGCCATTTGGGTATACCCATCCATATTCGGAACATATGCGCGCCGGAGGATGCGCCGGTGGTCGTTAAAGCGTCCATAGAAGGCGAGCCGGAGTATACGATGACAGGTATCCGGGGTCAGAAAAACTATATTTCTGTAAATATTTCCCGGTATATGCTGGGAACTGAAAAAGGATACGGCCTTCGGGCATTGGAAGTATTTGACCGGTATCATATCCCCTATGCCCATGTGGCAGCCGGTATCGATACCCACTGCATTTTTGTAAGACGACAGGATTTTGAACCCCAGGAACAAAGAGTTTTGGCAGAACTTTACAGGCTTCCGGAAACGGAAAATATAAAGATCGAGAATAATCTGGCCATATTGGCTGTCATCGGACGGCATCTGACTTCTTCCAGGGGTGCTGTGGGAAAACTTTTCAGCGCCTTAAACCAGGCGGAGATCCCGATCAAGATGATCGACCTGGGATTCAGCAGCCAGAGCCTTCTGGTGGGGGTTGCCGTGGACGATTATGAAAAGGCGATAAAAGCGATCTATCACCTGTTTGTGGAGATCCATATTTGACGTCTGTTAAAAAAAGCTTGCAAAATCGTCTAAAGTGTGTATTAAATAAATATTAAAAGATAGAGTTATATGTGGAGGCAAGAGGATGAAAAAAGTTGTAAAATTCGGAGGAAGTTCGCTGGCCAGCGCAGAACAGTTTAAAAAAGTCGGCGATATCATCCGGAGCGATGAAACCCGCCGTTATGTGGTTCCGTCAGCTCCCGGGAAACGTTTTTCAGATGATATTAAAGTAACGGATATGCTGTATGCCTGCTATGATGAGGCAAAAGCGGGAAAAGATTTCAGTGACGCATTAAAGGGGATCGCTGATCGTTATCAGGAGATCATCGACGGCTTGGGACTGAGCCTGTCACTGGAAGGGGAATTTAAGACTATAGAAGAGCAGTTTAAAGCTCAGGCGGGTTCCGATTATGCGGCATCCCGCGGTGAGTACTTGAACAGTATGATCATGGCGGAATATCTGGGTTATGAATTTCTGGATTCCGCAAAATATATATTCTTTGATGAAAACGGTGTTTTTGACGGTGATAAAACACAAAAGATCCTGTCTAAAAAACTGGAAGAGACAGAAAGGGCTGTCATTCCGGGATTTTACGGCTCCATGCCGGATGGATCCGTAAAGACCTTTTCCAGGGGCGGTTCCGATGTGACCGGATCCATTGTTGCCAAAGCGGCCCATGTGGATCTGTATGAAAACTGGACGGATGTTTCCGGCTTCCTGATCGCGGATCCCCGGATCATCGACAATCCCAAGAATATCACAACGATCACCTACAGGGAGTTGAGAGAGCTGTCTTATATGGGCGCCACTGTCCTTCATGAAGATGCCATCTTCCCTGTGCGTAAAGAAGGTATTCCGATCAATATCCGTAATACGAATCGTCCGGAAGATCCAGGCACCATGATCGTGGAGACCACATGTGTGCGTCCGGAATATACGATCACAGGCATTGCCGGCCGTAAAGGCTTTGTGTCCATCAATATTGAAAAAGATATGATGAACAGCCAGATCGGTTTTGGCCGCAAAGTACTGGGATGTTTTGAAAAACATGGTATTTCCTTTGAACATATGCCGTCAGGCATTGATACGCTGACCGTATTTGTGCATCAGGATGAGTTCGAGTCCAAAGAGCAGGCCGTATTGTCGTCCCTGCGCCATGCGGTACATCCGGATATGATCGAGCTGGAATCGGATCTGGCGTTGATCGCAGTTGTTGGACGGGGTATGAAGGCGACGAGAGGTACAGCCGGAAGGATTTTTTCTGCCCTTGCCCATGCGTACATCAATGTGAAGATGATCGACCAGGGTTCCAGCGAGTTGAATATCATTATTGGTGTTAAAAACTCAGATTTTGAAAAAGCCATTAAAGCCATTTATGATATTTTTGTGACAGTTCAGTTATAAGTCCGGATTATTGGACACCTGATCCGATATACTATAGCCATCTTAGATGAAAGGTGGCGAATAGTAATGAAGGGTTACAGTGTTTGCGATGGATATATGGGTCTGGTGGACGGACAGTACATGCTGTTTGCCAGCGAGGCCGACTATCGGGATTATCTGGAAGATTGAAAGAGAATTGCATAAGATAAAACATGGATGCCGGCCCTTCTGAAAAAGAAGGGCCGGTTTTTTTGTGCGATACACCCGGCGAGCGGCTGCCGCGCTCACGCGAGCAGATATTTGCCGGACAGCAGGCATCGTATGTTGCGTGTCGTCTGCTGTATCGCGGGGTATGGGGAAAGTTTCTTCCGTATCCGGTCGAAATATATAGTCTGTATGGTCCAATAATGGTAGAATAGGGGAAGAACAGTGAAAAAAGGCGGGCATATATGTCTGCAAAAGAAGGTGTACATATGGAAGAACGCTATACGGGGAAGGCGATTCCCAGGACAGAGGGTATGGATAAGGCGACGGGAAGGGCGAAATATGCCGGAGATTATCATATGGACAATATGCTTCACGTGGCGGTGATCCGTTCGCCGATCGCCCACGGTTATGTGAAATGTCTGGACACATCGGCGCTGACAGAAGATGTGATCGTATTTACGGGGAAAGATCTGGCGGAAAATATCATTGCGGATGTGGCTGGCGATGAGCCGGCGCTGGCAGACGATCATGTCCGCTATCACAATGAGCCGGTGGCGCTGGTGGCGGCGGACACGGCCCAAAAAGCCAGGGAGGCAGCGGAAAAAGTAAAAGTGATCTGTAAACCGCTGCCGGTGATCCATGATCCTTTTGAAGCATTGAAACCGGGCAGCGTAAAGATACATGAGCAGGGGAATGAACTGGTCCATTTCCAAAATGAAAAGGGAGATGTGGAAGCTGCCTTTTCCCGGTGTGACGTGGTCGTGGAAGATACATTTCAGCTGCCCGTACAGGATCATGGCTATATGGAGCCGGAGGCTTCCTTTGCCTTTATGGATGGGGAGGGAAGGCTGAATGTTTATACTTCCACCCAGAATGTTTACAATGACCGCCGGATGGTCTGCCACGCCTTGGGTTTACCGGAGGAGCAGGTGCGGATCCGGGCAGCAGTGGTGGGCGGCGGTTTCGGCGGGAAAGATGGTCATACCAACCAGATCTTTTCCGCGTTGGTGGCCTATAAGACGGGCCGGCCGGCCCGGTGTGTGTTTGACCGGACAGAAACCCTGTCCGCATCTTACAAACGGCACAGTGCCGTTGTCCATGTAAAGATCGGGGCAGCAAAGGATGGACGGCTGCTGGCCTTTGACGGTACCGGTTATCTGGACACGGGCGCCTATGCCGGTCTGGGGGCAGCTGTCCTCGGATTGTTCACAGAGCATCTGGCCGGCCCTTATGAGATACCAAATGTCCGTCTGGAAAGCTATCTGGCTTATACCAACAAAATGCCGGCCCATGCCATGAGGGGGTTTGGGGCGCCCCAGGGCGCCTTTGCCACGGAAACACTGATCAACCGGATCTGCGAAAAGATCGGGATGGATCCCCTGGAGTTCCGATATAAAAATGCTCTGGAAAAAGGCAGCATCGGCGCCTTAGGCCAGAAGATGGAACATTGCGTGGATTTTAAAGGCGCGCTGGATTTGATCCGGGAATCGGATCTGTGGAAGGAAAGAAAGGCGAATACGGATCCGCTGATCGGATACGGTATCGCCGGCGGCCATCTAAGCTGCGGATTGGGGAAAAATATACCCGACAGCGCAAAGGTGGAGATACTTGAAAGAAGCGACGGCGGCTACGATGTCCATATGGGGCTGGTGGATATCGGCCAGGGCAGCACAACGGCCATGCAGGCATTGGCAGCGGATGCTTTGGGGGTGGATCTGGAACAGATCCATATGATCATGGCGGATACGGATAAAAGCTTTGAATGCGGATCCACAGCCGGATCCCGCTCCACCTATATCGGCGGCAATGCCATATTGGCGGCGGCCAAGCATTATAAAGAACAGAAGGAACAGACCGGAGCCGCTTGTGTGAAGGCGGAAGGGGAGGCCCATTTTCCGGAATCGGATAAAGCCTTTGAAACCGGAGGCTTTCCCCATGCCATGTATACCTTTATCGCCCAGGCGGTGAAGCTGCGGCTGGATCCGGTGACCGGCGAAGTGGAACTTTTGGACATATTTGCCGCCACAGAAGCAGGCCGAGTAGTCAATCCCTTGTCCATGGCAGGACAGATGCAGGGCGGTGTGGCCATGTCCGTTGGTTACGCTTTGATGGAACAGTGTTTGTTTGATGAGGACGGGCGGATTAAAAACAGCGATCTGTCCACTTATCTGCTGCCCACATCCATGGATATCCCCCATATTGGCAGCGAAAATGTGGATGCCTATGAGGAGAGCGGTCCGGCGGGGGTCAAAGGCGCGGCGGAAGTGGCCACTGTGTCCATTGCGCCGGCCATTGCCAATGCAGTCCACGATGTGACCGATATATGGCCCACCACATTGCCGCTGGACCGGTACCGCATATTAAAGGCTCTGGAAGAAAAAAAGCGCAGAACAGATAGAAATCAAAAAGGCGCGGATTTACATAAAACTGAAATGGAAGAAGGGAAAAAGGATGGTACATATTGAAAGACCCGTTGGGCTGAAGGCGGTGCTGGAAGCGTTGGCCCAGCCGGATACAGGCGCGTTGGCCGGCGGAACGAATGTGATGGTTGACATAAAGAAAAAACGGGAAAAACGGCGTCGATTTGTATCCATCGATACCCTGGATGAGTTAAAAAAGATAGAGGAAAAGGAAGATGGGATCCATATCGGAAGTCTGGCAGTCTTTTCTGAAATCGAAGATTATTTTAAGGATAGATCACCGGCCTATGCATGCCTTTGCCAGGCGGTGTCCCATGTGGGAGGCCCCCAGATCCGGAACCGGGGAACCATCGGCGGCAATATTTTATGCGCCTCCCCTTCTTCGGATACGGTTCCGGCGTTGTTGGTACTGGACGCGTCTTTGAAACTGCTCCAGTGGAATGAAAAGGATCAGTCGGTAAAGGAACGGATCGTTGCGCTGGAGGGATTTGTCACCGGCGTGCGTTGTACAGCTTTGGCGCCGGGGGAACTTCTGACAGAGATTATCCTGCCGAAAAAGAAGGGCATGTCCTGTTTTTATAAGGCTGGTCCCCGAAAAGCCATGGCGATTTCTGTAGTCAACGGCGCCCTTTACCTGGAAAGGGGCGAGGATGGGCGGATACAGCATGCCGGCGTGGCCATGGGGGCTGTGTCGCCGGCGGTCACCCGGGCCCATGATACGGAAAAAAGGATCGAAGGACAAACCACGGAAGCGATCCTGCAGCCGGATGTGATGGAGGGGCTGCGAGAAAGCCTGAGCAGGGAGATCACACCCATATCGGACATCCGGGCCGGAAAGGATTACCGTTACCTGACAGCGGAAAATATACTGGAAGAAAATCTGAAATTTTTGTTGGGAGGCGCAAGATGAGGGAGGAAAACTGTTTTACATTAAAATGTGAAATAAATGGAGAAAAGGTGGAAAAGGCTGTGCCAGAGGACGCTTCCTTGCTTTATGTACTCCGGGAAATCCTGCATCTGACAGGAACGAAGGAGGGCTGCGGTGAAGGTGAATGCGGCGCCTGCACAGTGGTGGTTGACGGGAAAAATGTGAACAGTTGTATCTTTCCCGCCATTCAGGCCCAGGGCAGCCGTATCCTGACCATTGAAGGGGTGGAAAAGGATCCCAGGCTTGCCCGTATACAAAAAGCGTTTGTGGATCACGGGGCGGTCCAGTGTGGTTTTTGCTCACCGGGTATGATCCTGTCTGCCAGTGTGCTTCTGGCGGAAAATCCCCATCCCACCAGCCAGGAGATCCGTCGGGGACTGTCCGGAAACACTTGTCGCTGTACCGGTTACCAGGCCATGGTGGACGCGGTCAAATCTCTGGGGTAAAGCATTAAAAGTGTGGTGTAATATAAGGACAGACGATCAGGAGGTGATGGTATGTCTGAAAAATTATACTATGCGTATGTACGTTTTTTGCGGGCTTTACGGGAATTGGACCATTTTTGCAAAGAAGAGGACTTTTATAAAAACATGGCCAGTCTGGAACATTTTATATGGGAATACCGGAGGATCATCGTGGCAGTGAAGGAACAGTTCACGTCAGAGAAGGACCGGAAGATTTATGAACAAAACAGGAACCGGTATCTGGCTGGATGGCCGTGGATCTTTGAATGGAACGACGGGACGGTCAGGGAAGCGGAATGTATCCGGTATAGACCCGGAGGCCATCCGTTCACTAAAAGCCTGAGATTCACATCCCAGCCGGGTAAGTCACTGCTCGGGGAAAAGGAGGGCATGGCGGCCTTCTTGGACGATGGAGATGAAATTTTCTTTTCAGCCCGGTTTTCTTTTAGGGAAGAGCCAGGGGGACGTTTCCTTACGCTTCATGATTGTATTGAGAAGATGTGGAAGTTTATCCAGGCATTGGAAAAGGAAAGTAACGAGGGAGCGGACAGCTATCGTCGGCTGAAATGGGAGATATTGCCCCTTCTTCTGCACAGGTGGCCGGATGAGATGATCTTCTCTGTGGATTACGCTTATTCTGGCCGGATGAAAACCTTCAAAAGGGCCAAATGCAGCCAGCTGCGCACGGAAAGTTATGGAAAAAGTCGCTGGTATGCCCTGGAGGAATGGGAGTCGGTCTGTCGGAAGGCGGAAGGCAGTCTTTTTGAAAAGTTTGCGGTCATGAACATGGATAGCGATATAAAAGATATTTTGCCGGCCATTATGGTCATAAGAGAAGATGGCAGGTTTTGTTTTGATCTGTTTACCTCCGATCTGCAAACGACTTTGTACCGGAAATTGGATGAAACGGCGGAATGGGTCCGGAAAGGTGAGGCTCGGGAAGTTTATTGCCGGTTTCTTTATGAGGACATGGAGGAAAATGGAGCCGGAATACCTGAAGTAAAGCTGAGCCGGGATGAGGGCCCGGCAAAGCGGCTGGTTTTTGCAAGAGTGGACAGGGAACTGGAAGAAACAGAAGCGGTTTTTGACGTCAGCCGGCTCAAGGATAAAGATTATGTAAAGCATATATTGACCGAAGGCAGAGAGAATCGGATCCGTGCCGCCCGGGTTTTCATGGAACCCATCTGCGCAGCATTTTTTGAAATGTGTTATCAAAAATGAGAGGAAACCGGCGGGATAAAAGGATTGCTATTGATAAAAAGCAGGAGGGAAAAGAGTATGAAGATTGAACATGTGGCGTTGTATGTGAATGATCTGGAAAAGGCCAAGTTATTTTTTAAAAAATATTTTAATGGGAAGGCGAATGGAGGATACCATAACGTTAAAACCGACTTTCGTTCCTATTTCCTCACATTTGATGACGGAGCCCGATTGGAGATCATGCATAAACCGGCTATGCAAGACGGGGAAAAGACGTTGGATCGGACCGGGTATGCGCATCTGGCTTTCAGCGTGGGCAGCAGGGAGAAGGTGGATGAACTGACAGAACGGATGAGACAAGATGGCTATGAAGTGATCAGCGGTCCCAGGATAACCGGAGACGGATATTATGAAAGCTGTATTTTAGGTGTTGAAGGCTGTCAGGTGGAGATCACAGTGTGATATAAAAAGCGGAAAAAGGACCGGGCGCAAAGTGTAAGGCTTTGAGGCATGCCCAAAAGTCAGGACTTTTGGGCACATCAGCTTTGTGCGCCGGTCCTTTTGTCATGTTCATATATCCACCCGTTTAGTGGCGATCAGGTCCTGAAAAGCCTGGTCATGCTCTACGAAAAGCATGGTTGGTTTAAATGCGCAGATGAGCTGTTCGATCTGCATCCGGGAATAGATATCCACATAGTTGAGCGGTTCGTCCCATATATAAAGGTGGGCTTTTTCACAGAGACTTTTGGCAATCAGTACCTTTTTCTTCTGTCCGCCTGAATAGGTTTCCATATTTTTTTCAAATTGATCCCGTTCAAAATCCAGTTTTCGCAGGATCGTCTTAAACAGGGTTTCATCCAGCCCCTGATCCAAGGCAAAATTATCCAGTGAGCCGTGAAGGAATGAGGTGTCCTGAGGCACATGGGAGATCACCAGACCGGAGGCCAGGGTAAGGACGCCGGTGTGGGAGATATCCTGGCCGGTGATCAGTTTGAGCAGACTGGTCTTTCCACTGCCATTTCGGCCGCTTAAAGCAATCCGGTCGCCTTGGCGGATTTCAAAGGAAACCGGCGGGCAGACGGCACGCCCATCGTAAAGGATGGATACCCGGGACAGAGCAGCCAGTGTTTCCTTGTGGTGGGTCAGAGGTTGGATCTTAAGAGTTTCAACGGTTTCCGCATCCTTTAAAAGAGCGGATTTTTCTTTGACTGCCTGTTCCCGCCGGGCTTCGATGGACTTGGAACGCTTCATCATTTTAGCCGCCTTGTGGCCAATATAACCCCGGTCCACCGGACCATTGCCATATTTGGCGGCTTCTGCCCGACCGGACCAGACAGATGCAGTCCGGGCAGAACGGTCCAGCCGGCGGATATCCTTTTTCAGCCGGTCATTCGCTGCCTGCTCAAAGGCCTGTCGGCGTTCGAAATTTTCCATCCAAACGGAAAAATTGCCGCTCTGAACATCAATGGTGGATCGGTTTAAAGATAAGATGTGATCCACGCATCCATCCAGAAAATAACGGTCGTGGGATACAAGGATAAAGCCCTTTTTCTTTTTCAGATAGGCGGCCACCAACTGTCTGGCCTGGGTATCCAGATGGTTGGTGGGCTCGTCGATGAGCTGAAAATGTCCTTCATTCAGGAAAAAGGCCGCCAGCAAGGCCTTCGTCTGTTCCCCGTTGGACAGGGTGGCAAAAGGCCGCCAGAGGACATCCGGATCCAGGTCCAGATGGGAAAATTCCCGCATAAATTCCCATTCCTGGGCAGAGGGGCATACGCCGCTCAATACCTGTGTGGTATATTGCTGCTTATCCTCGACCGGACATGGAAAATAGTCAAAGGGAACGGAACTTATGATGCGGCCGCTGTACTCGTATTTGTTTTGCAGCAGACGCAGCAGGGTGGTTTTACCCTTGCCGTTTCGTCCCACAAAGCCCAGTTTCCAATCTGTATCGATCTGAAAACTGCAGTTTTCAAACACATTCTGGTAACTGCCGGGATATGAAAAGGTCAGATTTTCTATTTTGATCATTGACATGAAATATCACCTCCGGATCATGGCGCAGCCGTGTCCGCGGCTGGGAACCGGGTATGTTCCCAACGTAAAAAAGCCCCAGGAAAAGAAATTCCTGCGGCTCAGACGTACAAGGATCCCGCATTTTTATAAAATGCGGACAAATGATAAAGATGTGAGCGAATGGATAACTTTCCTGCAAGACTTCACAGCACAGCATACGCATTGCAGATGTACTGTTGATTTGATTCGATCATTTGCAGAAAAAGTTAAACATGGCTACACCCCTTTCGTTGGATCCATGCTGATTATATCACAAGTGGATATGCAGGACAACAGGAAATTTTAATGGTATGAAGGACCTAAAATGCTTTAATGAGATAAAATGGTGGAAATAAATATTTCAATTAATCTTCACAAAAAGTTCACAAATAAATTAGCACTCGCCTCTTGACAGTGCTAACAATGAGTGTTATATTACATATAGAACAAAGGAAGGGGAACAAAAAGAGAACTTCCCCTTCCGAAAACAACATTTTCGGCTTCGGCCGAAAGTGTTTACATAAATGATCATACCCGAAAGGGCGTATCACTGCCGGCACATAAGACGACAGCGACTGTGAAAGGAGATATGACTTATGTTGTTACCGAGCATTTTTGGAGAAAACTTATTTGATGATGATTGGATGGATTTCCCATTTGATACCTCTTTTTGGGGAAGAAGAAATCCCCTTTACGGAAAGAACGCCAAGAATATGATGAAGACAGATGTGAAGGAAACTGACACCAGCTATGAAGTGGATATCGATCTTCCGGGATTTAAGAAAGATGAGATCACGGCCCAGCTGGAAGATGGTTATCTGACCGTTTCCGCATCGAAGGGTTTGGATAAAGACGAGAAAGATAAAGAAGGCAGATATATCCGTCAGGAACGTTACGCCGGCGCCATGAGCAGAAGCTTCTATGTGGGCAGCGATGTGAGTCAGGATGAGATCAAGGCGAGATATGAAGACGGTATCCTGAAACTGACCGTACCGAAGAAAGACGCGAAACCTGCCATTGAGAATAAAAACCATATTTCAATTGAAGGCTGATATCTTCCCCGGCATCTGCCGGGGAGTTAAGCTCATATAAATAACAGGCATGTATGAAGAAGGAGGAATGACCTATGTTATTACCGAGCATTTTTGGAGAGAATTTATTTGATGATTTCTTTAATGATTTTCCGTGGATAGACGACAGAGATATAGAAAAAGCAGAGAAGAAGTTATACGGACACCGGGCAAAACGGATGATGAAGACAGATATTAAGGAACACGATGATCGTTATGAACTGATCGTAGATCTTCCGGGATTTACAAAGGATGAAGTACAGATCGAACTGAACGATGGCTATCTGACCATCAGCGCACAAAAGGGTCTGGACAAGAATGAGACAGAGAAGGATACCGGACGTTATATCCGGAAAGAACGTTATGCAGGCGCATGCGCAAGAAGCTTCTATGTGGGTGACAATCTGACACAGGAAGATATTAAAGCATCGTTCAAGCATGGCGTACTGAAGGTTTCCGTACCGAAGAAGGAAGCGAAACCGGCAGTGGAAGAAAAGAAGTATATTACCATTGAAGGTTGACATAAGCTTTAATCCATAAAAAGGCGGTTTAAAAAGCCAATACAGAAGCGGTATACTCAGGTATGCCGCTTTTTTTTGCGCGATACGCCGGTCGGGCGACCGCCGTGCTTGCACGAGCGGGCATCCGACGGGCAACGGTCATCGAGCGGCCGTGCCGCGAGATGAGCGAGGTATCGCAGTGATCGGATAGGAGAAGGAATCTCCCCCTATCCGATTGCCCGGAAAACTGTCCTTGCATACAAAGATACGGTGATTTATGGTAAAATGGGTAAAAAGAGTTTTGTAAAGACCTGTGAAAGATTGGAGGAAGAACCTATGGATCCGGAAAAGGTATACCAGATGGCATTTTCAAAGATTTACCCGTTGCTTGTGAGTAAGGCGGAGAAAAAGGGAAGAAGTATGCAGGAAGTGGATCAGATCATTTGTTGGCTCACCGGTTATAGAACTGAAGATATCCGCCATGCGGCAGAAAATTCTGTCAGCTATGGCGACTTTTTCCGAAACGCCCCTTGCCCGAATCCGGACAGGAAGAAGATCAAAGGTGTTGTCTGCGGCGTGAGGGTGGAAAATATACAAGAACCGCTGATGCAGGAAATCCGGTATCTGGACAAGCTGGTTGACGAGCTGGCCAAAGGGAAAACTATGGAGAAGATTTTAAGACAATAACGATCCAATGGATCTTATTTGTGCAGGACCGGATAAATGTTTTCCATGCTATCCGGTATTGAAAGATGAGGGGAAAGAGATGAATGACAAATGAAAGATCGATCGAAAGCGGATCAGGAAAGCGTGTTTAAAGATCTGCCCATTGTTTCAGCGCTGCGGATCATGATCGTCCCATCGGTGATCAGCCAGTTGATCGTGCTGATCTATAATATGGCAGATACCTTTTATGTGGGAAAGACCAATAATCCTTATATGGTGGCAGCCACGGCTCTGATCCTGCCTGTTTTTAACATTACTTTATGCCTGGCAGGTCTGGCAGGTGTGGGCGGCGGCGCGCTTATTTCACGTCTGCTCGGCCAGAACAGACCGGATGAGGCGAAAAAAGTCAGCGCTTTTTCAATCTATCTGGCGGTATTGGTCTCCGCTGTTTTTGCTGTAGGCATGGGTGTTTTCATGAAGCCCATACTGGAACTTTTGGGAGCGGGGGAAAACACTTATGAATATGCCAGACAGTATGCTCTGTGTGTCATTGTGGCCGGCGGCATTCCCACGGTTTTATCAAATGTTTTGTCCAATTTGATCCGCAGCATCGGAAGATCCAAAGAAGCGGGTGCCGGCATCATTTTGGGCGGCATCCTGAACATTATATTGGATCCGATTTTTATGTTTGTATTGCTCCCGAAAGGTAATGAGGTGCTGGGAGCAGGTATTGCCACCTGCCTGTCCAACTGCATCGCCTGTCTGTATTTTATTGTCGTGCTTATCCGCATGGGCAGGGATTCGGTGGTCACTTTCAGCCCAAGGATCAGAGGCATACAAAAGGCCAGCATACTGGCAGTTTTTGCCGTAGGCGTTCCATCGGCCATCTCCACGCTTTTATTTGACCTGGATTATGTGGTCATCGACAAACTGATGGTGTCTTACCATGATCTGGCCCTTGCAGCCATCGGTATCGTGCTGAAGGTGGAACGTTTCCCGCTGAATGTGGGTATCGGTATCTGCCAGGGCATCATGCCGCTGGTGGCTTATAACTATGCGGCCGGCAACCGGAAACGGATGGAAGATACGATCCGCCTGTCCAGAAGGTTAGGCCTGATCGTGGCGGCGGTCAGTATTCTCCTTTATGAACTGTTTGCCGGGCAGTTTATCCGGATTTTCATCGCGGATACCCAGACCATTGAGATGGCAGCCGGCTTCCTGCGGATCCGGGTACTGGCCACACCGCTGATGTTTTTGAGCTTTTTTACAGTATATTTGTTCCAGGCCTTCGGAATGGGAAAGATTTCCCTATTCCTGGGGGTGATGCGGTGGTTGGTATTTAATATACCCATGCTCTTTATCTTAAACAGCATCTTTGGTATGTATGGCATCGTCTGGTCGCAGGTTACAGCAGATATTTTAACGGTGGCATTGTCATTTTATGTTTACCATAGGTGGGGGCCCAAACTGGCGTATAAGCAGACGGAATAAATGGATCTGGTATCATTCATGGTTCATAAATGAAATGGGGGGGGTATTTATGAAATCAGATAAAAATCATAAAATGTGGAATCTGTTTTTGGCAGGTGTATTTGTCGCATCGTTTATATTTGTCCAGTATGTTCTGTTTGAACTACATGGCATGAAGGACTGGCCAGAACTATTGGCAGTGGTCTCTCTTGTGATCTTGGTATTGGCCTTGGCGAAGAAAAAGACATGGATCGCCCTTACCACCGGCTTTGGATACCCGGTCAGTTTTGGCTTTGGGCTTTTGTTTGCCAGGGACGGTACAGACCCGGGTGGCGGCAGGACAAATAATATGTGGTTTATATGGACCATCTGCCTGCTGATCTTTATCTTTGCAGGCGTGGTAGCGCAGATCGTTTCAGAACGAAAATCAAAATAAGACAGATTATCAGTTATGAAGTCAGGAGAATCCCAATTATGAAATTTTTTCATCTTTCAGACTTGCATATTGGTCTGAAACTTTTCAATCGTGATCTGAGAGAAGATCAGGAATACATTTTAAAGCAGATCATCCAACTGGCTGCGAAAGAAGAACCGGATGCCATTCTTATTGCCGGGGATATATATGACAAAGCGGTTCCATCGGCGGAGGCAGTGGAAGTTTTTGATCATTTTATTGCCAGCTTGACAGCAGCTCTACCCGACGCAGCGATCATGATGATCTCAGGCAATCATGACAGCGGACAACGGATCAACTGTTTCAGAAGCGTTCTTTCCAGACAAAATGTACATATGATCGGCTTGCCGCCCAGAACAGAAGAGGAGTATATCCAAAAAGTTGTCCTTGCAGACGTCTATGGGGATGTGAATTTTTATCTGCTCCCCTTTGTCCGCCCATCCATGGTCCGGAAGATCGTGGGTGGAGACGAAAATGGGAATAACCTGTCCTATAATGACACGCTGCACCGGCTCATCAGTCGGGAAAGGATCGATGAAACGGCAAGAAATGTACTCGTCAGCCATCAGTTTTATCTGCCGGCGGGAAAAAAGGCGGAGGATGTGGAGCGGATGGATTCGGAGGTCCGTACAGTGGGCAATATCGATCAGGTGTGGTCGGATATATTGGAAGGATTTGACTATGCCGCGTTGGGGCATATCCACAAACCAATGAAGGTGGGAGGCGAGCGATTCCGATATTGCGGAACGCCTCTGGCCTGTTCCGTCAGCGAGGCAGGACAGGAAAAAGGTGTGATCCTGGTGGAGATGAAAGAGAAGGGAAAGACAGAGATAAAAGTCTTGCCTCTTCATCCCCTTCGTCAAGTCCGTCTGATCCGGGGGAATTTGGAAGATGTTTTAAAACAGAGATGCGGTGATTATGTATCCGTGATCTTGACAGACCAGACGGATCTGGATCTTTTTGATATGCAGGATCGTATCCGTAATTGTTTCCCCCACCTTTTGGAGATCCGCCGGGAATATCAGCCTAAAGCCGATTACAGTGTGGCGATCTCTCAGGAAAAAATGCCGGACCCTTTTGAATTGTGCTGCGCATTTTTAAAAGAAGCGGATGAAGAAGAAAAAGATCTGCTTCAAGATGTGATCCATACGGTTTTGGAGGTGAAGTAAGGATGAAGCCATTGAAACTGACCATGCAGGCCTTTGGCTCCTATGGGAGACAGACTGTCATCGATTTCAGAAAGACGAATCAAAACCTGTTTTTGATCACCGGCGATACAGGATCCGGAAAAACGACCATATTTGACGCCATCGTGTTCGCCCTGTATGGCGAGGCCAGCTCCAGCGCCAATAAAAAGGACGGGGTGGAACTCCAAAGCCAGTTTGCTGAGCCGGAGGTGGAGCCGTTTGTGGAGCTTGAGTTTTTAGAGGGAATGGCATCGGACGCCAGAAAATATGTGGTTCGCCGTACGCCTCGGCATGTGCGGCCTTTGAGAAGGGGAAAGGGTTCAACGGAGGAAAAGGAGTCCGTAGTTCTCATCCTTCCCGATGGAACCGAGTATCCGAGAAAGGAAACGGACAAAAAACTGGAGGAGATCATAGGTCTGACCAAAAGTCAGTTTATGCAGGTGGCTATGATCGCCCAGGGTGAGTTCATGGAACTGCTTCGGGCCAGATCCGATGATAAGAAGATCATCTTCCGAAAGCTGTTCCATACAGAGATTTATGAAGCCATCGTGAAAGAATTAGCCCAAAGACGAAAGGAAAAGCAAGGGGAGATCAGTCAGATCAAGACAAAATGTCAGACGGAGATTGCCCATGTGAAAGTGCCGGAAGGTGTGACGGATGAAGAAGATGTGCCACAGTTGCAGGCATTAAAAGAGAGGATCAGTCTTTCGGAACATCTTTCCGTGACCGATATGGAAGCATTTATGGAAGTGTTGGAAAGACTGTGCCATCGTCTGAAAGAAGCGTGCGATCAGGCTCAGGAAGTATATACAACTGCCCGGAAGGATGCTCTGGCGAAAAGAGATGCTTACAGCGAAGCCGGGGAACTGGAAAAACGTTTCGATGAAATGAAGCAGGCGGAAGAGGAATTGAAAATCTGTGAACAACAAGCAGAAGAAATGACCAAAAACCGCCGGCTGGCTCTGCAGATAAAAGATGCCTGGGATATTTATGCCGTCTGGGAGCGTTACAGTGACGCAAAGAAGTCGTTGGAAGATACCCGGAATGGACTCATCCGACAGCAGGAAGCATTTCCAGAACTGAAAAAGATTTATGAGGCAGCCACTGTCAAGGAAAAAGAAGAAAAGAAACTTTGGGACGAACAGGTGGCAGCTTATGCCAAAGTTTCCGAACGGGCTCAAAAAGCGCTGGACGTTTTTAAAGAGATCCGGAAAGCTGAAAAAGACGTAAAAGAAAAGGCGAAATGGCTGGATACGGCGACGGGCAAAGAGGCAGCTGCCGCCCAGGCTCTGGCGGATCTGGAGAAAAAGGAACAGGAACAGCGAAAGACGGCGGAAGAATTAGGGGATGTTCCGGTACGCAAAGAACAGTGGAATACCCGTAGCCATCAGGCTGTGGAAATAAAAAAGGATATACAGGCTCTTCAAAAGGCAGAAGAAGAAGTGGAACGGCAGCGGCAGACGGCCCATCAGGCCTGCAAGTCTTTCCAAACTGCCAGCGAGATCTACGAAAGGGAAAATCAAAATTACGAAACGATGAGGCGGCTCTTTTTAAATGCCCAGGCCGGGCTGATCGCCAAGGAACAGCTGGAGGAAGGCAAACCCTGTCCGGTGTGCGGTTCCATCCACCATCCTCATCCCTGTGAATTAAAAGAGGAGCATAAGGAACTGAGCCGGGAAAAGCTGGATACGTTGGCAGAGCAGGTGAGCCGTCTCCGCACTGACCAGGAAAAAGCTTCGTCAGAAGCAAAGGCCGCCAATGCCCTGCTTGAAGAAAAGACGCAGAAGCAGGAAAAAGATCTGGAGAAACTGGAACGGAAAATGAAAGAGTGGCTGCCTGCTATGCCGGAGGTTTTTTCACTGAAAACAGCGGGAGAAAAACTGACCGCATGGGATGAGGAACTTCGGGATGAAAAGGAACGGATCACCCGGGACATCAAACGGCTGAAAGAGACGCAGGACTTTCTGCAAGGTGTTGAAGAGAAAAAACAGAGATTAAAGCAGGAAGGCGAGGAAGCCAGGAAGGCGACGTCAGATGCGCAGGCGGACTTCTCAGCCAGCCAGTCCAGGCTTTATTCTCTGCAAGAATCCAAAGATTACCCGACAGAGGGAGCGGCTCGGGACGCCCTGGAAAAAGCCAAGAAGTTGAAGGACGATCAGGAGGCTCGCTATCAGGCTATCCTCCAGGCCAAGACGGAAGCAGAAAAAGAAAAGACGGCGGCAGAGACAAAGATCAGTCAGTATCAGTCGGAAATACCGGGGAAAGAAGAAGAAATGGAAAGGCGAAGAGTCGTTTATCAGCAGACGGCGGCGGAAAAGAAGCTTACCGGGGAGCAGTGGAAGGGGCTTACAGATATCTATGACCGTAAGAAAGCCGATGATCTTCAGAACCGGATCCATAAATATGAAACCCAAAAAGCGGCGGCCAGACGTGCCTTTGAGACGGCAACGGCAGCTATAGACGGACGTCTCTGCCCGATGATGGAAGAACTGGAACAGGCCAAGATAAAAGCGGAGAGGCAGATGGAAACAGCTCAGGGTACTTGGCAGGCTCTGCAGGAGGAACACAGGACAGATTCCGATGTGTTAAACAGCCTGAAGCCGATCATGGTAGAGCGGCGTAAGGTGATGGAAATGTATCAGCGGCTGGATCATCTGTATAATGTCCTGGCAGGCAATGTGTCGGGTTCGCGGATGGATATGGAAACCTTTGTCCAACGATACTATCTGGAGCGGATATTGGTGGCAGCCAACCGGCGTTTTCAGGAAATGTCCGCCGGTCAGTTTGAACTTCGCATGTGTGATATGGAACGGGCCGGCAAGGGGAAAAATCGGGGACTGGATCTGATGGTCTATTCTGCGGTGACTGGAAAGGAGCGGGAGGTGCGGACTCTGTCCGGCGGCGAATCCTTTATGGCCGCCCTGTCGCTTGCTCTGGGAATGGCAGATCAGATCCAAGAAAGCGCCGCTTCCGTCAGTCTGGACGTGATGTTTATCGATGAAGGATTTGGCTCCCTGGACGACCATTCCAGAGATAAAGCTATCAAAGTGCTGCAGGATATGGCGAGCGGCTCAAAAATGATCGGGATCATCTCTCATGTGACAGAGCTGAAGCAGGAGATCGAAGATCAACTGATCGTACAGAAAGATAAAAATGGCAGCCACATCGAGTGGCAGATCAGCTGATGGACAAAGATGGCGGATCATCTTTGAAAAAACGGGAATATTCCCTGCGTTTATTGAACCGAAATCCGGATTATGCTAGAATGGGGAGAGTCAGAAAGATAACCGGAAACGGGAAATGACAACGGGGGTATGTTGTGAAAAAAAAGATTCTCACAGGTGGCTTTTTGTTGGCTGCCGTTATTGTTATGATGCGAGTGTTTTCCGGCTTCGGAAGTTTATCGGGAGCGGGTCTGTTTTGTTGGGAGAAAGATGTTCTGGAGGAAAAAGACCTGAGGGAAAATCTGTTTTTTGTTATGAGACAGTATCATATGGATCAGCTTTATCAATATATCCCTGCAGGTATGTCTCCGGAAGAGCTTTCTCCTTTTTTTGAGGCGGCAAGCCGGGAGGACGTGGATGTATATCTGTTGACAGGGGCTCCGGAGTGGGCTTTCGATGAGACAGGCGGGAAACTGCGCCAGGCTCTCTGGCAGGCCGATGATATAAGACAACGGGCGTCAGGCGGAGATGCAGTCAAAGGTGTAATGGCAGATGTGGAACCTTATCTGTTAGAGGACTGGGAAGACGATCCAGAAGCTATTATGCGCAGCTATGTGGCTTCCATGAAAACAGCGCGTCAGGCGGCTGATGACAGCGGCCTGTTTCTTTACGCCTGCATTCCCTATTATTATGATGCCTTGGATTTAACGGCATTTCTGAATGATCTGATCCAGAACGGCTGTCACGGCGTGGCGGTGATGAATTATTACCGGGATCATGAAGCCGACCATCTGTCTTTTGAATGTGGGCTGGCAAAGATGTATAAAAAACCGTTGATCAATATCTATGAGCTTCAGGAACCGGGAAAATACGGACTGACAGAGAAAAACACTTATTACAGTTTGGGGATGAAAAAGGTTTGGGAAAGCTACAGGCAGTTGAAACGATCGTTACCGTTTTCTGGTCTGTCCTATGCCATTCATGATTATCGGGCGCTTTTGGAGGTGGAAAAAATTGAATGAAGTACTGCGCCGGGAGAAGAAATTCCTGATCAGACTGGACGAATATTACCGGTTTAGCGGCAGGCTTTCCAGCTTGATGATGCAGGATGCGAACAATGGCCGGGAAGGCTATGTCATCCGGTCGCTGTATTTTGATACGCTGCATGATCAGGATTTTAACGAAAAAGAAGACGGTGTGGAAGTGCGCCGGAAGATCCGTTTAAGACTTTACGATCCGGATAATGATTTTGCCATGCTGGAGATGAAGCAGAAACAAGGCGATCTTCAGAAAAAGCGATCTTTGCGTCTGCGCCGGAAAGACGCCATTGCCCTGACAGAAGGCCGTTATCAGGTCCTTCTCAACTACAAAGAGGCTTTTGCGGCGGAATGCTTCGGCGTGATGACGAGTCGGTGCTACCGGCCAAAGGCGGTGATCGAATACCGGAGGAAAGCTTTTATTGCCAAAGAGAATAAGATACGGGTGACCTTTGACCACCATATCACGGCGACAGAAAGCTGTTTTCACATTTTTGACAGAAATCTGTGTCTGTCTCCGGTCATGGACACCTGTTTGGCGGTGCTGGAAGTCAAATATAACGGATTTCTTTTGGGATATATCAAAGACATGCTGGCAGAATGCGACAGAAGTGAGCTTTCCGTGAGCAAATATTACATGGGAAGAGGATTTACAAAATTACTGATGAGATGAGGGAAGAAAAATGAAAGATTATCTATACAGCTTGATGACAGAAAGCGGCACATTGAGCACAGAAGATATTTTCCTGCATATCCTGGCCGCGGCGGTGATCAGCATCGCCATATACATTTCTTACTGGTACACCCATTCGGGTACCTTTTACAGCAAAAAATTCAATGTTTCCCTGATGACCTTGACCATTCTTACCGGGACCGTCATGACTGTTATCGGGAATAATATTGCGCTTTCCCTTGGTATGGTCGGCGCACTGTCCATTGTACGTTTCAGGACGGCGATCAAAGACTCCAGAGATACCACTTATATTTTCTGGGCAATCATCGTGGGTATCTGCTGCGGCGTAGGCGACTACCTGGTGGCCAGTGTGGGAACAGCGATCGTATTTATCGTTCTTCTCATCCTGGGCCGGGTGCGCAATGAGAACCGGATCCTGATGATCATCCGGGGAAACCGGGAGAAGATGCTGGATATCGAGAAGATTGTATTTGAATATTTCGGTTCCAAAGCTTTGCTGAAAGTGAAAAATACCACGACAGATATCGTGGAACTGATCTATGAAATGCCGCGCAAAACCTATGATGCCACATATAAAAAAGAACAGGATATCGTCACGAAGCTTTACAGCCTTAAGGACATGGAATATGTCAATATCGTGACCCAAAGCGATGAGATCAGCGGCTGATCGGGGGATGCTATGAGACGAAGCAAATGGATTTATTTGTCGGCTATGGTTTTGGTCATTGCAGCGGCCATGCTGTTTGCCTTCCTGGACGGGGACGACGATGTGGTCCGTTATCATCAGCACAGGGAACAGCCGGGAGAAGAAGAACTGGGAAGTTGCAGTGTGTGCGGCGGCCAAAACGACCTCTGCACCCATCTGCCCATCATATCTATTGACACTGGCGGTCAGTCGATCCCGGGGAATCCGGTACGCGATCCGGACGGGACGCTTCTGTACTATGAGACGGCCGAGGATGGCGCCGGGGAGATACGGGTATCCATCCGAACGTATGAAAAAGAGGGCGTCTATCACCATCCGGAAGACGAACCGGATCAGACGGCCGCGGCTCTTTTCCGTATCCGGGGCAACAGTTCCAGAAATTTTGATAAGAAAAGTTACAGGATCAAACTGGTGGATGAAAACGATCCGGAACAGAGCAACGCCCGTGCCCTGCTGGGCATGGCGAAGGGGGATGAATGGTCCTTGCACGGCCCTTTTCTGGATAAAACGCTTATCCGCAATTATATGTGGATGAACATTTCTGCACAGGTTATGGGTTACGCCCCAGGCGTCCGCTTTTGCGAAGTGTTGATCGACGGCGAATACCAGGGACTTTACGTGCTGATGGAGACCATCGATGTATCGCCTCAACGGGTGAACCTGACCGAATACCGGGACGGGGACGCCATATTCAGTTATATGGTCCGCCTGGAGCCCCGGCCGGATGCACAGAAACAGATCGATAATTTTAATTTTTATACCATGCGGACAGAGCAGGGGAGCGGGATCGAGCTTGTGTATCCGGGAACGTCCAGTCAGACGGAAGCGGTCAGGGAATATGTGAAAACAGATTTCAGTGAGATCGAGCGTTATCTGTATTCTTATGAAATGGCGAAAGATCCGGACAGCTGCTGGGAATATCTGGATCTGGATTCCTTTGTGGATTACTATATCCTTCAGGAATATCTGGCAGTCAGCGATGCCTTTTCAGCATCCACTTATTTTTATAAGGATGTCCGGGGAAAGCTGCATATCGGCCCGGTATGGGATTATAATAATGTGCTGGACAATTTCTTTACAGATTTGTCGGAATCAGATTTTTTGTTGGATCAAAAAGGCTGGTTTGCACCGCTTATGAAAAGCGGGCTTTTTGTAGACCGGGTGATCTCCCGTTATCGGGAGCTGCGCCAGGGCGTGTTGTCAGATGCCTATATCGATCAGTATGCCCAGGAGGTGGAAGTGTGGCTTGGAAGCGCCATCGACCGGAATTTTGAAGTCTGGGGCTATTCTTTTGATGTGGATCAGCTCTCGGTTGATGAAAGGCGAAGTCCCACAGCGGGCAGAGACGCGCTGACGTTGGAAGAGCTGAATCCGTCCACTCATGAGGAAGCTCTGGAATGGATGCTGCAATATGCGGCCGGCAGAGGCGCATGGCTGGACGAGCATATCGAAGCTTTGCGGCAGTACTGTCATCCGTCCAGGAATGCCAGCGAGGTGACAGACTAGGAGGAAAGGACATGAAAAGATTTGTTCTGACTGCCGTCGCACTGGCGGCGGTGATCGTAGCTCTCTATTATCTGGTCTACTTTCAGGGATTTTATATTCCGGGAGCCGGGAATGAAACGCCGCAGGCGGATTTTGTGACGGAAGGAACAAAAATTTACCATAAACAGGCGGACGGAACTCATAAAGAACTGACCCTAAAAGGGGTGGAACTGTCTTCTTTTGTGCCTGGGTATTATGCGACAGACTTTGCGCCGGACGAATCGGATTATCTGCGCTGGCTTTCCATGATCGGGGAGATGGGCGCCAACACGGTGAAGGTTTCCAACATCATGGACGATGACTTTTACAATGCTTTGTATGCCTATAACCGGGAAAATGCGTCGCCGCTTTATCTGCTTCAGGAAATTCCCGTATCCGATGCCGCAAATTACGGCAGCCAGTCTGCCGCTGCTCAGGGCATAGCCGATAGTCTCATTGAGGACGGGAAAACGCTGGTCGATATCATCCATGGCAGACGGTCGTTGACGACCGGGGCGATCTCCGGCGGAGGAAACTACAGAAAAGATATATCCCGCTGGGTGCTGGGATATGTTCTGGGAAGCGACTGGAATCCGGATTTTGTGGCCTATACAGACCACGGAAAGGGAACCGGCTACGAAGGTTCTTATTTTTCCACATCAGCAGATGCGACCACTTTTGAAGCCGTGCTTGCCCGGGTCATGGATGAGGTGGTCGCCTATGAGACAGATAAATACGGCGTCCAGCGTCTGATCGGATTTTCCAACGGGCCGGAAACGGATTTCCTGCGTTATGATGAAAACTATGCTTACCAGTTGCGAAAGTACAGCTTTTTAGACGCCCAGAACGTATTGCCTTCCCCCATGCTCAAAAGCGGATATTTTGCCGCTTACAGATTATATGATTACTGCAGTGATTTCCCGGATCACTTGGAAGAGGAACAGAAAAACAGCCTGAAGTCTATTTTGGAAGGATTAGACCGGGATGGGGTCTATGGCGGCTATTTGACGCTGCTTTCCCAGTACCATACCATGCCGGTCATTTCCAGCGGTTACGGTCTGTCCTCCGCAAGAGGCGCAAACAAGCTGGGAGAAGAACCGCTGACGGAAGAAGAACAGGGAAAACGGCTGCTTGAAATTTATGATGAAGCTGTGGAAGCCGGATGGTCCGGCTTGTGCATTTCCTTCTTCCAGGATATATGGAACCAGAGCGGATGGAATACCGCTTTTTCTGAAAATACAAGCGTGAACCAGCTTTGGGGAGACATTCAGACGCCGGCAAAAAATTACGGTTTGATGGCCTTTGAACCGGGGGAAGAGGAGGCTGTCTGTACAGTGAACGGAGACGTGTCGGAATGGCAGGAGCAGGATCAGGTCTATGGTGACGGCAGGTTCACGCTTTCGGCAAAATACGACTGGAAGGGGCTTTATCTGCTCATTCAGGGGGATTTTGACCCGGAGACAGAGACCCTTTACCTGCCCCTTGATATATCCGGACAGGTGGGGAGCGCCGTATCCAGATCGCCGGCTTTAAGTTTTGACCGGGCGGTGGATTTTATCCTATGTCTGGACGGAAAAGAAAATAGCCGGTTGCTCGTCCAGGACCGGTATCTGGCCGTACGGGAAAATTTTGCCATGGAGCTGGAGGGGGAGAATCCGTTTGCATCCTTTCCGGAAAAGGACAGCGATGATTTCGTGCCTGTGACCATGGCCGTGGAAAACAACCGGCTGCTTGAAGATTACAGTGCAATGGATCCCTCTATCCGGCGGGAACTGACGGCTCCCGGGGTGTGGGAGACGGGGAGGTTGTCCTATGGGAACGGCGATCCGCAGGACCCAGCCTACGATTCCCTTGCAGACTTTTGCTATGGGGAGGGCAGTGTGGAGATCCGTCTGCCTTGGCTGCTCTTAAATGTGGGTGATCCGGTTTCCATGGCGGCGCATGAAGATTACTACGAAAACTACGGTGTGGAATTTGAAGATATTTCCGCCATATGGATGGGCGTCACATCCGGGGACAGCGTATCGCTTTCGCCGTTTGAAGTCGAAGGAACCGGCAGACACGGGGGCTATCATGAGCGGCTGAAGCGATCGTACTGGATCATCCGGCAGGCATGGGAGGCAGTATCATGAGCGGGTTTGTTGATAAAGTTATTTACTTTTACATTTTTATCTGCATTGCCCTGCTGCTTTTTAATATTTTCTACATCTTAAGGCGCAAGGATCAGAAAAACCGGCGGGAAAAACGGACTGGGAAATGGAGAAACCGACTGAAAAAAAACGATGTATCCTTAAAACAGCTGAACCGGACGGAAGAACTGATGGCCTGGAACAGCGCTGTCTTTGGGGAGGAATCCTTACTTTCAGAAGAAGAGAAAAGGATATATCTGATAAAAAAACGGCAGGATCTTTTGGAACTTGCCTGGGATTACCGGCGGCATGGCGCCATGGAGCGGGCATTTTTCGCGTATATCTTGAAAGAGTATGCCTATTATGACCGGGAAGGCTGCGCAGCTTTTGCCGGCCCCCTTTTAGCTTACCTGGAAGATTCCACTGTTTTCTGCCGGGAAAATGTCTTGCAGGCTCTGTATGCTCTGGGAGAAGCCGGACCCATTGGAAAGGCCTTCGATCTTATGGGAAGCCGGGGATGGTATCACAATCCGAGGCTGATATCCGATGGATTGATGAACTGTCCAGGGGATAAGGAAAAACTGGCCGGATATCTGTGGGAGAGACGAAAGCGCTGGCCGGAAGCCTTCGGCGTGGCCGTGGTACAGTTTGCCACCGGTGTGTCCGCCGGATTTTCAGAAAGATTTTACCGGGCGCTGCAGGAAAAGGATGAACCGATGGATGTCCGCTTTGCGTTGATCCGCTATTTCAGAAAATATCCGGATGAACAGGCGGGCGGCTATATGCGGGCGCTTCTGGAAGACGGGGAGTCGGACAGTTCCTCCCTGGCGATCGCTGCTGCCTCCGCCCTGGCATCCTATCCGGGAGGAGCGACGAAATCGGCATTAAAACAGGCGCTTTCCAGCAGGGACTGGTATGTACGCCGGAATGCTGCCCTGTCGCTAAAAATATTGGGTATTGATGAACAGGATATCCGCCAGATCGAGGCGGGAGGCGACCGGTATGCCATTGAAATGATCGGTTATATTGCGGGGAAGGAGGTTGGAAAAGCATGAAAGGCTGGGATGTGTTTTTTGATGCTGTTGCTCTGTTTTTCCTGCTTTATTTGATCGTCTATGCATCCTATCTATTTCTTTCCGTGGCTATGGGGGCGTTTCGCCTTTACCAGCGGGACCGGATGCTGGACATAAAAAATGAACTAAAACATGAATTTTATTTTCCGGTTTCCATTTTGGTTCCGGCATATAATGAAGAGGTGACCATACTGGACAGTGTCCGGTCCCTTCTGGATCTGGATTACCGGCTTTATGAAGTGATCGTAGTGGACGATGGTTCCAAAGACCGGACGTCCCAGATACTGGCTGAAGCCTTTAAATTGCAGAAAGTCAGCCGGCCGATTCGCCGCATTGTTCCAACGAAAGCAGTGGAAGCAGTCTATGAAGGGATATGCAACGGTATTAGTCTGACTTTGATACGTAAGGAAAACGGGGGAAAGGGAGATGCCTTGAACATGGGTATCAATGCCTCCCGTTATCCGTACTTTGTCTGTATCGATGCGGATTCCATGCTTCAGAAGGATTCTCTGGAGCGGATTGTCCAGCCGGTCATGGAGGACGATACAGTGGTAGCTGTGGGCGGATTGATCCGGGTGGCCCAGTGCATCGAACTGGAGGAAGGAAACGTGGTGGGTTATCACCTGCCGAAAAATGTTCTTTCCAGTATGCAGGTCATGGAATATGACCGTTCCTTTCTGGCCTCCCGCATTTTGCTGGATGGTTTTAACGGGAATTTGATCATATCCGGCGCTTTCGGCTTGTTTAAAAAAGATGTGGTGGCGGCTGTGGGTGGATATGATTGCCACACCCTGGGCGAGGATATGGAGTTGGTCATGAAGATGCACGTCTTCTGCCGCTGCAACGATATTCCATATTCCATCCGCTATGAGCCAAACGCGGTATGCTGGAGCCAGGCGCCTGGATCTTTGAGCGATTTGGCAAAGCAAAGGCGACGGTGGCATCTGGGACTCTTTCAAAGTCTGATGAAGTATCGGGATATGTTTTTAAGGACTCGGTTTGGCCTTGTGGGCACGGTTTCCTACTTTTACTATCTGGTATATGAACTGCTGTCGCCGTTTATTGAAGTGTTCGGCTTGATCGCCACAGCCCTGGCGGCTTTTCTGGGTTATCTGAGTGTACCGTTCATGATCAGCTTTTACATATTGTATGCGGCTTATGGGGCGATTTTGACAATTACTGCTTTTTTCCAGAGGATCTATACCCAGAAACTGAAGATCAGTAGGTCTGATACGATCCGGGCAGTGATCATGTGCTTCCTGGAAAACGTTTTTTTCCATTTCTTTCTGTCCTTTGTTCGAACAACAGCTTTTAAAGGCTATCGGAAGCGGAAGCTACAGTGGGGCAGTATCAAACGGGAAAAACACAGTGAGATCCGATAAAGCAGGCCGCTGCAGCATAAAGAAGAGAGAGGGTGCCGCTCAATCATTTAATCGGATGATTTTGCGACAGACAATCATGAGAAAATCTCACCACAATAAATGAAAACGGGATACTGGCTATATTCCAGATAGTGGTATACTAAAGGTGCCGAGTAAGGTCGGAAGGGGATTGGTGCTTCCAAGCCCGTGCGACAGACTGATTTTCAGCTCCTTAGGTGTACCACTTTTTGTTTCCATCGGTTTTTGATGAGGACGCAGGACAGCCAACAATTAAGCAAGGAGCTGCATCGGCTTATGCGAAGGAGGTTTGCCCTATGGAAGTAT
>DVLT01000032.1 GCA_018715345.1 Candidatus Onthocola gallistercoris
ATGCCATTGGTAAAAAGCGGGAGGGCAATATCGGCGGCAATGACGAGCGGGAGCAGACGTTGAACCAGTTGTTGACGGAAATGGACGGCTTTGAAGATAACAGTGGTGTGATCATCCTGGCAGCCACCAACCGGCCGGAGGCTCTGGATCCTGCATTGACCCGTCCGGGACGATTTGACCGGCGGGTGCCGGTGGAACTGCCGGATCTGAAAGGACGGGAAGAAATCCTCCGCGTTCATGCCAGAAAAGTCAAGCTGGGAGAAAATGTGGATTTCAATAAAGTGGCCCGTATGGCTTCAGGAGCCAGCGGTGCAGAATTGGCCAATATCGTCAATGAAGCGGCGCTTCGGGCTGTCCGAGATGGAAGAAGCTATGTGACCCAGGCGGATATGGAAGAGAGTATCGAGGTTGTCATCGCCGGATATCAGAAAAAGAACGCCATCTTGACAGACAAAGAGAAGATGATCGTATCTTATCATGAGATCGGTCATGCTCTGGTGGCCGCCCTCCAGACCCATTCGGCGCCGGTACAGAAGATCACGATTGTTCCGCGAACATCAGGTGCATTGGGATACACCATGCAGGTGGATGAGGGCAACCATTATCTGATGAGTAAAGAAGAACTGGAAAATAGGATAGCCACTTTGACCGGAGGCCGGGCAGCAGAAGAAGTGATCTTCGGGTCGGTGACAACCGGCGCTTCAAATGATATCGAACAAGCGACCAAGGTGGCCCGGGCCATGATCACCCAGTATGGCATGAGCGATGAATTTGACATGGTGGCCATGGAAACAGTGAACAACCAGTATCTGGGCGGTGACACTTCACTGGCATGTTCGGCGGAAACCCAGACACTGATCGATCAAAAAGTTGTGGAGACCGTGAAGGAACAACATGAAAAGGCCAGGGAGATTCTGAGGAGCAACCGGAAGAAACTGGACGAACTGGCCCAGTTCCTGTATGAAAAGGAAACCATCACCGGAGAGGAATTCATGGAGATCCTGAATCGATAAAAACGGTGAAATCCGCATATTTAAGCCATTTTTTCAACATCAGGATTTTTTGTATATTATTATTTTTGGCGTGATTGTATGGACAAATGTTCCATGATATAATGAGTCTGCGCATGGGAAGTCCGTGCGCAGAAAAAAATCGGAGGAGGACCAGATGAAATTTATCATTGAACATTTGTCCAAAAATTTTGAAAAAAGGCAAGTATTAAAAGACATAGATTTCACATTTGAAAGCGGAAAGATCTATGGCCTGCTGGGAAGGAACGGCGCGGGTAAGACAACCTTGTTTAACTGCTTAAACCGGGATCTGAAGGCGGACGGCGGCGATTTTTGCATCGAAGAGGATGGGAAAAGACGGCCTGTGGCGGCCATGGATATCGGTTATGTTCTATCAACCCCTACGGTGCCAGAGTTTCTCACCGGCAGGGAGTTTCTTAAATTTTTTTTGGATATCAATGAAAAGAATATCCAGGATCCCCGATCCATTGACGAATATTTTGAATATATGCGTATCGAACCGGAAGATCGGGAAAAACTTCTGAAAGACTATTCCCACGGCATGAAAAATAAGATGCAGATGCTGATCAATATCATAGCACGGCCGAACGTTCTTTTGCTGGATGAGCCAATGACCTCTCTGGATGTGGTGGTGGCAGAAGAGATGAAACATCTGCTCCGTTCCCTGAAGCAAGGGCGGGTGACCATCTTTTCCACCCATATCATGGATCTGGCACTGGATCTGTGCGATGAGATCGTACTTCTCAATCACGGTGAATTGGAAGCCATACCGAAAGAGGATCTGGATAACGATGAGTTCAAAGAACGGATATTGGCTGCTTTGCGGGAGGAGGACCATGAATAGGACATTTCGTATCTCATTTTCTCTGAAGAATACATATCGGGTCAACAGTATCCTGTATGGGATCAAGCAGATCCCTTTGATCAAACGGCTTTTGCCCGAGACGTTATATGGTGTGCGGGGCCTGAAGATATTTGCCAATATACTTTCCGGCATATGGGAGATCGTCATGATCTTCCTTGGCAAGTTCCTTTATGTGGCCGGTATGATCTATGGACTGGCATTGTTGTATGATCAGGTGTCCATGGGGCGGTTGTTCATGCATATCTTTTTCTTTTTGACAGTCATCGGCGCTTTTACAAATACGTATATGTTCAATCCCAGCCGGGATAAATATTATGCCATGATATTGATGCGCATGGATGCCAGAGCTTATACCCTGGTCAATTATGGATATGCGCTGTTGAGGGTGATCCTGGGCTTTTTGCCATTCACTTTGCTTTTCGGCAGAATAGCCGGCGCGCCCTGGTGGTTTTGCTGGCTGGCTCCGTTTTTTGTGGCTGGCCTTAAACTGACCATGGCGATGATCCATCTGATGATCTATGAAAAAAATGGCAAAGTTCCCAATGAAAATATGTTGGGAAAGGCCGGATGGGGCATCCTGTGTTTACTGTCGGCGGCAGCCTATGGACTGCCGGCGATCCATATACTCCTATGGCCGGAACTGATGGCTGTCGGGATGTTTTTATCTTTTTTTGTTGGTGTATGTGCCATAAAGAAGATACTTTCTTTTAGATATTATACAGAGATGTATAAAGAGGTCCTGTCCAAGGCCATGAACCAGATGGATGAGATAGCAAAAACGGCTAAGACATCCAGTCAGAAACTGATTTCTGCTGACACTCAGATACAGAGCCGGAAAAAGGGATTTGAGTATCTGAATGAACTGTTCATCAAGCGGCACCAAAAGATCCTCTGGCGTTCTTCCAAACGATTGGCCGCCGGCTGTGGTGCTGTTATTTTGGGGATGTTGCTGGCCTTTTATCTCCAGCCGGGTTTCCGGGCGGAGACCAACCGGGTTTTGATGACCTTCCTGCCTTACTTTGTATTTATCATGTATATGATGAACCGGGGGACAGGATTTACAAGAGCGCTGTTCATGAACTGTGATCACAGCCTGTTGACCTATTCTTTTTATAAGGAGCCGAAGATGGTGTTGGCGCTGTTCCGGATCCGGCTGCGGGAAATCATCAAGGTTAATCTGTTGCCTGCCTTTGTACTGGGCGCAGGTCTGGCTTTGATCCTTTATATGTCCGGTGGAACAGATCAGCCCCTCAACTACGGTATCGTATTCATATCCATCATTTGTATGAGCGTGTTCTTCTCTGTCCACTATCTGACCATATATTATCTGCTCCAGCCTTACAATGCGGCTACAGAGATGAAAAGCGGCACATACCAGATCGTCCTATCGGTCACATATCTGGTCTGCTTTTTCATGATGCAGCTTCGGATGCCCATTGTGATCTTTGGCTGCATATGTATAGGATTTTCCCTGTTGTACTGTGTGGTGGCCTGCATACTTGTTTATCGGTTGGCTCCGAAAACATTCCGGCTGAGGAACTGATCGTTATCTGTGCTTAAAAGCGGTTGATTTAAAAATTGACCGCTTTTTTGTTTCCAGACATAATGCGTCCGCCTTTGCAAAGGTCTTTTGTGGCGAGCTATGACTTTATCCCAGGGAACCGATAAGACCCGGACATTTAAAATTTGAAAAAAATGTGAAAATAAAGATGATTTCAGTTTACAACTGTGATACAATAAAGCAAAGAGACAAAAACAGTTGTGCTGCCTGGCGGCAGACAAAAAATTCAGAAGGGGGCAGATAGAAATGGAAGTAGGCAGGATGATTTATTCAACATTTTTATTGACATGCGCGGCGATCATGGGATTTCTGGCAGCAGGTGATTCTTGTCACAGTGATGGGAAGTCATCGGATGGCCACGCTATAGATGCGGGCAACGAAAAGAAAAATCGTTTTCCATTTTTGACTAAGGAAAGCCGGATCGGTTCGGATCTGTCCCAGGGTGAGATCGTCATTCCCCAGGGTGTGATGGAAGAAGCGACAGCCCATCCGGAAGCGGTGGTCGTCGTGTTCTTGGATGAGATGAAGGAAATCATTCCTTATGAAAAAAAAGATATCACCTATGAACTGGCAGAGGATGGCTGGTACGGTTTTTTTGCTCTGGATGCCAATAAAAAGATGACGGAGATATCCGGGATGGCTCTGGCCCAGAGAGGATAAAACATATAAATAAAAAGACTCTATGGAGACATGTATATTTCTGTGGGATATATATGCAGCCATAGAGTTTTTTGTATGGATCACATGAGGAGTAGAGATAAGATGCGCATAAGAAGCTATAGATCGTCTGATGCGAAAGCCATGGCGGAACTGTTTTATGAAACAGTCCATACGGTAAACCGGGCTGATTATACAAAAGAGCAGGCGGAAGCCTGGGCGCCAAGGGAAAGAGATCTGGAAGCTTGGGATCGGTCTTTCAGAGAGCATTACACCTGCGTCGCGGAAGAAGCGGGACAGATCATCGGTTTTGGCGATATGGCCCCTTCCGGATATCTGGACCGGCTGTATGTACATAAGGAACATCAAAGGGAAGGGGTTGGGAGCCAGATCTGTGACCGGCTGGAACAGTGGAAGGCATTTCCGCGGATCACGGTCCACGCTTCCATTACAGCCCGTTTGTTCTTTGAAAAGAGGGGATATCGGGTACTTACCAGCCAGACTGTGGAGCGGTCTGGCGTAAAGATGGTCAATTTTGTCATGGAAAAGAAGCTGGAGTATGACGGCAAGGGATATTAAGTGTCATGTCGGTGAAAAGATGCATATGATAAAGAAAAAAGGGTTTGAAAAATGGCATATGAAACGTATCAGCAGGTGACCGGGACGATCCGGGAGATCCAGAGGGGGGATTCCTGCTGCACATTTATGATTTCGATCATGACGGACAAAGAGATGGTCCAATTTGTCGTGTCAGGAGAGACTCAGATCATTGACAATGTACGGCTGCGCAATGGCATGCGGATCGCAGCCTTTTATGATGCCAATCTGCCCACACCGGCTGTGTATCCACCCAGATATCAGGCAGAACTGATCACAGCGCTTCGGGGGAATCAGCAGGTCAAATTGGCCTATTTTGACAGTGATCTCACATCGGCTGATAATACGCTCAAATTGAATCTGACGCCTTTTACCAATACGGTGACTGCCAATGGACAGCGGTTTAGCTGTCAGCCGACAGATATGGAATTGCTCGTTTACTATACCACGACCACTTTCAGTATACCGGCCCAGACCACTCCCCAAAAGATCATCGTGATGTGCCTGGAATGATCGGAGGATCGTCGGATTTCTTGGCGGCAGCAGCAACCGTAAGGGATGATCCCTTTCCATGTCTTGAAAATATCCGGCAAATATGGTAAGTTAGTAGCAGATAACCACCCGCCGGTATATGCCTGGACAGATGCCGGCGGGCGAAGAAATGGAGATATTTATGCCAGATAAGATCGATAAACTCAAAATCCGGATTTTGATGTGCTTTGTGAAAATGACGCCTGAAAATTGTACAGTCACTGGATTGGCCCGGACGCTGGCTGTGGAAAAATATGCCATCAGTCGGGCCATGTCGGCGCTGGAAAAAGAGGGGCTGCTGGACCGTTCGGATCCGCGCAGACCCAAACTTACGGCTGCTGGGGCAAAGGAGGCCGGAATCCTCTAAAGTGGGATTCTTTTTTAAGTCCATGTGGTTAGTCTTGAATAACCAAAATGAGACAGGGATAACTAAAACAGGAGTGGAGATCGTATGATGATCAATAAACGGCTGATCGGCACGGTCAGCGAGAGTAAAAAGTATATAGCAGGTAATGTGGCCTGCCAGTGGGTGAGTCTGGTCGCCAATATCGTGATGATTTTTTCTATTTCCGGATTTCTGGCAAAACTCTGGAAGCAAAACTGGGATGGTAGTGATGTGTTTAAAACGGCGGCTGTCATGGCGGCGGCGATCCTGATCCGCTATGTATGTTTGGCGGGCGCCAGTCGGATGAGTTTCCTTTCATCTAAAACAGTAAAAAAACGTCTCAGAGAAAAGATATACAGCAAATTGCTCCAAATGGGCGCTTCTTACAGCGAGCGGGTATCCACCTCAGAAGTGATCCAGTTATGTGTGGAAGGTGTGGAGCAGCTGGAAACCTATTTTGGCGCTTATCTGCCCCAGTTTTTTTACAGTATGTTGGCCCCATTGACCCTATTTGCCGTACTGGCTTTTGTCAATATGGCATCGGCTCTGGTCCTGCTCATATGTGTGCCTCTGATACCGGTGGCCATAGCTGCTGTGCAGACTTTTGCGAAAAAGCTGCTGTCCAGATACTGGGGACAGTACACCGCCCTTGGGGATACTTTCCTTGAGAACCTTCAAGGGTTGACCACGTTGAAAATTTATCAGGCGGATGCTTTTAAAAATGAAGAAATGAACCAGGAAGCGGAAAAGTTCCGTAAGATCACCATGAAAGTGCTGACGATGCAATTAAATTCCATAACGGTCATGGACCTGATCGCCTATGGGGGAGCGGCTTTGGGTGTGATCATGGCGGTCGGCCAATACCAAGATCAGGCGGTGGACTGGCCCGGGGCTTTGGCCATTATCCTGCTATCAGCCGACTTTTTTATTCCCATGCGCCAGTTGGGGAGTTTCTTCCATATTGCCATGAATGGTATGGCAGCCAGTGATAAGATCTTCCGGCTGCTGGATCTTTCAGAAGATGGGAGAAGAAGAGAGGAAGTTTTCCCGGAAAAAGGCGATATCATCTGCGAAGATGTGGATTTTGCCTATGAGGAGGGGAGAAAAGTCCTCCGTCATATCCACATGACTTTTAAAAGGGGCAGCCTGACAGCCATTGTGGGCGAAAGCGGCTGTGGGAAATCCACAGTGGCCGGACTCCTCACTGGCCGAAATCGGCATTATACCGGCAGCATATGTGTGGGAAATGTGTCCTTGCCAGATATCCGGGAAAGCAGTCTGATGGAAAATGTGACCTATGTGAGTTTCAACAGTTACCTGTTTAAAGGTACTGTGGGGGAAAACCTGCGGTTGGCTGCGCCGGAAGCGGACGATGACCGGCTGTGGGAAGTGCTGGAGCAAACCCGCCTGGCAGACTTTCTGAGAAGTCAACAGGGACTTGCCACCATGCTTTCGGAAAAAGGTTCCAATCTTTCCGGTGGACAGTGCCAGCGGCTGGCGTTGGCGCGGGCGATCCTCCATGACAGCCCGGTATACATATTTGATGAAGCCACATCCAATATTGATGTGGAGAGTGAAAACGTTATTATGGAACAGATACTTGAACTGGCCCGGACAAAGACGGTGATCCTCATATCCCATCGTCTGGCCAATGTGGTTTCGGCGGATCAGATCTATGTGATGGAGGCTGGACGGGTAAAAGAATCCGGCCGCCATGGCCAATTGATCCAGAAGAGCGGCGTTTATCAGGCCCTTTGGCAGACCCAGCAAAGTTTGGAAAATTACGGGATGGCACAGGCGGGGACTCCAAAAAAATACGGAGAACCGGATGTATGCCACGGGAAAGGAGGTGTGCCGGCATGAAAAAACGGACGGGATTAAATATATGCGCGAATCTGATCGGACTGGTACGTCCGTTGACCGGTTTCATGCTGGGAGCCATCGCCATGGGGATCGCCGGACATCTGTGCGCTACCTTTATCACCATATTCGGCGGCTATGCACTGTTGGGCTTGCTGGGCATTCCGACGCCTTTGCCGATCCAGGGATTGTTCATAGGCGTTGGGATATTTGCTCTGGTGCGGGGAATCTTGCGGTATGGGGAGCAGGCATGCAACCATTACATTGCTTTTAAGCTGCTGGCATTGATCCGGGACAAGGTATTCCAGGCTCTGAGGAGATTGTGCCCGGCAAAACTGGAAGGAAGAGATAAAGGCGACCTTATTTCCGTCATCACTTCGGATATTGAATTGTTGGAAGTATTCTACGCTCATACCATTTCTCCAACGGTGATCGCGGTCCTCATGTCCCTCGTCATGGTGATATTCATCGGTCATTACCATCCGATACTGGGATTTTTGGCGGCGGCAGCTTATATTGTCATCGGCGGTGTGGTTCCCGTATTCACATCCAAAGCCAGCAAAGACTACGGTCTCCGATTTCGAAATGGTTCCGGTGAACTGAGCGCCTTTGTGTTGGATAGTTTGAGGGGGTTGGCAGAAACCATCCAGTATGGAAACGGTGAAGAACGGCTGGAACAGATGAACTGTCAGACAGATGGCCTGGCTGAAGATGAGGAGAAATTGAAACGGGTCAGTGGAAGGAACAGCGGACTGACCCAGGCCATCCTGCTCCTTTGGGACGGCGCCATGCTTTTTACAGCGGCCTATCTCTATAGAAAAGGGATGGTGGGATTTGACGGAGTGGTCATCCCAACCGTAGCGTTGATGAGTTCTTTTGGACCGGTGGTGGCGTTGGCCAGCCTGGGAAGTACACTGCAAAACACGTTTGCCGCTGGGAACCGGGTATTGGATATATTGGAGGAGGTGCCGGAGGTGGAAGAGATATGCGGAAAAGAAAACTGTACATTTTCCGGCGCGGATGCGCAGCACATCTTTTTTGCCTATGGAGAGGAACAGATCTTATCCGACATTTCCCTGGACATTCCCCAGCATTCAGTGATAGGGATCGTGGGGCGCAGCGGCAGTGGCAAATCCACTCTGTTAAAATTGTTCATGCGTTTTTGGGAAGTTCAAGAAGGCTGTGTGAGGATATCCGGTCGGGGTGTGTCGGACATCAATACGAGTAACTTGAGAAATATGGAAAGCTTTGTGACCCAACAGACCCATCTGTTCCATGACAGCATTGAAAAAAATATCCGGATCGCAAAACTTGACGCTTCCAGAGAGGAGATCGAAGAGGCTTGTAAAAAAGCGGCTATCCATGATTTTATCATGAAGTTGCCCAAGGGATATGACACATCGGTGGGAGAATTGGGAAGTACCCTTTCCGGCGGCGAAAGGCAGAGGATCGGCCTGGCAAGAGCTTTTCTGCATGACGCGCCGTTTATCCTGTTGGATGAACCCACCAGCAATCTGGACAGTCTGAATGAAGCAGTGGTCCTGCGTTCCTTGGGCGAAGAACGGGAGGGGAAAACGGTGGTTCTTGTGTCCCATCGCCAGTCCACCATGCGGATCGCGGATCGGATCTATTCTGTGGAACAGGGGAGGATGAGTTGATGAAAAAAGTGGCAGACAAACGGGAACGGGAAAAGGAACTGGTCAGTCAGATGATCGCCCTTTATTGTCGGAAGAAGCATGGCACATCCAAGCGGACAGGCCTTTGCCGGGATTGTCATAAACTCAATGACTATGCCCGGAGCCGCAGTGATCATTGTCCTTTCATGGAAACAAAGACATTTTGCTCAAACTGTAAAGTCCACTGCTACCGGCCGGATATGCGGGAGAAAATCCGTGAGGTCATGGGGTATTCCGGACCGCGGATGATCTTTCATCATCCCGTAACGGCCATGAGACATGTTATCGAAACAAAAACAGAGAAGAAAAGACTGGAGGTATGAAATGAATCCAAAAAAACTGATCTTGATCATTGTGGGATGCATCGGGGTGGCTTTAGGGGCTATAGGCGCCGTATTACCATTGCTTCCGGCATTCCCGTTTTTGATGCTGGCGGCGATCTGTTTCGGGAAGAGTTCCCAACGGCTCCACAACTGGTTCATCCACACGAAACTGTATAAAAATAACTTGGAAAGTTTTGTGAAAGGTCAGGGAATGACCTGGCGCACAAAGATCCGTATCATGGTTTTGGTGACGCTGACCATGAGCGTGGGATTTATCATGATGAGTCAGGTACCGGTGGGGCGGCTCCTATTGGCCTGCGTATGGGTATTCCATATTTTCTACTTTGTTTTTGGCGTCAGAACGCTGAAAAAAGAAGCCAGGATATCGGAGCCGGAAGTATGATGAAAAGAACCATTGTCCTGTAGATGGTCATCTATATGGGAACAATGGTTCTTTTTTATTATATGGAGAGGTCAAAGAAATTTTTGGTAAAACATTTTTTATAAAAAAACTTGAAAATACCCGGTGGGGGTATTATAATAGGGACTGTAAATACCCGGTGGGGGTATAAAGGAGGCGTATAAGATGTCAGAAAAGAACCATAATATACAAACTGCCTGTGGAAAGGAGACCTGTTGCTGCCGTCACAAGACAACACCCAGAAATGAGAAGGAACTGCGTCAGCTGCAAAACCGACTGAAGCGGATGATGGGCCAGTTGGGCGGCATCAGTAAGATGTTGGAGGAAAATCGATACTGCGGCGACATTTTAGTGCAGGTGGCTGCTGTGGAAAGCGCCCTCCAGTCTTTTGGCTATCTGGTACTGCAAGATCATCTGGAGACCTGTGTGGTGGAAGAAATACAAAAGGGAAATACAGGGATCATGGCTGAAGCGGTGGGCTTGATCAAAAAATTAAAATAGGCAGGTGAAAAGATTGAAAATGAATAGTAGAGGGTATCCATTCCCTTAATCGCATGACAAACAAGCCATCTTTCGGTGGCTGCTTTAAAAATTGAATATTAGAAAGTTAAGGTTATGCAGTTGCTGACTTGATCTTAT
>DVLT01000033.1 GCA_018715345.1 Candidatus Onthocola gallistercoris
TTCGACTTGCATGTGTTAAGCACGCCGCCAGCGTTCATCCTGAGCCAGGATCAAACTCTCATGTTCATATCCCAGGATGATAACTGACATGTTATCTTTTCCCGTTCTTACTGTTTTTGGTTCACATCTTCTGATGCGTTCGTCTTTTTGAAATTCTCTCATATGCCTCATGGCATATCTTGGAATCTTCGGGATCGTCTTATTATTTGATTTTCAAGGTTCCGCTGCACTTTTGTTTACTTCGTGCAACTTTTATATCATATCATCTTTTGACTATTTAGTCAAGACCTTTTTTCTTTTTTGTTCCTCTCTTTTGGAACAAGAATAAGGATGATGATATCGCTGTTTCCTTTCCGAAACAGCTCATTTATGATATCATCATCCTTTTACAATGTCAATAGCTTTTTTTACTTTTTGCAAACAAATTTTTAACCGTTCTTTTTCAATTTTCCTCGGGAACTTATTCTCCGTCATTTACAGAAAAGTAAAGGGTATCCGCCAGTCCGGATATCATGAGTATTCTGTACGATTTCCTCCGATGGCAAAAGTTTTAAAACCGTTCCCATGGACTTCATCAGATCCCAATACGATGATAAATGCATCCGGATCCAACCGCTTTGCCATGTTGGTCACCTGGAACATCTGCTTATGACTGCACGCACATAAAACAGCATACTTATCTTCTTGTCTGTATCCTCCTGCAACTCGGATGATCGTGGATCCCCGGTGACAGCACGTTTCGATCTCTTGGGACATCTGCTTTCCTTTCCGGGTTATGATGAGCGTCAACTTTCCCGTATATGTTCCATAGGTTATTTTGTTGATCACAACGCCTGACAGATAATTGATGATCAAACCATAGATCATGCCTTCCGTATCCCCAAATATCATCCAAGATATCAGGATAACGCCAACAGCAAAGGCAAAGGTGATATTGCCCAGAGGCAAATAGGGGTATTTTGCCTTCAAAGCCATGATCATAAAATCCGATCCGCCTGTCGAGGAACCTTGCATATATATCATCGCATATCCTATCCCGCCGATCACGCCGGTACATATTGCCGCCAGAAACCGGTCCCCGGTAAAAACAGGCAGCAGCGGCGCCACATGATCCATAAATATGGAGGACACGACCATACACCGGAGGGAACGCAACAGAAAATTTTTTCCCAGCATATGAAAACATAGAAGGATCACCGGTATATTCAATAAAAGGTTGCTTATGCCCAAAGGGATATGGAATATACGGTACAATATCAACGTGATACCCGTAAAGCCTTGCATGGGAAAGCGGGCTGCCGCGGCAAAGTTATACACACTTACCGCGACCAGCAAACTCCCCGCCATCTCCAAGAGTACCGATTTCCATCGGATACTGTTTTCTTTCATTTTTATTTCAATTCCGGCCAGTAATCTTTATTTGCCTCGATGAGCTCATCCAAGATCTGTTTTGCAACCGTTGCACTGGGTACGGTTTTAGATAAGGTCAACGCCTGCCAGAGTTTGTGATAAGACCCGGTGATCCAGGCATCGACCACCAATTTTTCCACAGATACCTGCTGCTCCATCAAACCTTTTTGAAATTGGGGTATCTCCCCAACAGCCAAAGGTTCTATGCCATTCTTCCCCACCAGGCAAGGGATTTCCACCATAGCTGTCGGATCAAAATTGGATATGGCTCCCTTATTTTCCGTGATCAGAAGCATCCGTTCGTGGGTATTGTTGGCAATGCCTGTGGCCAGATCCACGATAAATGTGGCATGATTGTCCACGTCAAAAAGCTCATCGTGGCATACGCCATCTTCTGCAACTCGGCGGCAGGCTGTAAACACATCTTTTTCCCTACCGTCCATCACTTCATTTGTACGTGTGTAATTCTTATCCGAATGGGCAACCACATAGTCCGGGAACAGATAATATTTCAAATATGTATTCGGCAAAAACGCATCGTCCAGCGCCATTATATCCCGCGCTTTCTGATATGTGGCATGCCAGCTGTCCCGTTTCGGATCCTTATACAAAGATTCATCTTCCACGTAACCGTATTTGGCCACATGGGCTTTCAGCCGCGGCATCAGATCATTACCTGCCTTGTCCCGGATATCCGTCCACCAACCGAAATGGTTCAGTCCAAAATAACGCACATCCATTTCTTTTCTGGAGGATAGGCCCAATATGGTGGCCATATGATTTTCCAGCTCAATGGGCATGTCGCATATGTTGATGATCTTTGAATCCGGCCGCAGCCTTCGTGTGGCCTCTGCCACAATGGCCGCCGGATTGGAATAATTTAACATCCAGGCGTTGGGCGAATATTTTTCCATATAGTCCAGATTTTCCAAAATGCCGCCGATGGAACGCATACCATAGGCAATACCGCCGGGTCCGCAAGTCTCCTGGCCGACCACATCGTATTTCAACGGTATTTTTTCATCCAGCTCCCGCATGGCATATTTGCCCACGCGGATCTGAGCCATGGCAAAATCAATATCCGTATAAGCTTCTTCCGGATCTGTGGAAGCTAAAAATTCAATATCCGGAGCTTTTTCTCGGATAATGATCTCGCAGGCATCCGCGATCACCTTTTGTCTTTCCGGATCATTGTCATATAATTTTAATTTACGGAGCGGAAAACGATCCAGCTGACTTAACAGCATCAACACCATCCCAGGTGTATAGGTACTTCCTCCGCCCACGATCAAAACAGAATATTTCTTCATCTGTTTTCCTCCTTCTTATATATATCTATATCTGCTCATTTTTTTAATTGTTTTTTGACAGAATCTTTTATGATACCAACTGTCGTTCCATAGATAAGCTGTATATTCCGATCATCGATCACCCGTATCGCCGTACAGCCTGTCTTATTCAGGATTTCTTTATCCACCAGCGAACCATCTTTTAAAACAACCCGCAGTCGGGACATGCAGGAATCCACTTCTTCTATATTTTCCTTTCCGCCAAGCCCTTTGATGATCGTTAATGCTTTCAAGGCTTTTGGATCCGTCACCTGGACTGCTTCTGTTTCCGTTTTATCGTTCCCTGTTTCTGACATGACTGCCAGGGACGCATCATAGTCGCCGCCCCGTCCCGGAGTTTTTACATTAAATTTCAGGATAAACCAGCGGAATATGAAGAAATTGGCAACAAACTCACCAATGGTCACAAATACGCATATCCACCAGTGGGAATCCGATCGGAGCAAGCCAAATACTACAAATTCAATGATACCTGAACCATAGCCGATCTGATTTCCAAGCAGATACATAAATACCCAGCTCAATCCGTAAAGAACTGCATAGATCACATACAATACAGGCGCTGTGAAAAGGAAGATAAATTCCAAAGGTTCGGATATACCTGCGATCATGGCAGTCATGACACCGGCAATGATGACTGGTTTGACCATTTTTCTCTTATCCTTATCCGCACATTTGTAGATAGCCAAGCCGATGGCCGGAAGCGCACCGAGCATGATCGGTATCTGGGGACCATAGGAAAATTTCACCAATTCCCGCAGTGTGGTATTTAAAGGCAAGCCTTCTGCTAAAAACTGCATGAAAGCCGGACGCTGTCCTTCTATGATGGCGCCGGACGCAAATTCAAATATACCGGACACGGATGTATCCCGTACCACAGAGATCCAGATCTGATGTAAGCCTGTGGGGATCAGCAACCGCTCCACGAAACCGTATAACCAGAGTCCGAATACACCCATTTGGTTCAACAAGGTGGCCAGACCATTGATCCCCATGGAAATGAACACCCATACGAAGGGGAACAGGTTACCTAAAACCATAAAGAAAAACAGGCTGATGATGGGTACAAAACGTACGCCCTGGAAAAACGAAAATGCCATCGGAAATACAACGTTCCGGAATTTTTTATGGAGCAGGCTGGTCAAAATACCGACCAGGATACCACCCAGCATACCGGCATTGACCGTTTCAATACCAAGAACCGTGGTCAGGCCATTACCCGGGAACATTTCCGCGATACTCGGGAAATTCTGCACGAGCATCCCCATGCCGGTCAAAAACGAAAGATACCCCACAAAGCCGGCAAAGGCAGCATATTCCTTATCTTCGTCCACAAGGGCAAAGGGCAGCGCCACCGCATACAACGCGGCAAAGTTGCCGGTGATGATACTTCCCATTTGGAGCAGTACCTTAAAAACATATTGGATCATTGGATTTCCAAGAAACGGAACAGCACTTATGATATCAGCGGATGTGAAAAAAGATGCCACGCCCATCACAAGTGAAGCCGATGCGATCAAAGCCAGCGGTGTTAAAAACGCTTTTGATAATTTCTGGAAAAACATCATAGTATTTGCTTTTTTCATAGCCTTCCCTCCTGAATAAAAAAAGACCCTCTGTCCCCGAATACACTGCCGATCCCGGGAAAGAAGGTCTTGCCTACTTAAAGTAACAATCCTTTTAGCCTTTGAGTCGGAGAATATGGATGGCCAGATAGACTGCCTCCTCGTCCGACAATTCATAGTCAAAGGTTTCAAATATAAATTTTTTTATTTTTCCAAGGACCTGGACTAAACGCGGATCCCGCTCCAGTAACCTCGGATACAAGTCTTCTATAATACCCAAACGGATCTGTTCGCCTGTGAAGATCCGTCGTGCCAGGAATTTCAGATGCGCCAGGAAACGATTGTACTCAAAGTCGTCCTCCCGGCAACCGATTCCCATATCCGCTTCAAGTATTTTCAAAATTCCGTTTGTCAGCACCAGGACATTATTCACATCCACCGAAGTGTCGCCAGTCCTGGAATTGACAATATGGAGAGCAATATATCCTGCCTCGTCATCGGGAAGTTTGATCTGCATCTCTTTTTCCACCAGCCTCCGGCCATATTCACCGATCCGGTACTCTCTGTTGTAAAGCAGTTTGATCTCTTGGAGCATTAAATTGGGCATAAGTTCCTTGTTTTTCTGGCGTTCCACAGCAAAAGCAATGTGATCGGCCAGCGCGAACACAAACTGGGGACTGAGAACACATTCAAGTTCCTTTTGGGCATACTTTTGGATCTGTTCCACAATGGGGAAGATTCCTGACTCGATATGTGAATAGATCTGTTCATATTTTTGCAAAAAACGATCCCGGATCTGAAAGACTTTTTCTATCCTTTTGATCTCCACCTGATCGCCTGGCCTTTTTTGAAATCCGATGCCAGCCCCCATCAGCACAAGTTCTTTCTTGTTTGACACTACCACTACGGTATTATTGTTAATGACTCTGGTGATTTTCATACCGCGCTCCTTTTAGTCTCATGACAATTCCAAAATAATATCTTGCCCCGCTGCCACCTCCCCTTGGGATACTGCTTTCAGGGAGCCAAATCGATCCGCCTCAGGCACAAGGACCATGACTGTCAGATCATAGCCTTTCTGACGCAAAGCGTCTCTATCCACAAGAACCGCCGGCGTTCCCACCTTCACTTCCTGCTTTTCTTTTACCAAAACCTGAAAGCCTTCTCCCTTTTCATTTACCGTGTCAATCCCGATATGGACCAGTACTTCTGTCCCTTGGACCGTTCGTATACCAAACGCATGTCCTGTATCCATAACAAAGCTGACGGTCCCATCGACCGGCGCTGCGATCTGATCCTGTTCAGGAATAACGGCGGCGCCATCACCCACCAGTTTTTCTGAAAAAACGCCATCTCCCACATCTTCCAGCGGGATCGCTTTTCCATCTACGGGTGCATAAATATCCGTCCGCTTTGTCTTTTTTTGAAAAAAACCAAACATATGATTGAACCTCCAAAAAAAACAGGCATGAGCGAAATTCACTCATGCCTGCGTTCCAGTAACACGTGTTATGTACATAATATACAATAACTGTCTGCCATTGTCAACTGCTTTTTTGTTTTTTGCATAAATTTTCAGAATAATAGTCTGCCCATATTGGACAAAGCGATCAGCAGATAGTTATTATTATAGATCATTCCCAAAAAGGGATTCTCATTGATCTGCCGGAATACAAACTGACCAAAGGATGTGGATGCGAATATGGTAAGGATGATACATATGATCCACAGATTCACAAGTCCGTGTACAAGCCCAAAGATCAGGCCCCCGATCTTATTCATCCCATGGAGCACCGGCAATTTGCTGATCAGGTCCAGACTGGCCGCGATGACCTTCAGTATGATCAGCACAATAACGAATAAAACAAGAAATGAGATCACATTCAATATGAGACAGGTCAGATAGGATGCCACATATTCTGTGAACCGGGTTATCCCAAGGGCCTCGTAAACCTGGCTGTTATTGTTCTCGATCAGCGCGTCTTTCAGAGCATCGGGTATATCATATTGGTTGATCACATCGATCTGCTGCGATACTTTTGAAATATCTTCAGTTCCGGAAACATTCAGTCCCGCTTCGATCTGATCGGCTATGCCCGTATAGATCGGCGTTCTTTGAAGGATCTTGCCCACATAAGGACTGCCTTGTACAGCAACGAACACTGCGATCGCCAATGAAAAAGTCGCGAAAAAAGTTTTTATAAATCCCCGCGCATATCCCACGATCATACTGACCACAAAAAACAAGATCACCAGGATAAATACGATATTCACGCCTGCCAAACCACTTTCTGTCAATGTATCTCCGCCTTTCTATCTTAACCGTATCTTCTGTACACTCTGACTGTCAATGACCATATATGTGTTCCTGCCTTTTGCAGGTAAAAAGGATTCTATCGCCTGATCAAATTCATATTCAAATTTCAGATGTCCCCTGTAATTGTAGATCCGGCACTGTGTATCATTGTACAAAATGATATCATCGTCATCCGCCTCCACATATTTATATTCAAAATCAAAAGCCATCGACATTCTCTGTCGCCCGCTGAAACTGTAAACCTGCAGCATGTATTTCTCCGGAACCGTTTCAGACGTTTCATTCCGGATGATGACGCCCACCTGGCTGTCTGTCACAAAGATACTCCGTATCTCCTGATCCACATTCACCTGTGTATTTTCACGGATATTACTTCCCACCTCAAAGGTCATAAAGCCTTTTTCGCCGCAAGCCAATACACTTCCATCATTGATAAACGCCAGTTTCGGGAACAATTGATCGTACTCAAAACTTCCCTTTTCTCCGCTGCTGTCCGGATCCGAAAAATCATAAAATACTATCCGGCTTCCGATGGTTCCTGACATTTTTATATAACTTACTGCCAGTTTTGTCGCATCATCGGAAAGAGCCAGTGTCAACGGAAAACCGGTCTGACTGATGGTTGCCCGGATATTTACCAACACTTCGCCGTCTGTGTTGTAAAGATTGATCTGGTTGGACGCCCCATCTGATAGAACGGCCGCCACAACCCCCTGTTCCGCCACGCAAAGATCCTGGAGCGGATTTTCCAGATCCAGCCGGCCTACCAGGCCGCTGCTGTTAAATATGTATATCGCATTCGCTCCCACATCTCCGATGGCCATATAGTCGCCGCAAACGCTTAGTTTGGGAGAGGACATGTCAAATACCTGGTTCCACAGGACTTCTCCCGAATTGTTTGAAAAGGAAACTCCGTCTTTACTATAACATACAAAACCGTCATTCCGAAAATAATATTCCGCGGACGTATCACTGTTTCTGGAAAATGTATCCAGTACCTTATAATCATGATACGTCCGCAGAAAAAACCATATCAATCCAAATATAACGACCAGAACAGCCGCAGTTATGATCACCGCTTTTTTCCTGTGTCCGGCTATGATCTGTCGTACTCTGTAAAAGCCAATCTCAAGCGTATCTTTCAAACGTGTCCATAATTCTCGTATCTTTTTCATTCCAGCTCACTTTCTCAAAAGATGATAATGAATTATTATAACGCATTCTTTCTGAAAGTTCACCCCTTTTTTTACGGGAGCTCCAAAACCATCCCTTCATAGATAAGATCCGGATTCTCAATATCGTTCATTTCGCAGATCGTATCCACATAATCTCTTGTGTCATAAAGGCTGATGGAAATGTTGGCCAGTGTATCTCCCGCCTGTACTGTATACCGTTTCACAGAAGCGCCCGCATTCACTGCAGATGCATTTTCGTCATCCTGGGCATCCGTTCCCTCTTGGGCCACATCCAGTCCGTCACTGCTTTCCTGCAAAGATTCTCCCAGGCTGTTTTCCGTGATATTTTCTCCTGTACTATTGTCTGTGGATTCACTGTTTTGAACATTGCCTTCGATCACTTGGATCGAAATCGTTTCTTCGGATGGTTCATTAGAAATGTTGCCCGCAGGTTCTGCCTGCGGACCCACATAGAATCGGTTGACAAACGCCATGCCCACAAGGAGGATGCACATGGCCGCCAGTGCCGTTGCCGCATAAGATAATCTGAAAGAACGCTTTTCGTCCTTTTTTGCTTTATCCAGGCGCGCGGCGGCTTTTTTGGCTTTTTTAGCTTTTTCTTTTCGCTTGCCATCGCCGGCCGCCGCAGATATCTTCTCAAATCGGTTCCTGTAGCCGCTATCTGGCTCGGTCTGCAAGTCTGTGGTGGGCCGCTTCCGGCTTTCCACCATGTAATTCTGCATGTCCTCATTCCGTTCATAATATATATAATAACCATGCTGCCTTGTCAGCCGCCCGTTTTCGTATATAAAGAAGGCATCCTCCCTATCCAGCGGATCCATGAGAAAGAGGGTTTTTTCCGCCCCGGGAAACTGATCCACATGGATTTTTGTTATTTTCTCATTGATCCCCAATGACTTCCCGGGTCTTGTGAGAAACCAGCCCACGATCTCAGCTTTTTTAAAATAGGTTCGGATCGTGTCGTAAAGTTTCTCCCATAACTCGCTGTCAAAGGCGATCTGATCTTCCTCCACCTCCGCTTCCGGTATGGCCACCGCGCCATTGACAAATGTCAGGCACACATTGTCCTCTCTTGTGTAAAACCCCAGCAATATTGCTGCCGCCTGCCGGTTGCCGCTGTCTTTTGCCAACTGATTCATATATGTGACCACATAATCTTCCACATATACTTTCTTTTCTGTCCCCGGCGTGCCAATCTGGCGTATATTCTTCGGTAATTTAAGTTTTTCCCGACCGGTATACTGGTTTTTGATTTCAACCATGCCCTCACCTTCCTTAAATTCTTACTTCAGAACAAGCCCAGTCTACCACAAAGCGGGCAATTTATTTATCGAAACCCGTCATCAGCAGCACATAAGTTTTCGACAGCTTTTCCAACGCCCTTGGGACCGGCAGACTGTGTCTGGCAAGGTATACCCCAAGGGCATCCCCCATGTTATGTCCTTCGGACCGGCAGACTGCGTCTGGTAAGGTATATTTTTTCATATACTGGTTAAGACTCACAATAAAAAAGGAGTACTTATGATGTATTGGATTCATCCGGATCATCCGGACGCACATCGTATTTTCTATTCACATTTACGTCAGCTGACAACCAGATATAATAAGAAAAAGGCCCCCTTGGCATTTGTCTGTATCGGAAGCCCGCTGGTCCTGGGAGACTGTCTGGGGCCGATCATCGGTACCATCCTTTCTCAGAATCAATGCCGGCATGTATATGGAACACTGGCACAGCCGATCCATGCTCTCAACCTTTCAACCGCCTGTATGCAGTTAAACGCTACAGATGAGCCCCCTTTTGTCATTGCCATTGACGCAGCCTTGGGGACAACTGCCCAGACCGGTTATATAACCATAAAAAAAGGACCCCTTTTCCCAGGAAAAGGGGTCGGTAAAAAGCTTCCGCCCATCGGTGATATCCAGATCACCGGCGTATTTGACGATCTGACAACTCCATCAGCCACCCATCTTCTGGCCAGTTTCGGCCGCTGCATATCCGCCGGTCTGCTACAACTGGACACGGCCTTCCAATGCGCGAAGTAAGGTCACTTCGTCAATGTATTCCAGATCGCCGCCCACGGGGACGCCACTGGCTATACGGGTTACTTTAATGCCCGTGGGCTTGATCAGCTTACTGATATACATGGCTGTCGTCTCCCCTTCCAGACTGGAATTGGTGGCGATGATGACTTCATCCACATCCTGCTGCAGCCGGAGCATCAACTCCTTCAGCCGGATATCATTCGGCCCGATCCCCAGCATAGGCGAGATGGCTCCATGAAGGACATGATATACGCCTTCAAATTTTCCGGTTTTCTCGTAAGCCGCCAGATCCCTTGGCGTTTCCACCACCATGATGACCTTCTGATCACGCTTTGGATCGGAACATATGGGACACAACTCCTGATCTGTCAGATTAAAACATTGCTTACAATACCGGATATGTTCTTTTGCTTCAACAATGGAATCCGCCAGTTCCTTGACCGAATCCTTCGGCATATTGATAATATGAAACGCCAGCCTCTGGGCAGACTTAGAGCCGATCCCCGGAAGCTTTGACAATTCCTCGATAAGCCGGGTTATCTGACTGGTATAATAATTCATTAAAGTCCGAAACCTCCCAGGCCTCCGAAACCGCCAGTCAGTTTTGCCATGGACTGCTGAGATATGTCATCGATCTTACGGAGCGCTTCATTGGTGGCCGCAACGATCAGATCCTCCAACATCTCGATATCATCCGGATCCACCACTTCTTCTGAAATCTTAACAGATAAGATCTCTTTTGTGCCAGACACCTTTACCGTGACCGCTCCGCCGCCTGCAGTGGCCTCCGCTTCTGTTTCTGCCAGGTTTTTCTGCGCTTCTTCCATCTGCTTTTGCATCTTCTGCGCCTGCTTCATCAGATTATTCATATTCCCCGGGATACCGCCCGGAAATCCGCCTCTTTTTGCCATAATATATCCTCCTTTATATTCTCCGTATCAAAACGGTGCATCCTCATCTTCAAACACCACATTTTCCAGATGGATCTTGTTTGGATTGATAAACAGACCGGACTGTTTATTCTCCGCAGAAAGCATCTGCGTGACGATCTGAATCTGTTTCCCGACACGCCGGCTGATCGCCTGTTCCACAGCTTGCCTGTGGGATTCTTGGTCAAAGTAGCCTTTATTCATGTCTTTTGTAAATGCCAGAAGGATCTGATTCTCTCCACTGGCGCTTACCTTGGCGTCCCGCAGCATCAGCATGGCGCTTGTATCCAGCTCTGAGATCATCTCCTGCCAACTATCCACGATCTTTTTCACATCTTCTTTCTGTGCCGGTGTCAAAGGCGCCTCCTGCGCCATCTCACCCGGGCTGTCTTGCTGCGCTTCCCCACCGGTTTCCGGCCTGCGCTCCGATGTCACTACAATCCCCTGTTCCAACTTTCTTTCAAGGATATCCAGACGATTCAGCAGCGAATCATAATTCCTCTCCATCTGAGGTTTACATAACTTAACAAAAGCCAGTTCCAACAAAACCCTCTTCTGGGTGGAATAGCGCATCTGGCCTGACAGTTCGGAAAAGACCCGGATATAGCGCATCAGCACCTCCGGCCGCACCATGTCTGCTTCTTCCATCAGCCGGGCCAGATTCTCCGATGACACATCCAAAATATCTTCTGGTCTGTCCGTACTTTGGGCCATCATCAGATTGCGCATATACCAGGTAAAATCCGTCACAAACTGGGTCAGTTCCCGCCCCTGTGTGATCACTTCTTCCAAAAGCTGTATGCAGCCGGTGACATCATTGGCGATCACCGCCCGCAAAAGCCGACTGAAAATCTCCGTATCCACAGCGCCCAATATTTCCAGCACCCGGTCATAGGTCAATTTCTGATCGATATAAAAAGCCGCGCACTGGTCAAGCAGACTCAACGCATCACGCATACCCCCATCGGCAGCTCTGGCAATATAGCGGATGGCCTTTTCCTCCACATCCAATCCTTCCCTGTCGATCACTTCTTTCAGCCGGCCGGACAGATCTTCCACCGATATCCTGCGAAAATCATACCGTTGACATCTGGACAGGATCGTCACCGGTATCTTATGGACCTCTGTTGTCGCCAGGATAAAGATAACATATTCCGGCGGTTCTTCCAATGTTTTCAACAGCGCATTGAACGCTCCTATAGACAGCATATGCACCTCATCGATGATATACACTTTATAACGGCCTTCCGTCGGCGAATATTCCACTTCTTCCCGTATTTCCCGGATATTGTCCACACCATTGTTGGACGCCGCATCAATCTCTATGACATTCATGGATGTCTGATCCTGGATCGCCTTGCACATAGCACATTCTCCGCAGGGACTGCCGTCCTTCGGATCCAGGCAGTTGACACTTTTGGCAAATATCTTCGCCACAGAAGTTTTTCCGGTTCCCCGGGTCCCGCAAAACAGATACGCGTGTCCGATCCGGTTCAGACGGATCTGGTTTTTCAATGTGGTCACGATGTGATCCTGTCCCTTCACATCTTCAAATGTCTGCGGCCGCCACTTACGGTATAATGCCTGATATGACATACAGTTTTCGCCCCTTACTCATCTCCAAAACAAATGCCCATGGCTTTTGCCTCTTTTATGGTGTCATCCTCCGGATCGACACACTTTAATCTTCCCGCTGCTTCTTTTAAAGGTACGCTGATGATCTTAAAACCATCAAACGCCGCCATCCGGCCATATTCCTTTGCCACCACCATCTGTCCGGCCTTCGCGCCAAGTCTTGACGAAATAAACCGGTCATAGGCATCCGGAGCACCGCCCCTCTGAGTATGGCCCGGGACAGTGATCCGCACTTCCTGACCGGTGGCTTTTTCAATCTCATGGCCGATCTCATAGGATACGGATGGAAAGCCCATCATATCCCGCCGTTTCTTGCGCTCCTTCCGGCTTAACAGCATATCCTCCGCCGAAACTGCGCCCTCGGCCACAGCCAATATGGAAAAATGTTTACCGGACTTTTGCCGCCGTTTCAACGCGTCCAAAATAAATTCCATACGATAAGGGATCTCCGGGATCAGGATCACATCCGCTCCCGACGCGATACCTGCATGGAGTGTCAGCCATCCCACCTTATGTCCCATGATCTCCACGATAAACACCCGTCCATGGGAAGATGCTGTTGTATGGATACAATCAATGGCCTGAGTGGCAATATCCACCGCGCTCTGGAAGCCAAATGTCATATCTGTCCCCCAGATGTCATTGTCAATGGTTTTTGGCAAGGATATGATATGGAGTCCCTCCTCCGAAAGAAGATTGGCCGTTTTCTGACTGCCGTTGCCTCCAAGGACGATCAAACATTCCAAGTCCAGTTTTTTATAAGTCTCCTTCATGGCAGCCACCTTGTCCAGACCGTCCTCTTCGATCACCCGCATCTTTTTAAAAGGCTGCCGGGATGACCCCAGTATCGTTCCGCCAATGGTCAATATGCCGGAGAAATCCTCCGGCTTCATCTTCCTGTAGTCAGAAGATATCAATCCTTTATATCCTTCTTTAAATCCCAAGATTTCCACATCCGGGATCTGATTATACAAAACTTTGGCAACGCCTCTCATCGTTGCATTCAGCGCCTGGCAGTCGCCGCCGCTCGTAAGCATTCCGATTCGTCTCATGATCTGCTTCCTTTCCTGTTTTTGTTCATTGCAAAATCTGAACAGGTCAACAGCCATACCAGTTCTTTTTTATGATAATGGATAAAGCATATATTTTCAAGTAAAATTCTCTCAGGAGGCGTCCGTCTCCATCTGATGCGTTTTTAGAAAGTAAAAAGAGGAATGTCCATGAACATTCCCCTCTGGTTTTATCTTTTAATCCGTGCGTCCTGCTTCGAGTTACTCTCATAAACGTTACCTGTACAGCCAACTCGGCCCAGGCTGCCTCGCGGCACACAAGATGTCCCGCTTAGTGCTGCTCCATTCCTGACCTGACACGGTTCACGGGGTCTTGTTGCGCAAGACCCAGGCTTCAACGCCGCTTATACAGGGCAGCTCTACAAGAAATAACCCTCGGCAAAGACATCACCCCTGCTGTAGCGGATTGCAGGTACAGGGCACCGCTATCTCCCCGGCTGCACGGAAACTTTTAAACATGTTCCGCAAAATTCTTTGTCGTGGTATCCAGTATAGCCTTTTTCTTGGCCTCTGTCAAGGCAGCTTTACGTTCTTTCTTGATCCGGCGCAATTCTTTAAAAAAACCAGAGAGCATCTCCGAGCATTCGTCAGCCAACACGCCGGTCTCCACCTGAACCTGATGATTGAACCCCGGAGTCTGGAGCAGATTCATCACCGATCCAGCGCACCCCGCTTTACTATTCATGGCGCCGATCACCACCCGTGGAATGCGTGCCTGGACGATGGCTCCGGCGCACATGGGGCAAGGTTCCAGCGTCACATACAAGGTACAGTCCTCCAACCGCCAGTCTCCCACAACTCGGCTGGCTTTATGGATGGCTATGATCTCCGCATGGGCCAACGTATTCTTCTTCAGATTCCGTTTATTATACCCACGGGCAATGATCTTATCCCCGCAAACGATAACACAGCCGATGGGCGTCTCCATGATATCCGCTGCCTTCCGAGCCTGTTTCAGCGCTTCTTTCATATAACGTTCATCCGTTGTTCCTTTCATGGCTGCCCTTCCTGCTTGGCATCTGCCCGATAATGTCCGGAATATTCCGGCGCCGTCAGCCTGCCGCTTGCGATCAGCCATGTCATGATGATGCCCGCTGCGATCAATATCAAAGATACAAGTTGGGACACCCGGATCCCAGGGACCAGATACAGACTGTCCGTCCGCAGTCCTTCGATGAAAAATCGGCCCAGACCATAACCTATAAAATAGATCGCAGTCATCCAGCCTGCTTTTTTCACCTTCCGGGCCACCAGCATCATGATGATAAAGACTGCCAGATTCCACATGCTCTCATAGAAAAAAGTGGCCTGGTGCCATTCTCCCAATCGTTCGATATACACACCATAGGGAAAGAACTGAAGATTGGGATCTGTGATCAGATTGCCAAAGGCTTCCTGATTCACAAAGTTCCCCCACCGACCGATGGCCTGTCCCAATATCAAACTGGGCATGGCAAAATCCATCAGCCTCAACAATGGAAATTTCTGTATCCTGCAAAAAATGATCGCTGTCAATATCCCACCGATGACACCGCCATAGATGGCCAGACCGCCTTCTCGGAAGGCCAAGATCTTGGAAAGGTCCTGGCTGTAATAATCCCACTCAAAAATGACATAATACAAACGGGCACAGATGACGGATATGGGGATCGCCCACAGTACAAAATCCAAAATCAGATCCGTCTTATAGCCGGCCCGTTTTGCCCGCCATGCCGCCAACAGACACGCGAGCAGCATGCCGCAGCCAATGATGATACCGTACCAAGCTATATTGAAACCTTCAATACCAAATAAATTGTGTATAGCGAATCTGTCCATAGTTTTTCCTCCCAAATTCTGTCCTATTCGTAAGTACTAGGCCTTACAGGATATTTTCGATTTTACTACATAAGCCGCGATAATTCAATTTCATTTTCATTGTATGGTTTTGGCATTTATGCTAGAATAAAGTCAATCGACATATGAGAATCGATCAGAGAATGGGGGATTATAGATGAATATTAAAGGCCTTGCCAAAACAACTTTACTGGATTATCCCGGCCTGGTGGCCGCAACGATTTTTCTGGGCGGCTGCCAATTCCGCTGTCCATTCTGCCACAACCGTTCGCTGGTCATAAAACCCGAGCAGCTTCCGGATCTGGATCCGGATGATATTTATGCATTTCTGGAAAAACGCAAAGGTGTACTGGACGGCGTATGCATCACCGGCGGTGAACCGACCCTTCAGCCGGATCTTCCAAATCTTCTTTATGATATCAAGTGCATGGGATATAAAGTCAAGTTGGATACAAACGGATATGATCCGGTTTGTCTGGACCATATCATCAAAGACGGTCTGGTGGACTATGTGGCCATGGATATCAAAAACAGTCTGGATAAGTATGCCCGGACCTGCGGTTATCCGGATCTGGATCTGACTCGCATCCGCCTTACCGCGGATATTTTAAGAGAGGAATATGTGGATTATGAGTTTCGCACAACGGTTGTCCACGAACTCCATGCACCGGAAGATATGGAGGCCATCGGTCATTGGCTCTCTGGCGCCAGGGCCTATTACCTTCAACCCTATGTGGAGTCCGATGATGTGATCCTCCCCGTTTTCTCTTCCTGCGGCAAAGCAGAACTGCGCCAGATGCAGAAGATCCTGTCGGCCCACATCAAAAAGGTGGGGATAAGGGGTCTGGACTGATCCAACGCCCATATAAAAATATACAAATTTTAAAGGATGTTCCCAAACACTCAGGAACATCCTTTTTATCTGTCTTTTTATGCATTCTCCCGACATACTTCATCCACTGAACAGGCCACCTGATGTTTGATCGGAGCCCAGTGTACTTTCTTGAACAAAGCAACGATGGAAATCGGTACATATGTATAAATGAAGATCGGGAATGTGAACATATACAATATCTTTTTAATGGCCGGACATGAAAACTTCTTCCATTCCGTAAAGGTGGTCAAAGCCCCCACGATAAACAGGGTAAGGTAACCATTCATGAGCGCTGCCCCTATTGCCTGAAGGGCGATCGGAAGAATATGCTTCATCGACTGAAAATCATAAAGCGCATAAAGGGCTATGATGCCGTTGAACAGCAAGCTGCCCAAAGTCACAAAAACCGCAGGCGTCAGCGTCATCAGCATATCGTAACAGGCAAACCGCTTCTTTTTGAAAATGTTTTTGATCAGCCCCAGGGAATAGTGGCCGAACACCTGATAAAACCCCTTTGACCAACGAAGCCGCTGTTTCCAGGACTGTTCAAAGGTAATGGGCTGCTCATCATAAACCATGGCGTCCGCACAGTAACCGATCTTTATATCATGGAGTATACAATCTGTGGAAAACTCAATGTCCTCTGTCAGCAGATGGTGGATCCATCCGCCCTGATTGCGGATCAGCTCCGCATCGACTAAAAAGCCGGTGCCGGAAATCGCGCAGCTTGTTCCCAGGATCATCCTGGAATTGTTCAGATAAACGCTCTCTCTGAGATACCACAGGGAATAACCTGCTGATATCCAGTTGGAACCATAATTCTTAGAGTTTCTGTAAGATGTAAGGACTTTATAACCGGCATCGTATTCATCATTCATCGCACGGATAAATCCAGGCGCCAGCAGATTGTCCGCATCAAAAACCATATAAGCTTCGATGCCTTCATCCCCATGATCCTCTTCGATCTTCCGGAAAATATAATCCAACGCATATCCTTTTCCCACAAGCTTGTTGTCAAATCGTTCATAGACGATGGCGCCGGCATCCCTTGCCACCTGGGCTGTGTCGTCCGTACAGTTATCCGCCACCACAAAGACGCTGAGTTTATCCTTCGGATAATCCTGGGCCCGTATGGAATCGATCAGATACTTTATGACAGCGCTTTCATTACGGGCGGCAATGACAGCCGCATATTTGTGCTCCTTCTCCGCTTTGTGTTTGATCGATTTTTTACTCAAAGCCACAATAATATAAAACGCCTGATACGCATAAAAAACTACAAAAAGAACAAAAATCGTCCAGTTGAAATAATCAATAAAATTCTCCACGAATATTCAATCCTCCCACATCTTTATCCATGTCCTTTAAAAATATGCGTTCTCAAAATTATATTCATGTATTCAAAATCTTATTATAGCATTCTTTTTTATAAACGCAAGATAAAGTGGGAAATTGTAAGTATTTTCTAAGAAACAATTTATACTCTTTTTATTTATCTAT
>DVLT01000034.1 GCA_018715345.1 Candidatus Onthocola gallistercoris
CCAGATCCCGGACGTTCGCATATTTGGCGACCCGGATCAGCTCATCCGGAGAGTGTCTGTCTGTCCTGGATCGGGAAAGGGAATGGAAGGAGCGGCTTTGGGGCAAGGGGCAGATGTGCTCATTGCAGGAGATTTTGGACATCATGATGGTATCGATGCTGTGGAGAGGGGACTGGCGGTGATCGACGCCGGTCATTACGGGCTGGAACACGTTTTTGTCCGGGACATGGAACAGTTCATGGCGAAAAACTGTCCGGAACTGACATGCTTTACATCAAAGATACAGTATCCATTTCAGACATTATAGGAGGTATGGCATGGGAGATATGATCTATATTCATGTGGAGGGGAAAAAATATGAATATCCATCCGGTGTCCGTTTAAAAGAGATCAGCGATGAATTTCAATCCCGGTATAACAACAGTATCATACTGGCGCGGGTGGATGGACAGCTGAGGGAACTGCTTAAGCCGGTGCGGAAAGACGCCCGGATCGAGTGGGTGACGGTTGCAGACAGTACCGGACAGAAAACCTATGGACGGACGGCCACCTTCATCCTGACAAAGGCTGTCAGTGACGTCCTTGGCAAGGAATATGCGGCCCGACTGATCGTACAGTTTTCGGTGGATAAGGGATACTACTGTGAACTGATGGGCAAGATGCCCATCGATCCCGGCTTGCTTGAGCAGATCAAGCGCCGAATGGAAGAAATTGTCCTGGCAGACCTCTCTATCGAAAAACATTCCATCAAAACAAGGGACGCTATCCGATTGTTCCGTGAAAATGGGATGGTGGATAAACAGAACCTTTTCAAATACCGCCGGTCCTCCTGGGTCAATATCTATCAGATGGAAGATGTGATCGACTATTACTATGGCTATATGGCGCCTTCTGCCGGATATATCCGATATTTTGACCTGATACCCTATCACGACGGCTTTGTCATGCAGATGCCTGCGGCTAAAAATCCAGAAAAAGTCCCTGTATTTAAACCATCGGAAAAAATATACAGCGTTCTGAAGGAATCCACCCTTTGGGGGGATATGCTTGGCGTGAGCAATGTGGGCGAGTTAAACGACTGTATTTCCTCCGGCGGTTTTATGGATCTGATGCTTGTCCAGGAAGCCCTTCAGGAGAAAAATATCGGCGCCATCGCGGAAGAGATCTACAGGAGCAGGAAGCGGATCGTGCTGATCGCCGGCCCTTCTTCTTCAGGAAAGACTACTTTTTCCCATCGACTGTCCGTCCAGCTTCGGGCAAAAGGCATGCGCCCCCATCCCATACAGGTGGACGATTATTTCATTGATCGGGAGCAGACCCCCAGGGATGCGGACGGTAAATACAATTTTGAATGTATCGAAGCATTAAATGTCAAACGATTTAATGAAGATATGAACCGGCTTCTTGAAGGCGAACGGGTGGAACTGCCGACCTTTAATTTTATATCGGGGAAAAGTGAATATGGCAAGGGGAACTTCAAGCAGATCGGAGCAGACGATGTATTGGTGATCGAGGGTATCCACTGCCTGAATGACGTCCTTACATACAGTATCCCCAAAAAGGAAAAATACAAGATCTATATCAGTGCGCTGACCCAGTTGAATATTGACGAGCATAATCGGATCCCCACCACAGACGGCCGTCTGATCCGCCGGATCGTCCGGGATGCGGCCAAAAGGGGTTCCAGCGCGGCCAATACGATTTCCATGTGGCCATCGGTACGCAGAGGGGAAGAGGATAATATCTTCCCATATCAGGAAGATGCGGATGTGATGTTCAATTCAGCGCTGATCTATGAGTTGTCTGTATTAAAACAGTTTGCCGAACCGCTTCTTTTTTCCATCCATCCGGATATGCCCGAATACGATGAGGCAAAACGACTGTTAAAATTTTTGGACTATTTTGTGGGAGTGACCAGTGAGAACCTTCCTAAAAATTCGATCTTAAGGGAGTTCATCGGCGGCAGCTATTTTAATGTGTAACTTTACAAAAGATCAAAAATATGCTAGGATATAAGCCGAGTCTGTCGAATGGTCGCGCCTGAGGATACCGAAAGGTTTCAGGTGAGGAAAGTCCGAGCTTCACAGGGCAGGATGCCGGATAACGTCCGGTGGAGGCGACTCCAAGGAAAGTGCAACAGAAATAAACCGCCGGTTTCAGCCGGTAAGGGTGGAAAGGCGGGGTAAGAGCCCACCGCTTCTCTGGTAACAGGGAAGGCCATGTAAACCCCATCCGAAGCAAGACCGCATATAAGACGATACGGCGGCCCGTCGTGTCTTAGGGTAGGTTGCTGGAGCCTTCTGGTGACAGAAGGTCGAGATAGATGACCATTTTCAACATAACTCGGCTTACAGGCAGACTCGTAAAAAAGATGCTGAAAAGGGATTTCAGTATCTTTTTTATTTATCAAAAAAAGATGAAACGGGGAATGAATGTGTCATATTTAAAACGTGTATGGAGGATCGTCTCACCTTTACTGCTTTTTTTTGCAGTGGATTACGCCGTTTCCATTGCGGCTACTTATCACTATGTGTCCGGTTATGATATGACATCGGCGCTCAACACCACGGAAGGAGCCCAGAATTTTATCCAGGGGGCCTACGATATGCTGCTTGACCAGTATTTGCAGCTTACCCTTCTGGCGGCAGTTATTTCGCTGCCCTTCCTTCTGCGGATGTATTTTAAGGAAAAAAGGCAGCAGACAGTGACAACTGTTCCTGTACCGGGAAAACGGTGGGTGAAATATGTTTATGCGATCCTGCTTTCAGCAGGTGTTACGCTGTCGGTCAATCTTTTCTTGAATGCGGTCATGATCTTCCGATATGCCACAGATTATCAGGCTGCCATGGAGGAGATCATGACAGAGAGCCTGTGGCTGCGCATTTTGTGCATTGGTATCATCATGCCGGTGACAGAAGAACTGATCTTCCGGGGACTGATCTATGAACGGCTGAAGGACATGACAAATGCATCCAAAGCGGCTGTGTATTCCAGTATTATTTTTGGCCTCTATCATGGTAGCCTGATCCAGGGTATTTACGCTTTCGTATTGGGCTGGCTCATCGTCTATGCCTACCAGAAGTGCGGGACATTTCTCGTGCCGGTGATCATGCATATTGTGAGCAATATGATCGGGATCGGCCTGAATTATGTATATACAGATTCCACAATGGTATTTTCCATAGCGATCGTCGTGACAGCTATGATCGGCGTATGGGCATTTTTCAAGATTCACAACGGCAGTTTTTCCGTGACCTGTGAAAGCGAAATAAAAAGTGATCCGGGCTCTTGCGATGCCTCGGAAACTGTTGGAGGCTTTGGGACAGAAAAACGATATCGGCCGGAGGACTACTATCCGAAAGAGCCGGAGGATGAGCAAGACGCAGATGAAGATACGGAAACCTTTAGAAGCGGACCAAAGGATGGGGAATGACTTTTTCATATGTCGAATAGGGTAGAAACATTTGGAACGAAATTTCTTTACCTGGGCGGGAAATATCCGTATACTGATATTGACAGACCCTGAAAAATCATATAATATAAACATATGTTCGATAAGTGAAGGAGAAAGATCATGGAAAAGACAGATAAGCTGACAGATAAACAAAAAGCACTGGATGCGGCGCTTGCCCATATAGAAAAACAGTTTGGAAAGGGATCCGTTATGAAATTGGGAGATCGGAAGGCCACCATGGACGTGGAGACAGTCCCCACGGGCGCCCTCAGCCTGGATCTGGCTCTGGGACTTGGCGGTATCCCAAAGGGAAGGATCATAGAGATCTATGGTCCGGAGTCGTCCGGTAAGACGACCGTCACCCTCCACATGGTGGCGGAAGTCCAGAAGAGAGGCGGCATCGCCGGTTTTATTGATGCGGAACATGCCCTGGATCCGGCTTATGCCCGGAACATCGGCGTGGATATTGATAATCTATACATATCCCAGCCGGATAACGGGGAGCAAGCGCTTGAGATCGCGGAGACCATGGTCCGTTCCGGGGCGGTGGATATCATCGTTATCGACTCGGTGGCAGCCCTCGTACCAAAGGCAGAGATCGATGGGGATATGGGGGATGCCCATGTGGGTCTGCAGGCCCGGCTCATGTCCCAGGCGCTCCGTAAGCTGACCGCTGTTATAAGCAAGTCCAACTGTATCGTGATCTTTATCAACCAGCTCCGTGAAAAAGTGGGCGTCATGTTCGGAAGCCCGGAGACGACCACCGGCGGTCGCGCCCTGAAGTTTTATTCTTCTGTCCGGATGGATATCCGGCGTACAGAGGCCCTGAAGCAGAACGGGGAGATCGTGGGCAATCACACCCGGGTCAAGATCGTTAAGAATAAGATCGCGCCTCCATTTAAGGAAGCGGAGTTTGATATCATGTTCGGGAAAGGTATTTCCCGGGAAGGCGATATACTGGATCTGGCGGCGAATGTGGGCATTGTTGTCAAGAGCGGAGCCTGGTATTCCTATAATAACGCCAAGATCGGCCAGGGCCGGGAGAATGCCAAGCTGTATCTGACAGAGAATCCCCAGATCATGGAAGAGATCGATCACAAGGTACGTGCATATTATGGGCTGATCCCCCAGGAGGATCAGGATAAAACGGAAGAGAGCGGAGAGAACAGTCCGTCCTCAAAGGATTTATAGGATGCTATAACAGGAACTGGCCGGCATTGCCGGCTTTTTCCATTTCAAGCAAAGGATCGTGGATATGGAGATCATTGAGATCAAAAGAATGGAGAACCAAAAAACAGAGATCGTATTTGACAGCGGCGAATCCTTTATACTGCCCAGAAAAGACGCCGCAGCCACTGGATTGGGAGTGGGGGATGAACTGACGGAGGAAGCTTGGATGGCTTTATACCGGAAAACGGCCAACGCAGGAGCCAGAGCCTATGCGCTGAATCTGCTGAAGGTGAGGGATCGGAGTGAAAAAGAAGTCCGTGACAAACTGAGACAGCATGGTTATGATGGCGAAACGACGGAAGATGTGATCGTTTGGCTTTACGGTTATCACTATCTGGACGATAACCGTTTTGCCGGCAATTTTATCCGGTATCACAGCGGAGGCAAAAGCCGGCGGGAGATTTTATACAGGTTGAGGCAGAAAGGGATCGACACCATCGGGGACGAGGCGGAGGAAGAACTTCCTGATGACCGGGAGACGATCCGAAAGCTTGTGGTGAAAAGGTGCCCTACTCCGGAGAATATGGATGAAAAAGAAAGGAACCGGATCATTTCCTGGCTGGCCCGGAAGGGCTTTGGAACGTCGGATATTTTCACGGTTTTACGGGAATTGGGCAAATAGGCTAATTTCACCCCTCCATATTTAGTCAAAATGACGTATATATATGTAAATAAGCTTGACATAATTATAAAAAAAGTATAGAATTTAAGTGTTGTAGTTGTACAATGAAAATTAAATAAGGAGGTGCTCCTGTGCCAACAATTGCAGCTATAGGACTCGCTATCGTTGTCCTTGCAATTACTGCTTTTATCGCTTGGAAAGCGGCGATTTCTTATAGAAAGAAAGTCGTGGAGTCGAAGATCGGTTCTGCGGAAGAAAAAGCTCGCGAGATCATTGACGAAGCGCTGAAAACAGCTGAAACAAAGAAGAGGGAAGGGCTGTTGGAAGTCAGAGAAGAAGCGCAGAAGAATAAGAATGAGCTGGAAAAAGAAAGCAAAGAGCGAAGAGCAGAGTTGCAGCGATATGAGAAACGTGTTCTGTCCAAAGAAGAGGCGGTGGACCGGAAGGCAGACTTACTGGAGAAGAAGGAAAGTCAGCTTGCTTCCAAGGAAGACAGGCTGAACCGGCGCATGTCTGAAGTGGATCAGCTTCATCAGAAGAGAGTACAGGAACTCGAAAGAATCTCAGGTTTAACCTCCGAACAAGCAAAGGAATATCTTTTAAAGTCGGTTGAAGATGACGTAAAGCATGAAACCGCAATGTTAGTCAAGGACCTGGAGACCAGGGCCAAGGAAGAAGCAGACAAAAAAGCAAAAGAATATGTGGTCAATGCCATTCAAAGATGCGCGGCAGACCATGTGGCGGAGACGACGATCTCAGTTGTTCCTCTGCCGAATGACGAGATGAAAGGGCGCATCATAGGAAGGGAAGGACGTAATATCCGGACTCTGGAGACGATGACAGGTGTGGATCTGATCATCGATGATACACCGGAGGCGGTTATTTTGTCCAGCTTCGATCCCATCCGCCGGGAGATTGCCCGGATCGCTTTGGAGAAGCTTATCGTTGACGGGCGTATCCACCCGGCACGTATTGAAGAAATGGTTGAAAAAGCGCAGAAGGAAGTGGAGACGATCATCCGGGAAGAAGGCGAGGCCGCCACACTGGAAGTGGGTGTGCATGGTATCCATCCCGAACTGGTACGTCTGCTTGGAAAACTGAAGTATCGGACAAGTTATGGCCAGAATGCGCTGAAACATTCCATCGAAGTAGCCCATTTATCCGGCCTGCTGGCAGGCGAATTGGGCGTGGATGTGCGTGTCGCGAAACGTGCGGGACTCCTTCATGATATCGGTAAAGCCGTGGATCATGAAATGGAAGGTTCCCATATTTCTTTGGGCGTGGATCTGTGCAGAAAGTACAAAGAGTCTGCGACAGTGATCAACGCTGTTGCGGCTCATCATGGTGATGTGGAACCGGAATCCCTGATCGCTTGTATCGTTCAGGCGGCGGATACGATTTCTGCAGCCAGACCGGGTGCGCGTCGGGAAACATTGGAAACTTATACTAACAGATTAAAACAATTAGAAGATATTGCTAACGAGTTCAAGGGCGTCGATAAATCATTTGCCATTCAGGCAGGGCGTGAGATTCGGATCATGGTAGTTCCAGAACAGGTAAACGATGCAGAGATGATTTTGCTTGCCAGAGATATATCCAAACGTATTGAGAGCGAACTGGAGTATCCGGGACAGATAAAAGTTAATGTCATCCGCGAATCGAGAGTTACCGATTATGCCAAGTGACGTTAACTGTTAATATAAAACATTAACAGCGAAATTACCGAAAGATTTAAAATTTAAATCCCATATACCGACAGGCTTGCCGACGGTATATGGGATTTTTTGTGGTATCGGCAAGATCCTGATGGATGGAAGAAGAACAGGCCGGCATTGTAAACCCTATGGAATCATGTTACAATATGGAACAGTATAAGGAGGGAAGGTATGGACTATTCTCAAGATGAAAAAGTAGTGGAATACGGTCTGATCCACATGATCGACAATGATCGGCCATTGAAAGAAATTTTTAATAAAAAAGTATATGAAGATGAATTTATGAAGTTATACCGCCTTTATCAGCAGGCGCTGACAGCATTTACACGGCTTTACGATAGTAAAAATGTAGAAGAAAAAGCTGTTTTTGCCAAAGAGACGGCGGAACGGATGATCGCCCGGGAGGAAGAAAAACTGGATCTGATCAAAGGTAAGAATAAACGGGGCATGACATTGATGGATGATACAGCCTATGTGGCTCTTTTTGTCATCCCGGCCATGGACTATTATCATACGGATGCGTCGGATGCTCTGGCGGAGGCTATGACAGAGGGGTGGCGCAGTCATTTCCCGGAACATCAGATCAAAAGAGGTGAATTTGAAAAGTTGAATCAGGGCTTTAAAAAACGGCGTTTCTGCTTTATCACCACGGCCGCTTGTAAAGTTATGGGACAGCCGGATGACTGTCGAGAGTTGACTGCCCTCCGATCCTTTCGGGATGGCTGGTTGTCGGGACTTCCGGAGGGACCGGGACTCATCAGCCGGTATTACGACATGGCGCCGGCTATTTTGGCCCGTATAGACACTTTTAACGACAGCGCCTCCTGCTATAGGTCTATATATGAAAAGTGGCTCCTGCCTTGTGTAAGGCTGGCTGAGGCCGGGGATAACCGTCAGTGCCTTGAGTTGTATACAGACATGATGGAAACATTGGAAACAGATTTTTTTGAAAGGATGACGGCAGATGGCAGGTAAAAGCGCATCGATCACTTTTCGGATGATCCAGGATGGAGATGAAATCTGCCAGACTGTGACCGGGCGGTATACGCATAAGGACGGCGAACACATACTGGCTTATACAGACCATGCGGGTAATATGCACACACGGGTGATACTGCGGATAGGGGAGGATTCCATGCACATGAAACGTATCGGAGCGCTTCAAAGTGTGTGGTTGTTTAAGATGGGAACGCCTTATCTGACCGACTACCGGACGCCTTTTGGCAATATGCTGTTGGAGATCCGGACGCAGCTTTACCGATGCACTTGGGAAGAAGAGATACGTGTCCATTTGGAATATGATCTGTATCAGGATGGGAGCAGAGCCGCTCGCAATGTGATGTATATCACGATTGTCCCTGAAAAGGAAAAAACTTTCTAAATGTATAGGAATTTATGAAAAATGTAGTATAATAGACATATGTCATTAATAAACAGGTCAAGGAAATTGTATCCTGGCCTGAATTTAACAGATTGGAGAGCATATTATGAGTGAAAATTGTAACGGAAGCTGTGATTCCTGCAATGTATCGGACTGCAGTTCCAGAAAAACGGATTTTTCGGCGCCGGCCAACCCGCAGAGCCATGTAAAACATGTGATCGGCGTGGTCAGCGGCAAAGGGGGCGTGGGCAAGTCTCTCGTCACATCCCGTCTGGCAGTCCGGCTGCAGAAAAAAGGCTATAAAGTGGGGATCCTGGATGCGGATATCACCGGACCTTCCATTCCGAAGATTTTCGGCCTGCATGGCCAGGCCTTCGGAACAGAAGCAGGCATTATCCCTTTTGAGACAAAGACGGGGATCAAGATCATATCCGTTAATCTTATACTTGAAAAGGAAGAAGAGCCGGTCGTATGGCGTGGGCCGGTGATCGCCGGTGTGGTCAAACAGTTTTGGAGTGAAGTTATCTGGGGGGATCTGGATTACCTTCTGGTGGATATGCCTCCGGGGACCGGCGATGTGCCGCTGACTGTATTCCAGTCTTTGCCGGTCAATGGTATCGTCATCGTCACATCTCCCCAGCAGCTGGTGGAAATGATCGTCAAAAAGGCATACAATATGGCGAAGATGATGAACATTCCAGTGCTTGGGCTGGTCCAGAATATGAGTTATCTGGTCTGTCCGGACTGCGGCAAAAAGATCTATATCTACGGAGAAGGCCATGGAGATGAGATGGCAAGTTCACTTCATATTCCGGCGTATGCTTCTTTGCCCATAGAACCGGAAGTGGCGGCTCTATGTGATTCCGGGGATATTGAACGCTTTGATACAGAAGATCTGGATGAGTTCATACGTGTACTGACTTTGAAAGCCTGACCGGTACAGCAAATCATATAAGATAAAGGGTTTCCCCTTAAGCAGATAAGATATGCGAAAGATCTGCTTAGGGGGATTTTTTTATTTCATATTCCTTGTTTGAAACTTCAGAAGAAACGGCGATTGTCCGTGACAATTTTATCAGTTTGACATTGATCGAAAAATATATTATTTTAATATTGACGATACAGTGCGACATACAGTATATTATTATCAGGAGGTGAAACTGATGGGAGAGGAAAAAGATTTATTGTCCTCTTTGCTTTTGGAGCTGCGCCGGGGAATGCTGACCATCAGTGTACTCAGTCAGATGAAAGAACCGAAATACGGATATGCTTTAGTACAGCGTCTGGAAGAGAAGGGGGTTGCCATAGATCCGAACACTTTATATCCCCTTCTTCGCCGGCTGGAAAGCCAGGGACTTTTAAAAAGCAAATGGGAAACCGGCGGCGCCAAACCGAGAAAGTATTATCAGCGCACAGAGTATGGGACAGAAATTTATGAGCAGCTGAAGATATACTGGAAGGATCTGTCTGCTGGGATCGATCGATTGTTAAGGGAGGGAGAAGTATGAAGCCCAATGACAAAGAACTGATGGAGCGATATATTTACCAGGTGATCCGCCGTCTGCCAAAGGCGCAGAAAGACGAGGTACGGATGGAACTGGAGGAACTTATAAGCGATATGTATACGGACAAAGGATCTATGGAAGAAGTATTGACTCAGCTTGGCGATCCGGCAGATTTTGCGAAGCAGTATCAGAATGGTCAATCCTGTCTGATCGGTCCCGAATATTTTGAAACCTATCTGTGGTTTATCAAGGTTGTCCTGATCTGCACGGCAGTTTCCATCCTGGCCGTTTCTTTTATACATGCCTTTAGCCAGGCTTCCGTCTTTGCCCCGCAAAACGGTGCGACTGTGTTGATCCGCGGGATCGGAGAGGGACTGACCGACGGGATTTCCAATATGCTGATTTCCTGTATATCCGCTTTTGGCGCGGTAACCCTGATCTTTGCCATCATGGAACGCCGGAAGATAAAGGTTGAGATGAAAAAAGCGGAGAAATGGTCCGTGGAAAAACTGGAGGATCAGAAGAAAACCGCAGATTTACGATGGACCCCCGGTTTCCTGGAACCGGTACCGGACAAAAAGGCGATCATCAGCCGGGGAGACAGTATTGTGGGTATTGTATTTATCGTTATTTTTTCTGTATTGCTGATCTTTGCGCCTGGCTTCTTTTCGGCCATTTTTAATGAGCAGACTGTCCCTGTCTTTAACCTGGATCAATGGGACAGGATCCTTCCGGTATTTGTGTTCAGCCTGATGGCAGGACTTGTGGATGAGATCCTGCGGCTGGTGACCGGCTGCTACTGCAAGCTGGTCATGATCAGCAACATGATATGCGGCGCCATCCAGATCGTATCAAGCGTGGTCGTTTTGAAGATCCTGCCCATATGGAATCCGGATTTTACAGACGAAATCCAGACTCTGCTGGGAGACAGAGCAGAATCCGCCGGTAAGTTTTTTTCGTTATGGAATTGGGAGCTGGTATCCAACGGGCTTCTTGTCCTTATCGTTCTGATCACCCTGTCTGAGATAGGAGTGACGGTATACAAAACAGTCTGTTACGGTGTTCCTGCCAAAGATCGTTGATCAAGATCGGCTGGGAAAAAGTCCTTCCCTGGATACCGTAAAGCAGCATATGCCGTTCCCGGTAAGTTGCCCGGCAAATGTCTGCCCGTATAAGTGCGGCAGGCATTTGCCGGTTTTTTCGTACAAAAAAACGGCAGCCAGTCATCGTGTGCTGCCGTAGAGGATCATTCATCCACAAATTCGATCAGTCCTTCCCCAAGCTTGGCGACACGCGCCTGGGAATAGACTTCATAACCGGCGTCGATCAGACGTTTCCGGCCGTTTTGGAAAGACTTCTCGATCAATATGCCGATGCCGGCAATGGAAGCGTCTGCCATTTTGCACAGTCGGACCGCTCCCATGGCAGCTTCGCCATTGGCAAGAAAATCATCGATGATAAGAACCTTATCATCAGAAGATATGTAATCTTTGGACAGTGTCAGTTCATAACTTGTCCCCTTTGTAAAAGATGTGATATTCGTCTGGTAGACTTCCCCGTTCAATATCTTGGATGTCTGCTTTTTCAGTATGACCATGGGCACGCCAAGCGCCTGAGCCGTATATACAGCCGGTGCGATACCTGAACTTTCGATGGTCAGAACCCTTGTTATCCCATAATCCTTAAAATGTTCTGCAAAATCTATTCCAATTTTCTGCATCAGATCTGGATCCACCTGATGATTCAAAAAGACGTCAACCTTTAAGATAGATTCGCTGAGCGCTTTCCCGTCTTTAAGTATTCTTTGCTGGAGCAGTTCCAATGATATCACCTCGTCAATTATTTTCGGCTATTATATCATATTATGTCGAAGAGTTAAAGTTCTTTTGAAAAAATTGTGCATAGCAGAAAATTTTCACATTATGGTCATAATTATCCAGTATAATAAGCACAGAATAATCGCAGGAGGGGTATCTATGGAGACATGTAAGATACTTGTTATTGATGATGAAAGCCGAATGAGAAAACTTGTCAAGGATTTCCTGAGCAAAAAAGGATATGAAGTGATGGAGGCTGCGGATGGTGAAGCAGCCATTGACATTTTTTATGAACATAAAGATATAGCACTGCTGATCCTGGATGTGATGATGCCCAAGATGGACGGATGGCAGGTATGCCGGGAGATCCGTAAGACTTCCAAAGTACCGATCATCATGCTGACTGCTAAAAGCGATGAAAAAGACGAACTTTTGGGTTTTGAGCTGGGGGTGGATGAATATATAACAAAACCCTTCAGTCCGAAGATCCTGGTGGCTCGGGTGGAAGCCATACTCAGAAGGAGCAATGCGCTGCCGGAGGACGGTGTGATCCATGTGGGCGATATTGTCATGGACAAGGCAGCCCATGAAGTGATGGTGGACGGCAAGCCGGTGGAACTCAGTTTCAAGGAATTTGAACTGCTGGCTTATTTCATAGAAAATCAAGGTATAGCCTTGTCCAGAGAACGGATCCTCAACAATGTATGGAATTACGACTATTTCGGGGATGCCCGGACGATCGATACCCATGTGAAAAAACTCCGGAGCAAGCTGGGAGATAAAGGGGAATATATCAAAACCATCTGGGGCATGGGCTATAAGTTTGAAGTGACAAAAGATTAGAGGCGTAGTATGAAACAATCATTGAGATTTAAACTGTCAGTGACATTGCTGGCCACTGTGCTGACCACATTGTTGGTCACTGTGCTGGCCAGCAATCTCTTTTTGGAACAGTATTATTCTTATGGCAAAAGAAATACGCTGGTCAGCGCATTTCATCAGATCAATACCATTTACCAAAATACGCCTGTGACAGATAATAATGTTGCGGCAGTGCCGGGATGGGAGCCCTTTGGTTCGGATAGTATCAATTCACTAAAAAGTATTGTCAATGGAGAATTGGCCATGGAACGGCTGAGCCAGAAAAACAATATTGCCATTATGGTTTATAAGATCGAAGGGAAAACGGAGATCAACGATACGACACTGTATGATCTGGGGGTTGTATTTTCAACGATGGGCAACACCAGCACATCGGACAGCACATCGGAAGGTTTTAATATTTATAAAGATTATGTCCGATCGGCGGACCGGGAGTCTTTCCGGACAGACAGTAAAGATTATTCCATCCAGCAGGTTTATGTCAGCAGGCTGGATTCTTCCTATATCTATTTGAATGGTATGCTGGATAATGGTTATTATGTGATGCTGCGGACATCTCTGCAAAGTATTGAAGATGGGGCGGCCATTTCCAATCAGTTTTATATTTATGTGACCATAGGGATCAGCTGTATCAGTTTTATATTTATGCTGTTCATCTCGAAAAAGTTTACCAGCCAGATACTCGATCTGGCTCACATTGCCAAAAAAATGTCCGAGTTGGATTTTGATACAAAATATCCGGTGACCACGGAGGATGAGATCGGTGTATTGGGTCAGAGTATCAACACACTCTCCGAGACATTGGAAACAACGCTCCGTGAGCTGAAAAATGCCAATGCCCAGCTTAAGAAGGATCTGGATGAAAAGATCCAGATCGATGAAATGCGTAAGGAGTTTTTGTCCAACGTTTCCCATGAACTGAAAACCCCCATTGCTTTGATCCAGGGCTACGCGGAGGGACTGCAGGAAAATATAAGTGATGACCAGGAGAGCCGGGAGTTTTACTGCGATGTCATCATGGACGAAGCAGCCAAGATGAACGGGATCGTGAAGAAACTGCTGGACTTGAACCAGATCGAATTTGGCGCGGATACATTGAATATCGAGCATTTCGATATCGTGGATACGGTGAGCAATATGGTTGACAGCAGCGATATCCTTTTTAGGCAAAAGGAAGTGACTTTGAAGTTTGAATCCGAGGATTCCATCTATGTGTGGGGAGATGTTTACCTGATCGAGGAATCCTTCTCCAATTATCTGTCCAATGCCTTAAATCATGTGGACGGGGAGAAGATCATACGGGTGAAAGTGGAAAAACAAGGCGATAAAGCCAGGGTTTCCGTGTTTAATACAGGCGAGCGGATACCCGAGGAAGATATCGATAATATCTGGATCAAGTTTTACAAAGTGGATAAAGCCCGGACGAGGGAATATGGAGGCAGCGGTGTGGGCTTATCCATCGTGAAGGCCACCATGGAACGACTCGGACAAAAATATGGCGTGGAAAATCACGAAGATGGCGTGGAGTTCTGGTTTGAACTGGATGCTTCGGAAAACCGGGAAATATGATCAAATAAAAGAGGAGCCGGATAGCGGCTCCTCTTTCTGGTACTGCTTATGTATGTTATTTGTATTAGTCCAATGCGATTTTTCCGTTGATGTCATCATTAATAACGTAATAAGCGGCATTCTCTTCAGGTTTCACATAAATCTTCAAGTCTTTGATATCTTTAATTTTATTGCCGTCGGCAACCCAAAGCTCTTTTACCTTGCTTATTAAGGCTTTATCCTCAACCTGATTTCCGAGATATTCCACAAATACAGATGTTTTCATCTTAAAAAAACCTCCTTTTTGCATGCGGAAATTTTAACAAACCTCCTGTATATATTATCACATTTTTTCTGATTTTCAAGTATCCATCAAAAATTATGGAATCTTTTCCAAAACTTCAGTCGATTTCTCCTTTTTTTTGTGATAAAATAACTTATAACTTTGCGAATAAAACACAGCAAACAGAAATGGAGATGATCGCATGATTGCTGTTATAGATTATGATGCAGGCAATATCAAAAGTGTGGAAAAGGCTTTTTTGCACATAAATGAACCGGTCTGTGTGACCAGGGATCAGGCGCTTTTACGTTCGGCAGATCGGGTTGTCCTTCCTGGGGTGGGTTCCTTTGGAGATGCCATGGCACATCTGAAGCAGTATCATCTGACAGAAACCATCTATGAGTTGATCCAGTCCGGGAAGCCTTTCCTGGGGATATGTCTGGGATTGCAGCTTTTGTTCCCATCCAGTGAAGAGTCACCAGGTGTTGCCGGATTGGGTGTTTTGGAAGGGACGATCACCAGGATACCGGATGCTCCAGGATATAAGATACCCCACATGGGATGGAACGACATTGATATAGCCCCTGGAAGCCGCCTTTTTCAAGATATTAAAGATCCGTATGTGTACTTCGTACATTCTTATTACCTGAAAGCGGCCGATCGCAAAGATGTGGCTGCCACGACCAGCTATCATGTGTCCATAGACGCGGCGGTGGAGCGGGGGAACCTTTTTGCCTGCCAGTTCCATCCGGAAAAAAGCAGCGACACGGGGCTTCAGATATTGAGAAATTTTGCGTCGATCGGGGAGGTGGAATAAGATGTTTGCCAAGCGTGTGATCCCTTGTTTGGACGTCCATGACGGACGGGTGGTCAAAGGTGTGAATTTTGTTAATTTAAGAGATGCGGGTGATCCGGTGGCGATTGGCGCCGCCTATGACAAGGCAGGGGCGGATGAACTGGTTTTTTTGGACATCACTGCATCCTCTGATGCCAGAAAGACAGTGGTGGATCTGGTACGGAAGGTGGCGGAAAAGGTATTTATACCGTTTACCGTGGGAGGCGGCATCCGCACGGTGGAAGATTTCCGGGCGCTGCTCCGGGAGGGAGCAGATAAAATTTCCATCAATTCGGCGGCGATCAACCGGCCGGAACTGATCAGTGAAGCAGCGGACAAGTTTGGAAGCCAATGTGTGGTCGTGGCCATCGACGCCAAAAGACGTCCGGATGGCGGTTGGAATATTTATAAGAACGGCGGACGGCTGGATACAGGTATCGATGCCCTTGAATGGGCGGCTAAAGTGTGTCGGTTGGGCGCCGGAGAGATCCTGTTGACCAGTATGGACTGTGATGGGACGAAAGCCGGATATGACATTGAGCTGACACGGGCGGTTTCGGATATCGTTCCGGTTCCGGTCATTGCCAGCGGCGGGGCAGGCACAAAAGAACATTTCTATGATGCTCTGACAGAAGGTGGAGCAGACGCTGTCCTGGCTGCATCACTTTTTCACTATAAAGAATTGGAGATACGGGATTTAAAGGATTATCTGGCCTCCAGAGGCGTTTCTGTCCGGAGATGATAAATCCCATTGCGAAATATGAAAAAGACGTTTATAGAGGAAATACGAGCGATAAAGGAGGCTGCATATCTTGAGCGCCATAAGCAACGACTGGCTGGAGCCGTTAAAACCGGAGTTTTCCAAACCTTACTATGCCAGACTTTATAAAACGATCATGGAAGAATACCGGACACGGCGTATTTATCCGGCAGCGGATGATATTTTTAATGCCTTTGACTATACGCCGCTGTCCGCAGTGAAGGTGGTCATATTGGGACAGGATCCTTATCATGGGGATGGACAGGCCCACGGGCTTTGCTTTTCTGTCAAACCAGAGGTGGAGATCCCTCCGTCCTTGGTGAATATTTATCAGGAACTGCACGATGATCTGGGGTGCTATATCCCGGATAACGGCTGTTTGACCAAATGGGCCAGACAAGGTGTGCTGCTTTTAAACACGGTCCTGACAGTACGGGCCCATCAGGCCAATTCTCACCGGGGCATCGGATGGGAAGAATTTACCGATGCAGTCATCCGCATACTGGATGAGCAGGATCGGCCCATGGTATTTATCCTGTGGGGCAGACCGGCCCAGATGAAAAAGAGCATGCTGCATAATCCGGAGCATTTGATCTTGGAGGCGCCCCATCCAAGTCCTCTTTCAGCCTTTCGGGGATTTTTTGGAAGCCGGCCCTTTTCCCAGACAAATCAGTTCCTGGAAAGCCATGGCCTGTCGCCGATAGACTGGCAGATTGAAAATATACACGGGCGTTAGGCAGGCGGAGGATGTCCGTTACGGCAGGATCTAGATCTTGCCGTTCATTTAAGGATGAGAAAAGAAAGAAACAGTCCGTTGGAGGATCCGGCCATTCAGGCCGTAAATCTCCAACGGACTGTTCTTTTTTACACATCAGGGGCGGCAATCGGTACGACCGTCCATTTTCTAGGATACTTTTATCAACTGGATTTTTCTTCCCGTTCATCCATGTCACTTTTATGTAAATTTTTGTTTGCTGTAGCCAGCATCAGTTTGATCCGGTTCACCTGGTTGACTTCGCTGGCGCCTGGGTCATAGTCAATGGCCACAATATTGGATTCGGGATACTTGTTCCGCAATTCTTTTATAACGCCTTTTCCCACGATATGATTGGGCAGACAGCCAAAGGGCTGTGTACAAACAATGTTGCCTGCGCCTTGATGGATCAGTTCCACCATCTCACCGGTCAGGAACCAGCCTTCACCGGTCTGATTTCCCAAAGAGACGATCGGCTTGGCATAATCGGCCAGTTCATCAATGTGCGCCTGGGGAAGGAAATGACGACTTTTTTCCAACTCCTTACGAGCAGTTTTCCGACAGTTTTCCAGGAACTTGATGACCAGATTGCCAATGGCAGCCGATTTTTTGGATTTACCCAGTTTTTCATACTTAAAGTTGCTGTTGAAAGCGCTGTAAAGAAGGAAATCCAGCAGATCCGGCATGACAGCCTCGGCACCTTCTCTTTCCAGCAGATCCACCAGGTAATTATTGGCTGATGGAGAGAACTTGACAAGGATTTCGCCCACGATACCGACTTTCGGCTTCTTAAGATTTTCGTCGATGGGCAGCCGGTCAAAGTCTCTTATGATCCCCTGTACATTCTTTTTGAAACTGTTATGATTTTTTCCAGTCAAAGAATCGATGCAGACTTGACGCCAATAGGCGTGAAGCCGGTTGGCCGATCCTTTATGGCGTTCGTAGGGACGCATCCGGTACAGGACCCGCATAAATATATCGCCGTATATGATCGCCTGTAAAGCTGCGATGAGCATTTGAGGCGTATAGCGGAGTCCAGGATTCTTTTCAAGGCCTCCCGCATTGATGCTGACCACTGGTATATGGGCCATACCCGCATTGCCAAGGGCCCGGCGGATAAAGCCGATATAGTTGGTGGCCCGGCAGCCGCCGCCGGTCTGGGTGATGGCCACCGCCACTTTATCCAGATCATATTTTCCGGAAAGGAGTGCTTTCATGATCTGGCCCACCACACAGATGGATGGATAGCAAGCGTCGTTATTGACGTATTTCAGGCCGATATCAATGGTTTCTTTATCACAGTCTGGAAGCAGTTCCACATTCAGCCCATTGTGCCGGAGCGCCGGCGCCAAAATATCAAAATGGATCGGCGACATATTGGGAACAAGGACAGTGTGGGTCTTTGCCATTTCTTTTGTGAAGATCACCCGGTTATGGGCGCTGGAAACAGCATGACCTTCAATATGCCGCTCATCCCGCATGCGCATGGCTGCGATCAGCGAACGGATACGGATGCGGGCGGCTCCCAGGTTGCTGACCTCGTCGATCTTAAGACACGTATAGAGCCTGCCGGATCCGGTCAGGATATCCTTTACCTGGTCTGTTGTCACCGCGTCCAGTCCGCAACCGAAAGAGTTTAACTGGATCAGTTCCAGATCCTTTCGGGTTTTGACAAACTGGGCAGCCTTGTAAAGGCGGGAGTGGTACATCCACTGGTCAGAAACGATCAGGGGCCGTTCCACGTCAGCCAGGTGGGATACGGAATCTTCAGTCAGTACGGCCAGACCAAAGGAGGTGATCAATTCCGGGATACCATGGTTGATCTCCTTATCTATATGGTAGGGGCGTCCGGCCAGGACGATCCCTTTCATATGGTTTTCTTCCATATATTTTAATGTTTCTTCACCCTTTTTCTGCATATCCAGACGGGCATTTGCCAGCTCCTGCCATGCGGCGCTCACTGCTTCAGCCATTTCTTCATGGCCAATGTGATATATCGGTCCCAGTTCCTCTTCCATACGCTGGACGATATGTTCCGGATTGTCAAGGGAGAGGAAAGGATTCATAAACCGGATATGTTCGCTTTCCAGTTCTTCCACATTGTTTTTGATATTCTCCGAATAGGAGGTGACAATGGGACAGTTATAATGATTAGTGGCATCCGAAACTTCATTTCTTTCATAAGGAATACTCGGATAGAAGATGAACGGTACCTGTTTCTTGATCAGCCACATAATATGCCCATGCACCAGTTTGGCCGGATAGCAGACCGATTCGCTGGGAATGGATTCAATGCCCAGTGAATAGATCTTGGCGCTGGATGCAGGGGAAAGAACAACACGGAAGCCAAGCTTCGTGAAAAAGGTGAACCAGAACGGGTAGTTCTCGTACATATTTAATGCCCGTGGGATGCCCACCTTGCCTCGGGGGGCCTTATCCTCCGTCAGAGGTTCATAGGAAAAGAGCCGCTTGTTTTTGTAGGCAAAAAGGTTGGGTACCTTATCGTCGGATTTGGATTTTCCGATGCCCACTTCACATCGGTTGCCGGTGATGAACTGGCGGCCGCCGCTGAACCGGTTGATGGTCAGATGACAGTTGTTGGTACAGCCTTTACATCTGGACATGGAAGTGGTGTATTTCAGATTGATGATCTTATCCAACGGCAGCATGGTCGTAGCCTGACCGCGATACCGATCCCGGGCGATCAGAGCAGCGCCGAAGGCGCCCATGATACCGGCGATATCCGGACGGACAGCCTCGCAGCCGGAGATCCGCTCGAAACTTCTTAAAACAGCGTCATTGTAAAACGTACCGCCCTGGACAACGATCTTATTGCCAAGATCCTTGGGATCGGTCAGTTTGATAACTTTAAGTAAAGCATTTTTGATGACCGAGTAAGCCAGACCGGCAGAGATGTCGCCGACTTCCGCGCCTTCCTTTTGGGCCTGTTTCACATTGGAATTCATGAACACAGTACAGCGGGATCCCAGGTCAATGGGATTTTTTGCAAACAATGCCACCTTTGCGAAATCCGCCACATCGTAGTTTAAGGAATGGGCGAAGGTTTCGATAAAGGATCCGCAGCCGGATGAGCAGGCCTCATTCAGCTGGACACTGTCCACCGTATTGTTCTTGATCTTGATACATTTCATATCTTGTCCGCCGATATCCAGAATGCAGTCCACATCCGGCTCAAAGAAAGCGGCGGCATAATAATGGGCCACGGTTTCCACTTCACCCTCGTCCAGCATGAATGCAGACTTCATCAGCGCTTCTCCGTAACCGGTGGAGCAGGAGCGGACGATCTGCACATCTTCCGGCAGGATATCCTGGATCTCTTTCATGGCCAGCTTGACCGTATTGAGTGGACTGCCGTTGTTGTTGCTGTAAAAGGAATAAAGCAGTTCGCCGTCCTCGCCGATGACCGCCATTTTTGTTGTTGTGGATCCGGCATCGATGCCCAGGTAACATTTACCATGATAGGTGGCCAGATCGCCTTTTTTCACTGTATGCTGGCTGTGACGCTGCAGGAACCGATCATAGTCCTCCTGATCCTTAAAAAGGGGCTCCATACGTTTGGATTCCATCTGGATCTTTATATCCGATGACAGGAGATCGATAAGCTGTTTCAGCGTTGTTTCTCCTTTGCCATTGTCATTCATGGCTGCGCCGATGGCGGCAAACAGATGGGAGTTTTCCGGAGCGATGATGTACTCACCGCTCAGATGGAGTGTCCGGATAAAAGCATTTTTTAATTCGGACAGAAAGTGGAGCGGTCCGCCAAGGAAAGCCACATGCCCACGGATCGGCTTGCCGCAGGCCAGCCCGCTGATGGTCTGGTTCACAACCGCCTGGAAGATGGAAGCAGAAAGATCCTCTTTTGTCGCGCCGTCATTGATCAGCGGCTGGATATCCGATTTGGCGAATACACCGCAGCGTGCGGCAATGGGATAGATCGCCTTATAGTTTTTGGCGTATTCATTTAAACCGGCGGCATCTGTCTGAAGCAGCGACGCCATCTGGTCAATAAAAGAGCCGGTACCACCGGCGCAGATACCATTCATACGCTGTTCAATATTGCCTTTGGTAAAATAGATGATTTTCGCATCTTCGCCGCCAAGTTCGATGGCCACATCTGTTTTGGGTTCATAATATTCAAGGGCAGAAGATACGGAAATAACTTCCTGTACAAAAGGTATATGTATCGTGTTTGATATGGACATACCGCCAGAACCGGTGATCATTCCATGGACGGTGATATCGCCAAGCTTGTCAAACGCTTTTTGGGCAAGGGCCAAAAGTGTTTCGCGAATATTGGCAAAATGGCGCTCATAGTCGGAAAAGAGGAGCGTATTCTTCTCATCGATCACAGCCATTTTTACAGTTGTTGAACCGATGTCAATACCTAATTTGAAAAAATCACTCATTCATGTCCCTCCATAAGTACTAGGTTATTCATTGTCGAATGAGTGTATTATAGCACAAAAAACTTAAAAGACAACTATTTGATTTGAGTTTCAAAGTATATAAGTGGTGAACTTTCTGGAAAAACTGCATATAATAGGTAAAAAAACAGGTGCGTACAGCTATGAATTATTTTATGAGGAGACAGGATACGGAATATGGAAAGTGCGATGGTGTACTCCATGAGATCCGAAAAGGCGACTCTCTATACAGGTTGTCCCGGACATATAATGTTTCCATAGATGAGATCATGGAAAGAAATCCGGATGTGGATGTTTATAATCTGCGGATCGGTGACAGACTTTGTATACCGATCAAACATATGCCCTATGTCACAGTGGAGGGGGATACACTGGACGAGGTGTTGGATCGCTTCCATATTAATTATGAAACATTTCGAAAAGCCAATCCCCAGCTGGACGCGTTTCGGTTCCCGGCCAATACGGTGATCTACATTCCAGACGATATACCAGAAAGGGCCAGATAGGCAAAGTATGTTGACAAAAAAATGCCAGTTTACTATAATTAGAAACATGTAAAAGTGTGATAAGCATGAAAAAGGGGGTATGCTGTACCGGCATTCCCCTTTGTGTTAAGCGAGGTTGGATGTATGACTTGGATCGACAAACTGGAGAGAAGATTTGGAAGATACGCTATTCATGGGTTGGCTAAATGGATCGTGATCCTGTATGCGGCCGGCTTTTTGATCTTATATATGGCTCCTGGTGTCTATGAAACTTTTTTCAGGCTGGATGCACGGCTGATACTTCAAGGGCAGATTTGGCGTATTTTCACATTTTTGCTGGAGCCGCCCACAACGAGCGTGATCTTTTTGATCTTTGCCCTCTATTTTTACTGGATGTTGGGAAGTATGCTGGAAAATGTGTGGGGAGCGTTCCGCTTTAATCTGTTTTATTTTTCAGGCGTGATCGGCACTGTGCTTGGCGCGATCCTCGCCTATCTGATCACCGGACGGGTATATTACATGGATACAACATATATCAATCTGGCCATATTTCTGGCATTTGCCTTTGAATTTCCGGACATGCAGTTTTTGCTCATGTTCATCATACCGATCAAAGTCAAGTGGCTGGGGTATTTGGATGCGCTTCTTTTGCTTGTGACATTTGTCCAGGGGGGCATCGGCGTCAAAATTTCCATCGGTATTGCCATGTTGAATTTTATTGTCTTTTTTGTCTCTAAGATTTCACGGCGAGGTTATACACCGAAACAGATCCATCGGAAAATGAAATATAAAAAGGCTGTCCGCAGCGGTGCGGCTGCGGGACAGAAAAATGGCGCTAGACATCGCTGTGCTGTGTGCGGCCGCACGGAATTGGATGATGATACGCTGGAGTTCCGATACTGTTCCAAGTGCAACGGCAATTATGAGTATTGTCAGGATCATCTGTTTACCCATAAGCATATTCAGTAAATTTTCAGACGGTGGTTTTATGAAATGGTATAAAAAACTGTATTTAGGGGAATCCATTAGACAGCAGAGCAGGATGGCAAAATATCAGATCGCTTTTGGAAAACATCCAGAGGACTATTATTGCATCCTGCTTCCGGAGAATCCGAAAGATCTTCTGGATATCCTACCCGGTCGGATGTTTTCTGGAACGCGGGACAGATGGAAAGATCAATATATCATAGGACTGGCGGGAGATAAGGCGGAAGCTTTTGAGGTGGTGCGCCAGATCATTGAAGAGGTGTATATCCGGACAGGTTCTCTGGATATTCCCGCTTTTCTTGGCATTTGATGGCAGAGGTGTTGAAATGCTACATATTATATGGCTTATTCTGAAAATAGCGGGAATCCTTTTGTTGGCTTTGGCCGTTATTTTAATACTTCTTCTTTTGATCGTCATGTTCGCGCCCTTTCATTATAAGGGTGCCTTCAAAAGAGAAAAAAACGGGGAAGAAATGTTGATGGAAGCGGCTGGGGAAGTTACCTGGCTGTTTCATCTGCTCCACGCCAGAGTGTCCTACAGCAACGAAAGGCGTCTAAACGCTCATCTCCGCATTCTGTGGTTTCATATTCTGGACAAGCCGGAAACGGATCAAAAGGAAGAGGAAAAGGAATCCTTTTTTGACGAAGATGTTTTTTCTCTGGCGGAGGAAGAGGATAGAAATACTCTTCAGAACAGTCAGACAAAAGACGCTGCCGGACGGAAGCAGGAATTGGGAGAGAACGGGACTGGACAGAGTAAAGGAAAAGCGCCGAATCCCGAGGATGGTAAAGCCCCTGTGGGTACGGGCGGAAGGGCCGGCTATGCTGTGGAAGCTCCTGTCAGGTCTACGGATCCGGATGACGTTTTAACTTCAAAGGATCCTAACGAAAAAGCTGGACGAAAGGCAGAAAAAAAGGTACAAACTGTTTCCGGGAAGAAAAAGATTTCCATAGCAGAACGGATAAAGAAAGCCTGTTTGAAGCTGTATGAGCGTCTCTGTGTCTGGTGGAATCGGGTTCGGGATCAGTACAGACGGCTAATAAAGAAAAAGGACAGATTATTCCGATTTTTACAGGCTCCGCATACGAAGGCATCCTGGCGTTTGATCAGACGGGCACTCCGGTCCCTGTTCAAACATATACGGCCCAGAAAACTTCAGGGGTATATCCATATTGGCCGGGACGATCCGGAAGAGATGGGCAAGATACTCGGTATAGCTGCTTTGTTTTATCCATTATACGGCAAAGAGCTGGAAGTGATCCCGGAATTTGATAGAGAAATACTGGAAGGCCATATCCGTTTCAAAGGTCATATCCAGATGTATATATTTATTGTCTGGGCAGTGAGAATATTTTTTGATAAACAGATCCGAAAGACAATCAGGCATTTTAAGAAATTAAAGGAGGATTTCTGATGGCATCGAGCAACTTTAATTCAACCGTTGAGTCCCTTTTTGGAGGACTGGATGGTTTTTTGTCCACAAAAACTGTTGTCGGAGAGGCAGTGACGATCAATGATACGATCATTGTCCCGCTGGTGGATGTGAGCTTTGGCATGGGAGCAGGCTCCTGGGGCGGCCAGGCAAAAAATTCCGCTGCAGGCGGTATGAACTGTAAGATGGCTCCAAGCGCTGTACTGGTCATCCATAAAGGGAATGTCCGGATGGTACCGGTGGAGAACAATCCTTCGGTTTTCACCAAACTGATCGATATGATACCGGATATCATGGACCGGCTGACAGGTCAGGATCCCATGGACGATCAAGATGTTTCGGAAAAAGTCGACACGATCATCCGGGATAAATGATTTCCTGGGCAAATAAGGGGAACAAAAGCCGGAGGCGGAGCATATGATAGACTGACCGGATGTATGGAGGAATGGATATGAAACGGGTTATAGGTTTTATATTATTCTGGATAGCGGTCGGTATGATCATTATGCAGTTTGTGGAAACAGGCCTTTTGAGCATATGTCTCATTATCTTCTGCTTGGCTTTGAGTTATAATTTGTTTTGCTGCAAATAATTTGAGAACAGGAACAGGTGAATGATATGAATGTACCAATGGTAAAACTGAATGAAGATCATGAAGCGGTCATTACCCTGAGCTCCATCAAAGACATGGACCGAAAGAAATTTAAAATGTTTCTTGATATGGACAATGACGCTTTTCTCAGATGTGAATTTGAGAAGGACAAGGGATTTATTTTGTACTATATGTATGAAGACAGAGTGCCGCTGCGGCAGCTCCTTTCTGCACCCATGAGCCGGCATCAGGTCCTTACGTTTTTAAGGTCGCTCACATGGGCGTTTATCACAGCCAGAGATAATGGCATGGATACCAGCCGGATCATGCTGGGGGTCAACAGCCTTTTTTGGAACCGGCAGAAGGAAAGCGTATCCTGTATTTACCTGCCGGTGAGGGCGGATATCCCGGTGGCAAAGCCTTTGAGGATATTCTTAAAAGAACTTCTCGTCAATATCATGTACAGTGATGGGGAATCCATGACGTATCTGGGAAATATCATCCGTTATATCAACAGCCGTCATGATCTGGAGCCGGAAAGCTTTTTAAGTTTCCTGAATGCCCAGGAGAAGGATGAAGAGGAGATGAATATCCCGGATATTTCAGTACCGGAAAGGGAAGAATTGGAGATACCCGAGATGAAAGGACAGGATATCCAGATCCAAGCTGACGAGGAAGGATCGGAAGATATCCAGGCAGGCATTTCAGGGGAAACAGAGCCGGAAGAGACTAAACTTAAGATGCCGGTCCTGGAGGAGATTCCTCAAACGGAGAGCGTAGAGACTTTGAAAGTGGATATGCTGCCAGAAGATATGGTCAGCGCAGAGACAAAGAAGAACATCCTTCCGTCGGAGAATAAACCGGAAGTGACAGCGGTCATCATCCGACGTTCCAACCAGGAACAGTTTGTTCTCAATGAACCGGAAGTGAGGATCGGAAAAGCGCCGGCCATGACCGAATTTTGTATAGAAGACAATCCGGCGGTGAGCCGTGTCCATGCCATGATCGATGAGGTAAATGGCGATTACTATATCACGGATAATCATTCCACCAATCACACGTATGTCAACGGCAGTATCCTGCCGGAGGGAGAGAGCCGGAAGCTGGGACATGGAGACCGGATCTTACTGGGCAATGAAGAACTGATATTTAAGATCCTTTCAGATTAGATGGAAAGCGGGCGGATCCAGGCCGGGGCGTGAAGTCCCGGCCTGTTTTTACGCAAAAAAAAGCCGCTGGATCAAACAGCGGCTTTTGTATATCTTGGATCAAGCTCTTTCAACTAAACCAGATTTTAAACAGGATGTACAAACGTACATTTTCTTAGGTGTACCGTTCACATTCACCTTAACCTTTTTAATATTGGATTTCCACATTTTATTGCTTCTTCTATGGGAATGAGACACCTTGATACCGAAATGAGCTCCTTTATCACAAACTGCGCATCTTGCCATGGCCCGCACCTCCTTGATAGTTTATTCGCCTATAAGCTTACAACATCTCAATTCTATCAGATTCCTTTTTGAAATGCAAGCAAAGTTTTTTAAATATTGCATATTTTTTGTGAAACTCTAA
>DVLT01000035.1 GCA_018715345.1 Candidatus Onthocola gallistercoris
AACAGATGACTGAAAGAATATATGAGACAGATCCATACTGCCGGGAATTTGAGGCGGAAGTGACCGCCTGTGAGGTGGCGGAGAAGGGGTATCGTATCGCCCTCAACAGAACTGCCTTTTTCCCGGAGGGAGGCGGTCAGCCGGGTGATCGGGGACAGATCGGGAATGCGACGGTGACAGATACCCGGGAAATAGATGGAGAAATATGGCATATGACCCCGTTTCCGCTGGAAAAGGGTCAGACGTTCACCGGACAGCTGGATTGGGATTTCCGGTATTCCAACATGCAGAATCATGCCGGTGAGCATATTGTTTCCGGCCTGATCCATCGGATGTACGGCTATGACAATGTGGGATTTCACATGGGCAGTCAGGCCATTACTATTGACATGAATGGGGAACTTTCTTGGGAGCAACTGAAAGAAGTTGAAATGAGGGCGAACCGGGCGATCATGGAAAACATACCGATCCAGGTGCTGCTCCCCGATGAAAAGGAGCTGACAACGCTGGACTATCGAAGCAAAAAGGAGATCGATGGGCAGGTCCGGCTCATCCGCATTCCTGGGTACGATTGCTGTGCCTGCTGCGGCACCCATCCGGAAAAGACCGGGGAGATCCACCTGATCAAATTGCTTTCGATCCAGAATTATAAGAAAGGCGTGCGTATTTCTTTATTGTGCGGCAGCCGGGCGTTGGAAGATTACCGGTCAAAGCATCAGCAGCTTCTTTATATGTCCCATCTGTTGTCCGCCAAGATCGAAGAGGTGGATAAGGCGGTGGGGCGTCTGGAAGAGGAGAATGGAAGGCTCAAATATGAAAGGGTTGCCGCTAGAAAGGAAATCCTCCAGCTGAAAGCGGAAAAACAGCTCCAGGACATGCCAGAGGACTCGGAAAGGATTTGCGTGATCGAAAGTGGTCTGGAAGGCAGCGAGCCGAGAGAATTTGCCGATGTTTTGGCTGGAAGCGGCCGGAGCATCCTTGTTCTCGCTTTACCGGAAGAAGGCCAAGGACCGTCCATGCGTTATGTGCTGATCGATCCGAAAAAAGGCGCCAGGGAATGGGGCAAAGCGCTGAATGCAGCCTTTGACGGAAGGGGCGGCGGCAGTCCGGACATGGTCCAGGGGACCTGCTGCGGTGATGTGGAAAAGATAAAAGAATGGTTTGAGGTGGCAAGATGAAGATTGTAATACTGGACGGACATACATTGAATCCAGGAGATCTGTCCTGGGACGGGATCCGGGCTTTTGGCGAAACGACGATTTATCAGTGGACTGCACCGGAGAATACGGTGGAGCATATAGGGGACAGCGATGTGGTCCTGACCAATAAAACGGAATTGACAGGGGATGTGATCCGTTCCTGCCCCAATATCCGCTATATCGGCTGTTTGTCCACCGGCTACAATGTGGTGGATCTGGAAGCAGCCAATGAACGGGGGATCCTGGTGACGAATATACCAGCCTACAGTACCGACGCGGTGGCACAATTTACTTTTGCGCTGCTCCTTGAGATGGCTTCCCGGGTGGGGATCCACGCCGAGGCCGTATCGGAGGGACAATGGAGCCAGTGCAAAGATTTCTGCTTTTGGAATAAACCTCTCATGGAGTTGAAAGGCAAGACGATGGGGATCATCGGTTTTGGGGCCATCGGTCAAGCGGTGGCAAAATTGGCCGTCGCCTTTGGGATGAAGGTACTGGCCTACCGGAGACATCCGGATCCGGCGCTCGATACGAAGGACTGTCAGCAGGTATCCTTGGAGGAAGTTTATCGCTGTGCCGATATCCTTTCCCTTCATTGTCCGCTGAATGAGGACAGCCGGGAGATGATCAACAAGGACAGCCTATCTAAAATGAAAAAGGGTGTCATTTTGATCAACACGGGAAGAGGACCTTTGATCCGGGAAGCGGATCTTCGGGAAGCGTTGGAGAGCGGGCAGGTGGCCATGGCGGCGGCCGATGTGGTTTCCGTGGAACCGATCAAAGAGACGAATCCTTTGCTTGGCGCGCCGAATATGATCATCACGCCTCACATTGCCTGGGCGCCATTGGAGACAAGGCAGAGATTGATGGGGATGGCAGTGGAAAACCTGCAGGCCTATAAAGACGGCCATCCGATCCATGTGGTGAACGGAACGGGATCGTAAATATAAAGGGGAGAAAAAATGAAAAGGAACAAGCATGGGAAAGATAAGTGGCTATGGCTGCTTGCGGTGTGTTTGCTGTGCGCTGCTCTGGCGGGATGCGGGCTTGCCGACGCCCTGAAGGGGCAGCTGTCGGATCCGGCGGCAGAAGCGGATACAGACGAACAAACAGAAAGTGAAATGGAAACCGAAGCCATCACATTTTCAATCCGATCAGACAGCCGGGATCCGAAAGACATATTGGATCAGCTGGCCAGGGCTGGGCTGATCGGAAGTGAAGGCAGTTATGATCCGGATGAGCAGATCACCCGGGAGCAGTTTATCGTTCTTTTGGCGGGCGCCTATGGCTATGATCTGTCTGTGATCGGACCGGGGATCTATATGGATGTGGAAAGTGACCGGTGGTCCTATCCCTACATCACAGCGGCCCGGGACCACGGTGTGCTCCAAGATGCAGAAGGCGCCTTTTATCCGGAGGAGGTGGTACGACGGGATCAGGCTCTGATCTGGACGGTCAATGGTCTGGGACTTTACATGGATGGGGAACATCCTTTCAGTGATATTGAAGATGCGGAGACAGCCTCGGCGGCAGCCATTGCCTGGGGACAGGGGATCATCAGCGGCAGTGTCGGCGATGCTTTTCGTCCGGCTGATGGACTGACCATCGGCGAAGCGGCCGATCTGGTCGGTAAGGCAGCGGAATGCAAGTCCGGCCTCCACACGGTGCGGGAGGACGCGGCAAATGAACTGATCCTTCAAGAGGGGGTGGTTGTCACAAAGTCAACGGACGGGACCAATAGGCTGGTATCTACAGACGAAGCTAATAAGGAATTGACCTTCGGACAGGCGGATGGATCCATGAAAGCTTTGAAGGACGGGGACATCCTCTATATGCAGCCGTCCGATGATTTCCCGGAAGGTTTTCTGGCAAAGGTTTCCCAGATCCGCACAGAGGATGATCAGGTCACCTTCCGGTGCGAGGAACCCCAACTGGCAGAAGTGATCAAAAGCGTGGATATATCGGCCAGAATACCCATCAGCGTGGAAAACGCCGCAGATGCGGCAGTGACAGAGGAAGCAGTGTTAAAAGGCGAAGGCCTGATCCCGGTGACGGCGATCCAGGAAAGCGGGACACAGGAGCCTGAAACACAGGAGCCGTTTACAGCGGGGCTGGAGTTTGATGGGGACGTATCCGATTATGAGTCGCTGACGCCGGACGGTCTGAAATGGGGACTTTACGGCTGGGCTTCCGAATACGGAACGATCCTTTATCATACGGATAATTATGATACAAAAAAAGGATTTTATGCGGGACTGGAGATGTATCTGAATGCCATCGTGGATGTGAAGATCGAAGCGGCCAACGCGGATATCGATCTGTTTTCGGTTTATGCCGGTGTGGATACTACAGCTTCTGTGACGGCAGGATATAATGAAAGCGCTTCCACGACCCAGCGGTTGGAATTGCCCTCCTGCACGGTTCCCATTTCCGGTCCCTTGTTTTTGAAGGTGGATCCCTACCTGACCATGAATGCAGAAGGGAAAATACAGGTGGAAGCCACGGCTGCGGTGACGGGCAATATGGGCTTCCAATGCGTTGTCGAAGATGGCGAAAGCCGGGACTATACTTATAATGATAACCTGGTCACCCTGGATTTTGACGCGCAGGCTTCCGGAAAGATGGAAGTGGGACCGGAGATCGGACTTGGACTCACCCTTTGCGGGACGCCGTTTTTTGACGGCATGGAACTGGTAAGCGGCGATGTATTCACCGGCTTTGGCATCAATGGTGAGACAAAGGTGGGACAGGAAGTAAAGGCGGACAACGAATCCATCACTTATAAAGGCCAGCAGAATACGCCGGGGGAGGATGGGAATCTTCACCTGTGCTACATATGCTATGAAGGACAGGGATACATGGTGGATCGGCTGAGTGTGGGTCTGGGAGAAGATATCAATGATTTCCTGATGGATACCATAAAAAAAGAAGTGTCCTATAACTTTCCGGATACGGTCATTCCCCTCTTTGATTGGCATTATTCTGTCGGCGACGGCTATGGACCGGAATTTGCCTATGAAAAATGTCCCCATATCGGATATGAAACCACCATCCATGTGGTTGACAAAAAGACAAAGAAAGCCCTTCCCGGCGTGAATGTTTCGATCTCCGGAAAAGATGCGCTGACCACCGGAAACGGCGGTTCGGCTGTCACCTGGCTTGAAAATGGAAAATATCAGGCCATTTTGACAAAGGAGGGCTATGGACCGGAACCGGTGACGGTGACATTTACCGTTTACGGCAAGAAGCAGGAAATGACATGCGAGCTGGAAAAAATCCCTGATGAACGGGGAATGGCTGTAGCTTCCGGTTTGGCGGAATACGATGGCACGCTTTACAGTATACGTTCGATCCCGGGAATGGAACAGCTCCAGATCCAGCCGGGTAAATACGACAATATTGCCAATATGGCTTTTTATGACGGTCGGTTGTATTATGCCAGCAAGACAGCCGGGACTTCCGATTTCAGTTCGGCCATTTTTTCCTGTGATCCGGATGGAAGTGACCAGCAGCTTCTGGTGGACAGTTATTTCAACAATGACACCATGTCGTTTGAGGGTGCCCAGTCCTGCATATATTTTGTGATCTGGGAAGATAAACTGTACTTTGGTGATGGGGGCGAAAACTGTTACGATCTGCTGACCGGCCAGACGCGGGCCAGCAACGAGGCGGAGGACGGCGACGTTTTGGCGTTATGGAACAGCTATCGGCCGGATTTTCGTTACGATAGCGGGGACGTGTACTATATGGAAGATGGAACGTTTTATCGCTCTTCGGAAGATGGCGCGACCGCCTTGGCCTCTGTATCCAGCCTTGCCCGGGTGGAAGCGGTGACAGAGGACGCCGTATATTACAGCGACTCAGAAGGAAATAATGCCAGCCTGTATCGATGGGATAAGGAAACCGGCAGTGTTTCCACAGTGGATAGCCATCCCACAGCTGGCAGCGGCGGGTATTTCAACTTTTGATATTCAAAGATGGATTCAGGAGGAATGACAATGATCACAGTAGCGCCCTGGCCTACATGGGCAAAGGGGGAAATTTCTGGATAGCAAAGGATGGAGAAAAGCTGATCGGTTCCGTGGGTATCATGCCCTGTGCCCCAATATTGCTGTACTTAAAAAGTTTTTCGTCTATGAGGCCTACCAGGGAGAGCCTCATCATATCGGCCAAAAACTGTACAACCGACTGCTGGCTTTTGTAAGAGAAAAAGGATATCGGACCATACTGCTGGATACGCCCCACAACACGGAGCGGGCGCATAGATTTTATGAAAAAGCCGGATTTCAAAAGATCGATGAGGCGCAGCTGCCGGTCCGGTTCAGTCATCCGTATAGAGATTGTGATTTTTTCAGCGTAAAGTTATAGAATATGAGCAGCGCAAAACGGCCCGGAAAGAAGAGATATCTTTCCGGGCCGTTTGCCGCGGCATAAAGTGCTTGTTATAAAATGACCGTGATCTAGAAATAGATCAGAGGTTTTTCCTTCTTGTCCGTCACTTCTCCGATGATCCGGGACCAGGAATTGTGATCCTCCATCCGTTTCAGGAAGAGATCCGCGTCCGCCTTAGGCATGGCCAGTAAAAGACCGCCGGATGTCTGGGGATCTAAAAGCACATCCTGGAGATTCTGGGGAAGGGCTGTACCCAAAGTAAATTTATCCTGAAGATAATCCAGATTATTATACATACCTTCGGGGATGATACCGATAGCGGCGTAGTCCAGAGCCTGGGACAGGATGGGGACGGCTCCGGTATCGATCTGGATGGATTTTCCCGAAGCCTGGGCCATCTCAATGGCATGACCGGTCAGGGAAAATCCGGTGACATCCGTGCAGGCATGGACGGTAAGACCGTCGGCGCAGCGTTTGGCATATTTATTTAATGTTGACATGATATCAATGATCTGCTTCTGCTCGCCATCTGAAAGCAGACCTGCTTTGGCTGCGGTGTTCAGGATGCCCACGCCGATGGGCTTGGTGAGGATCAGCACATCTCCGGCGATGGCGCCTGCATTGGTACGTACATGGTCCGGATGGGTGAAGCCGGTGACGGCAAGGCCGTATTTGGGTGTGGGATCGGAAATGGTATGGCCGCCGGCAATGACCGCTTCCGCTTCTTTTACTTTGGCGTAGCCGCCTTCCAGGATCTGATGGAGGACTTCTATATCCAGACAGGATGGAAAGCAGATCAGATTTAAGGCGGTTGCCGGTTCTGCCCCCATGGCATAAATATCGCTCAGAGCATTGGCTGCGGCGATCTGGCCGAAGGCATAGGGGTCATCCACCATGGGCGGAAAGAAATCCACCGTCTGGATGGCCACAAGTTGGTCGCTGATCTGGTAAACGCAGGCATCATCGCTGGTGTCAAAACCGACTAAAAGGCGGGGATCAGAAAATTTGGGCAGTTTACCCAGTACACTGTGCAGGACCCCGGGACCGATCTTGGCCGCACAGCCGGAAGTTTTAACAAGACTTGTCAATGGAACAGATTTGGAACCCATAAACATTCTCCTTTAAAATGCGTTTTATATATAGAGTATACCATAAAGAACCAGGTAATTAAATTGTCCAATAAATCAAAATATGATATACTTATTGCATATTGACCGCGATCGTATCCAAGAGGATGTTTTATCAGCCTGGAGGACTTTGCGGGAAAGGTATTTTGATCAGGAGAAGAATAGCATTGGAAAAAAATGAAATGTTAGAGAATGACAGTTATGAAGATATGTCCACAGAAGACAGGATTTTGAATGCGGCATTGGAGACGGTTGAGGATTATACGATCAGCGGCACACGGATGCACCTGATCGCAGAGAAAGCCCAGATGGTCCAATCCAACGTTCATTATTATTATCGCACAAAAGAAGCGCTCTTGCTGGCGCTGCATAAAAAGGTGCTGGATACCTGTTACAGTATCCGTCAGGAAGATGTGAAAAAGGCGGGGGATTGTCTGGAAGAACAGCTGGATGTTTTCCTGAAACAGAAAAAGAAATTCCTCGTGGAAAAGACTGCCTACGATACGGCAGAGATCGATTTTTGGGTACAGTCTCGTATAAAACCAAAGATCCGGGAACGGATGCGCCATTCCTTTGATGCCTGGAGAAAGGAAATACGCCGTTTGTTTGAGATCTATTGTCCGGATATGCCTGAAGAGCGGAAGGATAGGCTGCCCAGCATGCTGGTATCTTTGATGGAAGGGGCTACGATCCAGTACCATCTGGATCCGGAGCATTTTGATGTGGACGGCTATTTTGACATGTGTAGGGAAATGATCCTCCAGGCAGCAGGACAGCCGGAGGAAGAAGCGTGATCTTATCAGACAGCCCGATGATTTATGACAAAGAGGGGGTATATCAGGGACATGGCCGTCTGCTGGCCGCTTTAGGATTTTTCGCCGGTCAGGAAGAAAGCCATCTGGCGATGCCGGTCATATCCATTGTGGGCGCAGGCGGAAAAACCCATACGTTTTATCGGTTGGATCAGGAACTGACAGAGATGAACATAAGTCATTTCCTCATGACCACGACCCATATGCGACTGCCAAAGGAGAAGCCGATTTATTCCAAGCTGCCGGAGGATATTTCGGCTCGAAGGGACGGATGGTGGATGGGACAGCCGTCCAAAAAGGATCCGGCGAAGCTGGCGCCGCCGGGGGAGTCGGTGATGGCTGCGGTCTGTGCCAGCGGTTATCCGGTAGTCATTGAGGCAGACGGAGCCAGAGGCAAGAGCTGTAAAGTACCGGCAACATGGGAACCGGCGATCCGACCGGAGACCACTTGGGTCATTGGGATCATGGGACTTACGGCCATCGGCCAGCGGATCTGCGAAAGCTGTCATCGCCCGGAAGATGTGGCGCGTTTCCTCGGAAAAGAACCGGAAGATACGCTCACCTGGCAGGATATGTGCCGGATCATCGATCATCCGGACGGATTATTTAAATCAGCAGGTGACCGTAAAAAGGTGTTGATACTAAACCAGGCCGATGATAAAATATGCAGAACATGGGGCAGAAAGATCGTGAGTCAGGCGACGATCCCGGGGCTGACCATATGGATGACTTCGTATAGAAAGGGATGAATACATGAAGGTTTTGATCAAAGGCGCAGGAGATCTGGCGACAGGTATCGGCTGGCGGCTGTACCGGGCAGGATATCAGGTACTGATGACGGAGATCCAGGTACCGACCACTGTCCGGCGGACAGTCGCCTTTTCACGGGCCGTCTATGAAGGGGAAGCGACCGTGGAAGGCGTGACAGCCAGGCGGGCCTCCGATCTTTCAGAAGCGGAGGCGATACTTGAAAAAGGCGAGATACCGGTCCTTGTGGACGAAAAGGCGTTGATCCGAAGCCAGTGGGAACCGGATGTGGTGGTGGATGCCATCATCGCCAAAAGAAATCTGGGGACATCCATGAAAGACGCAGGGCTGGTCATCGGCGTCGGGCCGGGATTTACAGCAGGTACAGACTGTCATCTGGTGGTGGAGACAAAAAGAGGACATTATCTGGGACGGGTCATCGAAGAGGGCGGCGCCATCCCCAATACCGGTATTCCAGGTAACATCGGCGGCTTTACAGTGGAACGGATCATCCGGGCCAGCGCCGATGGCCGATTTGTGCCGCTTGCGGCCATTGGAGATCATGTGGAAAAGGGACAGATCATCGCCCGGTGCGGCGATGTACCGGTGAAAGCCCTCATATCCGGCATTGTAAGAGGTATGCTCCAGGAAGGTGTCTTTGTGACAGAGGGTATGAAAGCAGGAGACATCGACGCCCGCTGCGAAAAGGATCATTGTTTTACCATTTCGGACAAAGCCCGATCCATCGGCGGAGGCGTACTGGAGGCGGTATGCGGATATGAACACCGTTGTCTGTGTGTGGATAAAGGAGGAAGAGCATGAGCCAATATGTTGACGCGTTGGGAAAAGCCTGTCCGCTTCCGGTCATCATGGCGAAAAAGGTGATGGACGGAGGGGCCTCTGACCTGACAGTGGCTGTCGACAACAGCGTAGCTGTGGAAAATCTAAAAAAGCTGGCGGCTTCCTATCGCTATACAGTGGAAGTGGAAAATGTCGGTGAGAACTTCCATGTGCATATGGAAAAGACATGTGAAGTTTGCGGCGAAGTGGATGAGAAGCTATTAAGACCGGAACCGGAGTCCCCCACAAGCGACAGAAGCTTGTCGGAAGATCCGGTGGTTTTTGTGGGAAAAGAATGGATCGGCGACGGCAGCCAGGAGTTGGGGAAAAATCTGATCCGGATGTTTTTTTTCACCATGACCCAGTCGGATGTGCGGCCGGGAACGGTGATTTTCATGAACGGCGGTGTCAAACTGGCAGTTTTAGATGAACAGATCCTGGAACATTTGAAAGTTCTGGCGGAAAAAGGCGTAAATATACTTGTGTGCGGCACCTGTTTGAATTATTATGGACTTACAGATAAACTGGCGTGCGGACAGGTGAGCAACATGTATGAAATATATGAATGTATGGCCCGCGCTGGTAAAGTGATCACCCTGTAAAATATATCCCGGGAGGAACTTATGTATACGATACGAACCTATAAGAGAGTCGAATCACTCGAAGAAGCCTATGAATTGAACCAGAAAAAGACGACCACCATTCTGGGAGGCGGCATGTGGCTGCGTCTTGGCAGCAGACAGATCGGAGCGGCGGTGGACCTGTCCGGTCTGGGATTAAATACCATCGAAGAGACAGACGATGCCTTTATCATCGGATGTATGACCCCGCTTCGGGATATGGAGATCCATCAGGGGTTGAACCAATATTTCCAGGATCTGATCCGGGACAGTCTGAAAGACATCGTGGGCGTCCAGTTCCGAAATACGGCCACCATCGGCGGAAGCATTTACGGCCGGTTTGGATTTTCCGATCCCTTGACAGCCCTGCTGGCGTTGGATACGACTGTGGAGATGTATAAGGGCGGGATGATCCCGCTGGAAGAATTTGTGAACATGCCCTATGATAGGGACATACTTGTCCGTATCCATATCCGAAAGGACGGCAGACGCTGTGCTTATCAGAGTTTCAGAAATACCCGGACAGATTTTCCAGTATTGACCACGGCTGTTTCCTGCAAGGAGGGCCAGTGGCGGGCAGTCATCGGAGCCCGGCCTAAAAAGGCAGCTTTAGTTGAAGGAGCCAAAAAACTGCCGGCAAAACCGGAGAAGCAAGATGTGGATGCACTGGCTAAGGAGGCCTGTGAAACGTTAAAATATGAAGATAATATGCGGGCCAGCGGGGAATACAGAAAGATCTTGACAGGCGTTTTGCTGAATCGGGCAGTGGAGACTGTTTGCGGAGGAATGGATCATGAAGATTAAGGTTTGGATAAATGACAAGGCGATCGCCACCCATATTGACGGGGATACGATGCTGATCGATGTTCTCAGGGAAAAAGGATATAAAAGCGTAAAATGTGGCTGTGACACCACCAACTGCGGCCTGTGTACCGTGTGGCTGGAGGGGCGTCCTGTCTTGTCCTGTGCCGTACCGGCGGCCCGGGCGGACGGCAAGCATGTGACGACCCTGGAAGGTGTGGCGAAGGAAGCAGAGGAATTTGGACGGTTCATGGCGGCTCAGGGGGCTGAACAGTGCGGTTACTGTAGTCCCGGACTGATCATGAATGTGCTGGCCATGGCCAGAGAGATGAAAAAGCCGACGGAAAAAGAGATCAAGGAATATCTGGCGGGCAATCTGTGCCGCTGTACCGGTTATGAAGGTCAGTATAGAGCTATCCGCAACTATCTGGCGGTAACTCAGGGCGATTATCAGTTATTTGGAAAAGGGGAGGTCATTGAAGGTGTCCGATAAGAAGAAATATATAGGAAAACGGGTCGTAAAAAAAGACGCCATGGCGCTTCTGGCGGGAAAACCCCTTTATACAGATGATCTGGCGCCGGCGGACTGTCTGATCGTAAAGGCATTGAGAAGTCCCCATGCCAGCGCTCTTATAAAGTCCATCGATACGACAAAGGCCAAATTGGTCCCGGGGGTGGAGTGTGTCCTCACCTATAAAGATGTTCCCCAAAAACGGTTTACCAATGCGGGACAGAGTTATCCGGAGCCTAGCCCTTATGACCGCTATATCCTGGAAGACCGGGTACGGTATGTGGGGGACGAAGTGGCCCTTGTGGCAGGGACCAAAGAGAAGGCTGTGGATAAGGCGCTCCGGCTGATCAAGGTCCAGTATGAAGTGCTGGAACCGGTACTGGATTTCCGGAAAGCAAAAGACAATCCCATCCTGGTCCATCCTGAGGATGACTGGGTAGCTAACTGCCCTGTGGGGGCGGATAATAAGAGAAATATGTGTGCCACCGACGGCTTTGAGTCGGGAGATGTGGAAAAAGTTCTGGATGAATGTGAATATGTGGTGGATGAAACCTATCATACCCTGGCCAACAATCAGGGGATGATGGAACCTTTTGTCACATATACGGAAAAGGACGCCTACGGGCGGCTTTTGATCACCTCATCCACCCAGATCCCTTTCCATGTGCGGCGGATCATCGCCAATGCCCTGGATATCCCAAAATCAAAAGTACGTGTGGTCAAACCACGGATCGGCGGTGGTTTCGGAGCGAAGCAGACGGTGGTATCTGAATTGTTCCCGGCCATTGTCACATGGATCACCGGTAAGCCGGCCAAGATGATCTACAGCCGTAAGGAAGTCATGGTAGCCTCCACTTCCAGACACGAGATGGAGATCCGGGTCCGGTTGGGAGCAGACGTTTCCGGAAAGATCCGGGCTATGGATATGTACACCCTTTCCAACACCGGCGCCCACGGCGAACACGGGCCCACCACCGTGGGACTTTCGGGCCATAAGGCCCTTTCCCTGTACGGGCCGGTGGAAGCCTGTCGTTTTAAGGCGGATGTGGTCTATACGAATACCATGCCTTCAGGCGCTTACAGAGGTTATGGCGCCACCCAGGGAATCTTTGCTCTGGAATCGGCAGTGGACGAGCTGGCCCATAAGATGGACATGGATCCGGTGAAACTGCGTGAGATGAACCTGGTCCATGAAGGTTCTATCCAGCCGGCTTATTACAATGAACAGTTCAATGCGGTGGCCCTGGACCGGTGTATGGCCCGGGCAAAAGAGATGATCGGATGGGATGAGAAATACCCGTTTAAAGATATGGGCAACGGTAAAGTCCGGGGGATCGGCGCGGCCATGGCCATGCAGGGATCGGGTATTACGGCGCTGGATCAGGCAGCGGTGGAGATCCGGCTCAGCGACGAAGGCTTTTACAATATGATGATCGGCGCCTCTGACATGGGCACCGGCTGCGATACCATACTGGCTCAGATGGCAGCTGAATGTCTGGAATGTGACATTGACCAGATCATCGTCCACGGGGTGGATACAGACGTTTCTCCCTATGATACCGGTTCCTATGCATCCAGCACCACCTATGTCACAGGAATGGCGGTTGTCAAGACATGTGAAACCCTTCGGAAAAAGATGATGGCCTTGGCTGCAGACGTGTTAAAGTGTCCGGAGGAAAATATGGAATTTGACGGGAAGAAGTTTTATTCCCTGGAAGATGAAAAGGAGATCAGTCTCAGCGACCTGGCCACCCAGAGCCATTTGGGCATCAACGAGGCCATGTCTGCATCGGAAAGCTTTTGTTCGCCTGTGTCGCCGCCGCCGTTCATGGTGGGCATGGCGGAAGTGGAAGTGGATCTGGCCACCGGCCAGCCGGAAGTGATCGATTATGTGGCCGTGGTGGACTGCGGGACACCGATCAACCTGAATCTGGCAAAGGTCCAGACCGAGGGCGGTATCGGCCAGGGCATCGGCATGGCGTTGTATGAAAATATCCAGTACAACGAAAAGGGCGGCATGATCAACAACTCTTTCATGCAGTATAAGATACCGACCCGTCTGGATGTGGGAAAGATCCGGGTGGAATTTGAAAACAGCTATGAGCCCACCGGACCCTTTGGCGCGAAATCCATCGGAGAGATCGTCATCAATACCCCCTCGCCGGCTTTGGCTAATGCCATTTACAATGCCACCGGCGTCCGTTTACGGGAACTTCCCATGACCAGTGAAAAAATATTAAAAGGAATGATGGAGAATGGACGGGCACAGATCGGATAAACATGTGCCGGCAAACTCCAGCCATACGATAGCAGCGATCTTACTGGCGGCCGGAAACGGCCGCCGTTTTGGCAGTAACAAGTTGATGGCAAAGGTCGGCAAGAAAAAAGTATATGAACATATTTTGGATAAGCTTGTCCAGTTGGATCACCAAGCCCGCATCTGCGTGAGTCAGTATCCGGAAATACTGGACGCGGCGGAGAAAATGGAATTTTGTACGGTCTTTAATGACGCGCCGGAACTGGGCATATCCCGCTCCATCCGTCTGGGACTTTTGGCGGCCCTGGAGGGGGAAGCATCCGGCGGTCCGTCGGAGGATATCTTTTTGGATGGGAACAAAGAATATGCCATTGGGGCAGCCATGTTTGTTGTCTGCGACCAGCCGCTTCTGCGCTTGTCATCGGTTGAGACTCTTTTGAAAGTCCATCGGGAAACAGACAAGGGGATAGTGGGACTATGCACAGCCAACGGGCAGGGAAGGCGCGGTAATCCGGTCATTTTTGATCGGAAATATTTCCAGGAACTCCTCCATTTGCAGGGAGATACAGGCGGCAGGCAGGTCATGAGTCGGCATCCGGAGGATATTTTATGGGTACCGGCAGCGGCGCCGGAGGAATTGATGGATATTGATACGGCAGAACAGCTAAATGCCTTGAACAATCATATAGGGGATGGTACAATAAGATTAGATTGACCAGTCAAATCAATCCGCAACAGTACAGGAAATGAGGTGGGTTCATGACAACCTTTTTTGTAAATGGACAGGAGATTCGGACGACGAAGGACAAGTCTTTGCTCAGATTTCTGAGAGATGATCTAAAACTGAAATCCGTTAAAGACGGATGCAGCGAAGGCGCCTGCGGGACATGCCATGTACTCATAGACGGAAAAGCGGTGAAAGCATGTGTTCAGAAGCTTTCCCGGCTGGAAGGCAAGCAAGTGGTAACAGTGGAAGGATTAAGCGACTGGGAAAAAGAGGTCTATGTATGGGCATTTGGCGAAGCCGGCGCGGTCCAGTGCGGTTTCTGTATACCCGGCATGGTCATCAGTGCCAAAGGACTGCTGGATGAGAATCCGTCGCCCACACGGGCGGAAGCGGCCTGGGCCATCCGGAACAATATATGTCGTTGTACCGGATACAAAAAGATCATTGACGGCATCTTGCTGGCTGCGGATATCTTCTGTAAAGGGGAGATTCCGAAGGCTTCGGCAGATGGATGTGGAGTGGGAAAAAATATCCACCGGATCGATGTGAGGGGGAAGGTGACTGGAACTGGCCAGTATGTGGATGACATGGAGCTGGAAGGCATGGTTTATGCCAGCGCCGTCCGTTCCAAATATCCCCGGGCAGTGGTAAAGGCCATCCACAGAGAGGCCGCCCTGGCATTGCCGGGAGTTATGGCCGTTTATACAGCAAAAGATATTCCGGGCCAGAATAAGGTGGGACATCTGAAACTGGATTGGGATACGATGATCGATATCGGCGATACGACCCATTATGCAGGCGATGCCATCTGCCTTGTGGTGGCGGAGACGCCGGAGGTACTAGACAAGGCCAAAAAGTTGGTGGAAGTGGAGTATGAAGTGCTGGAACCGGTGACAAGTCCCTTTGAAGCCATGAAAAAGGATGCGCCAAAGGTACACCGGGATGGGAATCTGCTGGCGGATGTTTATCTGATCCGTGGGGACGCAGAACGGGCTATCCGGGACTCTGCTCATAAAGTGACGAAAACCTACACCACGCCGTGGACAGAGCACGCGTTCCTTGAACCGGAGGCGGCCATCGCCTTTCCGTTTGGAGAAGGGGTATTCATTTATTCTTCCGATCAGGGAACTTATGATACACGGAAAGAGTGCGCCATCATGCTGGGGCTGGATCCGGACAAGGTGATCGTGGAGAACAAACTGGTGGGCGGCGGCTTCGGAGGAAAAGAGGATGTGACGGTACAGCACCATGCGGCGTTGGCAGCTTGGCTTTTAAAACGGCCGGTGAAGGTGAAGCTTTCCCGGGCGGAAAGTATCCTCATCCATCCGAAGAGACATCCCATGTGGATGACCTTTACCACAGCCTGCGATGAGAATGGATATCTCACAGGTATGAAAGCGGAGATCATCACCGATACAGGGGCCTATGCATCTTTGGGCGGGCCGGTCCTGCAGCGGGCCTGCACCCATGCGGCAGGACCTTATAACTATCAGAATATCAGCATTGAAGGCAAAGCCTATTATACGAACAATCCGCCGGCAGGAGCGTTTCGGGGATTCGGAGTGACTCAGAGCTGCTTTGCCACAGAGTGCAACCTGAATCTGCTGGCGGAAATGGTGGGTATCTCCCCATGGGAGATCCGGTATCGAAATGCCATACGGCCAGGGCAGGAATTGCCAAACGGCCAGATCGCCGATCCGTCCACTGGTGTGGCAGAAACCTTACTGGCGGTCCGGGATATCTATGAGAAGGTGCCCTATGCGGGTATCGCCTGCGCCATGAAAAACGCCGGTGTGGGCGTGGGACTTTTGGATATGGGTCGGTGCCGTCTGATCGTCCAAGGCGGCAAAGTCCATATCCATGCCGGGGCATCCGGTATCGGCCAGGGCTTAGGAACCATACTGACCCAGATGGTCTGTGAAAGCCTGGGAGTGGATCAGGAACGGGTGGTCTATCATGCTCCCAATACAGGTATGGCGCCGGATTCCGGTACCACATCCGGATCCCGTCAGACTCTGGTGACTGGCGAAGCATGCCTGCGGGCTTGTGAGCAGTTGAAGGAAGCTTGTGGAAAAGTCTGTGCCAGGGCAAGAGAAGATGTGGATAAAGGGCTGAAAGCGCTGGAAGGTCAAGATTTTTGCGGGGAATATCTGGCAAAGACGGATCCCATGGGGACGGATATCCCCCATCCCGTTTCCCATGTGGCTTACGGTTACGCCACCCAGGTATGTGTACTGGACGAAAAGGGAAATGTGGAGAAGATCGTCGCGGCCCATGACGTGGGAAAGGCCATCCATCCCAAGTCGGTGGAAGGGCAGATTGAAGGAGGTGTGGTCATGTCCATGGGCTATGCGCTGACCGAAAGTTATCCACTGGAAAACGGCATACCGAAAGCCAAATTCGGCACACTGGGACTGTTCCGGGCGCCGAAGGTGCCGGAAGTGGAAAGTATCATCGTGGAAAAACCGGGCGTTCCGGTGGCCTGCGGCGCCATCGGCATCGGAGAGATCACGGCCATACCCACAGCGCCGGCCATACAAGGAGCTTATTACGCCCTGGACGGTAAGTTCAGGACCTCGCTTCCACTGGAAGATACACCTTATAGCCGGAAAAAGAAGTGAGTCAGCCAAAAGACAGATAAAAAGCCGGATCGTGTCCGGCTCTGTTTCAGAAGCTGCAGGTTGTCCGCGTCCCCGTATCACCAGTCCAAAGGGAGAATGTGGATCGGCGATACGGAATCGTCAATATAATAGAGATGGGCCATAGTCTTATCCATATCCGATGAGGCTATGGCCTTTTTGATGGCCTCAGAGGAGCCATTCAAAAAGCGCAGTGAAATGCCGCAGCTTTCGGTCAGTTCCCGCAGCGTGGGCATGATCTGGAAATCCAAAACTGCTTTGAGTCTATTCTGGGCAGCGATGGCCGTATGGGTGTTGTCAAAAGCCAGAAGATGATAAACCATAAAATCCTCCATTTCATGTGACAGAATATCATGGATATATTATAATACTTTTAAAGTTTGCAGAAAAGGAGAGATTCAGTTATGAAGCAACATATAAAGATCGGCTTTATCGGTTTCGGCAACATGGCTCAGGCCATCGCCGACGGCTTGATCGGGAAACAAGTTATGACAGGAGAGCGCATGTATGCCTGTGCAAAAAACTGGGATAAGCTGTGCGCCAATACGGAGAAACGGGGAATGACTCCCTGCAAAGATCCGAAGGAGACAGTCGAGCAGTCCGACATGGTGATCGTGGCTGTCAAGCCTTATATGGTGGAAGCTGTGCTCGCCCCCATCCGGGAAATCTTAAAAGATAAGATCGTGATCTCAGTGGCAGCCGGATGGCCCTTTGAAAAATATGAAAAGGTTTTGCTGCCAGGTACCCATCATCTGAGTACCATGCCCAACACGCCGATTTCCGTGGGAGAAGGTATTTTGATCTGTGAAAATGCCCATTCCCTTTCCGATGCGGAGATGGATACGTTCAGGCAGATTTTTTCCAGTATCGCGCTGGTACAGATGGTGGACACCAGTCAGCTTTCTGTGGCCGGGACTTTGGCCGGCTGCGGTCCGGCCTTTACCAGTATGTTTTTGGAAGCATTGGCAGATGGCGCGGTAAAACAGGGCCTTGCCCGGGACGTGTCTTATCGGCTGGCCAGCCAGATGGTGGCAGGCACGGCAAAACTCCAGCTGGAAAGCGGAGCCCATCCGGGAGCCATGAAAGACGCTGTATGTTCGCCGGGAGGCACCACCATCGTAGGGGTTGCCGCCCTTGAAAGAAGGGGATTTCGGTCATCGGTCATTGACGCCATTGACGCCATAGAATCCCGGTAAAAAAATAGAAATTCAGGAGAAATGATCATGGAAAACCAGTCCGAAATCAAAAACCCTCTGGAGACAGAGCCGGTGCATAAGCTGATCGTCCGCTATTCCATCCCCACATCGGTCACGTTGATGGTCAATTATCTTTACAATATCGTGGATCAGATTTTTGTGGGACAAGGAGTGGGCATTACCGGTATGGCAGCGACCAATATAGCCTTTCCGCTGACCATATTGACCAATGCGGTGGCGTTGATGCTGGGGGATGGGTGTGCGGCAAATATCAGTCTTTGCTTGGGGAGAAAAAAACAGCAGACAGCCAATGAGACGGTCAGCCATACACTGACCCTGCTTCTTCTGGCCGGCCTGGCCGGCGGCCTGATCTGCGGCCTGGGAGCGCCGGTGATCGTATCCCTATTTGGCGCCACCCCGTCTTCCTACAAAGATGCGGTGGCCTATATGCGTTCCATCGCCCCCGGTATTCCTTTCCAGATGATCTGCCCGGCCCTGACGGCGGTCATCCGGGCGGACGGTTCGCCCCAATATGCCATGAAATGTATGATCCTGGGGGCTGTTATCAACCTGATCCTGGACCCGGTATTTATCTTCGTATTCGGCATGGGGGTGATGGGCGCTGGGATCGCCACTGTGATCGGTCAGATCGCGGCCGGTCTTTTGTTCCTTTTGTATCTTCCGAAGATGCATACGGTACATATCCGCAAAGCCTTTTTAAGACCGGGCCGGAAGCTGACGGCGCGGATACTGGGGCTTGGCTTTCCAAGCCTGTTGACCCAGATCATGTCCGCCCTTGTCCAGATCATCATGAACAATCTGATGACCCGCTATGGCGCCTTGACCCGGTATGGAAGCGATATCGCCCTTTCCGTATACGGCATGATCATGAAGGTTTACCAGATATCCCACGCCATGTTCGTGGGTGTGTCCTCGGCAGTCCAGCCCATCAATGGGTTTAATTTCGGTGCCAGGCATTATGACCGGGTGAGAAAAACTTACCGGATGGCAGCAGGCATTTCCCTGGCCATCTCGGCGATCTGGTTTGCCATCTATCAGCTGCTGCCGGCCCAGATCGGCAGCCTGTTCGTTTCTGGCAATGATCTTTATACGGAATGCGCAGTCCACTGTTTTCGGATATATATGATGGCCTTTTTCCTGTATGGACTGCATATGACAACAGCTTCCTTCTTTCAGGGAATCGGGAAACCGGCCAAAGCGCTGGCCCTGCCTCTGGCCAGGCAGGGAATCTTTCTCATTCCACTGGCATTTGGTCTTTCCGCCGTTTACGGCATGGACGGCGCCCTTATGGCAGCGCCCATCGCAGATGTGGCAGCGTTTGTCCTGTCGGCGGTTCTGGCCCGGACGGAATTTGGAAGCTGGAAAAAGAAGGGCATGGTGTAAAATTGAGCAAAATATGTGAATTGTATAAATTTTAGTAGTGATTTGCCGACGAATGTAGTATAATAAATCTGGATTTTCTGTTTATGCAGATATTTTATAAAGAAAGAGGGGGACATTATTTATGGCTTTTTTCGACAAACTTAAAGATTCCATATCGACAGCAAGCCAGGATATTTCTCAGAAAGCAAAGACAGCCTCTGAAAACATGAGGATTTCCAATCAGATCCGTGCCAACGAAAAGATGATCGACAAGTTGACACATCAGGTTGGCCTTCGATGTGTGGAGAATCATCTGTATGATGCAGATTCGGAATATGGCGATCTGTTCAGTGAGATCATAAGACTTCACGAAGAAAATGTGAAATGTCAGGAAGAACTGAACCGCCTGGCTGCCAGTAAGATCTGTCCTCAGTGCGGACGGGCAAACAACGCGGACGCCAAGTTCTGCATGGGCTGCGGAGCGCCTCTGGGTGATGCAGTGATGCCGGATTCCGGCAAGTTTTGCCCATCCTGCGGCGCACTGAATACGGAAGATTCAGCATTTTGTATGGAATGCGGTACATCTTTGGCGGATGTGGCGCCGATTTCTGCCGGAGCAGATCAGGCCTATGATCCGTCCTATGGCCAGTCGTTTGACGAGTCATTTGATCAATCCAAAGAAGAGGGGGAGAAGTAACATGTTTTGTAAGTATTGTGGAGCAAAATTGCCGGATGGCAGTAAATTCTGTGGTTCCTGCGGCAAATCTTTAGTTGCCGACGGCGCGCAGGGAGGCGCGGCACCCAAAGGAAGCGTTGGTCAGGGTCAGCGGCCGAATATGCAGGCCGGTCCTCAGGGGAGCTATCAGTCGGCGTCGGGCAGAGGAACGGTGAATAACTATACATATGCAAAGGTTCCGACAGCCGGCAAGATGAAGAAAGAATTTACGCCGGGCAATATTGGCTACTGGGTAGGCTGCCTGATCGCAGTGATCGCTGTTTTTATGGATTATGTCAGTTCCATGGGCGTATCCATTTCTCTGACCGGACTGGCGTCCGAGGAGGAAAGCGTTATGATCCTGGTTGTCATGTTCCTGATCATTCCTATCGTGGGCGCTGTGCTGAATGCGGCAAAATTGAACATTGGCTGCCTGATCGTGGGCGTTGTCCAGATGGGATTTGCGCTGCTTATCCGCTCGATGCTGGAAGATGAACTGGGCGGCTGGTCCGGCTTTGTTAAATTTGAGTTGGGCTACACCCTTCAGATCGTTGGCGGAATTGTCATGATCGTTGCTGCCATTGCCAGCATTGTTTTATGGAATCAGAAGAAAAAAGCTGCCTGATATCGAACAAAAGAAGATCATAGAAAGTGTAAGATAAAAGCTTCCCTACAGGGTCCGCAAGGACGTTGCAGGGAAGTTTTTTTATAACAGTATAAGATCAGATCATTTCAGAAAAATGGGATTGGTGTAGGCGATCTTGCCGCCGGCATCAACGCATTCACACCGGACAAAGGTTTCTGTCCCGCTCAGATGAAAAGAACCGGAAGTCAGGTTTTTGCCCACGATGCTGTGTCCCCGCTTCTCATAGGTGATAAAATTGACGGAAACGCAAGGAGAGCATTCCACATAGACCACCTGATCGTCATCGATACCAAAATCGTAGATTTCAGGACCGGTGGAAGCATAAAAGCTGCCTTTGCAGATGTGTTCCATCAGATCTGCGTGGGTAAGAACAGGCGCCTTTACGGTGATCCATCCGCCGAACATATCCGGTTCTCCCTCATGGCAGTCATCAGTGGCGAAAAGGAAGAATTTTTTACCTTTCCTGAGACAGCAGTCAATGATATAATCACTTTTTCCGGTGTAGGATGTCCGATCACAGGTGGTATTATAGATTTCTATACCCAGATAATCTTTTAAAGTAAGAAGTTTTTCAATGGACATTCTTGTCCATACTGGATGGGCTATGATGGACAGCTGGCCTGCGGCATGCATCTCATCCAGAAGAGCCTGCCAGTCTTTTTCTGTGCCCTCCTCAGTAAAGGTTAGAGACAGCGGTTGGGATATCTTGTCCCGGATATCCTGTTTTTTCAGTCCCACAACATGTATCTGTTCATATGAACCGGGGAAACAAGAGGTATTCCGTTCCGTGGCGGGCAAAACAAGAAAGTCTTTGGAACAGGCATCCGGATAGGCTGTGAAGAGATTGTGGTCGGTGAGAGCCAGGAAGGAATAGCCTTTTTCCTTGTAAGCTTGTATGCATGCCTCCGGTGTCATGATACCGTCAGAACAGGTGGTATGGCTGTGCAGATTGCCTTTGTACCATTGGCCCTCTGAGATAAAAGCAGAATGTTTCATAAATGTACTCCTTTCATTGGGTGTTATGTAAGATCCGCCTTTTGGGAAAGCGGATACCCTGTCTATTCATATGTCCTGTGTTCGCCGATGATCTCGGAAACATTTTCGGCGCACTCGATGGCATGCACCACATCTTTAAAAGAAATATACATGAGCAGCGCATCCAGGATGAGAAGCTGACTATGTCTGGCTGTCAAAGCTTCTTTCAGACGGGCGCTTTCTTTGGAGGCGCTGACCAGACATACATCACTTGATCGGGCCAGAGGACTGTCCGGGAAGCTGGTAAGGCATATGACCGAGGCACCGGCGGTCTTTGCGATCCTGACCGCATTCAGTGTTTCAACCGTTCGCCCGGAATGGGAAATGGCGATGACAGCGCATCCTTCATCCAGAAAAGAGGCGGAAACCGATGCGATGTGAGGATCCGTCACCCCATATGCGGGAAGCCCCTGACGCATAAAACGGTAATAGGCGTCATTGGCAACCATGGAAGATGAACCGACGCCATAGATTTCGATCCGCCTTTTCTGGCAAAGAATATGGGCGGCCGCCTCCAGTTCACTGTTTTGGATGGCGGAAAGGGTCATCTGGAAAGTCTGGGTGATCTCTCGGGATAATTTGGTCAGAACATCGTGGGCCGAATCTTTTTCTGTGACTTCTTCTGCCAGTATCTTTTCCTGATCCGGAAGATTTTGGGCCACATTCAGTTTCAGTTCACTGTATCCATTAAATCCCAGATTATTGGCAAATTTGATGACGCTTCCCTGGGAAACCCCCAGCTGTTTTGATAGGGCAGCCGTTGTCATGTAGATGACTTTTTCCGGAGCCTCAAGGATAAAAGCCGCGATCCTTTTTTCAATTGCGGAAAGAGACGGATACTTTCTGTTTATGATGTCGATGGCGTTTTTCATCAATATCCCCTCCTTTAACGGCTGATTTTGCAATGAAACACAGAGTGATGGCGCAAATGGCTGCTGCGAGCCAGAAAAGGGAAGCATGGATCCAGTTTCCGTCTGTCAGCACGCTGCCCATGACCAGAGAGGATATGGATGCGCCGATATAGGAGGAAAAGTCCAATATTCCCACCAAAGTGGATACCAGATTGTATTTCGCAAAGGCCAGTGGTATGAAAGACAGCAATATGCTGTTGCAGCCATAAGACATGGCGGATATTTCAGCCAGCAGGATGATGGTCACGGCCACCATATGGCCCCTGGCGATAAAGAGCAGACCGCTTCCGACGGCCATGGAAATAAACATGAGGATAAGTGTCCGCAGTTCATTGCCCTTGAAGCGGTCGATCAGTATTTTGGATACGAACATACCGCAAAGATTGGCAAGGGGGATGATTATCAGCAACAGGGCGGAGGAAGAGAGCTCCACGCCCATGGATTGGCCGATGATGGTCGGACTCCAGACAGAGATGCTTTCTTTCACAAATCCCAGGCAAAAGCAGATCAGACAATACATATAAGCTTTATGACAGAAAAGGAAGCTCACATTTTTTCGGAATGTACCGATGGTCAGCTCCTGACGGGGGATGGGTGGCTTGTCCAGTCTGCGATCGGTGATGACCCAGACGATCAGCAGGATAAGACCAAACAAAGCGGGAATCAAAAAGAAGCTGTTCCATATCCGGCCATTCAGCAGACGTCCGAGAAAGACCCAGGAGACGATAAAACCGCCAACCATGGATGAGGACATGACTGTGGCAACCATGGAATGTTTTGAATCATCAAAATATAAAGAAAGGATCCGGTTCAGACAAGCCCAAAATATGGATTGGAAATAACCGTTGGCAGCCCAGAAAAAGATGATCAGTCTGGGATCAGGACATACGGCGATGGCCAGGTTCATACAAACGGAACCGGTCAGTCCGGCGATGATAAAACGGAAAGGTGAAACCGCATCCGATATAAAGCCATTGATCAGCTGCCCTGCCGCATAGGTGATAAAAAAGACCGCACCCATGGCTCCAAGCTGTGCACCGGACATACCCAGCTGGCTGGACATGTGGGGCATGGCAGAAGAAAAATTGACCCGCAGGATATAAACGGTGAGATAGGTTGAAAAGCACAGAAATAAAATACGTTTAGCAAATGGTCTGTTCATGATTTCCTCTTAAATATTAAAAAATTAATTTTTTAAATCCTGTTCCAGTATATCAATGTGGGGAAATCATGTCAATGAGTAAAATTCATAATTAACGATCATTAAAACGAGCAAAACTCACAATTTTTGGAAGAAAAAGCGGCTGGTATCAGCCGCTTTTTGATCTTTTAAGATCAGCATACTTCGTAGATCCATCCTTCCGGAGCTTTGATGGAGCCCATCTGGATGCCTGTCAAAGTTTCGTACAGTTTCTTTGTGGTCGGCCCCATGTCGTTCATGCCGCTGGGGAAGCAGATTTCCTTGTCGTGGAGGACCACCTTGCCCACCGGGGAGATGACAGCCGCAGTACCGCACAGGCCACACTCTGCGAAATCGCCCAGTTCATCAAGGTAGATCTCTCTTTCTTCTGTTTCCAGTCCCAGATATTCTTTGGCCACATAGAGCAGAGAACGTCTGGTGATGGACGGCAAGATGCTGTTGGACTTGGGCGTAACGATCTTGTTGTCCTTTGTCACGAACAGGAAGTTGGCGCCGCCGGTCTCTTCAACTTTTGTACGGGTGGCCGGATCCAGATACATGTTTTCATCATAGCCTTTTCTATGGCATTCCATGTAAGGATGCAGGCTCATGGCATAGTTCAGTCCGGCTTTGATGTTGCCTGTTCCGTGGGGGGCTGCCCGGTCAAAGTCACTGATACAGATGGTCAGCGGTTTTACGCCGCCCTTAAAGTAGGGTCCCACTGGTGTGACAAATACACGGAATTCATATTCTTCCGCCGGTTTAACACCGATAACGGCGTTGCTTCCGAACATGTAGGGACGTACATACAGTGTGGCGCCGCTGCCGTAGGGCGGAACGTAGGCTGCGTTGGCTTTGATCGTCTGGCACACAGCATCGATGAATTTATCTTTCGGATAAACCGGCATCTCCAGACGCTGAGCGCTCTGGATCATTCTTTCCGCGTTCAGATCCGGGCGGAAGGTGACGATCTTGCCGTCAGCCGTTGTGTAAGCTTTCATGCCTTCAAATACAGTCTGGGCATATTGGAGAACAGCAGCAGATTCGCTCATGACAACCTGTGCGTCTTTTGACAAAGTTCCCTCATCCCATGCGCCGTCTTTGTACTTGGCCACAAACCGGTAATCGGTTTTGATATAGTCAAAACCCAGTTTGCTCCATTCGATATTTTTCTTTTCCATTTTTTTGTCCTCCTGTAAATCATTGAATATTTATACAGATTCTTTGGAAGAAATCTATCTATATGTTACTCTTTCAGCTTCCAGATTTCAAGAGCTTAATTTAACGAGTTGAAGTTTTTTTACGTTATAAGAGCAGAATTTTACGGGATGGAATGAAATATTTCCATCCAAAGACGAAAACAGGCTCCGAATAAACGGAGCCTGTATGCTTCATCAAATATGGATGCGGGTGCCGGTGTGTCCGTTGATCCCTTCCTTCGCCTTTTCAAGAAGGGTGATCAGAGCCGTCCGATCGGAACCGGAACGGGCAAAGTCGATGGCTGCCTGGACTTTGGGAAGCATGGACCCTTCGCCGAATTCCCCGGCTTTGCAGTAGGCTTCTGCTTCGTCCACAGTCAGATCGGAAAGACCGGTCTCATCCGGCTGGCCAAAGTGGATGGCCACCTTCTCGACAGCGGTCAGGATGATCAGTGTATCCGCCTGAAGCTGCTTTGCCAGAAGGCTGCTGACCAGATCCTTGTCAATGACGGCGCTGGCCCCTTTCAGGTGATTGCCGTTTAATGTGACCGGGATACCGCCGCCGCCGCAGGCAATGACGATATTGCCGGAAGCGGAAAGGGAACGGATGGCATCCAGTTCCACGATCTCCAGAGGTCTGGGGGACGCCACGATCCGCCGGAAGCCTTTGCCTTTGACTTCTTTGAACAGATGGCCATAAAGAGCGGCTGCCTCGTCAGCCTGTTCTTTTGACATATAACGGCCGATGGGTTTGGATGGATGGTTAAAAGCCGGATCGTCCGGATCCACCCGGACTTGGGTGACCATGGTCACCACCGCTTTATTGTCGATATGACGGTTTTTCAGCTCTTCCCGGATAGCATTTTGCAGATCATAGCCGATATAGGCCTGGCTCATGGCCACGCAGACGGACAGAGGGGTGTTGGGCTGATGGTCGTCCACCCGGCTCAGTTCGATCATGGCCTGGTTGATCATGCCAACCTGGGGGCCGTTTCCATGGGTGACGATGATCTCATTGCCTTCCTCCGCCAGGTCCACGATCGTCCGGGCCGTTTTTTTCACAGCCAGCATCTGTTCAGGCAAGGTATTGCCCAGGGCATTTCCACCGAGGGCGATGACAATTCGATGATGTTTCATATTTACATCCGTTTCCGCGGTGTATGCTCCTTTTCCAGAGCCTTTAAGAGCGCTGCCGGATCTTCAAACTTGGAGAGCATGATCATAGCCGCTATGATATAAGGTTTAAAACTGGCTTCTTTGTAAAGGGGTGTACGGTAACGGTCAAAAACAGAGGCGTCCACTTCGCCGGCCGTACAGCTCACACCGGTGATGTCCGCAGGCAGACAGTGGAGATACAGCGCCTTGCCGTCTTTGGTCAGTTTCATCCGCTCTTCGGTGCAGGCCCAATCCTTATGTGTGGCATTCTGGGCCAGCAGTTCTTTTTCCAGAGCATCGATGCCGTCAAAATCATTGTTGCCATAGAGGATGGTCCGTTTTTCCATGGCGGCAAAAGGCGCCCAGCTCTTCGGATAAACGATGTCCGCGTCTTTGAACGCTTCATCCATGCTGTTGGTCTTTGTGAAGGAGCCGCCGGAGGCTGCCGCGTTTTTGCGGGCAACTTCTTCCACTTCCGGCATCACTTCATAGCCTTCCGGATGGGCCAGGACCACATCCATGCCAAAACGGGTCATCAAGCCGATGACGCCCTGGGGGACGGAAAGGGGCTTGCCGTAGGAGGGAGAATAAGCCCAGGACATGGCGATCTTTTTGCCCTTCAGATTCTCCACGCCGCCAAATTCATGGATGATGTGGAGCATATCCGCCATACACTGGGTGGGATGGTCGATGTCGCACTGGAGATTGACAAGGGTGGGACGCTGTTCCAGGATACCGTCGTTGAAGCCCTCCTGTACAGAGTTGGAAACTTCATGCATGTAGGCATTGCCTTTGCCGATGTACATGTCGTCCCGGATACCGATCACATCGGCCATAAAGGAAACCATGTTGGCTGTCTCCCGAACGGTTTCGCCATGGGCGATCTGGGATTTGCCCTCGTCCAGGTCCTGGACCTGGAGACCCAGCAGATTGCAGGCGGAAGCAAAGGAGAAGCGGGTACGGGTGGAATTGTCCCGGAAGATAGAGATACCCAGTCCGCTTTCAAATACTTTGGTGGAAATGTTATTCTGGCGCATGAAACGGAGCGCGTCGGCCAGGACGAACACAGCTTCCAGTTCCTCGTCGGTCTTTTCCCAGGTGAGGAAAAAGTCGTTGTTGTACATTTCTTTAAAATTCAGCGCGTTTAAGCGATCGATATAATCCTGTAATGTTTTCATGAACAGAAACTCCTTTGTCTTTTTTGGAGGCAGCCCCGAAAGGAAGGGGCTGCCGGCTTATCTATCATTTGCAGTAAATGGTGGGAAGAGCAGCGTATACAGCGGCGCAGCGTACCAGATCCGCCTTCCATGTGCGCTCGTTGGGCGCGTGAGCCTGGGCTTCTTTTCCGGGACCGAATCCAATGCATGGAATGCCGTAGCGGCCCATGATGGATACGCCGTTGGTGGAGAAGGTCCATTTATCCACTTTGGGTTCGCCGTACATACCTTTATAGGCTTCCACCATGGCCAGAGTCGCCGGATGGTCTTCCGGGATGACCCAGGTGGGGAAGTAGCAGTCGGTGGGATAGACCAGACCGGTGTAGCTGGGCCGTTCATAGGTGTACATGGAAACCTTTGCGCCATATTTTTCAACGGAGGGAAGGGCGCGGATCTGATCCAGGGCCATGGTATAAGTCTCTCCATCGGTCAGACGGCGGTCCAGGGAGATGCTGCAGCCATCGGCCACGGCGCACCGGGACGGGGATGTGTAGAAGATTTCGGAAACAGTGACCGTACCCTTGCCAAGGAAAGCATCGTCCTTTAATTTCGGATTCAGGTCCCGGATCTCCTGGAGAATGTCGGCCATTTTGTAGATGGCATTGTCGCCCCGTTCCGGAGCGGAACCGTGGCAGGAGATACCTTTGACGTCTACCCGGATCTCCATCCGTCCCCGCTGTCCCCGGTAGATGTTGCCGTCGGTGGGTTCGGTGATGACAACAAACTCCGGTTTGATCTTATCTTCATTATATATGTATTGCCAGCACAGACCGTCGCAGTCCTCTTCCTGGATGGTACCTGTGACAAGTACAGTGTATTTATCGCTTAAAAGGCCCAGATCCTTCATGATCTTTGCGCCGTATACAGCGGATACGATGCCGCCCAGCTGGTCGGAAGTGCCCCGGCCGCCGATTTCCGTATCGGTTTCAAAACCTTCATAGGGATCAAATTCCCAGTTGTCCTTGTTGCCGATACCCACCGTATCGATGTGGCCGTCATAGGCGATCAGTGTTTCGCCCTGGCCCATAAAGCCGAGAACATTACCCATGGGATCGATCTGTACTTTGTCGAATCCGACTTTGCGCATTTCTTCGGCGATCCGGTCCACATGACCTTTTTCACCGCAGCTTTCTCCCGGGATCTTTACAAGATCTCTTAAAAAACGGGTCATGTCTGCTTCATAATTTTGGGCAGCTGCTTTGATTTTTTCAAAATCCATATGAAATACCTCCTTTTATTTATCCAGGTTGAATGATCTGCCTTCCCAGACGATGGCTTTATATCTGTCCGGGTCCGTGTCGCCTTCTGTGGAGAAGAGCAGGACACGGGATTGTTCGTTAAGCTGTAAAGCTTCTTTCAGGTCGGCCAGTTCCGGCATGGTCATGATGGCGGCCAAAAGACCGAAGGTGACAGCGCCGGATTCGCCGGATGTGACCGGCCGATCCCCCTTGATGGGGGCAGCCAGCATACGCATACCCTTTTCCGCCACCCAGTCCGGGCAGGAGACAAAGGCTTTGACGTGATTTTTCAGTATATCCCAGGAGATGATGTTGGGCTCGCCGCAGGCAAGGCCGGCCATGATGGTCTGCATATCGCCGCCCACATTCCGGGGAGCGCCGTCGCCGGCTTTCGCGCCCTGGTACAGACAGTCTGCCATATCCGATTCCACCACTGTGACAATGGGGGGATTTTCCGGATAACGGTTGGCAAAATATCCCTGTACTGCGCCGGCCAGGGAACCGACGCCGGCCTGGATGAACACATGGGTAGGCGCCTCGCAGCCGTATTCATGGAGCTGTGTGTCCGCTTCCATGGCCATGGTGCCGTATCCTTGCATGATCCAGGAAGGAATCTCTTCATAGCCTTCCCAAGCCGTATCCTGCACCACCACACCGTGGGGGGTTTTGGCTGCGTAAGAAGCAGCTTTACGCACGCAGTCATCGTAATTGAGTTCTTCGATGGTGGCCTGGGCATTTTCCTTTAAAATGTTGTCCAGGCGGCTTTTGGTCGTCCCCTTTGGCATGAAGATGACCGCTTTCTGGCCCAGCTTGTTGGCAGCCCATGCCACGCCCCGGCCGTGGTTACCATCGGTGGCGGTAAAGAAGGTGGCCTGCCCAAATTCCTCGCGGAGCTTATCCGATGTTAGGGTCTGGTAGTCCAGTTGGGCCACATCCCGCCCTGTCTGGCTGGCAATGTATTTGGCCATGGCAAAGGAACCGCCCAATACTTTAAAGGCGTTCAATCCAAAACGGTAGGATTCATCTTTGACATGGATACTTGCAAGGCCCAGATAACGGGCCATCTCAGAAAGACGGGTCAGCGGGGTGACTTGATACTGGGGAAAACTCTGGTGAAAATTTTTGGCTGTCGCAACATTATCAATGCTCATGATAGAAAGATTGGCATCTTCTGTTTTCGGCATGGTGTTGACAGCCCATTTGATGGATTTCATATGGGATCTTCCTCCTATATTTTACGTGTGTTTTCTACTAGTTATAGGATAGCATATTAAGCCGGAAAATCAATAGGATGCTGAAAAACTTTTTGATAATCAGAAAAAGATTTAGGATGCCTTCGTTGATTTTTAAATACCCGTATGATACACTTAAAACAAAAATGGAAAGAAGGGGTTTGCATGATTTTAATCGGCGGCGGCAATGTGATCACATGGGATCCGGAAAGACCGTTTATACAAGACGGCGCCGTACTGACAGACGGCAGCCGCATCAAGGCTGTGGGAACGACAAAAGAACTGCGGGAAGCCTGTAAAGACGCAGAATATGTGGATGTTTGCGGCCGGCTGATCATGCCGGGCCTTATCAATATGCACGAACACATTTACAGCGCCCTTTCCAGAGGCATTGCCATAGCCGGCTATGCGCCGAAGGGATTTTTAGATATCCTGGACGGGATGTGGTGGACCATCGATCGGCACCTGACCGAAGGGGCGGTGCGCAAAAGCGCCAGGGCCACCTACATAGACTGTATCAAGAACGGTGTGACCACCATATTTGACCATCATGCCAGCTATGGCAGTATCGAAGGCAGTCTGTTTGCCATCGGGGAAGAAGCGGTGGATCTGGGGGTCCGCTCCTGTCTGTGCTACGAGGTGTCGGACCGGGATGGGGAAGAGAAGATGCGGGCAGCAGTCAAGGAGAATGGGGATTTTATCCGTTACACGAAGGAGCGGGGACGGGATGACCTGAAAGCCATGATGGGGCTTCACGCCTCCTTTACCTTATCGGATAAGACGTTGGAACTGTGCCGGGAGTACACGCCGGAAGATGTGGGATTCCACATCCACGTGGCGGAGGGGATCGAAGATCTTCACGACTGTCTCCATAAACACGGCAAGCGGATCGTGAACCGGCTGATGGATATGGATATATTGGGCAAAAAGACGATGACTGCCCACTGTATTTATGTCAACCCGCAGGAGATGGAGCTTTTGAAGGCAACGGATACGATGGTGGTACACAATCCGGAGTCCAACATGGGCAATGCCTGCGGCTGTCCGCCCACCATGGAGATGGTCCACCGGGGAATCCTGACCGGCCTGGGCACAGACGGTTATACCCATGATATGTTCGAGTCTTACAAGGTGGCCAATGTGCTCCACAAGCACAGCCTGTGCGATCCCAACGCAGCCTGGGCGGAAGTGCCCCAGATGCTTTTTTACAATAACCGTCAGATGGCCAACCGGTATTTTGATATTCCCCTCGGCATCATTAAGGAAGGCGCAGCCGCGGACATCATCGTGGCGGATTATGACCCGCTGACACCGATGTGCGCGGATAATCTCACCGGCCATATGGTCTTTGGCATGAGCGGAAGCCGGGTCGTTTCCACCATGATCGACGGCGTGTTCCGGATGAAAGACCGGGAGCTGATCGGTATCGATGAGGCCAAGGAGATGGCAGAGTGCCGCGAAGAAGCACGGAAACTGTGGGATTCCATCAACAGCAGAGGAGATAAAGTATGAGCGATAAGATGACATCCATGCCTTTTTTGCAGCTATTGCAGTGGATCCTGGATGAAAAGAAAGCAGGCAGCATCTTTGGCATAAGAAAATATCACAAAAAAACAGAGGGGCAAAAGCAGAGTATATTCGGTGAAACGCTGGAGATGCCTTACGGACCGGCGGCAGGCCCCCATACCCAACTGGCCCAGAACATTGTGGCAGCCTATCTGACCGGCAGCCGTTTTTTTGAACTAAAGACAGTCCAGATCATGGATGGAGAGGAACTGGCAGCCTGTGTGAACAAACCCTGCATCCTGGCAGAGGATGAGGGGTACAACTGTGAATGGTCCACAGAACTTTATGTGCCCCAGGCTTATGAAGAATATGTAAAGGCCTGGGTTCTGCTCCACATTTTGTCAAAGGAACTGGGCCTGGGAGATCCCGACGGTTTCGTGTTCAACATGAGCGTGGGCTATGATCTGGCAGGCATCCAGTCGGAGAAGATCGACACGTTCATCGAGCAGATGAAGGAGGCGAAGGATTCACCCGTATTCAGACAGTGTATCCGGGATGCACTCAGTATGGCCGACCAGCTGGAACATGTGACCAGGAAAGACATAATGGCCATCCCATCGGCGGTGAGCTGTTCGGTGACCTTGTCCACCCTCCATGGCTGTCCGCCCCAGGAGATCGAAAAGATCGCCATGTATCTGATGAAAGAAAAACATGTCCATACCTTTGTCAAATGCAATCCCACCCTTTTAGGTTATGAGACAGCCAGAAAGTTGATGGATGACATGGGCTATGACTATGTGGCCTTCGGCACCTTCCATTTTGAGGACGACCTCCAGTTTGAGGACGCTGTGCCCATGCTGGAGCGCCTGCAGGCAGCGGCGAAGGAAGAAGGACTGGAGTTTGGCGTAAAACTGACCAACACCTTCCCGGTGGATGTGACCGCCAAAGAATTGCCCAGTGAGGAGATGTATATGTCCGGTAAAGCGTTGACGATTTTGTCCCTTTCCGTGGCGAAAAAGCTTTCCGACGCCTTTGACGGCAGGCTGCGCATATCCTATTCGGGCGGCGCGGATGCCTTCAATATAAAAGAGATCTATGAATGCGGCATATGGCCCATCACCATGGCCACCTATTTCCTGAAACCCGGCGGCTATGAGCGGGGGATCCAGATCGGAAAACTGCTGGAAGGCTGCGGCGCGCCGAAGGAAGGGGTGGATCAGGAAGCCCTTTTGCGGCTGATCGACAGGATCAGCAAGGATGATCATTACCGGAAACCGGTGAAACCTGTTTCACGGAAAAAGATCCCGGGAAAAGCGCCCCTGACCGGATGTTTCCAGGCGCCCTGTTCTTATCAGTGCCCCATCCACCAGGATATTCCGGCCTATGTGAAACTGACTGGGGAAGGCCGGTATGAGGAAGCCATGGAGGTGATCACGGACACCAATCCTTTGCCCTGGATGACGGGAACCATCTGTAATCATCGCTGCATGACCGCCTGTTCCCGGAACTTTTATGAAGAATCGGTCCAGATCCGGGAGATGAAACGTCAGGCAGCCATTGCCGGTTATGATGACCTTTTAAGCCATATCCGGAACCAGAGAGCAGCATATGAAAAACAGGGTGAAAGTCCCAAAGCCCGGGTGGCTGTTGTGGGCGGAGGTCCGGCAGGCATTGCCGCGGCATATTTTCTTGCCCGGGGCGGCGCTCAGGTGACGGTTTATGAACGGCGGCATTCCCTTGGCGGAACGGTCCGCTATGTGATCCCGGCATTCCGGATATCCTTTGAAGATGTGGACAAGGATGTGGCTCTTGCAAAGGCCATGGGCGCGGAGTTTGTCACCGGCCATTCGGTGACCGGTTTGGATGAATTCGCGGACAAGGACGCGGTGATCCTGGCTGTGGGTGCCCACAGGAGCATCCCCCTTGACATAGACAGTGAGAATGAGTGGAACGCTCTGAATTTCCTGGAGCAGTATAAATATATGCCGGATGCCATACCGGCAGGCAAGCATGTGGTCGTCATCGGCGCCGGCAATACGGCCATGGATGCGGCCAGGGCAGCGAAACGGCTTCCCGGAGTGGAAGACGTGACTATCGTTTATCGCCGGACAAGACGGTATATGCCGGCGGATGAAGAAGAACTGAAACTGGCCGTGGAAGACGGCGTTCGTTTTGAAGAACTTCTGGCTCCGGTCCGGCAAAAGGACGGAGAACTGACATGCCGCCGGATGAGACTGGGAGAACCGGACGAAAGCGGCAGGAGACGGCCGGTGGAAACCGATGAGGAAGTGACGTTCCATGCGGATCTGGTGATCGCTGCCCTCGGAGAGAAGATCGATTCCGATTTCTATACCCATCTGGGGTTGGATGTGACCGAAAAGGGTTATCCGGTGACCGACGGGGCCACCTGTGAAACTTCAAAGCCAGGCGTATATGTGATCGGCGACGGCAACCATGGAGCGGACACGGTGGTGACAGCCATCCGTGACGCCAGGATGGCAGCGGAACATATTTTGGGAAAATACGGATCCGACGCTGATACAGTCGAAGGAAAATATTCTTATAAAGAAACCTTCTCTGTGGAAGATGAGAAAAAGATCACGGCCAAGAGAGGAAAGCTTTTCCATTCGGACAGCCGTCTGATTTGCGGCGAACCGGCAGCCCAGGCAAAGGAAGCCGACCGGTGCCTGGAATGCGGGCAGTTGTGTGTAAACTGTACGGAAGTCTGTCCGAACCGGGCCAACATCGCCATACGGGTGGAAGACCTGTGTCAGCCGGTGATCCTGCATGTGGACTGGATGTGCAATGAATGCGGCAACTGCCGCACATTCTGCCCCTATGACAGCGCGCCCTACAAGGATAAGCTGACTGTATTTTCAGACGCTTCGGCCATGGAAGAAAGCAGCAACGATGGATTTGCCCGTATAAGCGATGACGGACAGCTGTGGCGTGTCCGGCTGGATGGACAGACGGCGGACTATTCGATGGCAGACAAAGAATGGAAACTGCCGGAGGCTGTAAGACAGACGATCCTGGCGGCCTGGGAAGAACATGCGTATTTGTTTATGTGAGTAATGGAGGTAAATCAATGAAAAAGATTCGTACAGGGGATGCGGTGGGCCATGTGCTGTGTCATGACATTACCCGGATCGTGCGGGGCGAGTTTAAAGGCCCGGTTTTCCGGAAAGGACATGTGGTGACAGAGAAAGACATACCGGTACTTCTTTCCGTTGGCAAAGAAAATCTGTATGTGTGGGAAAAAAAGGAAGGCTGGCTTCATGAAGATGAAGGCGCCGAGCGACTGTATCAGCTGTGCGCCAATGATCATATCGGAAGGACCGAGGCAAAGGAGGGAAAGATCGAAATCTTTTCCCAGATCGACGGTCTGCTGAAAGTGGATGCGGAGGGCCTGTATCAGGTGAACCGGATCGGAGAGCTGATGATCGCGTCGCGCCATGGGAATTTTCCGGTGAAGAAAGGGGATTCCCTGGCGGGTATGCGGGTGATCCCGCTGGTGATCGAGGAAAAGAAACTGGAAGAAGCAAAGGCGGCGGTCAAAGGCGGCCCCTTGTTTGCCGTGCTGCCTTTCCAGAAGAAAAAGGTGGGCATCGTCACCACCGGCGGCGAAGTGTACAAAGGAAGGATCAAGGATACTTTTGGTCCTGTCATCCGGGAGAAGATGACAGAATATCCCGCCGAAGTACTGGGCCAGACCATTGTGGACGATGATAAAGAGATGATCCACCAGGCCATTGAGGAATGGATCACGGCAGGGGCGGATATGGTCGTCTGTACCGGCGGCATGAGTGTGGATCCGGATGATCTGACTCCGGCGGCCATCGCGGCCACCGGCGGCGACATCGTATCTTACGGTGCGCCGGTCCTTCCGGGAGCTATGTTTTTGCTGGCCTATGTCCATAGAGATGGCAAGATGATCCCTGTGGTCGGCCTTCCCGGCTGCGTCATGTACGCCAAACGGACCATCTTTGACCTGATCCTGCCCCGGCTGATGGCGGACGATCCGGTGACAGCCGATGAACTGGCGGCTCTGGGCCACGGCGGCCTGTGCCTGAACTGCGGCGTCTGCATCTTCCCCCATTGCGGATTCGGCAAATAGATGGAGGCGTTTGATTTGGAAAATATCTATGGGAAACTGATGGGCCTTCTTTCGGAAGGCAAAAAAGCCCGGATGGTGACCCGGGTGCAGATGGACGGCTCCGGCGAGGGCAAGGCGGACAAACAGATCTTTGAAGCGCCCCAGGATGCCCTGGAGAGCATGGATGTGGTCTGGAAAGACGGCTGCCTGACCGAATATTTTTATCCGGAAGAGCGGCTGATCATCCTGGGTGGGGGCCACGTGGCCCTGGCCTTGTCCGATTTTGGCGCCCGGGCCGGTTTCGCGGTCACTGTGGTGGACGACCGTCCCTCCTTTGCCAATAACGTCCGGTTCGCCTCGGCAAGGCAGGTGATCTGTGATGATTTTATCCGGGCCATTGACCGGTTAAAGATCACCCCCTCCGATTATGTGGTGGTGCTGACCCGGGGACACCGGTTTGACAAGGAATGTCTCCGGACGGTGCTTGGCGGAAATTTTCCCGCCTATATCGGAATGATGGGATCCAAGCGGCGTTCTAAAGGGATGGGGCAGCTTCTCGTGGAAGAGGGCTTTGATGAGGAAAAAGTGGCGGCCATCCATATGCCCATCGGCCTTTCCATCGGCGCCCTTTTGCCGGAGGAGATCGCCATATCCATTCTGGCGGAGATCATCTGTGAGAAGCGGAAAAAACGGGGAAAAGACCATGAAGCAGGCGATGTGGACTTCCGTGTCCTGGAGCAGCTGGCTAAGGAAGAAGGGTCCCATGCGGTGGTGACCGTCCTTTCCACAAAGGGTCCAACTCCCAGACGCTGCGGGGCCCGGATGATCGTCTGGCCGGAAGGCCGGATTGCCGGCAGTATCGGCGGAGGCTGCGCGGAAGCGGCTGTCATGCGGGAAGCATTAAAATATATAGGCACCGGCCGGTGCGCTGTGCGTACAGTGGATATGACCAAGGATGTGAGTGAAGACGATGTGATGGTCTGCGGCGGTGTGATGGAGGTTTTGATCGAAGGATAATGGACGATAAAACAGGTATCATAAAAGCCATATGTATCAGTGAAAAGCGGGGGACAGCCAAAACGGAAGTGGCCAAGGCCCGGCTGATCGAAGATTTCGGCATCGAGGGCGACGCCCACGCGGGAAAGTGGCACCGGCAGGTGAGCCTGCTTTCCTGGGAAAGCGTGGAAGCGTTCCGGGCCAGGGGGGCCTCTGTGGAAAACGGCGCTTTTGGGGAGAATCTTCTGGTGGCAGGGATCGATTTCCCGTCCCTTCCTGTGGGCACCCGTCTGTCCTGCGGCGATGTGGTGCTGGAGATCACCCAGATCGGTAAAGAGTGCCACAGTCACTGTGAGATATATAAGCAGGTGGGCGACTGCATCATGCCCAGAAAAGGCGTCTTTGCCGTGGTGAAGCAAGGCGGAACCCTTGCGGTGGGGGATGTCCTTGTGGTAAACTGAAAAAATGAAGGGACAAAACATGCCCTTCTCAATAGAAGATAACTGAAAAGAAAGGAAGATCAGAAATGGCTAAAAAAGTAATAAACGCGCCAAAAGCTCCGGCAGCAGTCGGACCTTATGTACACGCTGTCCAGGCAGGAGGCTTACTGTACGCTTCCGGCCAGCTGGGCTTGATCCCGGAGACAGGCGCATTGCCGGAAGGTATCGTGGCTCAGACGGAACAGAGCCTGAAAAATGTGGGCGCTGTACTGGAAGCAGCAGGACTCGGTTATGAAGATGTGGTGAAAACAACTGTATTTATCAAAGATATGAACGATTTCGCCACAGTCAATGAAATCTACGCAAAATATTTCCAGGGCGAAGCGCCGGCCCGCTCCTGTGTGGAAGTGGCAAGACTTCCAAAGGACGCACTGGTGGAAGTGGAAGTCATCGCAGCGGTAAAATGAGACACGTATGAATGGCAAGAAAAAGCGGATCATCTGGATGTTGACTTTGTGTCTGCCGGCAGTTTTATTACCTGTTCGGGTATACGCCATGCAGATAATCATCAAAGATCACCGGAAACGGGAGATGTCCGCCTGACGGGCGTATGCCTGGGCCTTTTGATTTCGGCAGGGATCATTGCAGCCATAACAGAATATATGAATAGATATGGATCGCAGAAATGAGGGGCTGTCGCCAAAGACAGCCCCTTTGAACGTGATGAGCCTGGCGGCGAAGGTTTCTTAAGGGTAAAAGCGCAAAATCCGTTCAGTAGCGGAGCGGATATAGCCGAATTTTCATTTCTTTGGCACAAAAAGTCCGCTCATGTCCGTCTTTTCCAGCTTCAGCAGCTGGATTTTTTTATCTATGCCCCCGGCATAACCGGTCAGACTGCCGGTTGTACCCACTACCCGGTGGCAGGGAACGATGATGGATATATTATTATGGCCCACAGCGCCGCCCACGGCCTGGGCGGACATATGGGCCTGCTCTCTTTGACGGGCAATTTCCCCGGCGATATCCCCGTATGTCCTGGTCTGCCCATAGGGAATGGCACAGAGGATACGCCATACTTGTTTTTGAAAGTCGGTTCCGATCAGATGAAGAGGAATGGAAAAATCCGGATCTTTTCCGGAGAAATAAATGTCAAGCCACTGTCTGGCTGTTTCCAGAACGGAGACCTCTTTTTCTTCATGTTCCTTATCCAGGTTCAGGGCATAATACTTCTGACCTTCAAACCATGATCCGGTCAGACCGGTATCATCCGCTGCCAGAAGAATGTCGCCCAGGGGAGAGTGGTAATGACTTGTATACTGCATGATCTGCCTCCTGTCTGTGATTTGGTAGAATTTACTATGATCATATCATAATAATTCCTCTGATGCCATGACAAAACGGAGAGAGCCGGTGCTGTGATCTGAAAAAGATACAGGATTTTGTGAAAATAGTCGAAAATGTGAAATAAGCGCCATATTTTGTGGTAAAGTTTGTGCAAAAATTATCAATGCAAAAATACACAAAAAAAGGGTCAAAAATTTGTCATATTTTTAATCCGCGGGATACAAACAAAGTGCTGAAAAAAGCTGTTTTAAGGTAAAAATAATTAGTGAAAATGTAAAATGTTTTGAAAAAAGTTTAACAAGATAAACTTTACTTCTCGGCGGATTTAGGGTAATATAAGAACATAAGTAAACACCAACTCAAGAAAGGAAGTTAAAAAAATGTCAAACGTATTATTTGAAGTCAAAGATCACGTGGGCATTATCACCATCAATCGTCCGAAGGCTCTGAACGCATTGAATCAGGATGTCATGAAAGAACTGGACGCGATCGTAAAAGAAGCAGATGCCAACGATGATGTTTACGTTATGATCATCACAGGCGCTGGCGAGAAATCATTTGTTGCAGGCGCAGATATTGGATTTATGAGCAATATGACAAGCGCTGAAGGAAAAGCATGGGGACTGGAAGGCAACAGAGTATTCTTGGACATCGAGAATGCTGCTAAACCGGTCATTGCCGCTGTCAATGGTTTTGCTTTAGGCGGCGGCTGTGAATTAGCCATGGCTTGTGACATCCGTATCGCCAGTGACAATGCTCGTTTCGCTCAGCCGGAAGTTGGCTTGGGGATCACACCGGGATTTGGCGGCACTCAGAGAATGCCTCGCCTGCTTGGACGTTCCAAAGCCATGGAACTGATCCTGACTACCCGTCAGATCAAAGCAGCTGAAGCAAAAGAGATCGGTCTGGTAAGCCAGGTTGTTCCTCAGGAAGAACTGATGGATACAGCTATGAAGTTGGCTCAGGATATCTGCAAGAACGCACAGGTTGCCGTTCGTCAGGCAAAATCCTGCATTAACCGGGGACTTCAGACGGATATCGTCACAGGAACCGCTTTTGAAGCAGAAGCATTCGGACTTTGCTTCTCCACGGAAGATCAGAAAGACGCTATGCTTGCCTTTGTTGAGAAAAGAAAAATGGACGGATTTAAAAACAGATAATCTATACATATAAGGAACAAAGATCAGAGAATTAAAATAAAAACGATCTTATATTTTAAGGAGGACTACAGCAATGAAAAAAGTATTTATCGTTGGCGCAGGACAGATGGGCCTTGACATCGGACAGGTTATGGCTAAAGCCGGACTTGAAGTTGTATTTAGAGATATGACCGAAGAAATCCTTGCAAAATCCATGGCTAAACTTGAAAAGGGCCTCGACAAACAGGTGGCAAAGGGAAGAATGGACGAAGCGAAAAAAGCCGACATCCTTTCCAGAATCTCCACAACAACAGAACTTACTCCTGCAGCTGATGCGGATCTGGTACTTGAAGCCATCGTTGAAAACGTTGATATCAAGAAAAACCTGTTTAAAGAACTGGACGGTATCTGCAAACCGGAGACGATCTTTGCGACAAATACATCTTCCATCTCCATCACATTGATCGCAGGCGCGACCAAGCGAGAAGACAAGTTCATCGGTATGCATTTCTTCAACCCGGCAACCGTTATGAAACTTGTTGAAGTTATCCGCGGTTTGAACACATCCGATGAAACATTTAAGGCCATTTACGATCTGTCCGCACAGATCGGCAAGACACCGGTAGAAGTTAAAGAAGGCCCCGGCTTTGTTGTCAACCGTATCCTGATCCCGATGATCAACGAAGCGATCATGGTACTTGAAGAAGGTCTTGCTTCCGCTGAAGATATCGATACAGCTATGAAATTGGGCTGCAACCATCCGATGGGACCGCTGGCTTTGGCTGACCTGATCGGTCTGGATACTTGCTTACATATCATGGACGTATTCTATGAAGAAACACACGATTCCAAATACAGAGCTGCCAGACTGCTCAGACAGATGGTACGCGGCGGAAAACTTGGCCGCAAGACAGGCGCAGGTTTCTTTGATTATTCCAAATGATCGGTAAATTTTGAGAAGATGGAGGAAGAGCAAATGGATTTCGCATTGGACAAGAAACATGAGATGGTCAGAACTCTGTACAGAGATTTCGCGGAAAATGAAGTGAAGCCTCTGGCACAGGAAGTGGATGAAACAGAAGAATTTCCGAGAGCAACAGTAGATAAGATGGCCAAATACGGATTCCTTGGTATTCCGGTACCGAAGGAATACGGCGGACAGGGCTGCGATCCTCTGGCATATGTTATGTGCGTTGAGGAGCTGGCAAAAGTTTGCGGTACCACAGCCGTTATCGTATCTGCCCATACATCTTTGTGCATTGACCCGATCTTGACCTATGGTACAGAAGAACAGAAACAGAAATATGTTCCGAAGCTGGCTTCCGGCGAATGGCTGGGTGCATTCGGTCTGACAGAGCCGGGCGCTGGTACAGATGCTCAGGGACAGCAGACAAAGGCTGTTCTGGATGGAGACGAGTGGGTACTGAACGGATCCAAATGTTTCATCACAAACGGCAAACAGGCCAATGTGTATATCATCATTGCTGTTACAGGCACTATTGAAAAACGAGGCAGAAAACAGAAAGAGATTTCTGCATTTATCGTGGAAAAAGGCACCCCGGGCTTTTCTTTCGGTACGAAAGAGAAGAAGATGGGTATCCGCGGATCTTCCACATATGAGTTGATCTTCACAGACTGCCGTATCCCGAAGGAAAACCTGCTCGGACAGAAAGGCAAAGGTTTCAACATCGCCATGCATACGCTGGACGGCGGACGTATCGGTATCGCTGCTCAGGCGCTGGGTCTTGCAGAGGGCGCGCTGGAAAGAACCATTGCCTATGTAAAAGAAAGAAAACAGTTCGGACGTACTATCGGACAGTTCCAGAATACACAGTTCCAGTTAGCTGATATGGCTACAAAGGTTGAGGCTGCCAAAAACCTGGTTTACAAAGCAGCCATGGCTAAAGCCACAAAGAAGGTATACAGCGTGGAAGCTGCTATGGCTAAGCTGTATGCTGCAGAAGTTGCCATGGAAGTGACAACAAAAGCTGTTCAGTTACATGGTGGTTACGGTTACATCAGAGAGTATGATGTGGAACGTATGATGAGAGATGCCAAGATCACAGAGATCTACGAAGGTACATCAGAAGTTCAGCGTATGGTTATTTCTGGAAGCTTATTGAAATAGGAGGTACGAACAGTGAAGATAGTTGTATGTATTAAACAGGTACCGGATACAAAAGGCGGAGTTCAGTTCAACCCGGATGGTACACTTAACAGAGCTGCCATGCTTGCCATCATGAATCCGGATGACAAAGCAGGTCTGGAGGCAGCATTAAGATTAAAAGATCAGTATGGCGCAGAAGTTACCGTTGTGACCATGGGTCTCCCGAAAGCAGAAGATGTGCTCCGTGAAGCCCTCGCAATGGGTGCAGATAAAGCCATCCTTGTTACAGACAGAGTACTGGGCGGTGCAGATACATGGGCAACATCCCAGACCATCGCAGCAGCCATCAGAAATCTTGAATATGACCTGATCATCACAGGACGTCAGGCCATTGATGGTGATACAGCACAGGTTGGTCCGCAGATTTCCGAGCATCTGAATATTCCTGTGATCTCCTATGCTCAGGATATCAAGATCGATGGAGACTATGTCATCGTTCAGCGTCAGTATGAAGACAGATATCATGTATTAAAAGCTAAAATTCCATGCTTAATCACAGCGCTTTCAGAATTAAATGAGCCGCGTTACATGACCCCGGGGGGTATCTGGGATGCATGTGATGCAGAAATCACAACATGGGGAAGGGCTGATCTGAAAGACCTTGACGATGCCAATATCGGCCTGAAAGGTTCACCGACAAAGATCGCTAAAGCTTCTGACAAAGTGAGAAAGGGTGCCGGCGAAAAGGTTACTCTGGATCCGGACGAAGCAGTTGCATACCTCATGAGTAAATTTGATGAGAAACATATCATTTAATGAAAAGGAAAAGTGGTGAATAAGATGAATTTAGAAGAATATAAAGGCGTATTTGTCTATGCTCAGCAGGTAGACGGAGAATTGAGCGGTATCGCTCTGGAATTACTTGGCAAAGCAAGAGACTTGGCAAAGGATCTGGATACAAACGTTACAGCAGTGTTGGTTGGAGCAGATGTGAAAGGTCTTTGCGATAAACTGGCCGAATATGGCGCAGACAGAGTGATCGTTGTAGAAGATCCTGAATTGAAAGAATACAGAACAGAGCCTTATACACACGCACTGGCTTCTGTCATCAATGAGTATAAACCGGAGATCATGCTGGTTGGCGCAACAGCCATCGGTCGTGATCTGGGACCGAGAGTGTCCGCACGTGTGGCAACAGGTCTGACAGCAGACTGTACGATGCTTGAGATCGGCGATTTCCCGCTGAAACCCCTTCCGAATCAGGAACAGAAACACAATCAGTTGCTGATGACCCGTCCGGCTTTCGGCGGCAACACCATCGCTACCATCGCTTGCCCGGACAATCGTCCTCAGATGGCTACCGTTCGTCCTGGCGTTATGCAGAAGATCGCGCCCATCGCCGATGCTAAAGCTGAGATCATTGAGTACAATCCGGGATTCACACCGAACGATAACTATGTTGAGATCCTTGATATCGTTAAATCTGTCAGCGAGACAGTGGACATCATGGATGCAAAGATCCTTGTATCCGGCGGCCGTGGTGTTGGAAGCCCTGAGAACTTCAAGATCCTTGAAGATCTGGCAGAAGCCCTTGGCGGCGAAGTGAGCTGCTCCCGTGCCGTTGTGGATAACGGCTGGAAGCCGAAGGATCTGCAGGTTGGACAGACCGGCAAGACCGTTCGTCCGCAGATCTACTTTGCCATTGGTATTTCCGGCGCCATTCAGCACGTTGCTGGTATGGAAGAATCGGATGTTATCGTTGCCATCAACAAAGATGAGTCCGCACCGATCTTCGATGTGGCCGACTATGGCCTGGTAGGCGATCTGAATAAGATCGTTCCGAAGCTTACAGAAGCTGTTAAAGCTTACAAAGCATCCAAGAAATAATTAAAGACTCTTTTCCGGGAGCCGCTGTCTGGCAGATGTGTATCATCTGCCGCACAGCGGTTCCTTTTTATGCAGAAAAGGACTGGATCCGAAAACAAACCAGATCCAGTCCTCATAAGTGGTTTAGGAAATCATATTCTGCTTTACGGCTGTCCTCTGTCAGAAGGAAAACAGGATTGGAGATTTATGCTTTTCGATAGACAATCTTGCCGGCGCTGAAGGTGGTCTCAGCCTGATGCTTCCGTATGGCATCCGGTGATTCTCTGAAAAGCGGGCCGTCCACAACAACGATATCAGCGTATTTTCCTGGAGTTAAAGTGCCCAGGCGGTCAGAGGCGCCGATCCTTCCTACATGGAGCCGTATCTCCATGATCTGGGAAAAATAGATCCTAAATACTGGATTTTCAAATCCAATCAAAATAAAGTCTATCGGGAAAGTGATCTTTTACCGGAAGATGTGCGGGAAAATCACATTGCCTTTCGGCTGTATAGGGATATTTTCTCGGATAGGCAGAAAGGGGCAAAGAGTAAAGAAGAGCGACAGGCTTTTTTAAAACAGATCGCCAGTGCGCATGGTCTGAGTGATCGGGAAACGGACGTTTTCCTTTTGATCTCTGATGGGGTACACAATGACGACATTTGCCGCAGATTGTTTATCAGCATGGGTACTTTGAAAAAGCATATCACCAGCATTTATAGGAAAACGGGTGTGGGAAGTAAGAGCGAGCTGCTAGCCTTTTTGATCAATCTGCAGAAATAAAATCAATTATCGGCTTTACTTTTCCTGCGTTATGACATAAAATGGAATAGGAGTCCGTGTAAAGACGGATTCTTTTGAATGTTAATAATACGAATCTTATTAAGGAGCTGAGATTAATGGTAAAAGCGATCGTTGGAGCCAACTGGGGAGATGAAGGTAAGGGTAAGATCACGGACATGCTTGCGGAAAAGTCCGATATCATCGTTCGTTTCCAGGGAGGCAGCAACGCAGGACATACGATCATCAATGACTACGGTAAATTTGCGCTGCATATTTTGCCATCCGGCGTTTTCTACGGCCATACGACAAGTATCATTGGCAATGGCGTGGCTCTGAATATCCCGTATCTGATCAACGAGATCAAAGATCTGGTGAGCAAAGGCGTACCGGAACCGAAGATCCTTGTATCCGACCGGGCCCAGATCTTGATGCCGTATCACATTTTATTTGATCAGTACGAAGAAGAACGTCTGGGCAAAAAGTCCTTTGGCTCAACGAAATCCGGTATTGCACCATTTTATTCAGATAAATATGCGAAGATCGGTTTCCAGGTAAGTGAACTTTTTGATGATGAAGAAGCGCTTAAAGAAAAAGTTTACCGTATCATGGAGACAAAGAATGTGCTTGTGGAGCATCTGTACCACAAAGAGAAGATCGATCCGGAAGAGATCTTTAAGACTTTGCTTGACTACCGGGATATGATCCGTCCCTATGTATGTGATACATCTGCTTATCTGCATGAGGCCATCAAAGAAGGAAAGAATATTCTGCTGGAAGGTCAGCTGGGCTCGCTGAAGGATCCGGATTTCGGTATTTATCCGATGGTCACATCCTCTTCCACTCTGGCTTCCTATGGCGCCATCGGCGCCGGTATCCCGGGATATGAGATCAAAGATATCGTAACGGTTGTCAAAGCTTATTCCAGCGCTGTGGGAGCAGGCGAATTTGTTTCCGAGATCTTCGGCGATGAGGCGGACGAGCTGAGACGCCGGGGCGGTGACGGCGGCGAGTATGGCGCCACCACCGGTAGACCGAGACGTATGGGCTGGTTTGACGCGGTGGCTTCCAGATATGGCTGCCGGATGCAGGGAGCTACAGAGGTAGCCCTGACGGTTCTGGATGTTTTGGGATATTTGGACGAGATACCGATCTGCATCGGTTATGAGATCGATGGAAAAGTGACCAGAGATTTCCCGACCACCCATCTGTTAAAGAAAGCGAAACCGGTGTACAAAGTTATGCCAGGCTGGAAGGAAGAGATCCGGGGCATCAAAGAATATGACAAACTGCCCCAGAAGTGCCGGGATTACATCGAATTCATCGAAAAAGAGCTGGAAGTTCCGATCACCATGGTATCCAATGGACCGGGACGCCACGAGATCATTTACAGAAAATAATTTAAGACTATAAAAGCATCTGCCGGAGAGAAGATCCATTCTTTTCGGCAGATGCTTTTTTAGATCGGTATGTTGCCCCATGGGGTCAGGAATTTTTTTTGCGTGTCAGTAGGGTGGTCATCAGATAGTTGTAAATATCGCTGCTGTGTTTGTGAAATTGGTCACAGACAATACGGGCCTGATCCTCACCGGGAATGGTCAATTCCAGACGCATCAGGATATCCTTCTTTTCGTGGAGCGTCAACTCTACGGTAAACTCGTGATTGTGCTTGGGGAAATAATTGGCTGTGATCTCATTGGCCATCCGAAGTTCATACTGTTTGCTTTTTAGGAAAAGACGGATTTCCTGGCGTATATCTTCAGATATATCGGAAGAAAAAGCCTCCAGTGTCTCCTCGCCGGAAGGGGTCAAGGAATAATAAGAACTGTTGGTCTGATGGCTCACAGATATAAAGCCTGCCTCTTCCAGCTCAGAAAGCGCTGTCTGGATGGTAAAATAAGAAGTGTATTCTTTTTCCAGGAGAAATTCGCTGAGCTGACTGTTTGTCATGGGATAATCCACATGATCCAGAATATACAAAAGGATCAGTTTGTACAATGTCAACGGATCTGTCATGATTTATTCCTCCTTATTTTTAAGTTCAGGATTATTGTCAAAAAGGCGACCTTGCCAGGTACGGCGCAGACGGAATTGATGTTGGATTTCATTCAGGACCTGCTTTTTTGAGAGACTCCAGAGGGGGTGGATCAGAAGTTTTCTCGGCCCATCCCCCGTCAGCCGATGGATGACCAGCTCCGGCGGGAGGATCTCCAGACATCGGATCAGCAGATCGATATAGTGTTCTTTATCCAAAACAGGAAAAGGTTTTTTTTCATAGACAGCAGCCAGATCTGTACCCTGTAGGATGTGCAGCAGCTGGATCTTGATGCCCTGTATGGGCTGGTGAGAAAGATATCGGTGTGTATCCAGCATATGCTGTTCCGTCTCGCCGGGAAGCCCGAGTATGGTATGGACGATGATCTCAATGCCCGCATCATGGAGCTTTCGGACGGCCTGTTCAAATACAGACAATGGGTATCCCCGGCGTATATAGAGGGCTGTGGCTTCATGGATCGTCTGCAGTCCAAGTTCGATCCATACAGGCTTGAACTGGTTCAGACGGCTCAGCAGATCCACGATATCATCTGATAGACAGTCGGGACGGGTGGCAATGGACAGCACGGCGATATCCGGATGCCTTATGGCCTGCCAGTAAATATCTTCCAGATAAGGAAGGGGAGCATAGGTGCCGGTATAAGCTTGAAAATAGGCAATATAACGGCTGCCTTTGAACTTGTTGTCCACCTTTTGTTTGGCTTGTTCGATCTGTTTGCTGATGGACAAAGAGGGAGAGGCGGCAAAGTCGCCGGAACCGCCGGCACTGCAGAAGATACAGCCCCGGTCTTCTAAAGTGCCGTCCCTGTTGGGGCAGGTGAAACCGCCGTTTAACGCCAGTTTATACAGTTTTTCTCCAAACCGGTATTTCAATTCATGATTCAGTGAATGCCAGGGTTTATCATCCCACCGCTGTATAGAAGGGTCTGTCATTGTGTGAAATCCTTCCTTTTGATCAACATACATATTACTTTGATAATCATATCATTTCCCCATTCTTTATTCAAGCGGATTTCCCGAGACACTTTACAAAGAAATTGAAAAAGACAGGAAGATTTTTTTACAATTATATGGTAAAATGTTCGATGGGAGGAAAAGAATATGGAAATTAAATTAGTAGCTTTTGATCTGGATGGCACACTGTTGGATGATAATAAAGAAATACTGGCCAGCAGCATGGAGGCCATATCAGATTTGCATAAAAAGGGAATCCAGACGGTGCTGTGTACGGGACGTATTTTTGTGGACGCGGCGTATATTGCCCGTCAGATATCGGATAAGATGCTTGTCATCGCCTGCAATGGGGCCTGCGCCGGAAGAGCTGATTCGAAGGAACTGATAAAGAAATATCCCATACCTTATGACATTTTAAAGCAGATCACGGATTGCTGTGTACGTAACGGCACGCTGCCGGTTTATTATACCCAGGATACAGAATATACCAGTGAGGCATGCGAAGCTTATATGCGGGCAGGCGGTATCCAGCAGAAACACCGGCAGGTGGCCCCGGATAAGAAGCATGTGGAGCTTCCGGACGCAGCTGCATTTTATGAGATCATGGAACAGTATGACGGACAGATCTATAAGGCTCTTTGCTTTGATGTGGATGAAACAAAAAAGATCCGGGTTGAAAAGGAACTGGTGGAGTCGGAGTTGTGCTATGTGACTGGAGCCAATGTGTTCGGGAAAAAGAATCTGGAAATGATGCGTCTTGGCGTGGATAAAGGCAGTACCCTTCGGGCGGTTGCGGCAGAGATGGGCATAGGACCGGAAAATATCATGGTTTTTGGAGACAGTGATAATGATATTCCCATGTTTGACATGGCCGGTTATCCGATCGCAATGGAGAGATGCACAGAAGGGATACGGAGTCGGGCCTATGCTGTTACAGGCAGCAATAATGATGGGGGGATTGCCAGGGCCATCCGCCGCTATATCGGCTGATGGGATGTCAGAATGCACAAAACTTTTGAAAAAAATCGGATAAATTAATGAAATTCGGGGATGGAAATTTTTGCCGGAATCGTATATACTATGAAGATGATAGGAGGTATAAGAAGATGAAAGAAATTAAGATTATGTTGCCAAGTATTGAAGATGTAAAGAAGTTTAATATGATCGTAACACGATATACTGGAGATGTAGACTTGGTATCCGGAAGATATGTAATCGACGCAAAATCAATCATGGGAATTTTTAGCCTGGATCTGGGCAAGGAGATCAATGTTCAGATACATGGAGACGCGCCTGAGAAACTGGCTGAAGAATTAAAAGAATTCTGTGTAAAATAAAAAAGATAAAATTTCCGATCACCATCGGAAGCAGCAAGTGGATAAGACATTGTCCGAAAGCCCAAAGCGGCCGGACGATGTCTTAATTATTATGTCGGATCATGTAAAATATTGCGAAATATTTATCTTTCTTTTCCTGGAAAATAGTGTATAATAAGACTAACTTCTATATGATTACGAGCAGGTCTGCTGGATTTTCCCATTGAAAAATGATTTACAGGTTTTTGGTTTCACTGGTATTTTCAGAACTTCCCGGTTGTTTTTTGTCGGCTGCAGGTGGCGCCGTCTGTTTATGATAATATTTGATTTGCCCCGATACATATCGATCCGGCCGTTTTTTCATCATATTTTTGAGAGAACGGGCAGAGGTGGCGGCAGATTGCCGGACGTAAGGCACGATATGAGAAGTATCATGCGAGCATATATAAGCGGCTTGCGTTTGACGGCCTGCCGGACATGAAACGGACATTGTCTGAAGGAAACCTTACCTGTTTTGAGGAGGAAACTATGTACGAAAAATATGCAACATTATCCGTGGCCCAGTTGAGAGAACTGGCCAAGTCTCAGGGCGTGAAGAATGTTTCAGTCATGCGCAAGAGTCAGTTGGTCCAGGTCGTGGGTGAACTGGAAGAAAAGTATAACAAGGAGAAAGCACAGGAAGAGAATGTCAGGGAGACAACTCAGCACAGCCCTCAGCCAACGCAAGACGTTTCGGAAAGGATCCATCCGAACCTATCGGAGCGCCGCAGAGAAGCGGCGCGGGATCGTAAGCCGCGCAAGGAAAGTATGAGAGATGGCTATGTACGGGAGTCGGCCGGCGATATCAGCCGAAACGGATATGATCATCGGGAACACCAGCGGACGAAGGATACGGCAGAGCGGTCTGAAAATCATCGGGAAGAAATCGAGGACAAGCCCCACTATGATAAGGAGGCGGTCCTGGAGCAGCTGGACAGCGGCCAGATGGCCAATGGCATATTGGAAGTCATGGCGGATGGTTTTGGCTTTATACGCTGTGAGAATTATCTTCCGGGGAGTAATGATGTTTATGTGTCACCGGCCCAGATCCGGCGTTTTAATCTAAAGACTGGTGATATCGTGGAAGGCAATATCCGGGTGAAAACGCAGAATGAAAAGTTCAGCGCCCTTCTTTTTGTCAAGTCAGTCAACGGAGGATCTCCTCAGGAGGCCACGCGAAGAGCGAATTTTGAGGATATGACGCCGATTTTCCCAAATCAGAGGATACGTCTGGAAACAGGAAAGGGTAGCGTTCCCATGCGTATCGTGGATCTGGTCTCGCCCATCGGAAAGGGCCAGAGGGGAATGGTAGTGTCGCCGCCTAAGACAGGAAAAACAACACTGTTAAAGCAGGTGGCCCGGTCGATCACGGCCAATTATCCAGACATGAAGATGATCATCCTGCTGATCGATGAACGGCCGGAGGAAGTGACAGATATCAAGGAATATATCGAAGGTCCCAATGTGGAAGTGATCTATTCCACCTTTGACGAGTTGCCGGAACACCATAAACGGGTATCGGAGATGGTGCTGGAACGGGCAAAACGTCTGGTTGAACATAAGAAGGATGTGGTCATCCTTTTGGACAGCATCACCCGTCTGGCGAGGGCGTACAACCTGACTGTGCCGCCCAGTGGAAGGACGCTGTCGGGAGGTCTGGATCCGGCAGCGCTCTATATGCCGAAGAAGTTTTTTGGAGCGGCTCGGAATATGCGGGAAGGCGGGAGCCTGACGGTATTGGCAACGGCGCTGGTGGATACGGGAAGTAAGATGGATGACGTGGTTTACGAAGAATTTAAGGGCACGGGCAACATGGAACTGGTGCTTGACAGGAAGCTTTCCGAGAAAAGGATCTTTCCGGCAGTGGATATTACCCGGTCCGGAACCCGAAGAGAGGAACTTTTACTTTCAAAAGAAGAGCTGGAAGCGGTTTATGTGATGCGCAAAGCTTTGGGAGGCATGAAATCAGAAGAGGCTTTGGAACGGATACTGGATATGTTCGTGAGAACAGAGAACAACGAAGAATTTGTGGCTTTGATGAAACGGACGAAGATATTTTAACATCTCAGCATATAAAGATTTTGAATTTTCAGGGACTCAGTCCGGAATATGTCTGATATTTGAGCAAGACAGCTCTTGAAATTCTTTTTCTATCCGGGGAAAAGTGCTTGAAAGATGTGTGCGAGTGTGATATACTAAGAAAGCTGTTTAGATGAACGAATGCGCGTACCCATCCTGACAGCCTGCGGGATGTGCCCTTTTGGGTAGCGGGCTTCATACGATTCGGTATGCAATTTGAAATAAGACATTCTAGTGAGGTGAAAATGATGAGAGAAGGAATCCATCCCAAGTATTATCAGGCAAAGGTAACTTGTAACTGCGGCAATGAATTTGTAACAGGTTCCACAAAACCAGAAATTCACGTAGAAGTTTGCTCCAAATGCCATCCTTTCTATACAGGCCAGCAGAAGACCCAGGCAGCTCGTGGCCGTATTGATAAATTTAATCGTAAGTATGGTATTACACAGGACTGATCGGGCAAGTGTTAAAAGTAAGGTTGAGGTTTTTCTTAAATCTCAACCTATTTTTCTTTGACGGAGGCATGACATGAGATATGCGAAAATCGGGGGGCAGGCTGTTATCGAAGGTGTGATGATGCGCCATAAAGATCAGTACGCCGTTGCTGTAAGAAAGCCCGATGGGACGATAGAAATAAAGACGGATCACTATGAAGGTCTGGTAGCCCGATACCATATGACGGGAGTGCCCATTATCCGGGGAATATTGGCTTTTGTGGATTCTCTGTATTTGGGCATGAAAACACTTACCTGGTCTGCGGACTTTTATGAAGAGGATGATAAAGAAGAAGAGCAGAAAGAGGAAGCGGAACAGAAGGCTTCCGACAAATGGCTCATGGGGCTAACGGTGGCATTTTCCATTGTTCTTGCCATAGGTCTTTTTATGATCCTGCCGTTTCTGATATCGGATCTGTTCAAAAATTTTATCACTTCCTCCCTGGCTTTGGGGATCATTGAAGGTATTGTACGTGTTCTGATCTTTGTCGGTTATATTGCCGCCATATCCCGTATGAAAGACATACAGAGACTTTTTATGTATCATGGAGCGGAGCACAAGACGATCAATTGTATCGAACACGGGGAAGAATTGACGCCGGCCAATGCTTTAAAATATTCCCGATTTCATAAGCGGTGCGGAACCAGCTTCCTGTTCATTGTATTATTTGTGAGTATTCTTTTCTTTCTGCTTTTTTTCCAGATCTTTCCTGTGGATAATATGATATTTAAAGTGGTCTGCCGTATACTGATGGTCCCGCTGATCGCGGGCGTATCCTATGAGATCATCCAGTGGGCCGGCCGGAAAGACAGCGGTTTGTCGGATATCGTCAGTAAGCCGGGATTTTGGATGCAGAAAATGACCACAAAGGAACCGGATGAAGAGATGTTGGAAGTGGCCATTGCATCCATTGAGGCTATTTATGACTGGAAAGCCTTTCAGGAGGAAGCTGGTCATGAAGGTTAAGGATCTGTTGGCAGAAGGCGAAAAACGGCTTTCGGCTGCCGGTATTGAGAACCCAGCCTTGGAAGCGTGGTATATGCTGGAAGATATATGCGGTATAGACCGGGTGCATTACTATACCCATCCGGAAGAAGTGGCGGACAGTGAATGTGCAGAACGTTTTGAAGAGGCGATCAGACGACGGATGGGCCATGAGCCGCTCCAATATATTTTGGGGAAAACCTGTTTTATGGGATTGGATTTTATGGTCGGTCCTACGGTATTGATCCCGAGGCAGGATACGGAAGTATTAGTGGAAACCGTCCTTTCTTATATAAAAAGTAAAGATGTGGATGTGTTGGACATGTGTACCGGTTCTGGCTGTATCCTTCTGAGCTTGATGGCTCTTGGCGGGCTGGACCATGGCTGGGGATCCGACATTTCGGCCGATGCGCTTCAGATGGCCGAAAGGAACCAGAAGGCTTTGGATATACAAGGTGCGCAGTGGATCTTGAGTTCTCTGTTTGAGGAAATGACAGGTAAGTATGATATGATCGTATCGAATCCGCCTTATATATCAAGCGGTGAGATCGATGGCCTCATGCCGGAAGTGAGGGATTTTGAGCCGAGACTGGCATTGGATGGAGAGAAAGACGGACTGGCTTTTTACAGGGCTATCTCCCAAAAAGCGCCGGAATTTCTGAAACCAGGCGGAATGTTATTTTTTGAGATCGGATGCACCCAGGCGGCGGATGTGACAGCCTGTATGGCCGCCCACGGATTTAAAAACATATGTACCATTAAAGATTTGGCCGGACTCGACCGAGTTGTTTATGGAAATATCGCATAGTTTGCTGGAGGGAAAAGCATGTTTGACAGATTGGATGATATTTTGATCCGATATGAGCAGGTCATGGAAGAATTAAATGACCCGGAAGTGGTCGGGAATCAGGAACATTTCAGAAAACTGATGAAAGAACAGACAGAGCTTGCGCCTATCGTTGATAAATATACAGAATATAAACAGGAAAAACAGAATGAACAGGATAGCCTGGAACTTCTGGAGGCGGAAAATGACGAGGAGATGCGGGAACTGGCCAAGGAAGAGCTGGCCGCCGCAAAAGACAATATTGAAAGAATCGAGAAAGAACTGAAAGTACTCCTTTTGCCGAAAGATCCCATGGATGAGAAAAATGTCATCGTGGAGATCCGGGCTGGAGCGGGCGGTGATGAAGCGGCATTATTTGCAGCGGATCTGTTCCGGATGTATAATAAATACGCAGAGAGTCAGCATTGGAAGGTGGAGATGATGAGTGCCAATGAGAATGGGATCGGCGGTTTTAAGGAAGTCGTATTCATGATCAGCGGCAGCAGCGTCTATTCCAAAATGAAATATGAAAGCGGCGTACATCGGGTCCAGCGGGTGCCGGAGACAGAGTCCGGCGGCCGGATCCATACTTCCACTGTTACGGTGGCCATCATGCCGGAAGCAGAAGAAGTGGATGTGAAACTGGACATGAATGATGTACGTATTGATGTATTCCGGGCTTCAGGGAATGGGGGTCAGTGTGTCAACACGACGGATTCAGCGGTGCGGATCACCCATATACCAACGGGGATCGTGATCTCCTGCCAGGATGAAAAATCCCAGCTGAAGAATAAAGAGAAGGGATTGAAAGTGCTGCGGTCCCGCCTATATGAGATGGAGCTGGAGAAAAAGCAGAAGGAAGAAGCGGCCTACCGGAAAAATCAGGTGGGAACCGGCGATCGTTCCGAAAAGATCCGAACTTATAATTTCCCTCAGGGGAGATGCACAGACCACCGTATCAAGCTGACGTTGCATCGCTTGGACAGTATTATGAACGGCGATCTGGAAGAAATTATCGATAGTCTGATCGCGGCGGATCAGGCGGCCAGATTGAGCAATATGGAAGAAGGTTATTAAAATGATTTCAAAAAGTATGGAAGAACTTGTGGCTGGAAGCTCTGTCATCCGCGCCCTTTTTGAAGAAGGCAAGCAGATGGCGGCAAAGGTTGGCGTGGAAAATGTCTATGATTACAGTCTGGGTAATCCCAGTGTTCCGGCGCCGGCGGCTGTGGATGAAGCATTCCGGCAGGTGCTGGATGAAGAAGATAGTCTTTATGTCCACGGTTATATGAACAATGCAGGATATGAAGATGTACGGGAAGCGGTGGCAGATTCCTTGAACCGGCGATTTGGGACAACTTTTTCAGGGGATGGCATCCTGATGACTGTCGGCGCGGCAGGAGGACTGAATACGGCTTTGCGTACCCTTGTGGATCCGGGGGATGAAGTGATCTGCTTTGCACCATTTTTTGGAGAATATACCAATTATATAAAGAATTTTGGCGGCGTTCCAGTGGTCGTGCCGGCGGATACCCGCACATTCCAGCTGAATCTGGAGGGGTTAGATGACACGATCAATGAGCGGACAAAGGCTCTCATCATCAATAACCCCAACAATCCAAGCGGTGTGGTCTATTCTGCGGACACGCTCAGACAGCTTCAGGCTATTCTGGAAAAAGCCGAAAAACGGGTGGGACATCCTATTTACGTGATTTCCGATGAACCATATAGAGAGTTGGTCTATGACGGCGTGACGGTGCCGTTCATGTCCCTTTATATCAAAAATTGCATAATCGGATATTCCTTCAGCAAATCCCTTTCGCTTCCGGGAGAACGGATCGGTTACCTGGCTGTTCCGAAGGAAGTGGACGGTTACGGTGAGCTGATGGATGGATTGACTGTGGCTGAACGTATTCTGGGCTTTGTAAACGCCCCATCCCTTCAGCAGCGGATGATCAAAAGGTGTATCGATGAAGCGACAGATGTGGCCGCTTATGATAAAAATCGCCGTTTCCTCTATGAATCTCTCACCGAGATGGGATTTGAATGTATCCGACCGGAAGGTGCGTTTTATCTGTTTATGAAATCGCCGATCGAGGATGAAAAAGTCTTTGTGGCGGAAGGAAAGAAACACAATATCCTTATGGTGCCGGCGACCAGTTTCGGCTGTCCGGGATATGTACGTCTGGCTTATTGTGTATCCTATGATATGATCCAACGGTCCATGCCTGCGTTCAAGGCATTGGCGGAAACCTATTTTAAATAGAAAGAGCGTGAGCATTATGAACAACTGGAGAGACAATATACGCCAGGTCGTTCCCTATACGCCGGGAGAACAGCCTAAAAAGGCTGGGATGATCAAGTTAAATACCAATGAAAATCCTTATCCGCCTTCACCGGCAGTCCAGCAGATGCTGCGGGGAATGTCTGCGGATATATTACGGCTCTATCCGGATCCGACAGCCGGGATGTTGGTCAATGCCCTGGCGGATCATTATCATGTGGATCCGGATCAGGTATTTGTGGGTGTGGGTTCGGACGATGTACTGGCCATGGCATTTATGACCTTTTTTAATTCGGAAAAGCCCATATTTTTTCCAGATATCACCTACTCTTTTTATCCGGTATGGGCGGATGTGTTCCGGATCCCATATGAGACAAAGCCTCTGGATGAAAACTTTCGGATCCAGGCGCAGGATTATCATGGGGAGAATGGCGGCGTGATCTTTCCAAATCCCAATGCCCCCACATCCATTATGGAGCCACTGGGATTTGTCCGGGACATTGTGGAACATAATCGGGATGTGGTGGTCATCGTGGATGAAGCCTATATTGACTTTGGCGGTACCTCTGCCCTGGAATTGACGAAGGAGTACGATAACCTTTTGGTCGTCCAGACCTATTCCAAGTCCCGGTCCATGGCTGGACTGCGTATCGGTTATGCCATAGGACATCCGGATCTGATCAAAGCTTTAAATGATGTGAAGTATTCCTTTAATTCCTATACGATGAATCCATTTTCCATCGTTTTAGGTGCAGAAACGTTGAAGGATGAAAACTATTTTAAGGATTGTATGGAAAAGATCATCCATACCCGGGAGTGGACAGCCAAGGAATTGACCCGGCTGGGCTTTACATTTCCTGATCCCATGGCAAACTTTATTTTTGCCACCCACCCCAAGTATCCGGCCAAGGAACTGTTCCAGAGCCTGAGGGAACAGAACATTTATGTGAGATACTTTTCACTTCCAAGGATCGATAACTATCTTCGGATCACCATCGGTACAGATGAACAGATGAGGACGCTGATCGACTTCCTGGAAAAATATGTACATTATCAGGCGTAAAGGGTATAGTAAAAGGGATGGCATTCTGACCGAAAGTCAGAATGCCATCCCTTTTGAGGTGTACCTCAGGCAGTATGCACTGCCGAAGGTGACCGGAATATTTATTTCAGCAGACTTAATACTTTAGCTTTGGGGATCAGCCCAACAGACTGATTGACAACTTTCCCATGCTTCATCACGATCAATGTGGGTACACTCATGACCCGGAACTGCTGGGCAAGCTGGATCTGATCATCGATGTCCACCTTGCAGACCTTGATATCTTCCTGTTCTGCAGCAACCTCATCAATGATCGGAGCCAACATATTGCACGGCCCACACCACGTTGCGGAAAAGTCTATCAGTACCGGTTTATCACATTTTAAAACTTCAGCTTCAAAATTATCTTTGGTCAAATTCGTTATTCCCATCGCATAAACCTTCTTTCTTAAAAATCTGTATGTCCAGCATAACATAGTCTGTGAAAAATAGCCAGAAAAATACAGAGAGTTTTTAAAAACCCCCATATATGATATAATGTACGCGAAAGCACCGAGCCGTGCGTCCATCGCCATCTGAAAAGGCGTTGCGCTCGCACATAAGACTTTTCAGATGGCGATGGACATAGGGCGAATGCCCGCGAGCGAGCGCTGCGAAAGCAGGGCGAGCGCCACGGCGAGAAGGGAAACTTTGCCCCGCCCATACGGGGATAAAAATACGACAAATATCAGAGGAGAGATAATTACATGAAACAGACAATACTAGGAAAAACCGGTTTAAAGATTTCACGGATGGGATTTGGCGGTATACCGATCCAGAGGATCGATGCGGCGGGAACGAAGGAACTGGTAAAAAAAATGGTCAGCAATGGTATCAATTATATTGATACAGCCAGAGGCTACACAGTGAGTGAAGCTTTCTTGGGAGAGGCGTTGGAAGGCTATAGAGATCATTTTGTTTTAGCTACAAAAAGCATGGCCCGGACAAAAGAAGCCATGGAAGCGGATATTGCGACCAGCCTTAAAAATCTGAGGACCGACCATATAGATCTCTATCAGATCCATAATCCGACTTTGGAACAGCTGGAGACGGTCATGGGAGAAGGCGGAGCTTTAGAGGCATTACAGGCGGCTGTCGTTTCCGGAAAAGTGGGACATATCGGTCTGACTGCCCATTCAACAGCAGTATTTGAAAGGGCGTTGGAGCTGCCGTGGGTGGAGACGATCATGTTTCCATATAATATCGTGGAAAATCAGGGAGAAGGATTGATCCGCAAATGTAAAGAAAAAAATATCGGTTTCATTGCCATGAAACCTTTGGCCGGCGGCGCCATTGAAGATGCAGCATTGGCCTTACGTTATGTCTGTTCCAATCCGGATGTTACTGTTGTGATACCAGGGATGTACGACGTGAAAGAGATGGATGAAAATATCGCCGCATCAGAGGATGATTCGCCGTTGAGCGGGGAAGAATTGGAAAAAGCGGAAGCTGTCCGAAAATCTCTGGGAACGAATTTCTGCAGAAGATGCAATTATTGCCAGCCCTGTACAAAGGGGATCAGTATTTCCAATTGTTTCCTGTTCCAAGGATACCTGGATCGGTACGGCCTGGCTGATTGGGCCAAGTCCCGATATGCCGCGTTGGAAGTCAAGGCCGGGGAATGCATCGGCTGCGGCATATGCGAGACAAGGTGCCCTTATCAGCTGCCTATCCGGGAGATGCTGAAAAAATGTGCAGAGGCTTTTGGCGCCTGATCAAGAAGATCATTTGGGATAATGGGAACGCGCCCGCTTTTCTTCCTCTGTATAGGGATGTCCGGTGGGATATTTCGTCGTGCGGGGAAGCCCGCCCTCCATCGGCATACCTGTAATATCATTATCTTCCCATGAACGATAAGTTTCATTGGAACAGTTCGGTGTCTCAAAAATCGGGAACCGTTTTTTCTGATCCATGACTGTCACCTCCTTAAGATATAGTATGGATCAGAAAGACTTGTAAAAAAGATGTAAATTATGGGGGAAGATCCACTTTTTTCGCTTTTTTTGTAATAAAATGGAGGGGATCAAGGTGAAGGGAAGCGTGTGAAATGAAGACTCGGATTTTAGTTGTTGAAGATGAACAGCATATTGGACAGATGATCGAGGCGGCTCTCGGGCTCGCCGGATATGAATGCGAGATTTGCCGTGACGGTCGCCGGGCAGTGGCGAAAGTTCATCAGGAAAATTATGATCTGATACTTTTAGACATTATGTTGCCGGAAATGAATGGATTTGAAGTCATTGAAGCGATCAAAAGCCGGGAAATACCGGTGATCTTTCTGACAGCGCTGCAGGATGTGACCGATAAGGTAAAAGGACTCCGACTGGGCGCCGAAGATTATATCGTTAAGCCATTTGAGATCATGGAACTGTTGGCCAGGATCGAAGTCGTATTAAGACGCTATAAAAAGAATCTGGAAATACTGGAATATCGGGATATACGGATCTATCCGGATCGTCATCTGGTGGAAAAGGCGGGCAGGCAAGTGGCATTGACTCCAAAGGAGTTTGATCTGTTTGTATTTTTTGTGAGAAATAAGGATATAGCTATCGGACGGGAACGATTGCTTTCCGCCGTCTGGGGATATGAATTTATGGGAGAGAGCCGGACGGTGGATATCCACGTACAGCAGCTGCGGAAAAAGCTGGATCTGTCCAAACAGCTGGTGACGATTCCGAAACTGGGGTATCGTCTGGAAAGTTAGGAGGATGCCATGAAATTATGGCAGAAAATATTTTTGGCTGTCTTTTCCCTGACTGTCATTTGTATCAGTATAACAGGAGATATCACCATCATCCGGAGCTTCCAGATGACAGTGGATACGGCGCGGGATCGGGCTGTTTCAGAAGTAGAATACATTGTATCCGGTCTGGATAGCCAGGTTTTATATGAACGGCTGTTGAATGATAATCTGCAGATATCGGAAGAAAAAGTAGATGAGATCATCCAGAAATGGCTGGGTGAAAATGGAGGACAGCTTTTATTTGTATTTGCGGAAAATCAAAATGGCGTTACTTATGAGGCTGAAAAAACAGCTGCGGCAGGGGAATTGGGTGAAGCAACCCAGTATATAACCCAAGGATTAGTTGATCAGATGGATGAAGATGAGCGATACTTTTCGGAAATCGTGTCAGATAATAACCGGTATTATATATTGACAGGGACAAGATGGGTTCCCGCTGAAAGGGTACGTTATCTGATCACCTGGTCGGATATTTCGGATATTTATAGATCGGTAAACAGCCAGTTGAGATTCCAGATGATCTTCAGTATGGTTTTATCTGCCATAGCGGGGATCGCGTTGATCTTCATGGTAGTCCGGATGCTGGAACCATTGAGACGGATCAACAGCGGATTACGTATCATTGCCCGGGGCAGATATCAGACCCGGCTGCCGGAAGGAAAAGGCGCGCCGGAGATGCGGGAGTTGGCCCACAATATCAATGTGATGGCTAAATCTGTGGAGAATCATACAGAAAAACTGAAACTGCAGGCTGAAAACCGACGGCAGTTTGTGGATAGTCTGGCCCATGAGATGAAAACTCCGCTCACATCCATATTGGGATTTGCTGACATGCTCAGGATCAGCCGGAAGATCCCAGAGGAAAAGCGGGAAGAGTATGCCAACATCATTTTTGAAGAAGCAAAACGGTTGAAAAACCTTTCAGGGAAATTAATGGAACTGTCCATGACAAAACATGTGGCATTGGATATGACGTTTGTATCGGCCAGGGAATTGGTGGCTGAACTGAAAAAGACGCTGGCGCCTTTGCTTGCCCAGAAACATAGCCAGCTTTTGGTATATACGGACGATATGTTCATACCCATGGACAGGGAGCTGATGAAGTCAGTATTCTATAATCTGATCGAAAATGCCTGTAAAGCTTCAAAAGATGGGCAGAATATCGCGTTTATCGCATTGCGAAAGGAAAAGTGGGCTGTTTTCTGTGTGAAGGATAATGGGATCGGTATGTCCGAGACGGATGTGAAGATGGCCATGGAACCTTTTTTTATGGTGGATAAAATGGCTTCACGGCAAGCCGGAGGCACGGGCCTTGGGCTGATGCTCTGTTTTGAGATCGTTAGACAGCATAAAGGGCAGATCGGTATTGAAAGCCAGTTGGGCAAAGGGACAGTGGTCACGGTGAGTCTGCCTTTGGAGCAGCAGCCGGATGACGGGGAGGACGTGAAGGAGGGAGAGGTCGGATGAGGATCGCAAAAGTTGTCGTTTTGATTCTTTTACTGACAGGCCTTCTGTTTGGCGGCACCGGGATCGTCCAGCTTTATATATGGAATATGCAGGAAAAGGTTGTCGTCATGGATCGTCAGGATGTGGACACCTACTCCATACCGGCTATTTCGGAAGAGACCCGTTTTTATCCATGGACCCAGTTTGACAGAACCCAGTGTACCAGTATGGCTGATCTGGCCCTCTCATCCCCTGAGAGCTATAGCGTGATCATGGACAGCATATATAGTTTTTTGAAAACGTATGGTATTGAACCGGATATGATGAATGATCTGGAAGCCTATACATGGCTGGATGATACCTATGTATATGTGGACAAATGTCCAGTTCAGATATCCGGACAGCCCCAGCAATTTTATCTGGACTTTTGTCTGAATTATGCTCAGGGCCGGATGATATCTATGCACTATTACGATGATGCGGAGGAGGAAGGCATCTCAGCCGGACTTTCGGAGGAAGAAAAACAACGGTTATATGATGCCTGGGTCAATTTTTCCTGGAGTCTGGATAATGTGGGCGGCGAGTATAGCGGCGAAGAGGTCATTCAGGTCCTGCGGAATATGATTGAGGTCAGACTGCTGAACGGGCAATATGAATCTCTGGTCAGCGGCAATGAGATCGTGTTGGTCCTGGAGCCGGAGGAAAGCGAAATGGATGCCTCTGTCTTTGGCGTGGAAGGAGAGTCGGTTTATGAGAACCTGATGTCTGAAGAGATACCCACGATTTTGATCTACTACAGTCCAGGGTACCAATGGATCCATGGGATCACCATCTATGAAAATCATTAAAATGGCCCGCCGTTCGGAACTGTGGGGAAGCCTGTCAGAAGAACAAAGTGGATGGATCTGTCAGGTTCCGGTATATGGTCCGCCGGCGGGCATATTATATTTTCAGGCTTGGGAAAAATAAGCGTTCAGCAGCTGATCCAGATGGATCTGATCGTCAACTCCCATGGTCTCCCTGGCAGAGTGCATGGCCAGTATGGGTACACCGATGTCCACGGTGACCACAGGCAAAAGGGAAGAAAGCATGCTGCCCAAAGTACTTCCGCCGCGTTTGCCGGAATGCTTGGCAAATCGCTGGCTGGGGATCCGGTATTTGGAGCAAAGTCCCTGGATGATGGCCACCCCTTCACAGTCCCAGGCATATCCCTGACTGCTGTCGGTTTTGATGACAATACCCTGACCGCATAACGGTCGGTTGACGGGATCGTAGACAGAAGGGTAATTGGGATGAAAAGCATGGGCCACATCCACAGATAACAACATACCTGCGAGTAGGTTTTCCATGCAGGATGCGGCAGGATCCAGCCCTTTAACGATCTTTTCCAGCAGGATGCGGAACAGGGCAGAATCAGCGCCTTGCTTCGTACGGCTTCCGATTTCCTCGTTGTCGAAAAGGGCGATCACGTTTATGCCTGACGGGCGTTTTCCATGGATGATACCTGAAAGCAGCGCGCTGACGGATGTCAGATTGTCCAACCGGGGCGAAGATATAAAAGTTCCATCCAATCCTACCACTTCCAGTGGATCGTGATTATAGACATATAACTCAAAGTCTAAGATATCCGATACGGAACAATCCAGTTCACGGGCCAGATGATCCATAAAACTGGCTGTTTCGTCTGCGGTACCGGCCAGTGGTTTCAGATGGATCTGAGCATCCACGGGGGTTCCTTCGTTGGCCTTTGGATTCATGTGGATGGCCAGACTTGGGATGATGAGGATCGGTCTGCGAAAATCCACAAAACGGATGTCCGGATGAAAAATATCCGGGGATGTCAGCGCAACTTTGCCGGATACGGAAAGGGGCCGGTCAAAAAAAGTATGGAGCAGCGGACCGCCGTATATTTCCACGTTCAGGGTCCGGTAACCATTGGAACAGATATCCGGCGAAGGCTTGATCTTTAAAGCCGGAAAGTCCGTGTGGGCGGCGGCAAAACGCGGCGGGGAAAGCAAGGCGTCCTTACCATTTACAGTAAAAGCAAAAAGTTCCCCGTCAAAAGGACGGCAAAAATATTTCCCGCCAGGGGAAAGACGCCAGCTTTCACGAAGATCCAGGGCGACAAAACCTTCCTGTCTGAGCCGATCGATACTTTTTGAAACAACATGGAATGGGGAAGTTCCGTGATCGATCAGATCCTTCAGCTGACTGACAGAATTTTGTTCCTGCATATACATAACCTCCAATTCTTCGGTTATTGTAACATATGAAGGAAAGAAATAAAAGACAAGGCTGAAAAAACTTGCTCTTTTGCACAATCTATGTTACGATTAGTAGTAATGAAAACTACATTTTGAAGTGTTGAAATATTGGAGGACCGCGATTATGGAATATCGGATTATCGGAGACAGTTGTCTCGATCTGACGGATGATTTGAAAAATAGAGAGAATGTAGCCATTGTGCCGTTGACTTTGCAGGTGGACGGCGTGGACTATGTGGATGACAGCAGCTTTGATCAGAAGGCCTTTTTGAAAGCTGTGGCAGCTTCTGAAGAATGTCCCAAGTCCAGTTGCCCGTCACCGGAACATTTTAAAGAAGCCTATGGGGATGACGAAGTGACGGTGTTTGGCGTGACTTTGTCAGCGGAGTTGTCCGGTTCCTATAACAGCGCCATGATCGGCAGGCAGCTTTCTCTGGAAGAACATCCGGACAAAAAGATCCATATTTTTAACTCCCGTTCGGCTTCCGCAGGCGAGACATTGATCGCCATGAAGATCATCGAGTGTGTTGAATCCGGGTGTTCCTTTGATGAAACGATCCGGAAGGTGGAGGAATATATTGACAGTCAGCAGACCATGTTCGTACTGGAGAATCTGGAAACGCTGAGGAAAAATGGTAGACTGACAGGCGTAAAAGCAACGTTGGTCAGTGTACTGAACATCAAGCCGGTGATGATCGCCACACCCAGGGGAACGATCGATCAGAAAAGTATGGGGCGGGGCATGAAAAAGGCAGTCCTTAAAATGGCGGAAGAAGTGGGGAGTTTGGTAAAACAGACCGAAGATCGGGTTTTTGCTATTGCCCACTGCAACTGTTATGAACGGGCCATTACGTTGAAAAAGGAAATTTTAAAGCGGTATCATTTTAAGGAAGTGATCATAGTCAATACAGCCGGCGTCAGCACCATGTATGCCAACGACGGCGGTGTCATCGTGGCCTTTTGAGACCTCTTCAGTCCGTCTCTCCATCGCGTACAAAGTATCTGTATACATGGATCCGGTTGACAGGTTATGGATAAAATGTGACATAAACAGCAGAAAATAAAAGTTTCTGCTGTTTTTTTGACTTTTTTTCCGTTTTACTGTAAAATATCTAAGTTATCGGGTTTAGAATGGAAAATCAGAGTATAGCCAGACGGCGCGGGGCAGGACACAGGAGATGAAAAAGTGGAAAGGGTACTGAAGAATTACAATTATCCGCTGGCATTGCGGAAACTTTTGTTTTTGGCAGCAACGCCTATCATAGCATTTTATATCATGCAGTTTATCTATGGCGGTTATCCATGGTCTTATCCGCTTTTGGTCGTTGCGGGGAATGCCATGTGTATCGGCGCTTTGTATTATCTGCTATGTGCGTTGACGGGAAGGATCGCCTTATGCAGCATTGTGGTGTGTCTGCTGGCAAGCCTGATCGGAACAGCGAATTATTTTATTTACAGTTTTCGGGGCAATCCGATCCTGCCATGGGATTTTAAGGCATTGAAAACAGCTATGGCAGTATCTGGCAATTATCATTATCATTTTACCTGGCAGATCATAACAGCCATCGTTTTGCTGACAGCGGCCATCGTATGGTTTTACAAAAAGCAGATATATCTTCGTATACGGCTATGGGGGCGCTGGTATCGTTTCGCCCTGCTGCTCATCGGCCTGTGCTGTACGGCGCCTGTACTCCATCCGGAGATCCTGGAGGATATGGGGATATCCTCAGACGTCTGGGACCAGGGGAAATCGTATAGGGAAAAAGGGGTGGTCGGAGCATTTTTGACCAACCTGTTGTTCATGGAGGTGGATGTGCCATCGGACTATTCGGAAGAAACATGGCATGAACTGCTGGATTCCACCGATGGAGGCACAGAGGGAGCCGTCGGTGCAGCCGGGGAGACAGAAAAGGAGGAACAACTGCCCCATGTGATCGCCATCATGAATGAGTCATGGGCTGATTTTGAAAGCTTTGGCAATCTGGATCTGAGTGAAGGGGTGATGGATTACATAAATGGGCTGGATGCGATCCACGGGGTTGCCTATGCATCCGTGTTCGGAGCAGGCACCAGTGCAAGTGAATTTGAGTTTTTGACAGGCAATTCCATGGCCTTTTTACCATCGGGAAGTATTCCGTATCAGCAGTACATCTTGGAACCGTCCCAGTCTCTGGCGTCCCTTTTAAAGGAAAAAGGCTATACGTGTCTGGCTCACCATCCGGGAGAAAAATCTTCCTGGAACAGAGAAAAAGCCTATCCGCTGCTTGGTTTCGACTCGTTTAAATGTGCGGAGGATATGGATGTGGAACTGACGATGGAACATGGTTATGTGAGCGATGCTTCTTCCTTTGATCAGATCATTTATGAACTGGAGCATAAAGAAGAAGGTGAAAAACTGTTCCTTTTTAATGTGACGATCCAGAATCATGGAAGTTATGAAGA
>DVLT01000003.1 GCA_018715345.1 Candidatus Onthocola gallistercoris
GGCTTGATATAGCATCCGGCCTTGGAAACCCGGACAGATTTTTTCTTCCCTGCGCTTTCATTGTTGGTCGGAGTCAGTCCGGCCCATGAGCATAAGTGTTTCGCCGAAGGAAAAGCCTCCATATTGGTACCAATTTCGGAAATGATCCCGATGGCAGTGAAGTCACTGCGGATGCCAGGAGCGGTTTGGAGAATGGCAAGTTCCTGCTGATAGGGAGCGGCGAGCGCAAGAATGAGTTCTTCAAGCTCTGCTTTCCGGGATTCCAGGTTTTCATAATGAGCCTTGATCACCTTAAGTTTGCCAGCCTGTTCCGGAGTGATATAGCCGTCAATGGCGTCACGGAGTTCCGGGAGTTTCTTTTTCAAACTTTTGTAAACAAGAGGTTCAAGGTCAAAGGAAGTATCTGCGGGATTTTCCAAAAGTTTATCCAGTATCGCCTGGGCAGATTTGCCGAAGGTGTCCGAGACAACGTTTCCCAACTGGATATTGGAAACCGTGAGACAGTTCTGCAAACGATTCTTTTCACTTGACATAAAGCAGGTCAGTTTGAAACGGTAACGCATAAGATCGCGCAGCTGGCGGATGTCAGCAGGCGGCATAAAGCTGCCGGCAACAAGATCATGTTTGAACAGGTCAGCAATCCATTTAGCATCTTTCTTGTCAGTTTTCTTTCCACGGATAGCCTTAACATATTTGGGATGAGCAAGGACGATCGTACAATCGTTTTCTAAGACGTTGTAAACAGGGATCCAGTACTTACCGGTAGATTCCATACAGACATCCTTGCAGTTGCGTTTGAGCAGCCACTGTAACAAATCTTTCAGCCCCTTCGTGTAGGTTGAAAAACGATGGCGCTCATAGGTGGTCACGCCCTTGCTGTCAGTAGAAGCAATGCAGGCCACTACAAAAGTCTTGTGGACATCAATGCCACAACAGATTTTGTACACGATTTTTAAAGCCATAGGGACTCCTTTCAGAACCAATAGGTTCACTAAAGATTATAGGGAGAGACGGCATTGACTGAACGCCTAAGCCATAAACGAGATTGTTTATACAAAGATAAGATTTCGTGCTTGGTGTCACACTTATTTGTGCTTGAAAAGGCGGACTACACATATAAGTATTCGGTCATCCGGCATACCGGACAGCCCACTCACCTTCCCGTGATTTGTAGTATACCGAGTTCCCTACAGAAAGAATTATAAAGAAAAAATAAGCTCAGGGAAATATTTTCATTACGTTTTGTGCCTGAGCAAAGCGAAAGGAATGGATATAAGTATGAAAACAGAAAAATATAATGTGACCGGGATGACCTGCGCGGCATGTCAGGCCAATGTGACCCGGTGCGTACAGAAACTGGACGGGGTGGAGGACGTGAACGTGAGTCTTTTGGCTAATCAGATGACCGTCTCCTACGATGAAGGAAAGGTGGATCCGGAAAAGATCATCCATGCGGTGACAGAAATCGGTTACGGCGCATCGTCCATGGAGCAGACCCCGTCAAAAACCGGTGGATTTCGCAGTGAATGGCAGATGCGTCAGGACCAGGCGGAGGAAAGCAGAAAGAGCATGAAACATCGGCTCATTTCTTCCATCGCCCTTTTGATCCCCCTTATGTATATTGCCATGGGTGGGATGATGGGGCTTCCCATGCCGTCCTTTTTTGTAGGTATCGAAAACGCATTGGTGTTGGCACTGGCCCAGTTGGTCATTGCCTTGCCCATCATTTATATTAACCGGAAGTTTTATCAGAATGGCCTGAAAGCCTTGGTACACCGGGCGCCAAACATGGATTCCCTGGTGGCCATAGGCTCGGGAGCATCGCTCATATACGGGTTGTTTGCCATGTTCCGTATGGCTTATGGGTTTGGCCATGGGGATATGGCGTTGGTCCATGAATATGCCCACGCCCTCTATTTTGAGTCCTCAGCCATGATCCTGACGTTGGTGACTGTTGGGAAATATCTGGAAGCCCGGTCAAAGGCTAAAACGTCAGATGCTTTGGGCAAACTGGTGGATCTGGCTCCAAAGACTGCCGTAGTCGTGCGGGACGGTATGGAACAGACCATTCCGGCGGAACAGGTGATCGCCGGAGATATTGTGGTCATCCGACCGGGAGAGGGTATCCCGGTGGATGGGGTGGTCACGGAAGGTTATGGCTATGTGGATCAGGCTGCCATCACTGGAGAAAGTATCCCGGTGGAAAAAAATGTGGGTGATACAGTCATATCTGCCACAATGAATAAAAATGGCACGTTCCGGTTCCGGGCGTCCAAAGTGGGAGAAGATACGACCCTGTCCCAGATCATCCGCCTGGTGGATGACGCCAGCAATTCAAAGGCGCCCATCGCCCGGCTGGCAGATAAGGTCAGCGGCGTGTTTGTACCGGTGGTCATCGTCATCGCCATCGTGACGGCCATCGTCTGGCTGATCGCCGGTCAGGGCTTTGAATTTGCCCTGTCCAATGCCATTTCCGTTCTGGTCATTTCCTGTCCTTGCGCCCTTGGACTGGCCACGCCGGTGGCCATCATGGTGGGTACTGGAAAGGCAGCGGAGATGGGTATTTTGATCAAATCTGCGGAAAGTCTTGAAAACCTCCACAATATCGATACAATAGTACTTGACAAGACTGGTACGATCACGTCTGGACATCCGGCGGTGACGGATATACTGGTATTGGATCCGGAGCTGTCTGAGACAGAGTTCCTGGCGGAAGCCGCTTCAGCGGAAACGGGAAGCGAGCATCCCCTGGCCCAGGCTGTGGTGGATGCGGCCGGTGAAAGCAAACTGATCGTTCCGAAGGCAGAGCATTTTGAAGCCATGGCCGGACGGGGCATAAAAGCCATCGTAAAGGGAAAGACTTACCTGGCCGGCAACACAGCCTTTATGAAAGAGAATCAACTTCTTGACGGGGAAGATCCTTTGGCTGAACGGGCGCAGGAAGAAGCCGGACGCTTTGCAAAAGAAGGTAAGACGCCGCTGCTTTTTGCCCGGGATGGAAAGCTGACGGGTATCATCGCTGTGGCGGATACGATCCGTCCCTCCAGTCGGGCGGCCCTTAAACGGTTTAAAGAGATGGGGCTGCATGTGGTCATGCTCACCGGGGATAATCAGGTGACTGCGGAAGCGATCCGAAAGGAATTGGATATTGAACGGGCCATCTCCGATGTGCTTCCCACAGAAAAGGAGGCCAACATACGGGCTTTACAGGAACAGGGACATAAAGTGGCCATGGTGGGGGATGGCATCAATGATGCGCCGGCTTTGACCCGGGCGGATATCGGCGTGGCCATCGGCGCTGGAACGGATATTGCCATTGAATCGGCAGATGTGGTGTTGATGAAGGATTCGCTGAACGACATGGTGACGGCCATTGAACTGAGCCGGGCCGTTGTCCGCAATATCCATATGAACTTGTTCTGGGCATTCTTCTATAATGTACTGGGTATCCCCCTGGCGGCAGGCGCTCTTTTCCCGGCGTTTGGCATCCGTCTCAGCCCGATGATCGGATCAGCGGCCATGAGTCTCAGTTCTGTATGCGTGGTGACCAATGCGCTTCGGCTGCGCTTCTTTAAAAAGAAAGAAGAAGAGTCCTTGGAAGATCCGGTACATGTACCGGAAAAAAGACAGACAGAACTTTCGGAAGATATTCCGGAATCTGAAAATATATCCATATCAACCGGAGCAGATCCGGATAAACAGGAAGGAGTTACAACAATGAAAAAAGTATTGACAGTAGACGGTATGATGTGTGCCCATTGTCAGATGCATGTGCAGAAAGCCTTGGAAGGCGTAGAAGGTGTGACAGCGGTATCCGTGGATCTGGAAAGCAAAAAAGCTTCGGTATCCATGGATAAAGCAGTGGACGATGAGGTATTGATGGATGCGGTAAAAGAGGCAGGCTATACACCGGTGGATTGTGTGACAGAATAAAGGTCTGACTGTCACAAATGAGAAAACGAAAAAAATCTCAGGATACTACGGAAAAAGTCAGCCATATGAGGGTGCTTGGAAGGGCCATATACATGGAGCTGCGGGAACACCGGAGCAGCTTTATGGTTTATCTGGTCCTTCGGCTGCTTGTCATCGCGCTTTTGATATACCAGCTCTTAACAGGCAACTATGAAAATGCTTTCCTTTGTATCCTGACGCTGCTTCTTCTGATCATTCCAAGCTTTGTCCAGGTGACCTTTAAGATCGAACTGCCCACGACTTTGGAAATCATCATTTTGTGTTTTATTTTCGCGGCGGAAATACTGGGGGAGATCAATGAATTTTATCTGGTCTTTCCCTTCTGGGATACCGTGCTGCACACAATGAACGGATTTTTGGCAGCCGCCATCGGATTTTCCCTGGTGGATCTTCTGAACAGGAGTGAGAAGCTTGTATTCCAGTTATCACCCCTGTTCACTGCCATTGTGGCATTTTGCTTTTCCATGTCCATTGGCGTGATCTGGGAGTTCTTTGAATTTGCCATGGATCAGTTTTTGGGATTTGATATGCAAAAGGATACGGTTGTCCAAGCGATCTCTTCTGTGCGGTTAAATCCGGAGGGGTTAAATGTTCCGATCCGGCTGGATGGCATACAGGACGTGGTGGTGAACGGACAGGCCCTTGGTCTGGGAGGTTACCTGGATATCGGGCTGATCGACACCATGGAAGATCTGTTCGTGAACTTTGTCGGAGCCCTGATCTTTTCGACCATTGGATATTTCTATGTGAAGCACAGAGGCAAAGGCAGTATCATCCGTCGGTTTGTTCCCCAAAGGAAAAGAGCGGACAGAGACTTCCTGGAGATCGTAAAAGAAGAAATGGAAGAAGAGGAAAAAACAGAAGGATAAAAAAGGCTGCCCATCTGCCGGGCAGCCTTAAATTTCGGCTGGAGTATACGGGATTCGAACCCGTGGCCTCCACAATGCGAATGTGGCGCGCTCCCAACTGCGCTAATACCCCATGAGAAGATTATAGCACTTCCCCGGCAGAAATCAAGTTGTGATTCTAGGGAAAATGTCCCATATTTTTCCAGAAGAAAACAGGAAAAAAAGCCATATACTAAAAAGGAAACGAATGGATAGGACCCAGGATGGGGTGAGTGGATGGATATAAATTTAAAGCAGATCCAAAGTTGTGGCAAGATCGGTCTGTTTATGGCAGCCGGCTTTTTTCTGGGAAGAGGAGAAGGACGGCAGACAGCGGTGATCCTGACGTTGGTATGTGGAGGTATACCGGCGGGATATGAGCTGTTTTGCGTTTTTGTCCGGTACTGTATCATACCCAGGTACCGGCAGATTTTCCAGATGACCGGCGCTGTGGCCTGCCTGCCCTTTTATGCAGCGGTGGGGACGGTCTGTCTGATACCAGTGATCATTTATAAAATATACAGGATATTAAAAGGTGGATATACATATGATAAAGATACAAAATCCCAATTTTTCCATACGCCAGATCTGTGATTCCGGTCAGTGTTTTCGCATGACGCCTTTAGATAAGGCACATTATCGGCTGATCGCAGGAGGCAGATATGTGGAACTGATCCAGGAAGCGGATGGGGTGATGCTTTTGACAGATGAAAATGAAATGGATTTTTGGAAATATTATTTTGATCTGGACACGGATTACAGCTGGTTTGCAGCGTCCATACCCGAGACAGATATCTATCTGAGAAAAGCTGCGGATTTCGGAAAGGGTATTCGGATATTGCGCCAGGATTTATGGGAAATGATCATCACATTTATACTGTCCCAGCGGAATAATATACGCCGGATCCGCCAGTGTGTGGAAAGTCTCTGCCTGGTATGTGGTGAAAAAAAGCAGACGGCGGGTAAGACCTATCATGCGTTTCCCTCAGCCCGGGCTATCCTGGAAGCGGGGGAAGAAGGACTGGCAGCATGCCGGTTGGGATACCGGACAAAATATATTTTGAAAACAGCTCGGATGGCGGAGGATGGCCTGGTGGATCTGGGGGCGATAAAGGGAATGGCTTATCCTAAAGCAAAAACAGAACTTCTGAAACTTTGCGGCGTGGGAGAAAAAGTGGCGGATTGTATCTGCCTGTTTGGGCTGCACTGTATGGACGCCTTTCCGGTGGATACCCATATCCGGCAGGTATTGGACTGTCATTATCCGGAAGGCTTCCCATTTTCCGATTACAGTGGATACGGAGGCATCATGCAGCAATATATTTTTTATTACGATCTGATGAAGGATAAAATAGATCAAGAAAATTGATTAAATAAGCCCCTTGTTTTTGATTCAGAAGTTATGATAAGATGTATAGCACGTGAGAGGGATGTCCATATAGGAAAGCGTCCCTCAGGTATAAAGGCTGGGAAGAGAAGGAGTAACTGGATGCGGGACAGCAGAGAACTGCCGGGAGGTGCAAGGCAGTCAGAAGCAGAAGGCGAACTGGTCTCGGAGCTGCTGGCTGAAGGCGTTCCTGTCGTAAGATGGGAGGCGGCTGTGTAGGTGCAGACGGAATGTCCGCCGTAGAAAGGGACAAGGCATGTCAGTGCTGTTGAGGGCATGGCCATCGGCCGTGAAGTAGAGTGGTACCGCGTAAAAAGTGATTTTGCGTCTCTATGAAGATATGACAGGAATATCTTTATAGAGATTTTTTATTGTGCAGAAAACGGTCACCCTTATACGAAAAGTTCTGCCAGGATCCTTAGATCGAAGATATTCCGCGAAAACAGGAGGTTTGAAACATGAAAGCAGAAGGAAAATACGGAAAATCTTATTTTATGCCCCCGGAGGCGACCTATGACTGGGTGAAAAAGGATGCCATTGAAAAGCCGCCCATCTGGTGCAGTGTGGATCTTAGAGATGGTAATCAGGCATTGGTGGAACCCATGGGGTTAAATGAAAAAGTGGAATTTTTTAAGATGCTTTTGGATGTGGGTTTTAAGGAGATCGAAGTGGGATTTCCGGCAGCATCCGAGACAGAGTATGAATTTTTAAGGACGATCATAGAAGAGGACATGATACCGGAAGATGTGACCATACAGGTGTTGACCCAGGCAAGGGATCACATTATCCGGAAAACTTTTGAAGCATTAAAAGGAGCGCCCCATGCGGTGGTCCATCTGTACAACTCCACCTCTGTGGCTCAGAGGCAGCAGGTATTTCGCAAGGACAAGGATGAGGTGAAAAAATTGGCCGTGGACGGGGCAAAGTTGCTGAAGAAGCTGGCGGATGAGACGGACGGCAACTTTACCTTTGAATACAGTCCGGAAAGCTTCCATGGAACAGAAGTGGACTATGCGGTGGAAGTATGCAATGCGGTATTGGATGTATGGCAGCCCACCCGGGAAAAGAAAGCGATCATCAATATCCCCACTACAGTCCAGACAGCCATGCCCCATGTATTTGCCACTCAAGTGGAATATATCCACAAACATTTAAAATACAGGGATGCGGTCGTTTTAAGCGTCCATCCCCATAATGACCGGGGATGCGGCATCAGTGACGCGGAACTGGGCGTCCTTGCGGGAGCCGACCGGGTGGAAGGAACTTTGTTCGGCAATGGTGAACGCACAGGCAATGTGGACATAGTCACCCTGGCCATGAACATGTTCTGCATGGGAGTGGATCCGGGGCTGGATTTCAGTCAGATCATGAATATACGTAAGAAATATGAAAAACTCACGGGCATGAAAGTATACGAGCGGAGTCCTTATGCCGGCGATCTGGTATTCACCGCATTTTCAGGATCCCATCAGGATGCCATAGCCAAGGGCATGAACTGGTGGAACGAAGGCAAAACAGAAGGACGTTGGAGCGTGCCCTATCTGCCCATCGATCCCAGAGACGTGGGAAGGGAATACGAATCGGACGTGATCCGTATCAACAGCCAGTCCGGAAAGGGCGGAGTGGCCTTTATCCTGAAACAGAATTTTGGTATCATACTTCCAGACAGTATGAAAGAGGAAGTGGGCTACCTGGTGAAACATGTGTCCGACAAACAGCATCAGGAGCTGACGCCGGAAGAGATCTACCGGATATTTGCCGACAGTTATATCCGGCCCAGGCAGATTTTCGATATACCGGAATGCCATTTCAAACAGACGGATGGTATCCAGGCGGAGGTGACCATCGAGCAGAACAAGGAACGGCGGCTCATCAAAACTTCCGGGAATGGCCGGCTGGATGCGGTCAGCACAGCCATCAAGGCATATTTTGGCATCAGCTATGAACTGTCCTCTTATGAAGAACACGCCATTTCAAAAGGTTCCTCCTCTAAAGCGGCAAGTTTTGTCAGCTTAAAGTGCAGGGGCAACGTTTACTGGGGCGTGGGTATCGACGAGGACATCATCAAAAGTTCCATTGAGGCGCTTGTGTCTGCGGCCAATAAATTGGCCGTGGGCGAGAATATCACAGAGGGCCGGGAAGAACGTATCGTAGAGATCATGAATTTTATCCAGGAACATTATGTGGATGTCACTTTGGATATGCTGGCGGAAAAATTTAACCTGTCCAAACCTTATCTTTCCAAATATGTAAAAAATAAAGCAGGGATCACATTCCAGGAGGCGGTGAAAGAAGCCCGGATGAAAAAGGCCCGCACTCTGCTCAAAGAAACCAGTCAATCGGTGGAAACCGTGGCCGCCATGGTGGGGTATGAAAATGTGGAGCATTTTAACCGTCTGTTTAAAAGGGCCTACGACATGACGCCCACCCGGTTTCGTCAGACCTATAAATAGGCCATAGAACGATACAGGCAGCCGGACGCCTTTTAGCCGGGACAAAGGATCTTACGGAGAAATAACAAGGGAAAGCGTGACTTATATGAGCCACACTTTCCCTTGTCTGTCATCATCTGTTTTTTAAATCTTTTTTAGGACGTTCATCTGTTAACTGCTTTGAAAATACGGATTTTTATAGGCGCTGTCATACTGGCAGAAAGGCCAGGATGACAGCCAGGATCATGGCCGGGAGCAGATTGGCCACCCGGATCTTTTTTTCCCATACCAGATTCAGCCCCACGCAGAAGATGAGGATGGAACCGATCATGGATAAGTTAAACAGAGCAGTTTCTGTCATGAGAGGACGGATCAGCCGGGCCAGAAGTGTCATCAAACCTTCAAACAGGGCCACCGGGACGGCGGAGAAGATACAGCCGACGCCCATGGAGCAGGTCATGACCAGGATGATGATCAAGTCCAGAACGGCTTTTGTGGCCAGTATGGAATAGTCTCCATATATACCGTCTTGAATGGAACCGACGATGGCCATGGCGCCGATGCAGACAGTCAGTGAAGCCGTGACGAAGTCGTCCACAAACTTTTTATCCTCCCCATTACCGGTTTTTACCTTCAGCCATTCGCCGAATTGTTCAAATAAGTGTTCGATATTCAGCGCCTCTCCGATAAAGGCCCCCAGGACCAGGCAGAGGACGATGAGCATGGACTGGCCGCTTGTCAGAGACTGGCCGTCAATACTCAGCATACCTTCCATGGCGCCTGCAATACCGATGAAAATGACGCTGACACCGCAAGTTTTTCCCAGAGTGTCCTGCATCCTGTCGGGAAAGTATTTTCCAAAAAAACGTCCAACGATGCCGCCGGCTGCAATGCCGGCCACATTAATAAGTGTACCGAGTCCGATCAAGTTGTTTCATCCTTTGACTATTGAAGTATAAAATATAGAAGGACGATAAGGCCCAGGGCGATACGATAATAGCCGAACACCTTAAAGTCGTGTTTTTTGATATAGCCCATCAGGAAGCGGATGACAAACAGGGATGAAATAAACGCAGTTGCCATACCGATCAGCAGGATGGCCGCTTCCATGGATGTGAAATGGAATCCGAACTGGAGGACCTTTAAAAGACTGGCTCCAAACATGACGGGGATAGCCAGAAAAAAAGTAAACTCCGCGGCAACTGTCCGGGATACGCCCAGGAGAAGCGCGCCTACGATGGTGGCTCCGGAACGGGATGTGCCGGGAAAGATGGCGGCGATCAACTGAAATATTCCAATGATAAAAACGGTTTTGTAATCCAGTTCCTCCAGAGAATGGATCCGGGGCCGTCGGTGTTTATTCTGCTCTTCAATGATGATAAAGGCGATACCAAAAATGATCAGAGCCAAAGCCACTGTCGGATAATTGTAAAACAGCGCCTCAAATTCATTGTTGAAAAGCAATCCGATGACAGCGGCCGGAATACAGGCCACAAGGATTTTGCACCAGAGGATGATCTTATCCATTTTCACCCAGCGCATCAGGCCGGACTGTCTTTTGGCGCCAGTTTGGGCAGGTTTTCCGAAGGGGAAAAACTGATTCCAGAACAGGATGACTACAGCCAGTATGGCGCCCAGTTGGATGACGACTTCAAACATACTGTAAAATTCTTCGGACACATCCAGTTTTATAAATTCATTTAAAAGGATCATATGTCCAGTGCTGCTTATGGGCAGCCATTCGGTGATACCTTCCACAATGCCAAAGAAAAAGGCTTTGAGAAGTTCAAGCATAGTATGATCAACTCCTTTTATATTTGATCTGTCTGAATGGTTATAAGCATATCACATGTCATTCTTTATTTCCAGCTTATCTTAAGATGAATCTGTTCGAAAATGTTATTGATAGAAATTATCAATGGGTTTCTTGACAATCATTTTTGGTTAGAATATACTAACTTAGACGACGGTTAGTTTGAGCTAATTGCGTGTAGTAGCTTTGATCAAACATATTCTAAATATATGCAAACAGTGGTGGTGAATAGCAATGAATATGAAAAGCGTTACCCAAAAAAGGGATGCCTTTGCTGAATGGAATAATCAGATGCAGAAAGCCTTGATCATCGAAAAATTGCGGGAAAAGGGATGCCGTATAACAAAACAGCGACTGATGCTTCTGGATATCATCCTGGAAAATGACTGCTCTTGCTGCAAAGAAATTTATTATAAAGCGGCCAAGATCGACAACAAGATCGGTACGGCGACCGTGTACCGCATGATCAACACACTGGAGGAGATCGGTGCGATCAACCGGAAGAATATGTATAAGATCGCCTGTGGGAAAGAATGCGGCCTGGAAGATGTATGTTCCGTGGAATTGGAAGATCATACGGTGAGACATCTGTCAGCGGCAGGATGGATGGACGTGATAAAGGCGGGACTTCAGGCATGCGGCTATACGGAAGGACAGGATGTCCTGGCAGTGTGTGTCCGACAGTGTGAACTGGATGGACAATGAGTATACGTGGTTCCTAAAATAACTCCTTATCGGCAGAATTTTCTGCATTTGATGATAAAATTTCTCGATAAGACAGAAAACATTGACATTTGCCTGCCGTATCGTCTATAATAAACAGATATTACAGGAGGCGTATGAGGATGAAACAGCATAAATACTGGACTATGGCTTTGATTTTTTGTCTGATCATGACAATCTATACAGGACATAAACATAAGTGATCAAGGAGGTATATACATATGTTGGATTGTTTAAAAAAGATGGATGCAAAAAAGGCCGGGATTTTTGCGGCGGGTGTGCTTTTTGGAACGGCTGGGATCAAAATCCTTTCAAGTAAAGATGCCAAAAAGGTTTATACAAACTGTACAGCGGCGGTTTTGAGAGCAAAGGACTGCCTGATGAAAACAGCCGTGACAGTTCAGGAGAACGCGGAAGATATTTACGCACAAGCCTGTCAGATCAATGAAGAGAGGGTTTCGGCAGAGCAGGAGATTTCCGAGGAAGCCAACGAACCGGAAACAGAGGCATAAAGATGAGCAGAGAGAGGGTATTCCCAAAGTCATGAAGATGGCTTTCGGAATGCCCTCTTTTGGAGGAAGAAGAAATGAAATTTATTATAAAACATGAAATCCGGGGGCGGATGCGTATCCATATCTGTCAACAGACCATGAGTTTCAGACAGGCAGACATGCTGCTATATTATCTGCAGGCACAAGATAAGGTGACTGGAGCAAAAGTATATGAACGGACGGCCGATGCGGTCATATACTATCAGGGCAGCCGGGAAAATGTGATGGAACGGATAAAAGCCTTCCGATATGACCGGGTGGAAGTGCCGGAGGAGGTCCTTGATAATTCCGGCAGAGAACTGAATACAGGTTACAGAGAAAAACTGATAGGAAAAGTGGTCATGCGGTTCATGGGCAAAATATTTTTGCCTGTACCGATACGAAATGTTTATACTGCATGGAAATCCATCGGCTATATTTACCAGGGGATCCGGTGTCTGATGAAGGGGAAGATCGAAGTGCCGGTATTGGATGCCGCCGCCATCGGTGTGTCTGTGCTGCGTCGTGATATGGCCACCGCCAGCTCCACCATGTTTTTGCTGGGGATCGGAGAATTGTTGGAGGAATGGACACATAAAAAATCTGTGGATGATCTGGCCCGTAGTCTGGCTCTCAATGTGAATAAAGTCTGGATCAAGCGTGATGGCCAAGAAGTGCTGTGCCAGGCAAAAGAAATTTGTCCTGGAGATCACATTGTGGTCCATATGGGAAATGTGATCCCCTTTGACGGAGATGTGACCGAAGGGGAGGCCATGGTCAACCAGTCCTCCCTTACAGGAGAATCCGTTCCTGTCAGAAAGGCAGCAGACAGCTATGTTTACGCGGGAACGGTGGTGGAAGAAGGGGAACTGACTATTAAAGTCCAATCTGTGAGCGGCTCCACCAAATTTGAAAAGATCGTCCGGATGATCGAAGATTCGGAGAAGCTGAAATCGGGAATCGAGGGTAAAGCTGAACATCTGGCAGATCGGTTGGTACCCTATACCCTGGTGGGAACCGGACTCGTCTACATATTGACACGGAATGTGACAAAAGCCCTTTCTGTTTTGATGGTGGACTTTTCCTGCGCCCTGAAACTGGCCATGCCCATTGCTGTATTATCGGCCATACGCGAAGCTGCCACTTACGGTATTACCGTAAAAGGAGGAAAATATCTGGAAGCAGCATCGGAGGCGGAAACGATCGTGTTCGATAAGACAGGGACACTGACAAAGGCAAAGCCGGAAGTGGTGGATGTGATATCTTTTGACGGAAGGGATACCGATGAATTACTGCGGATCGCCGCCTGCCTGGAAGAACATTTTCCCCACTCCATGGCAAAAGCGGTGGTGGATGCGGCCAGAAAAAGGAATCTGGAACATGAGGAGATGCATTCAAAAGTCAATTATGTGGTCGCCCATGGTATAGCAACCCATATTGGAGAAAGTAAAGCGATCATCGGCAGTTATCATTTTGTATTTGAAGATGAGGGCTGCCAGATTCCAGAGGGGATGGAAGACCGTTTTAAAGACATCCCGGAGGAGCATTCCCACTTGTATCTGGCCATTGATGATCATTTGGCGGCGGTCATCTGTATTGAGGATCCTTTGCGGGAAGAAGCGCCTGAGGTCATCCGGTGCTTGAAGGAAAACGGCATCGAAAAGGTGGTCATGATGACTGGGGATAATGAACGGACAGCCCGGGCCATTGCCAAAAAAGTAGGTGTGGACCAGTATTATTCGGAGGTCCTGCCAGAGGACAAAGCCAGCTTTATCGAAGAAGAAAAGAAATTGGGACATAAAGTGGTCATGATCGGCGATGGTATCAATGATTCTCCCGCTTTATCCGCAGCAGATGCGGGAGTGGCCATCAGCGATGGAGCGGAGATCGCCAGGGAGATCGCGGATATTACCATTGCGGCAGACGATCTGCACGAAATCGTGACCTTGAAAAAGCTCAGCAACTGTCTGATGAGGCGGATCCATGCCAATTACCGTTTGATCGTTGGGTTCAATACTGTCCTTATCCTTCTTGGCATTAGCGGTGTGATCGCGCCCACCACATCGGCGTTGCTGCATAATACATCCACACTGGCCATCAGTCTGAAGAGTATGCAGTATGAACTTCCCCGAAAGGAACGGTTTGATCGTAAGTAAACAGACGGGCACATGATGATGGGAAATATCAATAAGATCAGTTGATAAAATGTGGACGATAAGAGTATTGACGCCGCGGATAAAATCTTATACCCTAACAGAGGAGTTATACAAGACTAACTCAAGAGACGCATGTGAAAGGGAGGATCCATGAGCAAGGAAGTATTTCAGATGCTCCAAAGCATCAGTCATCCACAACTGGAAATCCAGTTGATCTTACAGTGTGCGCCCTTGCTGGCGGGACTTAAGATTTCCAATCTGCTTATAACAAGAAAAGAATATGAAGAAGATGTTCTCGAGATTTTTGCGGATACGGGGATCGCTGTGTATAAGCTGTATGAAAATGAAGAAAAGATGACCTTGTTTTTGTACCAGGAGGAAAACTTTTCAGATTACATGATTTCGGAGAAAGCCAGACATTTCCTGCACTGGATGGGATATGAACCGGATAAGCCGGAAAAGATCGTGGAACATTTTGCCTCCAGGTACCGCCATTATATGCAAGGCGGTCGGGATTTTCCCCATGAAATGGGATTGCTGTTGGGCTATCCGACGGCGGATGTATACGGATTTGTCATCCACCGGGGGAAGAACTTTCTTTATTCCGGATATTGGAAGGTCTATGATGATCTGCCGGAAACATTGGAACGGTTCCAGGCATTTGACAGGGCAAAGGAAAAGATGATCCGTATGGTGTCAGCCGGCGCGGGCATCCGACAGATCCTGCGTATGAATCATTACAGGATAGACCAAGAGACTGCGATTTAGGAGGTATATGAGGATGAGTAAAATTCAGGTTGTATTCTGGTCCCAATCAGGCAACACAGAAACCATGGCCAATGCCATTGCAAAAGGGATCGAAGCCGGAGGGAAGGAAGCAGAGGTGGTACATGTTTCCCAGGCTTCTTTGGATGAACTGAAAAAAGCCAGTGTTTTTGCATTAGGCTGCCCTGCCATGGGTGATGAAGTGTTGGAAGAAGGAGAAATGGAACCTTTTGTGGAAGAAGTGGAAGCCATTGCCGGTGGTAAACAGATCGCCTTATTCGGTTCCTATGGATGGGGCGATGGCCAGTGGATGCGGGACTGGACAGACCGCATGATGGGAGCAGGCGCTGAGGTCATCAATGGAGAAGGCCTGATCTGCCAAGAAATGCCTGATGATGAAGCGTTGGCAGCCTGCGAAGCTTTAGGCCAGAAAATGGCCTCTTTATAATGATGACTTTTTTTGATCTTTTCTCTATATAGCAGACAGAGCCGGGAACGAAGGCCCGGCTCTTTTTTTGCACCTATTTGGCCGGTGTGATATTTTTCCTGAAATGGACAGATGGGGCTGGTACTTTCAAAAAAATCCGTTAAAATAGGAAGAGTATATGTGTCAGGAGAAAAGGAGAAAGATGATGAAAGAAAATCGTTACGACGACGATCTTTTTTTTGAAAAATACAGTCAGATGGAACGATCGAAGAAAGGATTGGAGGGAGCCGGAGAGTGGCAGACCCTTCGGCCGTTGATGCCGGATTTTAAAGGGAAACGGGTCCTGGATCTGGGATGCGGCTATGGGTGGCACTGTATCTATGCGGCCCAACACGGCGCATGCCGGGTCAAGGGGATCGATCTGTCGGAAAAAATGTTGGAGAGGGCGCGCAGGGAACATGCCCATCCTGCAGTGGAATATGTCCGCTGCGCCATAGAAGATGTGGATGAACCGGACGGCAGTTATGATGTGGTGTTCAGTTCTCTGGCATTCCATTATGTGGAGGATTATGGACAACTGGTCAAACGGGTGTGCCGGATGCTGGATACGGGCGGCGTATTCCTGTTTTCTGTGGAACACCCTGTATTCACGGCCTATGGCAGCCAGGACTGGTACTATGACGCCGATGGAAGCATTTTGCACTTCCCGGTGGACAATTATTATTATGAGGGAAAAAGGGACGCTGTTTTTCTGGGAGAGAAAGTGGTCAAATATCACCGGACACTGACTACTTATGTGGATACATTGTTAAAAAACGGGTTTGAGCTGACATGTCTGGCTGAGCCAAAACCGCCGGAAGATATGCTGGACTTGCCGGGAATGAAAGATGAGATGAGACGCCCCATGATGTTGATCTTATCCGCCCGGAAAGTTTGAGGAGGAGAGGTCTATGAAACGTCAGGTGAGTATGGAAGAAATATCCGACGGAAAAAAGTACGGATTGGATGATCTGGCCCGGGCGGATTGTCAGGGGTGTGCAGGCTGTTCTGCCTGCTGCCGGGGGATGGGCACATCCATTGTGCTGGATCCGCTGGATGTCTGGCGATTAAAAAAAGAACGGGAATCAGACTTTGACGGTTTGCTGAAAGAAAGTCTGGAGCTTCATATGGAGTCGGGGTTGATCCTCCCAAATCTGCGTATGAACGGACCAGATGAGCGGTGTGCCTATCTGGATAAGGAAGGCAGATGCGGCATCCATGGCGCCAGACCCGGGATATGCCGGCTCTTTCCCATGGGTCGGGCATACGAAAACCGTACGTTTTACTACTTTTTACAGACCCATGAATGCAAAAAGAAACAGCGGGCAAAGATACGGGTACGACGGCTTTTGGAGATGGATCATCTGGAGGAATACGAGGATTTCATTAAACAATGGCATTATTTCCTGGAGGATATCGGATCAGCTATGAAAACGTTGACAGATGCGTCTCTTGTCCGGACATTGAACATGTATATACTGCGCCAGTTTTACATATCTCCCTTTGACAACGGAGATTTTTACCAGGAGGTAAAGGCGCGCATAAACGAAGCAAGGGAGCGGCTTTTATCGGATAACAGTGAAGAATGACGGAGGAAGATGAGGATGGAACAGACAGCAATTCTTTTTGACTTGGACGGGACACTGCTCCCCATGGATAACCAGGTATTTATCGAAACCTATATGAAACTTCTGGCATTGAAAGTGGCGCCTATGGGATTTGAACCGAAGGCCTTGATCAAAGCCCTTTGGAAAGGGGTGGACGGTATGGTCCATAATCAGGGCGGGCAGACCAATGAACAGGTGTTTTGGGATATATTTGCCGGCCAACTGGGAGAACGGGTGAAGGAGCTGCTTCCGGAATTTACCCATTTTTATACCCACGAATTTGATCAGGCAAAAGCAGTGGTGGGATATCAGCCCTTGGCGGGAGAAGCCGTCAAACTGGCACGTCAAAAAGCGGATCGGGTGATACTGGCCACCACGCCCCAGTTTCCCATTGAAGGGATTCTCACCCGGATGAAATGGGCTGGACTTTCACCGGAATGGTTTGACGACATAACCTATTATTCCAACATGTGTTACTGCAAACCCAATCCGGATTATTACCGGGCCATTTTGGAGAAATACGACATACGACCGGAAAATGCCCTGATGATCGGAAATGATGTGAACGAAGACATCATAGGGGCCGGAAAGGCAGGACTGGGTACGTATCTGGTCACCGATTGTCAGATCGGAGATGATTCCTCGATCTTTGCGCCCTCCGGTACGTTTGCGGATCTGATCGAGTATCTGGAAAAGCGGCCGGATAAGGAAAACATGTGATCCAAAACTGCCGTTATGGGTATTGACAGAAAACGGATTCTCTTATAAACTTATATCAACGGGCAGGACCCGACAGAAAGTATCCGACAATATATGCCGGCAGGAAGCCGGTGGGATCGGCAGAAGCCGGACAGCAGAAGGGATGCGGACTGTATTTATATCGTATTATGAAGATACCAGGAAGGTATCTGCTTTCAGAAGAAAGCGGATACCTTTTTTTTGTGCAGGGGAAGCCCTGGATATGTCAAAGGGTCTGCCGGGTATGTGTGTATAAAAAGCGGATCCACCGCTCTATCAGTAGAAAGGAAAAGATGGATGACACTGGAACAATTTTTTAAACAGACGCCGGAAGCGGCGGTGGCTTTTTCCGGAGGTACGGATTCAGCCTTTCTTTTGTGGGCAGCCAGGCATTATGGATGCCGGATACATGCCTATTATATGAAAACGGTTTTCCAGCCGGAATTTGAACTGGAGGATGCCAGAAGGCTGGCAAAGCAGTTGGACGTTCCCATGACGGTGGTCGATCTGGATGTGCTTGCGATACCGGAGGCAGCAGCCAATGGACCAAGGCGGTGTTATCATTGCAAAAAGGCGCTGTTTTCCAGATTGGTGGAAGTAGCCAGACGGGATGGCTATTCTCTGATCTTGGATGGGACAAATGCCTCGGACGATGCGGATGATCGGCCAGGTATGGCGGCGCTTAAAGAACTGAAAGTCGTTTCACCCCTCCGGGAGTGCGGGATCACAAAGACACAGGTGCGGCGTTTGTCCAGGGAGGCTGGACTGTTCACATGGGATAAACCGGCCTATGCATGTTTGGCCACCCGGATACCCACCTATACAACGATCCGGGCAGAAGATCTGGCGCGGATCGAACAGGCGGAGACGTTACTGGCGGATATGGGATTTTCGGATTTTCGGGTACGCCTTTACGAAGGGGGAGCCCGTATCCAGATGACGGAAAGTCAGCTTCCACAGCTCCTGGATAAGCGGGTGGAGGTGGTATCCGCCTTAAAACCTTTGTTTTCGGCGGTGCTTTTGGATATGGAGCTCCGTCAGGCATCTGTGTGAGGGGGGGAATGATCTATGGATAACAAATACGATATTTTGCAGCTTTTACGCAGTGTGGCAGACGGGGGAACCTCGCCGGAGAATGCGCTGCTGGAATTAAAAGAAGCGCCTTTTGAAGATTTGGGATATGCAAAGGTGGATTTCCACAGAAGTATCCGGCAGGGAGCGGCAGAAGTGATCTATGGCGCAGGCAAGACGCCGGAACAGATCAGGGGTATTGCCCAGACCATGGGGGCACGGGGATGTAAAAATATCCTGATCACCCGGATCGATCCGGAAGCGGCGGAATACGTGAAAGCCGCTCTCCCCTTGGATCATTATCCGATTCCCAAACTGGCGGTGGCTTTCCCGGGGGAGAGGAAAACCATCGGCAATATTGTGGTAGCCACGGGGGGAACAAGTGATATGCCGGTGGCGGAAGAGGCCGCATTGACAGCGGAAATGATGGGAAATCGGGTGACAAGACTCTATGATGTGGGGGTTGCCGGCCTTCACCGGCTGCTATCCAATATGGATGTGCTGATGAGCGCCCGGTGCGTTGTGGCCGTGGCAGGCATGGAAGGTGCGTTGGCGTCCGTGATCGGCGGGCTGGTGGACTGTCCTGTGGTGGCTGTCCCCACCAGTGTGGGTTATGGAGCCAGCTTTGGCGGTCTTTCCGCTTTGCTGTCCATGCTCAATTCCTGCGCTTCCGGCTGCAGCGTGGTCAATATTGACAATGGATTCGGAGCTGGCTATCTGGCAAGCCGGATCAATCAAATGGAAAGTCCGAAGGGAGAATAAAGATGAAAACACTGTATATAGAATGTGCCATGGGAGCAGCAGGAGATATGCTCATGTCTGCTTTGTATGAATTGTTGGAGGATAAGAAAGGATTTTTAGATAAGATGAACCATTTGGGATTGCCGCAAGTGGAACTGGTCCCCCAGGAAAAGACAACCTGCGGCATATGCGGTACGCACATGGCAGTTACTGTCAACGGTGAGGAGGAAACAGAGGCTGCCGGCCATAAGCACCATCATCATGCCACGCCAGGACATATACGGGGGATGATCGATGGTTTTGATCTGCCGGAGGAAGTGAAGGAAGCGGCGGGCAAAGTTTATGACCGCATTGCAGAGGCAGAGGCAAAAGCCCATGGCTGCCCGGTTTCGGACGTCCATTTCCACGAAGTGGGCGCATTGGATGCGGTGGCGGATGTGACCGGTGTCTGTTATGCCTTGTATTTACTCAAACCGGATCAGGTGATCGTATCCCCGATCCATGTGGGAACGGGAACTGTCCGCTGTGCCCACGGCATCATGCCGGTTCCTGCGCCGGCAACGGCCAATCTGCTGGAAAATGTACCTGTATATGGCGGAGAAGTGCAGGGGGAATTGTGTACCCCAACTGGAGCGGCTCTGCTGGTCCAGCTTGCGGACAGTTTCGGCTCCATGCCGGCCATGCGGATCCAGCACACAGGGGTTGGCATCGGAACGAAAGTCTTTGAACAGGCCAACTGTGTCCGAGCCTTTCTGGGAGAGACGGAGGATGAAAATCGGGGAGATATACTGGAACTGGTGTGCAATATCGATGATATGACACCGGAAGCGCTTTCTTTTGCCTGCAGCCGTCTGCTGGAAGCCGGAGCGCTGGACGCCTATATCGTGCCCGGGACCATGAAAAAAGGCAGATCCGGACATCTTCTGACGGTTTTGTGCCAACCGGATCAGGAGGAAATGATGGCAAAAAACATATTAAAAGAAACCACCACAAACGGTCTGCGCGTCCGCCGGTGTGGAAAATATTTTCTCACACCGGGCAGCGATCACGTTATCACACCTTGGGGAAAGGTACGGGTGAAAACAGCAAAAGGCTATGGTATCCTCCATATGAAGCCAGAGTATGATGATGCGGCCCGGTTGGCAAAGGAACAGGGGATATCTTATCAGCAGGTGCTGGCGGCAGTATTGTCCCAATTGACAGAGACGATGGAGGGAGAAGGCAAATGATCAAAAGATGGATGGCGCTGGGGATGGCAGCAATCTTGTCTGTCGGCCTGCTGGCCGGCTGCGGGAACCAGGGCCAAGAAACCGAGGCGGAAGCTCCATCGACGCAAACAGGACAGATGTCGGAAGAAAAAGATTCGGTGGTGATCGCCATGGGGCCGACTTCTGAGCCGGAGGCGGGATTTGATCCGGCTTACGGATGGGGCGCTGGCGAACACGTCCATGAACCGCTTATACAAAGCACACTGACTGTCACCAATACGGATCTGACCATTGGCTATGATCTGGCGACAGACTATTCTGTGAGTGAGGATGGACTGACTTGGACGGTAAAGATACGGGATGACGCTTATTTTACAGATGGGGAGGCCCTCACAGCGGCAGATGTGGCCTTTACCTACAACACGGTGAAGGCATCCAGTTCGGTGAATGATTTCACCATGCTGGATCATGCGGAAGCGGTGGATGATACGACTGTCGTCTTTCATATGACCCGGGCTTTTGCCATCTGGCCCTATACCATGGCCATTGTGGGTATCGTACCGGAACATGCTTATGACAGCGCCACATACGGTTCCGATCCCATCGGTTCCGGACGTTATATACTGAAACAATGGGACAGGGGGCAGCAGGTCATCTTGGAGGCCAATCCGGATTACTATGGCGAAGCTCCGAAAATGAAGCGGGTGACCATCCTTTTTATGGAGGAAGATGCGGCATTTCTGGCGGCCCAGGCCGGACAGGTGGACGTGGCTTATACATCCGCCACCTATTCTGCCCAGACGGTGGAGGGATATGGGCTGGCAGCTTATGCCAGCGTGGATAATCGGGGATTCAATCTGCCGGCGGTATCTGCCGGGACCAATGAGGATGCTACATCCGTGGGTAATGATTTCACATCGGATGTACGGGTGCGCCGGGCCATCAACATTGGCGTTGACAGGCAGGAGATGATCGATCACGTATTAAATGGTTATGGCACGCCGGCGTATAGTGTCTGTGATGGTCTGCCCTGGTATAACGAGGCGGCAGAGGTGACCTATGATCCGGAAGAAGCGGCGGCGCTGCTGGAAGAGGCAGGCTGGATCATGGGCGAGGACGGCATACGGGAAAAAGACGGTGTGAAGGCGGAACTGAACCTGCTGTATTCCAATGGGGATTCGGTACGCCAGGCGCTGACAGCAGATTTTGCCAATCAGATGGCTGAACTGGGGATCGCCTGCACCATGGAAGGCGTGGGCTGGGATACAGCCTATGACCGGGCTTTATCCGATCCCCTCCTTTGGGGCTGGGGCGCTCATACGCCCATGGAGCTGTACAATATTTACCATACGATCGAAGGCACAGGTTCTGCCCAATATTCCCCCTATTCCAATGAAACCGTGGACAGTTATATGGATCAGGCTTTAGCCAGCAGCGATCTGGAAGAATCCTATGCGCTGTGGCAGCAGGCCCAGTGGGATGGCACTACCGGCATTACCCAGGATGGGGATATACCCTGGGTATGGCTGGTGAATATCGATCATCTTTATTGGGTGCGGGATGGCCTGAATGTGGCGGAACAAAAGATCCATCCCCATGGCCATGGCTGGTCATTGGTCAACAATGTGGATCAATGGAGTTGGGAATAGATAAAAAGCTGGTCAGGAGACGGCCAGGAAAGGAATGATGCAAAATGAAACACCGTCTTACGTTTGCGGCGAAGAAACTGATCCGAATGTTTTTTCTGCTCCTCGGCGTCAGTCTGGTGACTTTTATGCTGGTGAGCGTATCCCCCCTGGATCCCCTGCAGACCAATGTGGGACAGGTGGCTCTGGGTTCCATGAGCCAGGAACAGGTGGAGAAGCTGGAGGCGTACTGGGGGATGGATACACCGCCCCTGCAGCGGTACATGGGGTGGCTTTCCGATGTGGTCCACGGTGATCTGGGAATGTCCTTGCTCTATCGGCAGCCTGTGGCGTCCATCGTGGGAGAGCGGCTGGCCAATTCGCTGTGGCTCTTGTTGTTTTCCTGGGCTTTTTCCGGCATCTTGGGTCTGCTTCTTGGCGTGATCGCCGGAACTTTGCGGGGAAGATGGCCAGATCGGCTGATCAGGGGATATTGCCTGCTCATATCCAGTACGCCCGCCTTTTGGTTGGCGTTGCTTTTGCTGCTCATCTTTTCCGTATGGCTTGGATGGCTGCCCATAGGTCTGTCTGTACCCATTGGAATGGAAGCTTCGGCGGTCACTGTGGCGGACCGGCTCCGGCACGCCATCCTTCCGGCCTTGACTTTGAGTATTACTGGTGTGGCCAACATTGCCATGCATACGAGGGAAAAGATGATCGATGTGCTGGAGACAGACTACGTGTTGTTTGCAAAAGCCCAAGGAGAATCCACCCTGTCCATTGTATGGCGTCACGGATTGCGGGGGGTGGCTTTGCCGGCTCTGACTTTGCAGTTTGCCTCGGTCAGCGAGATCATCGGCGGATCAGTGTTGGTGGAACAGGTTTTTTCCTATCCCGGGTTGGGACAGGCGGCTGTGACGGCGGGTCTTGGCAGTGACCTGCCCTTGCTTCTGGGTATTACCCTGCTCACATCCGTTATCGTTTTCGGAGGCAATCTGGTCGCAGACTTGCTGTACGGGGTGGTGGACCCCAGAATACGAAGGGGGGCTGCCCGAAGATGAGAACAGTAAACCGACGGAAAAGTACGATCGGTTTCCTTGTGATCGTACTGGCCCTTCTTGCGGCGGTGACAGTGGCAGGCATGATTTTGGAAGATGGGGCGAAAGTGACGGATTTTACCCGGACAAATCTGAAACCCTCCCTTCAATATCCTTTTGGAACAGACTGGATGGGGCGGGACATGTTTTTAAGGACACTGACCGGCCTTTCACTGAGCATACGGATCGGCCTGCTGACTGCTCTCATCAGTTCGCTCATCGCATTGGTCCTGGGTATACTGGCAGCGCTTGGACGAAAGGCGGATGCGGTCATATCCTGGTGTATCGATCTGATGATGGGCATACCCCATATCCTGCTGCTTTTACTCATATCCATTGCCTGTGGAAAAGGTTTTACCGGCGTGGTCGTGGGAGTGGCGGTCAGCCACTGGACGTCCCTTGCCCGGGTTGTCCGGGGTGAAGTATTGCAGCTTAGACAGGCGCCTTATATTCTGGCAGCGGAAAAACTTGGGGTCCCCCGGAAAACGATCATAAAAAATCATATGATACCCCATTTGCTGCCCCAGTTTTTAACTGGACTGATCCTCACCTTTCCCCATGCCATACTCCATGAAGCCAGCGTTACTTTCTTGGGTTTTGGACTGCCTTCAGAGCAGCCGGCCATCGGTGTGATATTATCAGAAAGTATGCGTTACCTGACGACAGGGCAGTGGTGGCTTGCGCTGTTCCCCGGCTTGGCATTGGTCTTGACGGTGATGATGTTTGCTTTACTCGGGGAACGGATCCGACGGCTCTTAGATCCGGCTAGCGTTCATGAATGACCAGAAACAAATGTTGAGGGGAGGAAATAAAGATGGAACCTATTTTACAGATCCGTCATTTATCCATAGATTTTACCCAATATGATCAGGGAGTCCGGAAACGGCAGCTGCAGGTGATCCGGGATCTTTCTCTGAGCATTTATCCAGGGCAGGTGATCGCCGTCGTGGGGGCCAGTGGATCGGGGAAAAGTCTGTTGGCCCATGGTATATTGGGACTTTTGCCTTACAACGGTCATATGGAAGGGGAACTTTTTTATGACGGACAACCCTTGACAAAGGATCGGATGAAAAGGCTGCGGGGAAAGGAAATCGTCCTGGTGCCTCAAGGGGTTACTTACTTAGATCCCCTGATGAAGGTGGGAGACCAGATACGAAAGGGAAAAAAGGACAAGAAAACGGTACAAAGATGTCGGGCGGCCCTGGAAAGATATGGACTGGAGCCGGAAACAGAGACGCTTTATCCCTTTGAACTGTCCGGCGGAATGGCGAGACGAGTACTGATCGCTTCTGCTGTTTCCCAGTCCCCCAGACTCGTTATCGCAGATGAGCCCACCCCGGGATTGGATCTGCGGGCTGCCAGCCGCATTTTAGGCCATTTCCGGGAAATGGCCGATGAAGGCGCCGGCGTCCTTTTGATCACCCATGATCTGGAACTGGCCCTTGCCATTGCGGACAGGGTGAGCGTATTTTATGCCGGAGAGACCATTGAGGAGGCGCCGGCCAGAAATTTTCTGGATGGGGAAAAGTTATCCCATCCATTTACAAAAGCTTTGTGGCAGGCCATGCCGGAACATGGTTTTGTTCCCCTTTCCGGTTCCCAACCCTATCCGGGAACGGTAAATCGGGGATGTCCTTTTGCCGGCCAATGTGAAAAATGTACGCCTGCCTGCAGGGAAACGGCGCACATTCCCCTTCAAAGACTGGCGGAGGGCAGCGTCCGTTGTCTGAACGTGGAAAAGGAGACTGTGGGATGAAACTGGAAGCGGAAACGATCACTTTTTACTATCCGGGACGGAAAAAAGAGCCTGTACTCAAAAATGTCAGCTTGTCCATAGATTCTGGCGAGCGGGTCGGGCTTCGGGCTCCCAGCGGCCGGGGAAAGACGACGTTGTGTCGCCTGCTGGCCGGTTATGAACAGCCGAAAAAGGGAAGGATACTGTTGGATGGAAAAAACCTGGGAAAAAAGCGGGGTGTCTGTCCGGTACAGATGGTATGGCAGCATCCGGAAACCGTGGTGGACCCGTTGCTGAAGCTGGGGACAACTCTTAAAGAGACTGGAGCGGTGGAAAAAAGACTGATGGAAGCGCTGCACATTGAGGAAGGATGGCTGGATCGATTTCCTTCGGAATTGTCTGGCGGAGAACTGCAGCGTTTTTGTCTGGCAAGGGCTTTACATCCGGCCACCCGTTTCCTTTTGTGTGATGAGATTTCAGCCATGCTGGATCTGGTCACACAGGCGCAGATATGGAACTTTTTGCTGGAGGAAGCCAGCCGGCGGGATCTGGGGCTGCTCATCGTCAGTCACAATGGCGCGCTGCTTGAGAAAGTGTGTACCCGGATCGTAGAATTAAAATAGAAATGATGGCGTTTACACGGTCTGTTTCAGACGGAGAATCCTGCAAAGCAGGATTCTTTTTTGTCTTGCGGTATGCAAAATAAAAAAGCATGAGAAGAGAGGGTTTTTTCTCATGCTTTACATTTTGATGATATATTTCTATTAAGCCATTTTGTTTACAGCTGCGTTCAAACGGCTGACTTTTCTGGAAGCATTGTTCTTATGATAAACGCCTTTAGAAGCTGCTTTATCGATCGCGCTGGTTGCTTTCAGAAGTTCAGCGGCTGCGGTTTCCTTATCACCGGCAGCAACAGCAGCATCCACCTTTTTAATGGCTGTCTTAACAGCAGATCTGATGCTTTTATTTCTCATTGCTTTTGTCTGGTTAACCAGGATTCTTTTCTTTGCAGATTTGATATTAGCCAATATAGACACCTCCATTTTTATAAAATTAATGATTGTGTACATTTATAAGCCGGACACGGACGAGCTGATGTAAACATACCTTTATATCATAAGAGAATCCTGTCGGATTGTCAATACATATTCGAGTATCTTTTGGAAAAAATATCTCTGTAAAAGACTGTGCAGAAACAGCATGACAGAAATGATTTGGATCGATTGGGAGGAAAAAAGATTGAAAATGAATAGTAGAGGGTATCCATTCCCTTAATCGCATGACAAACAAGCCATCTTTCGGTGGCTGCTTTAAAAATTGAATATTAGAAAGTTAAGGTTATGCAGTTGCTGACTTGATCTTAT
>DVLT01000036.1 GCA_018715345.1 Candidatus Onthocola gallistercoris
AGAATCCTTCGTAGAAGCAATCCCCGCAGGCCGCAGCATCTTCTTCCTTATATGGACGAACAGTAAACATGGATGTACCCTCCTATGCGCAAATAGGTTAGTGATAACTAACTAATATTATATCAGGAGACATGCAGGATTGCAATTCATTTAGTTCCCTTTCTTTCCAGACACGCAGAACATAAACTTATTTTTTGTAACCTTAACATCCATGAAACCAACGGCCTCCATGATCTGTTTTATTTCATCCGGTGTATATGATTTCATCCCCGGTATCATCTTTTCCCAGTGTTTTTCAGGATCTCCAGGATCATTGACGACTACGAATTTCCCGCCCGGCCTGATCGTTCTTTTCACTTCTGCAAAGCATTTCTCCAGATCTTTCCAGAAATACACAGTTTCAAAGGCGGTGGCAAGTTTTATGGAATTATCCTTTAACGGAAGGTTCTCTGCGCTCCCAAGAAGCACTTCACATCTTTTGCCAATATTCTTTTTATTCGTCTTTTTTGACTTCTCAACGCTGGTGCTGGAAATATCTATCCCATAAACGAAACCGTCTTTGGAGCGGTCTAATAATCTTCGGATATTAAATCCACCGCCACAGCCAATATCAACCAGCATTCCGTCATCAGGGACATCAAATTGTGTAAATGCCCATTTAGCCATCGGACTATGCCCCATATTCATACCAGAAAGCATCAGCCTTCCTATAAATCCCTGCGGGTTGCCGAAATTGTTTCTGAATGCCATTTTATGTCTCCTTTTTCATCAGATTTGTAATACCGGTTTATTCATCCGGAATTGGGTGAGTGTTTCCGTATATTTCTTATTGATAACCTTTCCCCTGTGTAAATACCGGCGGCCAGTATGGTAATGGCTGCACACCCGATTTTAGGCTGAAGTCACAGTAGTCGCCGTTGGCAAAGCAGGTATGCCTTCGGTACAGCGGTACGCCCAACACGCCGAACATCACATAGTCCAAATTGCAGAGATAGGGCATATATTCTTCGTAGCCGTATTTTTTTGCGAAATCGGACAGTGGGCAAACGAGAGTATGATAAGTAAAGACGCAGCCCTCTGCAGGCGGCTGCATGGTTTTTGTTTCAAAGCTGCCGGGATATTTTGCAGCGTTCTCCGTATTCTCCCGGTCTTTCTTTCGATACATCTTCGTGACAAGCCTGGGCGAGGAAAATATCTTCCTCATAACTGCCCGGACGGGGCGTGGGATAGCCTGATACTTTCGCTTATAAGCCAGCACCATCAGACGTGCCGAACCCTCCACAGAAACACCGTAGCGTTTAAGTACCTCGCCCATCGCCACAAAAATGTAAGCGCCAGTGAGGTTCTTTGTCCCGCTGACTTTGTCACCGCCGATGTAAGGGAAATGCTCCAGCAGATTCTTTTCATAGAAGCCCCAGATTTCCTCCCATACCTCGCTGTAAGGTTTGCCGGCGTTCTGTTCCAGTTCCACTTTCACAAAGCGAAGATAACCCTCGTTTTCCTTTTTTAATTTCAGGATATTGTTCCGATAATATTCATGCATGATCCGTTTCCTCCTCCATTAAACTGAGCATTCCGTTGCGGTATACCAGTGCGACGTCACGCATCCGCCGGATGATTGTTTCCTTATCCTCGGTTTCCAGAATGATGTGGGCGAGCATATCAAAATAGCCCCGCATCATCAGGTCAAGGGAACCGGGGTCGATGCCTAGCAGAGCCTTTGGCGTATGCTCAGCAGTTTCCACCCCCTGCGTAATCCGTTCGATGTTCATTATGCGGAAACTGTCAAAGAAGTTTTCATACTTCGTTCCCTCAGCACAGCGAAGTAGTAACACCATTTCTTCCCGGTGAGCGCAAAGATAATCTGCCAACTCCGGAAGGCGACGCAGATAGCAGTCCAGCATGGAATAGAGCATCTGTTCTGGTGGGAGTTTCTGCATATCCTCCCCGATGGAGCGTACAATGGTGGCAAGGCCCTGCGCCGTCTCGTCCGTTAAGGCGTAGAACAGTTCCTCTTTATTTTTGTAGTAGCCATAGAACGCACCAAGAGTAAAGCCCACATCATTCACAATCTTGCGCAGTGGAGCCGATTTGAAGCCTTTTTCCAAAAACCAGCGTTTGGCACTGTTCAGGATCTTCTGCTGCGTTTCAGGTATTTCCATGCCGAATCCCCTCCTTCATATATCTTAGCTATATATCTTAGATATATTATGCGTAAAAAACTGATTCTTGTCAAGCTCCTTCTTGCCTGTTAATCATTTTCTTCCCATCCATTCTGCCAACTCACCGCATCATCGAAAGAGAACGCACCATTCAGCCTTTTGACTTCTTTGACACATTCTCCACGCAAGCGTTCCAGTGACACTGGATCGATGTTCCTACCTTACTCTATACACACTTTTTCTTTCTGTTGTGTTTCCTGTACCTATTCGCCCTCCTTCCTCCACGCAATACACCGCTATACACAGATATAACCCTGCTCCATTTTAGGATATCCCAGGAAAACCACATCATACTGATCCAGATTCTCCACATTTTCCACCAGTTCCGGCCTTGCGTCCTCTCCCCGTTCCTCGTTGGCTCTGGAAAGACAATCGTCCCAGTCACTGGGATAGGGATCCGTTACCCGGATGGAAAACAGATCGCCGCCGGTCGCTTCCTGTACCCATCCGGCCAGCTGCTGCACATTCCCCGGCGGTGTGACGCTGGGAGAAGCCACCGCGTCCACCTCCCCATCCAGTACCGCATTATCCGCCCACGAAAAATACGCAACCAGAACGGAGCTGCCCTGCTCCCCGGTCTCTGTATCGGTTTCCTCCGCCGTCTCCGTCTCTGTTTCCCCAGGGTCTGCAGCCTGGGAAACCGGTTCCGTCTGTTCCGCCCCATTGCCACAGGCCGCGAGGGAACATAGTATCGTCAGTATCATAAAAAATGAAATCCATCTTTTCATATCCTGCCTCCTGTCATATTCCGCAGAAACGGTACCAGTCTCTGCAATCTGAATGTGGTTGATCGAAAGAAATCTTCGGCTTTATTATAAAACAGATGATTTTTAATATCTAATACCTATATTTTATTCCTTATCATTCATTTTTTGTATGGCTCAATCTCCTATCCGCCGCCATACTGCTGCCAGATCGAAGTACACGCTGTTCACTGTCTATTACCCGGCAAATATCTGCTGGCGCAACCAGGTGTATCGCACAAAAAAGCCACAGAGCGGTTGCTGAACTGATAAACCACTCCATGGCTTTTCCCGGCTTTTTTGCCGCTATTTCTGCACTATTCTTTTCCGCTTATCCGGCTTCCGGCCCGGAGCAGACGAAACAACCTTCTGGCCGCGTTCAGATAAAGTTCTTCCGCCCGGCCAAGAGCCTCGTCCAGGGGCATGATGCCGTTGACTGTGGTCATGATGGAATCAATACCATGGTCAAAGATATCTTCGGCCCCCGGCCCCATGCTGCCCACAATGGCCACCGCCGGTATGCCTTTTCTTTTACAGTGTTCGCCCACACCCTGCATCACTTTTCCGAACACCGACTGCCAGTCTGTGGCCCCTTCGCCAGTCACCACTAAAGAAACCCCTTCAAGTTTTTTGTCAAATCCGATCAGATCCAGTACCGTCTCGATGCCGGAACGGAGCTGACCTTTTAAAAATACCATCAACGCCGCTCCCAGTCCGCCAGCGGCTCCTGCGCCTGGAATCCGATCCATATCCACGTCAAACTGTTTTTTTATAAGATCCCTGTAATGGCACATGCCCATTTCCAGTTTTTCAAGGATTTCCGGTGTGCCGCCCTTTTGCCTGCCGTAGGTATAAGTGGCGCCTTCCGGCCCGCATAAAGGATTGGTCACATCACACATGACGGTAAAATGAGCCTCCCTTACCCTCGGATCCAAACCGGAAATATCGATCCGTTCTATACGGATCAGATCTTCACCGCAGCCAGAAAGTTCTGCTCCCGACGCGTCCAGGAAACGAATGCCCAAAGCCCGCATACAACCCATGCCTCCATCGTTGGTGGCAGATCCGCCGATGGCGATGGATATATCCCGATATCCCCTTTCAAGGGCATCACGTATCATCTCTCCTGTACCATAGGTGGTTGTCCTGCGGGGATCACGGTCTTTTTCTGGCACCAGGGGCAGTCCGGAAGCAGCGGCCATCTCCATGACCACCCGCCCATCATTTAATACACCATAACTGGCTTCCACCGGTTCCCCAAGGGGACCGGTGACCGTCACCCGTATCCGCTCTCCCTGCGCCACATCCAGGACAGCATCCGTGGTGCCTTCGCCTCCGTCTGCGGCTGTCACGCTGTCCCATTCACAGCCGGGAAATATCTCCTGCGCTGCCTGCGCCAGAAGCTGTGCTGTCCTCTGGGATGAAAGTGTCCCCTTAAATGAATCCGATGCAAATAAAAATCGCATAAAAAACCCTCTCTTCATCTGATGATAAAAATATTGTATCAGAAAAAGAGAGGGTTCTCAATTCCATATGGCCGATCAGCCTTTCCTGCCCCATTTCATCTGAAATTCTGTATGGAAAGGCTTACGGGGCGGCTGGACCAGGCAAATGGTCCCCCCGTGGAGCTCCACGATCTTTTTCACAATGGAAAGCCCCAGTCCGGTTCCTTCCCCGGACGTGCGGGCGGCGCTGCCGGTGATAAACGGATCAAATACTTGACGGCCAATGGAATCCGGAATGCCAACACCGTCATCCGCTACGGTCAGAACGATCTGTTTTCCCTTTTCTTCCAGCGATACGTAAATGGTCGTGCCGGGAGGATTGTATTTTACCCCATTCCCCAGAAGATTTTCCAAAAGGCGGCGGAACAGTTTGGCATCTGCCATAAATAAAACAGGACTTTCCTGGATATCCACTTCCATATGAAATCCCCGGTTTTCCATTTCACTGTATTTTTCTGCCAGGATTTCCCGGATAAACTCTCCCAGATCCATCTCCTTCCGATCCGGCTCATATCCGGGATGATCCATCTTCACATATTCAAACAGGGAATCCAACAGCCCTGCAGCCAGCTCCGCCCGGCTGCAGATGGTTTCCAGATATTTCTCCCGCTTTTCTTCCGGAACTCTTCCTTCCATCAGCGCTTTGGAATAGCCCTGGATGACTGTGAGGGGGGTTTTCAGGTCATGGGAAATATCAGCGATGATACGCTGATTTTCCTGATAGGTTTCTTCCTTCTCCGCCTGCATGGCCGAAAGTCTGGAAACCAGCTCCGAGAACCGGTCCACTGTGGGCTGAAATTCCATGGGAATACTTTCTTTCTCCACCTGGAAATGATCCTGTCCCCGGTAGGATTCGATGGCAGCATTCAGGGGCTGAATCGACTGGCGGATTTTACGGATGATAAGCACGATCTCAATGGCCGCGATAAGGATCACTGTCGGTACAGCCACGATCCACAAACGGTTGGCATTGTTTACCATTTTGTCATAATTTTCCATATTCATCTGAAGAGAAACAAGAACAACCGTCCGGTCTTCGCCTTCATCCGTCTGGTAATCATATTTTTCAATGTCCTGATTCTCGTCATACTGTCCTTGAAGCAGGCCGAATTCCTTTTTTGTCAGCTGATCCTTTCCGAACAGGTTGTCTCCGGAGACGATCCGGTATGTCTCATCCAGCATACAGCTTCCCACCATCTGGGCAGTATCCGTATCCTCATCCATCATGTTCAGATAAACATAATAATATACCTGTCCTGCCGTGTTGATCTTCTTAAACACAGAATAGAAAACCGCCCCGTAATAATCCGGTATCAACTCCGTATCCCTGGCGTTTATATTTTCAGAAAGCTCTCTGCTGGTGGCATAAACCGTCCGGCCATCCCCGTCAAATACGATGAAGCCGCACTGGCTGGAGTGGCTTAGCGGAATCTCCGAAAAAGTTTCCGCCGAAAGCTCATCTTCGTATTCCAGCAGATTATCCATGGAAGGAAAAGCGGTGTTCAGTCTGTTGTAAATAAAATAACTGACGGTATTGTAAACTAAAAACAGGATCAGCGAATAGATCAAAAGATACCAGGCGCAGGTCAGGATCAGACTTTTTCTCATTTTAAAGCGCTTTATACTCAATTTTATATCCCAGCCCCCTCACTGTCTTAATATATCTGGGTGTTTCCGGATTATCTTCGATCTTTGACCGGATATTGGAAATATGGACCATCATGGTATTGTCATCGTTTTCGTAAAAATCCCCGTTGATGCATTCATAAAGCTGGGCTTTTGTATAGACCCGCCCGGGGGTTTTCATCAATTTTGCCATGATCTTTAATTCCGTTAAAGTAAGAGGCAGAATCTCGCCTCTTTTTTTCAGCAAAAATTTTTCCAAATCAAATTCCAGATCCCCCACAGTGAGCAGCATGGCGGCAGATCCTGTGCCCTCTTCTCCGGCCGAAGGTATATCCAACTTATAGGTCCGTCTCAGGACAGCCTTCACCTGAGCTACGAGCACAAGGGGATTAAAAGGTTTCTTGATATAGGCATCGGCGCCCATATCAAGCCCCAGTACTTCATCCACATCCATCGTCTTTGCGGAAACGATGATGATCGGAAAAGAGGTATTCCTCCGGACAGCCTTGATAAATTCATAACCATTCATCTTTGGCATCATCACATCCACAAGGGCAATGGATATCTCCTGTTCATCCACAACCTTCAGCGCCTCTTCGCCGTTCATTGCGGTAAACACATTGAAATCATTGCTGCCCAGATACAGGGTCAGAAGTTCTATGATGTCCGCGTCATCTTCCACGATCAGCACATTGTACTTCATCTTTTGTCCTCCTTTTTGGCTGTCACATCGGATATTCCGTGTCTTTATCATAGGAAACGCCTTTATCTTTGTCAATATCTCCAAAAGGAAGCTTAACAAAAATTAAGAAAAGCTATAGGGAATATAAAGGATCCTGTCCTATACTGGGAACCATCAAAACAAAGACAGCATTTAAAGCTGTATATCACAAAGGAGGTATCCGAAAAATGAAAACCATTTTAAATTATCTGGAAACCACCGCGGAAAAATTTCCCGATAAAACCGCTGTCATTGATGAAAACGGCAGCTGTACATATAAAGAACTTCTGGAAAACAGCCGGCGGGTCGGAAGCGCTCTGACCGAGATCATCAGTCCCCGCACACCGGTGGCCGTCTTTATGGAAAAGGGCATCCCGGCTCTGCAGGCATTCCTGGGAACAGTCCTGGCCGGCGGCTTCTACTCTATGCAAAATCCGGAATTCCCGGAAAACCGGCTGATGCAGATCCAGAAGGTACTGGCGCCTGCAGCCATCCTGGCAGACATGAACACTTATGAAAGGGCAAAGGCGGTATTTACCCAAACGCCGGTCTATCGGATCGAAGATCTGGTCCGGGCCGAGATCCGGTATCCTCGCCTGGCGGCCATCCGCTGGGAAATGACAGATACGGATCCTTTGTATGTGAACTTCACATCCGGTTCCACCGGCATCCCGAAAGGCGTGGCTGTCAGCCACCGGTCGGTCCGGGATTTCATGGACTGCTTCACCGGACTATTTGGGATCGGTCCTGAAGATGTGATCGGCAATCAGGCGCCCTTTGACTTCGACGTATCTGTGAAAGACATTTACTCGGCCATGAAAACCGGTGCCACGCTGGTCATCATCCCAAAGCGGCTGTTTTCCAATCCGGCAGCGCTGCTGGACTTTATATGTGATCATCAGGTCACCACCATGATATGGGCTGTGTCCGCTCTGGGGCTTATATGTACCTTCCACGGACTTGAGTACCGGACGCCGTGTACTGTGAACAAAGTTCTGTTCAGCGGTGAAGTGATGCCGATCCGGCATCTGAAAACCTGGATGGAACATCTGCCGGACGCCATGTTTGTCAATCTGTACGGCCCCACAGAAATCACCTGCAACTGCACTTACCACATCATTGATCGGACACATTCCTATGAAAAAGGCATACCCATCGGGAAGGCCTTTCCTAATGAGCGGGTATTTCTTCTGAATGATGAAAATCGGGAAGTCCGGGAAGCGGATAAAATCGGAGAAATCTGCGTCCGGGGCACAGCTCTGGCGCTGGGGTATTACAATGCTCCAAGTCAGACCGCCCGCCATTTTGTTCAAAATCCGCTGAACTGCCATTGGCCGGAACATATTTACCGGACCGGAGATCTTGGGTCCTACAACGTCTCCGGCGAGCTTTACTTCCGGGGACGGAAGGATTTCCAGATCAAATACATGGGGCATCGGATCGAACTGGAAGAAATCGAAAAAGCGATCCATTCCGTTTCCGGCGTGGAACAATGCTGCTGTGTCTTTGACGGCAAAAAGCTTTACGCCTTTTACAGCGGCAAGCCGGATGAGCGGCTGCTCCACCGTATACTTCAGCAAAAGCTTCCGGTTTTTATGGTACCCGGCAAGTTTATACGGCTTGAGCGGCTTCCCCTGACGCCCAACGGAAAAACCGACAGAAAAGCACTGATGGCACAGACAGGAGGTTCATTATGATCAAAACACATATTGAAAAACTTTTAACTTCCCATCCCACACCGCTATATGTTTTTGATATCGGTACCTTGCTGGACCGTATTGCTTATCTTCGCAGGAAACTTCCGGCTGACGTTTCTTTGTGTTATGCCATGAAAGCCAACACCTTTATCCTTCCCCATCTGGGAGGACCCATTGACCGTTTTGAGGTGTGTTCCCCCGGCGAGCTGAGGATTTTCCAGTCTCTGGAACTTCCGTCAGAAAAACTGGTCGTATCCGGAGTGGTCAAAGAGCCGGCGCTCATGGAAGAACTGATCGCATCCCGCATTCCGGTATGCGCATTCACCGTGGAATCCCGGCAGCAGTTTGATCTGCTCCGCGATCTTTCCTGCCAGTACCGGCACCGGATCCCCATCCTGCTCCGGCTGACCAGCGGAAACCAGTTCGGAATGAATAAAGAAGAAATCCTGGAAATCGCAGAAAGCCACAAAACCTGGTCATTTTTGGACATCCGGGGGATCCAGTATTTTTCCGGAACCCAGAAAAACTCTCTGAAACGGCTTAAACGGGAGATCAGCCGGCTGGATGACTTTCTGACGGAGCTTTCCATGAAAAGCGGACTGCCCATCCGGGAACTGGAATTTGGGCCCGGACTTCCCGTGTCCTATTTCCCCACGGATGACTTCGATGAGGACGCTTATCTGGAAGAATTTTCCGGTCTTTTGTCCGGCATGACTTATAAAGCGCAGATAACTTTGGAACTGGGGCGGAGCATTGCCGCCTCCTGCGGAACTTACTGTACGCGGGTGGTGGATATAAAAACAAATAAGGGACAGAATTATGCCCTGCTGGACGGCGGCATCCATCAGCTGGTCTATTACGGCCAGTCCATGGCCATGAAACAGCCCTTTTATGACCTGTTCCCAAAACGGGACTCGGGTGTGAGCCAAAACTGGAACTTATGCGGTTCCCTTTGTACGGTCAACGACATTCTTGTCAAACAGCTGCCCATACAGGATCTGCATATCGGCGACGTGATCCTGTTTAAAAACACCGGGGCCTACTGTATGACGGAAGGCATCAGCCTGTTTTTAAGCCGGGATCTTCCCCAAGTCGTCCTGTGTCTGCCCGACGGAAGTATCCAGACCGTCCGGGATGTGCTGCCCACCTATCCCCTTAACCGCCCATCATTGGGATGACCGATCGTCATTTTTATAGATCATTATTGCAGAAAGGAAGGAAATGTATTATGGAACAACTGATCAAAATCCTGGAGGATATCCAGCCAAATGCGGACTATGAAAACTGTACCACTCTGGTGGACGATCACATTCTCGACTCCCTGTCCATCCTGTCGCTGGTGGCAGAGCTTGAGGATGAGTTCGACATTCTGATCCCCACTGTGGAGATCATTCCGAACAACTTCAATTCCGCGAAACAGATCCATGCATTGATCGTGCGTCTGCGCGAGGAGGGTTAAAATGGAAATTTCCTCGTATGTTTCGATCGCATACCTGGTTCTGTTTTTACCGGCGGTCATCCTCCTCTACGGTATTTCCCCGAGGAGGATCCGCCCCTATGTTCTCCTTCTGTCCAGTTATGCGTTTTTTTGGTCCATCAGCGGCAAGCTGCTGATCTATCTTCTCCTTTCCACCTTTTCCATCCATCATACAGGCGCCTGGCTTGCTCTGGTCCAGACCGAAAGGAAAGGGGTGCTTTTACAGGCTGACAAAGGGGGAAAAAAGGCGATCCGGACCGCATACCAGAAAAAGCTGCGCCGGATCGTTGCTTTTTCGGTCTGCCTGCACATCGGGATACTGATCGTCCTGAAATACTCATCCTTTCTGGGCGGAAATATCAATGCACTTTTCTCAGCGCTTCACATACCGGTCGCTTTCACAATACCCAAATATGCGGTTCCCATTGGCCTTTCCTTTTTTACCCTGCAGGCCGTATCTTACATATTTGACGTGTACCGGGAAAAAATACCGGCGGACAAACATCTGGGCCGCCTGGCCCTTTTTATGGCCTTTTTCCCCCAGATCATGGAAGGACCCATCTGCCGCTACCAGGATACAGCGCTTCAGCTTTTTAAAGGCGCGCCCATCTCCTACCAAAATCTGACGCGGGGTATCCAGCGGATCCTGTTCGGCCTGCTGAAAAAGATCGTCATTGCAGACCGTCTGAACGTATTTATCCAAAATGTGTTCAACGGCTACGCTGCTTATGACGGCGGTATCATCGCTCTGGCTGCCGTCCTTTATACATGCCAGCTTTATATGGAATTTTCCGGAACCATGGATGTGGTCATCGCAAGCGCAGAGATTTTCGGCATCACCCTGCCGGAAAATTTCCGCCAGCCCTTTTTCTCCCGTACCATTTCCGAGTTCTGGCAGCGTTGGCATATCACATTGGGGACATGGTTCAAGGACTATATTTTCTATCCTCTGTCCATGGCAAAACCGTTAAAAAAGCTGACCTCCCGGGCCCGGAAAAAGCTGGGCAATCATTTTGGCCCTCTGATCGCCGGCTCAGCGGCTTTGTTTGCCGTCTGGCTTTGCAATGGGCTGTGGCACGGCGCCGGCTGGAATTACATTTTTTTCGGTATGTACCATTTTGCCTTTATACTGACCGGAAATATCATCGAACCCCTTTCACGGCGAATCACCGGTTCCCTGCATATACGCCGGGACAGCTTCCCCTGGATGGCTATACAGATCCTCCGCACCGGCATCCTTGTCTGCATCGGAGAACTGTTTTTCCGGGCCAACGGCCTGGCTGCCGGCCTGGCCATGTTTAAGATCATGATCACGGACTTTTCTCTGGCGTCCATCCAAAACGGAACGGTTTTCACCCTCGGAATGGACAAACGGGACTTTCTGATCACTCTGATCGCCGTGATGATCGTTTTTGTCAACAGCATCCTGAAAGAGAGGGGCATCCTGCCGCGGCAATGGCTGGTCACATGCCGGCTTCCCCTCCGATGGGCCGTTTATTATGGCCTCATCCTCTTTGTCATCATCTTCGGCGCCTATGGTACCGGATATGTGCCTGTTGATCCTATTTACGCAAATTTCTGATCCGCTCGAAAAAAACAGGAGGTATCTTTTATGCATCAGATAATATCTAAAAAACTTGGCCGATGGGTCCGGATACTGGCCGTATCCATCCTCTTCCTGACTGTTTTCGTCCTGATCCTTTTCGGCGTATCCTATCTGTTCATGCCTAAGAACAATCTGGCCGAATTTGGCATGGAGGATGTGACAGCCAACGGTATCCTTGGAGAACGGGACAATTCCATCGACGTGCTGGTCATCGGTGACAGCGAGGCTTACAGCGCCATTTCTCCCATGGAAATATGGCAGAAACAGGGCATCACCTCATACGTGTGCGCCACCAGCGGTCAAAAGCTGAGTGCATCGGACACTTTTTTAAAGCAGGCTTTTAAAAGGCAGAAACCAAAAGTGGTCATTTTGGAAACGGATGCCATTTATCGGGATATCCCGGCAAATGACGCCATCCTGACCCGGATACAAAATCTTTTTTCCGTTTTCCGCTATCACAACCGCTGGAAAACGCTCCGTTCCGATGAACTGTTCACCTCCGTGGAGTATACCTGGACCGATGATCACAAAGGGTTTGTCTACAATGGCGCCATCAACGGCACTGACAACACCGAGTATATGATCCCCACGGATTCGGCCGCTCCCATCAAGGCCCTGAACCAGCAGTACGTAAAGGCCATGGCCGCCTACTGCAAAGCCAACGGCGCCACCTTTTTGCTGGTCAGCACCCCAAGTACGGTAAACTGGAATTATGAGCGTCACAACGGGGTAGCGCAGCTGGCCGATTCCTGCGGCGTCACTTATATCGATCTGAACCTGGCTCCCAACAAAGTGGATATCGACTGGTCCACAGATACCCGGGACAAGGGCGACCATCTCAATTATAACGGGGCGGTCAAAGTATCCGCCTGGCTGGGGGAATACCTGAAAGAACATTTTGATCTTTCCGACCACCGGGAGGACAGCGACTATTCCAAATGGAACGAGGCTCTGACCCGCTATCAAAAGGCAGTGACACCGGCTGCCACATGAAAAAAATCGTATGCGGTTTCCGCGCTTTTGGCGAAACCGCATACGGTTTTTTCATCTATCTGTTCGTTTTTGTATAAACAGTCTGGCAATGCTGGGATTGTCATAATCCAATATCTCACTGTAGCCCAGATCCAGCCCGTCAATGGCATTTCTGTCCTTTTCCGACAGTTCAAAATCCCATATATCCTGATCCTCTTTCAAATGATCGGCACTCCGGCTCCTCGTCACCACGCTCACCTGCCGGCCGATATTCCACCGGAGGGCGGTCTGGGCGGCCGATTTGCCATATTTTCTGCCGATCCCCGTAAGCACTTTATTGGAAAAAATGTTTTTGAGTCCTTCACATAACGGCGCCCACGCCTGGGGCTGGACCCCCAGTTCTTCCATATTCCGAAGGGCAGCATCCTGATGATAGAAAGGATGGGATTCCACTTGGTTGACCATGGGCGGTATATGGCTGTTCAGACACAGATCCACATAGTCCAGGCCTAATCTGGCAAGGGACGCATCCAGCGCTTTTGGAACAGCCGTCTCTGCCGCGTCCCGCACTGGGAGTTTGGTGATGATAAACACATCTTCCCGCTTGACGGTTCCTTCTTCCAAAGCTCTGGCCAGTGCTTTTCCCACCGCGCTTTCATTTTCATAGTCCGCGGCGGTATCAAACATGCGATAACCCGCCTTCAGTGCCTGGTACACATATGTTTCGCATGGGCATCTCATTTTTCCTGCTCTGGGTGCGTGTTCCGATCCAAAGTGAAGTGGGATTATGTATTTATTATTGTATCGTATACTTTTTATTTGTCGCCTTTTCATCCATATTGGAAGTTCCCTACGGTTCCCTTACCACCCGTCTGACCCGATCCTGTCTGGCAGTTGCCCTGTTGTCTGTGACGATGATCTTGATCACCGCTTTTGGCACAAAGGAAAGGGTACGGCCGATCGAAGAAGAAAACAAGATCACCGTATGGGAATCTTTAAAGGCTGCATTTAAAAATCCCCCGCTTATGTTTGCCATAGCCATGTATACGCTGACGATCACCGGTTTTGAAGTCAGCAACTTTATGCTCATGTACTTTTTAAATTACGGACTTCATGTGAATGGGGACGTCACCTTTGTCATGATCGCCTATTTCGGTATATCATTCTGTACTTTGCCGTTATGGAATACACTGGCTCAAAAGCTGAACAAGACCCTTGCCTACGCCATCGCGCTGGGCGGCTTGATCGCTGTCCGAGTACTGATGCTGTTCCTTCCTGACGGTGTCAATGCTATTTATATCTGGCTGTTCATGGGCGCCAGCGGCTTTTTCTTCTCAGGCGCACAGACGCTTCCATGGGCCATCGTGCCGGATTCACTGGAATATGATGAGTATAAGACCGGCCACCGTCATGAAGGTGTGTTTTATGCATTAATGGCGACCATACGCGGAGCCATGGTATCCATCATGCTGCCCTGTATGCTGCTCATCATGGAAAACTTCGGATTCGTCAGCGGTGCAGCCACCCAGCCGGAAAGCGCATCCATGGCCATCCGCCTGATCTATACACTCGTACCCATACTGCTCTTTGCGGCAACCATCATCCTGACCCGGATCTATCCCCTTCCTAAGGAACGTTTTGAACAGATAAAAGCAGAATTGGAAAAAAGAAAAGAAGTCCAGGATTGATCATCGGGCGGGTAATTTGAGCGAAACAAGGGGATTGCCGCGCCAAATTGGCGCGGCAATCTTTCCTGTAAATCTATTCTTATTCTTATAATTTCATAAATCCAGCTTTTCCACAACTACCTGTCCGGATTCACTGTCATAATAAAAGTGTGCGTCATATCTTTGCTAATTTCCCGTTCTCATATTAACCCCCATACATCTTAAAAAGATGAAAAGAGGAATATACCGCTTTGACAGTATCAGCCGATGCCGTATTACCGCAAAGCTTTCATCTCATACAGATCTGTTCTTCTTGCGGACAGCAATGGCAGCTGTTTCCGGATCTTTTCCACATACTCAAGATCGATCTCGGTGATCATGACGCCTTCCTTTTCATCCATCTCCTTTATCACATCGCCCCACGGAGATACGATGAGGGAATGTCCCCAGGACACATAGCCGGCGCTTTCATCCCTGGCGTCGGAGGTGGCGATCACGTAGCACTGGTTGTCCAGCCCTCTGCTGCGGAGCATGATCTCCCAGTGGGCCGGTCCGGTGGTCATATTAAAGGCGGCAGGCACCAGGATCACCTTTGCGCCGTCCAAAGCCATCAGCCGGAGTAGTTCGGGAAAACGGCAGTCAAAACAGATACATATGCCCATCCGGCAAAATTCTGTGTCAAATACGGTATAATGGTCGCCTGCCGTCAGCGTATCCGACTCCCGGTAGCTTTGGCCGCCCTCCACATCAATGTCGAACAGATGCACCTTCCGGTGTTTTGCGATCTGCTTGCCCTCACGGTCAAACACGTAAGCTGTATTATAGGTATGTCCCGCATCATCCCTTTCCGGCACCGATCCGGCAGACAGATAAACACCGTATCTTCTTGCCGTATCACTCAGGAAGCGCCACGTCTCCCCGCCTTCTTTCTCAGCATAGACCGGAAAATTCTCCGTCTGATACGGACAGGTGAACATCTCTCCCAATGTCACCAGATCGATCTTCTGATCTTTCAATTCTTCCATCTTTCTGCCGAATACCTCCAGATTTTTCATCTTATCTTCGTATACATGGGCCTGGATCTGAGCAATCTTCATGAAAGCCACCTCCTGTAAAACATATCTTTTCCGGAAATCAAAAATCTTAAGTCTCTTTTTTATTTTAACATATAATAGACCGATCTGCCTTTATAAATATATTGTTTGTCCGTCGCCAAATGATCGGAATGTCTGTCAACTGCAACTTATAAGCAGTCTCCTATTGACAAATCCCATTGTACGCCATATAATAACATCGTTATATGACACTGTTATATGGAGGGCATTATGGAAGAAAAGTCATCTGCCACATTGGAAAATATTTTGCATACCGCCATGGAAGAATTCTCTGACAAGGGTTTTCTTGGTGCTTCCCTGCGTCAGATCGTAAAGAAGGCCGGCGTTACTACTGGAGCGTTCTACGGATATTTTTCCAGTAAGGAAGCCTTATTTACCGCCATTGTGGAACCCCATGCCGCCGCCCTTATGGGGAAATTTATGGAAGCCCAAACCTCTTTCGCCGAGCTGCCTGAAGAACAGCAGCCGGACCATATGGGGGTGGAATCCTCGAACTGTATCCATTGGATGGTGGAATACATCTGCCAGCACCGCGAGCCGGTGAAACTGTTGCTCTGCCGTTCGGAAGGCACCAGCTATGAAAATTTTGTCCACAATATGGTTGAGGTGGAAGTCGAATACACGATGAAATATATGGAAGTTCTTCGCCGCCTCGGACAGGATATCCCGGATCTGGATGAGCAGATGTGTCATATCATCGCCAGCGGCATGTTTAATGGGGTATTTGAAATCGTTGTACACGACATGCCCAGAGACAGAGCCTTGCGCTATGTGGATCAACTGCGGGATTTTTACACGGCAGGATGGCTGAAATTGATGGGGCAATAGCCCCCATCTTTTTTACGCGGTGGTTAGTTTTATCTAACTTCATGATAAATATTTTATACAAAAAGGAGGTATTCTTTTCATGCAAAAAAAACAAAGCAGCCTGTCCCGCATCTTAGGTTATGCCGGCGGGCATAAAATGCTCACCCTGCTGGGCTGTATCCTCTCCGCCCTATCTGCGGTACTGGGGCTGATCCCTTATGTGTGCGTCTGGCTGGCGGCACGGAATGTACTGGAATCCTGGCCCGGTCCCTTCGGGGTCTCCAACCTGTCCCGCTGGGGCTGGACGGCGGTATGGACTGCCATTGCCAGTATCGTTCTGTATTTTGCCGCCCTCATGTCTACTCATATCGCTGCCTTTCGTACTGCCCGGAACATCCGGCGCGCCGCCATGGCACACGTGCTGAAACTGCCTCTGGGGTTCTTTACGGGAAATCTGTCGGGACGGCTGCGTAAACTCATTGATGATAACGCCGGGCTCACGGAAGATCTGCTGGCCCATAAGCTCCCCGACCTGGCGGGAACCATCGTCACCCCGATCGCTGCCATCGCAATGCTGTTCCTCTTTGACTGGAAAATGGGACTATTATGCCTGCTCACCATGGTTCTTGCCCTTCTTTCCATGTGCCTGATGATGGGCGGAAAGAACGCTGGCTTTTTTCATCGGTACCAGAAGGAAATTGAGCGCATGAGCGGTGAGGCGGTGGAATATGTCCGCGGTATTCCCGTAGTAAAAATGTTCCAGCAGACAGTCTATTCCTTCAAGGCTTTTTACGCTGCCATCAGGGATTACAGCAATCTGGCCAGCCAGTATGCCATGAGCTGCCGTGTCGGTCAGACCTGTTTCCTGACTTTTATCAACGGCGCCTTTGCCCTGCTGATCCCTGCGGCGCTGCTTCTTGCCTCAGGCTCAGATATAAAGACCGTACTGGTAAACTTTATCTTCTACGCCCTGTTTGCGCCCGCCTGCGGCCAGATGATCAACCGGATCATGTATATGAGCGAGGCTGTCATGGAAGCCGATGAAGCGGTGGGGCGTCTGGATGAAATCCTCGACCAGAAACCCATGGAAGAATCAAAAGTACAGAAACGTCCGGCAAATGCCGCCGTATCTTTTGATCATGTAACCTTTACTTATCCAGGCGCAGACCGGCCGGCTCTGGATAATGTGTCATTTTCCGTCCGTCCTGGACAGGTGACGGCGCTGGTAGGACCCTCCGGAGGTGGCAAGACCACAGCCGCCAGCCTGATCCCCCGCTTCTGGGATGCAGACAGCGGTACCGTTTCGATCGGCGGAGTCAATGTCCGGGAGATGAACACGGAAGATCTGATGCGACATGTGGCCTTTGTCTTTCAGGATACCCGGCTGTTTAAGGAAAGTCTTTTGGAAAATATCCGGGCTGCCAGACCGGATGCCTCTAGAGAAGAGGTCCTGGCTGCTGCCCACGCCGCCCAGTGCGATGATATTCTGGGAAAAATGCCGCAGGGTCTGGATACTGTGGTGGGGACAAAAGGTATCTATCTCTCCGGCGGCGAACAGCAGAGGATCGCTCTGGCACGGGCCATCTTAAAAGACGCCCCCATCGTCGTGCTGGATGAGGCCACCGCTTTTGCCGACCCGGAAAATGAACATCAGATCCAAAAAGCATTTGAAGCGCTGACAAGGAATAAAACCGTATTGATGATCGCCCACAGGCTGTCCACCGTACAAGATGCGGATTCCATCATTGTCCTGAGCAACGGAAGGGTTGTCGAACAGGGCAGTCACAAAAGCCTGCTTGCGCTTCATGGTATTTATGCCGCCATGTGGGAGGATTACCGGCGCAGCGCCCAGTGGAAGGTTGGAAAGGAGGATGCGGTATGACAAAAAAAATACAGCACTTATTTGCCCTCAGTGAAAAAGGGGCAAAAGACCTGGTGAAAGCCGTCATCTGGTGTTTTGTGTGCAATTTAAGCCTGATGCTTCCCGTGGGAGCCGTCCTGTTTACGGCGCAGCATCTTTTGGATGCCATGGAAAACGGGAGCAGTCCTATGGATGGGTTCTGGATCTATGCCGGCTTTGGCGCGGCTGTCCTGATCCTGCTGTTCATTCTTCACTGGTTCCAGTATGCTTCGCTGTACCTGGCAACCTATAAAGAAAGCGCCAGCCGACGGATAAGCCTGGCAGAAACTCTGCGCCGGCTTCCCTTAAGCTTTTTCGGAAACCGGGATTTAAGTGATCTGACCTCCACCATGATCGCGGACTGCTCCAGCCTGGATCAGATGTTTTCCCATTATGTACCCCAGTTGTTCGCGTCCGTTTTCTCCACTCTTGTGATCGGCATTGCCATGTTCTTTAGCGACTGGCGGATGGCGCTGGCCGTGCTGTGGGTGGTGCCGGCGGCCATCCTGCTCACAGCAGGGAGCAAGAAGATCCAGGATGCCTTCGGTACAAAAAATATTTTAAACAAGCGGGCAGTAGCCGACTGCATCCAGGAAGGGCTGGAAACTATACGGGATATTAAGGCATGCAGCCGTCAGGAAGCCTACATGGGAAAACTGGAGGAAAAACTGGCGGCCATGGAGAGGGGCTCCATCCACTCGGAGCTGGCAACCGGCGTGTTTGTCTGCTCCGCTCAAGCCTTTCTTCGTCTCGGGCTGGCCACTACCATCCTGACCGGAGGGGCGCTTCTGGCAGCCGGAGAACTTTCTTTTCTCTATTTTCTGGGGTTCCTCTTTGCCGCCGCAAGGCTTTATGACCCCCTGGGGCTGGTACTTCAGAATATCGCCGCCACCTTTAATACGAAACTGCAGATCGAACGGATGCGTTCTATTTTGGAACATCCGATACAGGAGGGCACAAAAGAGTTTGCGCCTGAAAACTACAATATCACCTTTGACCATGTGTTCTTTGCCTACCGGGAAGGGGACGGTGTACTGGAGGATGTAAGCTTTACCGCCAGACAGGG
>DVLT01000037.1 GCA_018715345.1 Candidatus Onthocola gallistercoris
GAAGAAGATTGATCCCATATCCATCTTCCAGCGTTTCCAGATTGCCATACCGGGCACAGATGCGGATCACATTGGCAATACAGGCTTCCTGTCCGGAAGCAGCGCCCATCCACAAAAGGTCATGGTTTCCCCACTGGATGTCCACCGAATGATAGGTCATCAGGTGATCCATGATCTCCACAGCTCCGGATCCTCTATCGTAAATATCACCCACGATATGGAGCCGGTCAATGACCAGACGCTGGATCAGATTGCACAGAGCAACGATGAAAGGCCGGGCGCGGTCGATACGGATGATCGTATCGATGATCCCATTATAATAAGCCTCTTTGTTGAGCACCTCTTCCTTTTCATTGATCAACTCTTCAATGATATAAGCAAAATCCGGCGGCAGCGCCTTGCGTACCTTCGATCGGGTATATTTGGAAGCCACCCGCTTGCACACCTGGATCAAACGGTTGAGGGTGATCTTATACCAGTCCTCCAGATCCGGTTCGGACTTTTCGATCAGATCCAGCTTCTGCTCCGGATAATATATGAGCGTGGCCAGCTGCTTTTTATCGCGGATACTGAGGGAATTGCCAAATTCGTCATCAATCTTGGCCCTCACTGCTCCGGACCCGTTTTTCAGCACATGAAAAAACTGATCCGCTTCCCCATGGATATCACTGATCACATGTTCCGTACCTTTTGGCAGGTTCAATATGGCCTGCAGGTTGATGATCTCCGTTGAGGCCGCCGGAACCGTCGGATAAAGTTCGGATAAAACCTTTAAATATTTCAGTTCCATGGAACTAAACTTCCCCTTTGTACTTTTCCCCACTTCTCTACCTCCATTATGATATATCAGCCGATGACATCCGCCATTGTATACAATCCAGGTTCTTTTCCTTTTAAATAAGCCGCTGCTTCAATGGCGCCTTTCGCAAAAATGCCTTTTGAATAGGCTGTATGTTTGATCTCCACCACTTCGTCCGGCCCGCAGAAGAACAGTTCGTGCTCACCCACGATCGTACCGCCTCTGACCGCCTGGATCCCGATCTCCTTCGGATCCCTTTTTACCCGGTCTTTACTGCGGTCCAGTTTATATGTATAGGCATGGTCCATGGCGTCATTCACCGCATCCGCGATGGCCAGAGCCGTCCCCGATGGCGCGTCCACTTTTTTGTTGTGGTGCTTTTCCACGATCTCCATATCATATCCGGCAGCGCCCAGGATCTTCGCGCCAATGGCAGCCAGCTTAAACAATGTATTCACACCCAGAGACATGTTGGCTGACCGGAGAATGGCCACTTTCTTGCTCTGTTCATTAACATATTCGATCTGCTCGTCTGTCAGTCCGGTAGTACACAATACCAGAGGCAGCTGACGTGCGACTGCGTAATCCACAATGCCGTCCACAGCCTTTGCTATGGAAAAATCCACGATCACATCTGCCTCTACCTTACAGTCCTCCGGGCGGGTATATACAGGATAACCATTATCCCGGTTGTCTGCCACATCAATACCGGCCACGATCTCCACATCGGGTGTCTCTGCAGCCAGGCGGGTGATCACCTGTCCCATGGCGCCATTGCATCCGTTCATGATAAACTTTGTCATACACTCATGCCTCATTTCTTTCAAAATAATAAACATCTCCAGGCTGTGGCCGCGGCTCGCAGGCCCAGGCCGATTTTCTGCCTGGATGGGTACATCGTTATTCTATCACGCCCCCTTGAGCGAATCAAGAAAAAGCCAGTCTGATTTCCCTTTCATACATCCCAACGGAACGTATCCGCCACCTGCCGCGCAGCCTCATCGGCTGACGGATCCCCGGTGAAATTTGTCTCATGTATCAATACATATCTGTAGTCGCCCACGATATAGTACATGGTCGTCACGATGCCCGTCTCCGATTCCTCAATGGTAAAACGATAAACCGTCGATCCGCCTTCCGCTGTGTAGCCCTCCCCGTAAAGGGTCACATCCTCGTCTCCGGAAATCTGTGCTGAAAGCTGGCGCAGGATGGCTTCCCGAAACGCTTCATGTTCGCTCTGAGCATATGGATTCTCCCCTTCATGCACAGATATATTGTCGGGCCGATCCTTTTTTTCATCACCTGTTTTCACATAGAAAAACCGCTCCGCCGTGGAATGCTCTTCCGATTCGATCCAATCTTTTGGCAGTTCATAGGATCCAAAAGTTTTTTCAAAACAGTTTTTCTCCCTATCCTGCACGGATCCTTCCGTTGTCTCCTCTATCCCTGTCTCATATCCTTCCTTTAATACTTTCGCTGTTTCATATGCAGCATCGTTTTCCCGGCTTACGCCATCACACCCTCCCCACATCCAAAGGCAGGCTATCACGATCAATACGAATCCTTTACTTTTTTGGTTCATTTCTCCTCCCACAATTCAAACAGATCCATCTGGTGGACTTCCTCTGTCTCTTCCTTTTGCCTCCCTGCTTTTTCGTAAACAGACAACGCTTCCGGTATGTCATCCAGAAACGCCGAGCCCTCACCATCGTAGGTGAGGATCAGCTCATCCTTAGCCCGGGTCATCGCCACAAAAAAGAGCCGTCTTTCTTCTTCCATATCCGTTTCTCCCTCCGGCCGTTCCAAAGGTATCCTTCCCTTTTTCACATCATACAGAAATACCAACGGAAATTCCAGGCCCTTTGCCGCGTGCATGGTCATCAGGGTCACCGCTCCCGACTTGTACTTTTTACCGCCGCGCCTCAGGATGTCCCCTTCTTCCCCCAACATCAAAGCGTAAATGAGCGCTTCCATCGTTTTATAAAAGACAGCTGTCTGGACCAGCTTATCCATGTTTTCGTCATTCTGTAAGCCCATATCGTCCATCCACCGGATCAACAGCTTCTCCGGTTTTGTTTTCTTTAAAAGGGGACGGTATGTTTCCGCCGCCTGCTCATAGATCATATCGGTCATACCCGGCTCCTGCTCCCATAGAAGCTGGCCGGCCAGCTTCATATCCTCCGGCAGATCTTCCATAAGACTTCTGAAAAAACACAACGTTCCCCGGACAGCTGGCGCCGTCAGGTAGTCGTCTCTTCCGGCGACCACATAAGGTATACTTTCCTGACGCAGACATTTCTCCAAGAGCCGTCCCTCATAATGGGTCCTATAAAGGATCCCTATATCCGCAAAATCTCTCTGGATATCGGTTTCATTCCGGTACCTGTCCGTTTCCGCATCCAGCATATCCATACCGCCCACCTGTCTGTTGATCTCCTTGGCGACAAATATCGCCTGGGCCATGGCGCCGGAAGCTTTCACGATACGCACCGGCTCGCCTTTGGTACGGGCAGCTCGGAGTATCCGCTTCTTTCCAGGATTGGCGGATATCACCGCCATGGCGGCATCCACGATGGGGCTGCGGGAGCGGTAATTATCCATAAGCCGTAACGTCGTCATATCCGGATGATCCTTCTCCAACCGTTCAAAACAACGGGCATCCGATCCTCGAAAGCCATAAATCGATTGATCCGGATCGCCGATCACAAACAGCTCCCGTCCGCCTTCATGCCATTTTTGTATCAACTGATACTGAAGCGGCTGGATATCCTGAAACTCGTCCACCAGCAGATACTGGAAATGGCCGCCTTTCACCGCTTTTCCGGATCCCGTGTCCATCCATTCCAAAGTCTTTTTTAAAAGATCATCAAAGTCCGTCATCTGCCGTTTTTCCATCAGATCCTGATAAACCTCATACGCTTCCCGGCAGACAACAGATCGGGCAGAAGCGCCATTCTTCCAAAAGGAAATGCCATTCAAAAACTGACTAACTGTCATTTTCATGTCATAGTCTGCGATGACAGACTCCGCCAGCTCCCGTGTCTGCGTTTCATCCACAAGATGTACCGGCACATTGCCCCTCCGGAGCATGTCCAGGCAAAGGGCATGGAAGGTCCCGATCTGAAGCTGTTTTACACCCCGTACGCCGCTCAAAGCCTTCCCCAACCGTTCCCTCATCTCACCGGCCGCCTTGTTGGTAAAGGTTACCGCTGTGATCTGGTCTGGTCTTACCCGTCTCACCTGGATAAGATATCGGATCTTTTCCACCAATGTCTTTGTCTTTCCTGTTCCGGGACCGGCAATAACAGCTGTCACTGGAGCCACCGAACGGACCGCCGCCTCTTGCATCTCATTGAGTATATCTTTATGACTGTTCGTCATTGTATCTGTTTCTTCCGTCCAGACTGCGTCCGCCGGTTTTGGAGTCTCTGCCGCCTGGAGGGCCGCTTCCGCCTGTCTTTCTCCATCTGTCACCTCTGTTCTTTTTTCCGGAATGTCCAGCCACGAAAAAAAGTTCAACTGTCCCTGCGTATCCTCCCGTTCTTCCGGACGGAACAGATGGATCTTTCCATATTCGCCATCGAAGCCGGGATCCCGCTCCACTTCCCCATTTCTCAATCTCCGGATCCCCTCTGCCACCATATAGCCAGCCTGTTTTCGGATATCTTCCACAGGTATCTGCCTTAGGATCTCAAACTCAGATCCCAGTTTCTTTAACATTTCTGCGTAAATATTTTGGACGATCCGACTGGCCGGAGCATGGCCGATGGCTTCACCTATGGCTTCCGGTAAAGGCATCAGACTTTCAAAGGGTTTGGCATCCTGCCGGACATAACCCATTTCCCGATCTGCCAGTTCTTCCACCCGATGCTCCACTCCTATGGTCAGCTTTCGCCCGCATACCGGACACCGCCCGCCAAAAGCCTTCGTCTGTTCCGGCGTCAGACACAGCTGGCACTTTCTGTGTCCGTCATAGTGGTACTTCCCCTCTTCCGGGAAAAATTCCACTGTCCCATACAGCCCTTCCCCCTTCTGGATGGCTTTCTCAAGCCCTGCATAGCTTAATTCAATATCCATCAGATTGGCTTCCCTTCCCAATTTTGCCGGTGAATGGGCATCCGAATTGGATATGAGCTGATAACCATCCAGCATGGACAGCCGCCAGTTCATCGCCGGATCCGACGACAATCCGGTTTCCATGGCATGGATCCAAGGCGTTAAATCTTCAAAACATTCTTTCACCGAATCAAAACCGGAAAAAGCTCCCAAAAGGGAAAAATGGGGCGTCCATATGTGCGCCGGGACAAAAATGCCTCCGGGAACCCGTTCCAAGAAAATCTCCAGCAGATCTTTGCAATCCAGTCCCAAGATGGGACGGCCATCGGAATGGATATTTCCGATCGTCTCCAATTTGGCAGACAACGTCCGGGCCGCTTCCAATCCGGGAAGGATGAGCAGATTATGTACTTTGCGTGTTCTGCCATTCTTCTTATATATGGAACTGATCTCTCCGGTAATGACAAAACGAGGCTCCATACTGTCTGAAGCCACGCCGTCTTTGATCCGATACATTTTTTTCAATTTATACAAGCCGTCCTCGGCCGGCTCCAGTTTTTCTTCCAGCTCAGAACGCCAGGCAGGATGGGTAAAATCGCCGGTCCCCACAATATGGATCCCCTTTTTCCTGGCCCAAAGATCCAAATGTTGCGGATCCCCGTCCCGGCTGGTTGCCCGTGAAAAGCGGGAATGAATATGTAAATCGGATATATACATGCTCATCATCCTTATATTTTAGATGTTTTTATTATACCAGTCCCCCATCCAGCTTTTCAAGCAGAACCGATTTCATCTTACGGGATACCAGGCATACCCCATCCCCCACCTTTATCCGATTATGACGCAGATCCATTTCTGTGATCTTTTTCCTGTTGACCAGATAAGATCTGTGGGTCCGGATGAATGATCCGTCCAACCGCCGTTCAATGTCGTTCAGACGGCCGATGAAATCCAGCCACCCGTCAACGGAATGGAGGATCACATGATGCGGTTTGACAGCTGTCTCAAAAAATAAGATCCGTTCCACCGGAATATGTCGTATACGATCGCCGCTGCGTATGGAATAAACATCCCGCATACGAGCGGATACCCTTTTATCCAGAGCCTCCGCATAGATAGATGTCCAGCATATAAACGTCTCCCATTCCATAATTTCTCATAAATATATGGTTTTCGGTATTTTAACATGCCCTGTCTCTGCTGTAAACATAACTTATAAGACCGTTTTTTCTATTCATTTTTTCGTATAATCATTCATTTTCTCCGGACTTATTCCATCGACTCTGCCGGCGTAGTATAATAAGATCATATGTAACTTGTTTTGAGCCGGTATCCGGCTTGCTTTCACTTGTAAAGGAGATCGATATGTCGTTTACGGATGTTATGGAAAAAGAACAGATATGTGTCTGATGGAAGGGGCTTTAGGGGAACGTTTAAAAAGGGAATATCATCTGACTTTCGATGAGCATGTGGATATGGCCGGCCTGGTCTACTCTGAAAAAGGCCGAGCGGCTCTTGGCTCCCTCTGGCATGAATACGCCCGGATCGCAGCCCGGTATGCTTTGCCTTTCCTGGCCACCACACCCACCCGACGGACAGATCGCAAACGGGTGGAAGCCTCGGTCTTTGACGCCGCCCTCATAAAGGACAATGTGGATTTCCTCCGAAAGATCCAAGGAGAAACATCCCAGGAAATGTACATCGGCGGTCTCTTGGGCTGTCACGGCGATGCTTACACCGGCGCGGATGCTTTGGACACTGAAGATGCAAAAACATTCCATAGCTGGGAGGTCGGCCTGTTACATGACCAATTGTGTCCACCCTAAGATCGTCTGGGAAGCTTTATCCCATCCCTTTAATCAATGTGATGCTGTCCGGACCCGTTTCAGAGGCATACAGGCCAACACCTCCTCTCTATCCTACGATATGTCGGACGCCTCCCAAGCGCTCCACACCTCGGATCCGGACGACCTGGCCAGATGGATGATCCGGTTAAATGATCGGATACCGGTAAAGATCTACGGTGGCTGCTGCGGCACCGATGGCCGTCATATGGAGGCCATCGCCGAACAGATCCGTCAAAACTTTTCCACAAAGTGTACTTCCGATCGGTCCCAGTATTTTTGAAAAACCCGGTCTGTATTTCCATCAAGGTTCATCTGATACAGTCTGAATGTCACCAGCAGATCTTTTGGCTGCCATTGCTCCTCGTAGGAATACTGTTTTCTTACCTGGGCGATGACAGCTGTTCCCGCTTCTGTAGCTATTCCTTGATGCCAATATGCTTGTCCGAGTCCATAGCCTAAATCGTAACTGCTATCCATACTGACCTTCATATAGCCAATGGGACGGTCATCCTTTTTCAGGCAGATCGCATAATCATAGCCGTATCGCCTATTGTAATGCGCCGCATACTGTTCCTGAAAAATCTGCGCAGCTCCCGCCATGGTTTTCACCGGCAGCCATGGCAAAAACCGGTTCACTTCCACATCCCGATATATTTCAAAGATCCACGGTATATCTGTTTCTGTAAATTTTCTGAGTATCAATCGTTCCGTCTCAAGTCTTGGCGTATTCATCTGTCTCCTCCCCCCGTATCCATAGGCTATCTGATCCGTGAAAATCATCTCTTTCCATTCAACGATATGATAAAACAAAACAGGCTGTAAAACCCAGATATCCGGATTTTACAGCCTATCTTTTAAAAAGCGGAGACGGAGGGATTCGAACCCTCGTACCGGCGATAAAACCGATAAACTGATTTCGAGTCAGCCCCGTTACGGCCACTTCGGTACGTCTCCAAACAGCCGATGCTTATTATACTATATTTCAGATCAAATTTCAAGCCCGGCCGCTTTATATTACTGTCAGATCATTTATTATAACATTTTTCGATCTCCGTGATCATGTCCACCCGCTGGGCATGACGGCCACCTTCAAATTCCGCTTCAAAAAATGCATCCACGATCATCTTGGCCAGTTCAGAGCCTACAACCCTTGCCCCCATGGCGATGATATTGGCATTGTTATGCTGGACAGTCATTTTGGCAGAATAAGGCTCGCTGCACACAGCCGCCCGTATTCCAGGCACCTTATTGGCCGCCAGGGAAATACCGATGCCGGTGCCGCAGATGAGCACGCCCTTGTCCACCTCTCCGGCTACGATCGCTTCCGCCACTTTTCTTCCCGGAATCGGATAATCCATCTTTATCGAAGCGTCCGGTGTTCCATAATCCACGCACTCATGTCCCTTTTCTGCCAGATGGTCCATCAAAATCCTCTTTAATTCCACGCCGGCATGGTCACAGCCAAAACCAATCCTCATGATCTCTACCTCCGTTTGATCTTTCATCCCGATAGTCTGTTCACACAGCAAATCCATGCTTTATCGCTGGCATCCGCCTATGTGCGATCATCTATTATACCACGCCTTTTCCCGGAATACAATTCAGAATCTTCTCTGTCCCCTCTGTCTTGGCAGTCGGTCGGTCAGATCACCCGCCTCCTTTAGTCGCGCACCTCCTCCCAGAGGGGGATGGAAACGGCTGCTCCGGGACGGGAAACGGATATGGCGGCCGCCCGGGCTGCCAAACGAAGGGCCTGTTCCACCGGTTCTTCATCTGCCACACATTTCAGGAAATATCCGGTGAAGGTATCGCCGGCTCCCGTAGTATCCACCGTATCTGTTTTAAAGGCTTTCTGGAAAATCCTTTGTCCATCTGCCCGGTAAAGAGCCCCCTGACTTCCCAGAGTCAATACAATGGCCATGTGGGGATGATCGGAAAGGAGAATATCGCAGATCTTATCCGGTTCCTTTTCCCCTGTGAGCCACTCCCCTTCGATCTCATTGATCAGAAGCCAGGTGACTTTATGGAGTGGACACTGGCGTATGATAGCATTGGCCGGTGACGGATTAAACGCAATACTCATCCCCTTTTCATAGGCCAGATCCATCAAAAGGGGAATATGATTGATCTCGTTTTGGAGCAGAAGGATATCCCCTTCTTTGAAATGTTCCAGCGTCTGGCGGATATAGGTTTCATCCATGGTCTGATTGGCGCCATCATATAAAAGGATGGCATTCTGCCCTTCCCGGCTCACCTGGATAATGGCCCTGCCTGTATCTTCAGATGAAGAAGCCAGATACCGGGTATCCACGCCGGAATCGCGCATCAGTTTCTCCAGCCAGGCTCCATCAGTCCCGATCTTTCCTGCATGGCAGACGCAGGCTCCCGCCCGGGCCAAGGCCACCGACTGGTTCAGCCCCTTTCCCCCCGGAAACATCTGAAAACCTAAAGATCGTTTAGTCTCTCCCGGACGCACAAAATCATCCACCTGATAAACATGATCCACATTCACCGAACCAAAATTCAATATTCTCATCCCGACACCTCTAATCAAAGCATACTTTCCAGCCATCGATTTCGTATATCTGATCGTTTCATTTAAGCTCAGATTCATCATAATCCCCCTCCAAAACATGTGTCAACCGCCATTTTTATATGTTTTTTACAATTTGTCCCAATCAAAAAAACTCCAAAGCCTTAGACACGGCTTTGGAGTTTTTATATCGATCTGTTTTTATTTTGCCTGGATATAACCCTGAGCTGTCAACAGTTCTGCACAAAGCACAGCTCCGCCGGCAGCGCCTCGAACAGTATTATGGGACAGACCGATAAATTTGTAATCATAGATCACATCTTCACGGAGACGTCCCACGGAAATTCCCATGCCATTCTCAAAATCCACATCCATCTTCACCTGGGGACGATTATCCTCTTCCAGATACTGGATAAACTGCTTTGGAGCGCTGGGCAGATCCAATTCCTGGGGCAGACCTTTGAAATGGATCATACGGTCGATCAATTCTTCTTTTGTCGGTTTTTTCGCAAATTTTACAAATACAGCCGCCGTATGGCCATTCAGTACCGGCACGCGTACGCACTGGGTCGTGATCACCGGCGCCTCTGCTTTGACGATCTGTCCATCTACCACTTTACCCCAGAGGCGAAGCGGTTCCTGTTCGCTCTTTTCCTCTTCGCCGCCAATGAAGGGGATGATATTTTCCACCATCTCCGGCCAGTCTTTAAATGTCTTGCCCGCTCCGGAGATTGCCTGATAAGTGGTGGCAACCACTTCTGTCGGTTCAAATTCCTTCCATGCTGTCAGCACCGGCGCATAACTCTGGATGGAGCAGTTGGGTTTTACGGCGATAAAGCCGCGGGTTGTTCCCAGACGCTTTTTCTGAGCTTCGATCACTTCAAAATGCTCCGGATTGATCTCCGGAATGACCATGGGAACGTCCGGCGTCCAGCGATGGGCGCTGTTGTTGGACACGACCGGTGTCTCTGTCTTGGCATAAGCCTCCTCGATCGCCCGGATCTCATCTTTGGACATATCCACCGCGCTAAATACAAAATCCACTTCAGAAGCAACTTTCTCCACTTCATTCACATTCATGACGATCAGATCCTTTACCGCCTCAGGCATGGGCGTATCCATCTTCCAACGGCCGCCTACCGCCTCTTCGTATGTCTTACCTGCAGATCGGGGACTTGCCGCGATCGCCACAACTTCATACCAAGGGTGATTTTCAAGCAGAGAGATAAATCTCTGACCTACCATACCTGTTCCGCCAAGGACACCTACTCTTAATTTCTTATCCATATTCTCAAACTCCTTTATTGATTTCTGTACCGTCCGAAAAAATGTCTTTCTGACGCACACATTTGTCTTTTTGTCAACACAGATTGTATATTACACGAATTTATTTCAAATTGCAACAGTTTTTTTATATTTCTTCAAGATCGGATCCTTTCCGCCCCCAGTTTCATATATAACTTGGCCAGAGCAAATATCTCCCGTACGAAATAATTAAGCTGGAACAGGGGGTGGGAACGGGCGCCCAGCCCGGCACAGCGGGCCATCCCCACAGCCTTTGCTGTCTTTAAAGCCCGGTATATGTGGAAACTGTTGGTCGCAATGATATAAGACGCGTCCCGCCCGCCGATCCCCAGCGAATAACGCAGATTCTCCCAGGTGCTGACGGAACGGTTTTCTTCTATGATCCGATCCCGTTGTATACCCATCTTTTCCAGGATCCTGCGGATACAACAGGCTTCGCTGATCGCTTCCCCATCGCCTTGACCACCGGAAGCGATGGCCACAGTATCCGGATTAGCCTTCATATACTCGGCTGCCGCTTCGATCCTGTACAAAAGGGAACGGGAAGGTTTACTGCCCCGTACCTGGGCCCCCAGGACGATGATATAATCGGCTCCCTGTTCCGGTTTTGACTTCCCGGCCTGTATCATGCGGTAGCTTAATGATCCCACTGCCGATGCCATCAATACAACAGGCAGGCGCAATGTTGCCCATATTTTCTCCGGAAGGATGGACATACCCAAGCATACTGTTCCCAATATCGCCCAAAATGACGCGAATGTGGTCCTTATTCCTGCATATGATATAAGCATAGCATAATATATAAAACTAAAAACCCCTGAGATATTTAAAATTTTTTTCATTCTTTTAGTATACAGCGGCTTTTCTCAGCTTGCAAGCAAAAGCCGTCTAAATGTCCCGGGGAATAACTGGAACAGGAGGATGATGAAATTTATGTTGTCCGCAGAACTTTCAAGAAAACGGATCGTGGACGGTGTCTGCCGACTGGAAAAGAAAAATACATATACCCAGTCCGAACAAAGAAAAAATGTGGACAGAGGATTCAGCGACTGCTCTTCTCTGATGGCCTGGGCATATATGACCATACTGAGGATCGATATCGGTTCGGACACCCCCGAACAGATCCTTTCTTTAAAAGGCGTGGACATCGACCAGCCCGCAGACGGGCACTGGCATCCGGATGCGGCACGACTGAAAGCCGGGGATCTGCTTTTCTTCCGCGGCTCTGATCCCACCCGTCCCTTTGGGGTGGGACATGTGGAAATGTACATTGGAGATGGGCAGATCATCGGTCATAACGACAATGGCCTGAAAGGCCCCACCATCAAAGAGATGGAAACCTTTTGTCAAGTCCGCCGGATGGAAAACAAAAGTTATATAAAAACCCGCCGTTTTATCTTTTAAACTTTTTTGTCCCAAATTAAATAATATCTTTATTTTTTCAATAAAATACTATATAATGTGTTATATTGGTATTAAATTGGACAGGAAGGTGAGTATTTATGAAGATAAGCAAATTTTTTAAATTTGTAGCTAAAACAGTAACTGTTGCCGTTGCTATAGGAAGTATCGCATATATCGTTAAAGATATCATTGATAAGAAATCTTCTGATAACTTTGATGATACCTGGGACGAAGACTTCGAAGATGATTTTGACGACATGTTTGAAGACGACGAGGAAGACACGGCTTCCAACAGGGAATATGTCAAAGTAAATCCTTCCAAGATGGCTTCTGACAGTTCGGAAACTGACACAGCAAAAGATGCTGATGCCAAAGAAGATACCAATGATACTGAAACGACGAATTAATTAATGAGGTGGACGATATGAGCGAAGCGACACATACTACAGAAGAAAAGATATCATGGGGCGCACTCCAGGAGATGATGGACGCCGGTACCGTGCTTACAGTTAAGGTAAGCGGCGTTGTCAATGCGGGAGTGATCGCTTATGTGGAGGGACGCAGAGGATTTATCCCGGCATCCCAGATTACCAACGGTTATGTTGAAGATCTGAATGACTGGCTGGAAAAAGAGATCGACGTGAAGATCATCACAGTGGATGAAGAAAAACGCCGTCTGGTCCTTTCCGGAAGAGTTGTTGCCCAGGAAAAGGCAGCTGCCGAACAGCAGGCGATGATCGATGCCATCCAGGTGGGCGAAGTATTTGACGGTACAGTGGAAAAGATCACAACTTACGGCGCTTTTGTACGTCTTGAGAATGGCCTGAGCGGTCTGGTACACATTTCTCAGATCAGCCAGAAACGGATCAAATCCCCCAACGAAGTATTAAAAGCAGGCGAAGCCGTTAAAGTAAAAGTCATCAACAAGAAGGACGGAAAACTCAGTCTGAGCATGAAAGCGCTCCAGAGCGATGATGCCCATGACAAGGCTCCCCGTGAAAACTTCAAGTTTAAATCCGAAGGTGAAGCTTCCACTACGCTTGGCTCTTTACTGGCTGGCATTCAACTGGATGATAAATAAGCACACTTAATAAAAAGGATGCCTCTTTCATCAATGAACTCATGAAAGAGGCATCCTTTTTTATGTGGGAGACGGCTTAACCCGTCTCATTTAAGAAACCAGGTATCCGTCTCCAGTTCGTTAACTGTTTAATCCGCCTGCCTTCCGGCAATCTTTATTCCCGCCTGCCTTCTGGCCTCATCCAATATCTTCTGGACCATCAGACTGTGGTCAAGCTGCTGCTCGTGAGATTTTCTGTCGCCGGAAAGGATCATGTCTGTGAAAGCTTTCAGTTCATCGTATAGCCGCTCCTTTTCTCTGTTGAGAGCGAAATGGACCGGCTCCCCAGCTCCCTTTTCTTTCCATGAAAAATGTTCAAAAGCATTCGCCTTGCAGTCACTGATCATATAGCCTTTTTCTCCCTGGATGTTGATGCGCGCCTCACTGCTGCTGTCCTTTGCCGCGGCCAATGTACATATAAAGCCGGGATATGTCAAGATCAGCACACCGGATGTGTCGATCCCCTTTTGGATATTGGCATGATAATCCACCTGATCCGGAGCGCCAAACAATCCGGTCACAAAGTGGATGTTATACACATTCAGATCCATCAAAACGCCGCCGCTCTTCTCCGGATCAAACACCGGGTGGATCTCTCCGTTCTTAAAGTCATCATATCGCCGGGAATACTGGGAAAAATTCATATCCACCAGCCGGATCGGACCAAGCCTCTCCAATCCTTCCTTTACCTTTGCGTAATTTGGAAAATACTGGTTGCTGATGGCTTCAAACATCCAAAGTCCCTCTCTCCTGGCCAGATCCGCCAGTTCAATCCCCTCTTCATAGCAGGAGCAGAACGGTTTTTCGCAGATCACCGATTTCCCCTTTTTGAGCGCCTTTTTTGAAAATGTGTAATGGAGACTGTTTGGCACGGCCACATAGATCACATCCAGTTCTTCATCTTCCAACATATTATCGTAGTCGCCATACACTTTCGGGATACCGTACTGTCCAGCCATGATCTTCAGTCTGTCCGCTGAACGTCTGGTGGCACAGATCGCCTCCACCTTCAGATCTGCGACCTTTTCCGCCGCTTTTAAGAAATCCGGAACGATCGTCCCCGCACCGGCTATACCCACCTTCATCTTCATCACTCCCTGATAAATCTTCGCTTACTGATCATACGCCATGATCGCTTCATAGGCCGCTTCTGTCTCCCCGTCAGTCTTTCCGCCCAACAGGTAAAGCTGCCCGGCCTGTGTCTCGATCCGGATAAATAAATGATTTTCCGGATTTAAGCATACCAAAGCGCCGTTCTTTCCGTCAATCTCAAATTTCCCCTTGAGCAAATTGGGGAGGCCTGTTCCATTTTTCCGGCTCATTTCCGGCAGTTCTGTCAATAGTTCTACCTTGTTTATATCCGCCAGATCGATCCGGTAATCCGTTGCCACATGATCCACCGCCAACGTATCCGCCTCCACAGTCATGGAAATGGGGGTAAACTCATCCAGACCGATCCAGATGGGAATACCGATGACGCAAAAGACCAGGAGCAGACCGATGATGACAGCAAAGATTTTACCGCCGCGGCTTCCCATATTGATGGTGGTACCTATACCCATGGTCCGTTTCTCCACCATAAAATGCTTATCCTGAGGATTATAATAAATGCTTCCCAATATCCAGCGGCTGTCATCATCCACATACACTTGCTGTTCTTTTCCATCGGTCCGCAGTTTCTGACGCAGCTTCATGATGCGAAACTCACATCGTATCCCAAGGATGCAGATCAGAAGGATATAGATCCCCATCCATATCATAAAACCTGTCATACCGCCCAGATATTCATGTAAAAATAGCAAGGTAAGCCAAACCGTTGCCGTATTCAGTATAAGTATCTGGGTCCAAGCCATATTCCGCCGACGCTTCTTGCTCCGCTCAAAATTCACGTTCACTGTGCTGTTCAGACTGATGATTTCCGCCTTTTCCCGATCCATCCATATCATAAAAAGCGCCAGAAGCCATGTCACACTGGCAAAGGACGCCAGTATCAAAGCATTATCCAAACGCACAGCCGCTACCGGTCCGGCAACGCCTTCATAGATGACCGGTATGGCGCTGAGAACAGATAATGCCGCCAAAATCCAAGGCCGGACCATCCGCACAGGCTCCGCTGCCGCCTTCATATCCACCCACACATCGCCCTCCAATGTTTTTTCAGATCCCTGCTTCCCGGTGAACCATCCGTTCATCATTTTTAAAGACCGGAGTTGACGGTGGTATCGCACAAATGGAACATAGATCAGGATAATGGCCCCAAATATCCACAACATATAGCCGGTGATAAAAACGGTCAGCCACCGGGAGGTGATGAAAAATACCGGAAGTAAAAAAGCAGCCAAAGTCCACCGCTTCAGCGACTTTTTATAATCTGCCAACAGGGATATCACTTCCGCTTCATTCCGATATGTTTCCGCCAGCGTGACACCAAGGACAGTGGGTTTTCCTTTTACTCCGGTTTCCCGGGCTGCTAAAAAATATAAAAGGAAAAGGACCGGGTAAATAATGACAACAAGCAGAATATTTCCAACACTCACAACGCTACCTCCCATTTCCGGATATCAGCTGATCATAAATGTCTCCACATAGTTCAAGAAACTGTTCCTTATTGATCCCGGACAGACTCGCTCTTGAAATGATCATGGCCAACTGCTCCTGATCCCTTTCACTCAGATGATCCACATCCGGGAAAACGTTCTGGACTGTGGCTCCATTCCTTCTGTCTGTGAATATATAACCATCTGCTTTTAAAAGCTGATAGGCTTTATTCACAGTCATGGAATTGATCCCTGTTTCTTCCGCCAATCCCCGCACTGTGGGGAGTTTCTCCCCCGGTTCAAGGGCGCCGGAAGCGATCCCCTGGACGATCTGATTATAAATCTGCTGATATATCGGCGTTTCACTTTTTAAATTCAAAGACAATATCATACATTCTCACCCCGTCTTTGTATTATTTATATTAATACAAATAATACTTATAGTCAAGATGGTTTGGATCTGTTAAGTGATTTTTCCACGGGTTTTCATGGATAAAGAACCGGTTTGCCAAGCATTTCTTTCTGCGTTATAATGATTTTATGAGTGAAAGCGGGACGGAACCGCTTATTTAACGAAATCATCATATCAGATAGGGGTGCATCCATAGTGAGCAATGTAAGACGCGCAAAAGATAAAGATATACCGGCTGTTTTCCGACTTCTTAAACAAGTAAATAAAGTTCATCATGACGGCCGTCCAGATCTTTTTAAATGGCCTGCCACCAAATATACGGAGCAGCAGCTGCAAGATATTTTTACAGACGACCGGACGCCGGTATTTGTCTGCACAGACGAAAAAGATCAGGTGCTTGGCTATGCTTTCTGTATATTAAAGCAGGCGATAGACGACAATATCCTGACCGATATCAAATCTCTTTATATCGATGATCTGTGTGTGGATGAAACGATCCGCGGCCAGCACATTGGCAGCACATTGTACCAATATGTACTGGACTATGCCCGATCCATCAACTGCTACAATGTCACTTTAAATGTATGGTCTTTAAATACAAGCGCCATGAAATTTTATGAAAAGTGCGGCCTGATCCCACAGAAGGTGGGGATGGAAGTGATCCTTTAAACAATATAAAACTGCCAGCAGACAGGGTCTGCTGGCAGATATCCGAACTTTCTCAAACTTTATGATGGACAGACAGCCATCCTTTCAATTTTTCCACGGAAGTATTCAAGATCAGTTCTTCCGGGAAAGCCATCTCTTCCACCAGTTCCTTTGCTTTTGTAAATTCAGCCAATTCAAATACGCTATGGGCGTCACTGGATATGACGATGGGTACCCGATACTGTTCGCACAGTTTCAATATGACATGATCGTTCTCCCAGGCGTTCACCCGGGTGTTTTTCGGATTAAAGGAATTGCTGTTCAACTCAATGATCTTGCCATATTCAGCCGCCGCCTTTATGATCGGTTCATAAGTCATGGGAAAACGGCTGTCGTCTGGATGGCCGATGATGTCCACATAAGGATTTTGGATGGCGCCAAGGATCCCCCGGGTATTCTCTGCTTCTGTTCCTGGCTTTATACACTGGACATGCATACTGGCGATCCGCAGATCAGTCCTCTTCAGCCCTTTCTCATCCAGATCCACTGTTCCTTCGTAGTCCATGATGTTCAGTTCCACACCGAAAAGGACTTCGATCCCGTCAAATGGGTAACGGGTGGCCTGAAGATTATGGAAATATATCGGTCCGCAGGACCCCTGCATGGCCGGTGCATGTTCCGTGATGGCGATCATCTCCAGTCCCTTGGCCTTTGCCGCTGACACCATTTCCAGGATAGTGTTGAAAGCATGGCCGCTGGCCAGTGTGTGCATATGGGTATCTGCTACAATGTTCATCTTACTTGCTCCCTCTTTCTTTGATCATGTTGCGAAGTGTTCTTTCACTTTTTACGGCTGTCAAAGTATATAAAGCGGTCGATGGCATCCAGGATATCTTTAAAAGCATCTCTTGGCGCAGCATCAATATAAGCTTTCAGTATCTCTGTCTCATCCTTTTTGTATCTGCCGTAAAAAATATCATAGAGGTTGTGACCTCGCATATAGATTTTAAAGGGTTCCATATGATTTTTCAAGTCTTTTGTCGAACGAATTTCAATCCCTGTCGCCTGCTCAAATTGCTTGGCGCACTTTAACTTATGCAGATACTCTGTCCATTTTTCGTACAATATCTCGTAAAACTGCTCTTCATTTTCGATCACCCCGATGGCCGCCATCACCGATGGATCCAAAAAATAATTCTCGAAGGAATAATATTTCAGTATGAGTACATTCCTTCTTGTCACCTTCGGCAGCCGATCCACATCCTGCTTATTACGTTCATCATAGTATCGGCACAATTGGCCGGCCAAAACTTCCGGATCTTTGCCATCCCCGTCCCGTATCATCAGAAACTGGTCTTTCAGATACAGTTTATTGATATATTTCAGATTGGCATAGGTCTTAATATTGGTACAGCTATTGGTGGTCACAATGGCTATCCGGGACAGATTGCCCTCTTCATCCCGTATCTCCGAATAATATTTGTCCAGCAACAAAGGAAGCCGACTCTTATCTTGCTTGCCTTCCACAATGAATACAAAGCTCACGTTCATCAAGTCATTTGCCGTATATCCCAGATCATCCAGTATCCGGTCAATGTCCGGCTGTTTGACCGCCACCGAATAATCATCTCCATCCAGCCGGATCTGACGGATCTGGCCGGAAGTAAAGTTAAACAGCATATTGGGAGAATGGGTGGAGAAGATGATCTGATTTTTCTTTGAAAGTCGGTACAGGATCTCTGCCGCCACTTTCTGAAGTCTGGGATGGAGAAAGATCTCCGGATCCTCCATCAAAATGATGCAAGGCATGGGATGGCTGCCATATACATAGGCCTCCAGCAAAGAAAGGATGTAGATGGAACGCATGCCGTTCCCCATCTTTTCCAGGGGCATGGTCAGGCCCCGCTCATTATTCCGGGCAAAACCCCGGATATGGCATACTGTATCCATGTCCGTATCCATATAATAATAGATATCATTGGCATAACCACCGTTTTTGTGGAAACATTCGTTGACCTTTTCCGTAAAATAAGTCAGCTTCCCCTGATACAGTTTATACTCAAACAGTCTTGCCGCCTCCAGCACATCCAGCTGGGCCGGTGTTTTTTTTTCGATCACACCGATACAGTTAAAACAACGTTGGCAAGCCCGGGCGCCATCAAATACGCACCGGCTGTTCCGCAGCCGGTCCATGGGCTCTTCTTCCTGAAAAAGGAGCATATCCTTTTGTATCTGTTCAAAATGTCTGGAACTGTCGATATAATAAAGTTTTGGCAAGACCATGGGTATGTAGGGATTATTTTTGCGGACACCGTCTGTGTAACGTATCGTCCCGTTTTTGTTGACGCTGACTTCAAAAAATAACTGTCCATCTTTAAACGAAGGCAATCTGCTCCCAAACTCCTTTTCCCACAGATCCCGACGCCGATACTTACTTACGATTCCCTGTTCATGGAGCATATCCATATCTTCATCGGAAAATCCCACATTGACCGTGATCTCGATATTCTCCCCGTCCTCATTAAAATCATCTTCTGTGGGCACATAACTGCCGCCAATAAGCCGGATGGCGTCCAGGACAACGGTCTTTCCGGCGCTATTTCGGCCCACTAAGATCAGCGCTTTTTCAATGTCTCCGATCTCCATGTCACGGATGGATTTGAAATGCCTGATATGCAGATAACGTATATCCATACTTTAAGCCTCCTGCCCCATCAGACTGACGTCATAGCCTCCCATATGTCTGACTTTTTCCCGGAAAGCCTCTGAGCGGATGATCTCCACTGCCGCTTTTGCAAAAGGTTTATCCCGATCTTCCCTCCGGATGACCAGATCATAGTTTTCTGTCTGAAGGGGAATAAAGTCGATGTTGTCCATGGCCGCCGCGATCTTTTCAATGCCGACGCCGTAATCGCCTTCCCCTTCCGCCACCGCGCAGGCCACAGACAGGTGGGAGCCTTCTTCTTTTGTATACCCCCGCACATCCTTTGGATCTATGCCCATCTTCCGGAGTTTCTCATCCACCAGGACACGCACGCCGCAGCCGGGTTCCCGATTGACAAAGATCAGATCCTTTCGCTTAAGATCTTCCCATCCGGTCACACCTTTAGGATTCCCCTCTGGCACATAAAATCCCTGCTGTCTCCGGACGAGATGATACACATCCGCATCTGTTCCCGGAAGCATCCAGTGTATATAAGGCAGATTATACGTATCTGACTGGCCGTCCCACAGATGAGCCGTAGCCATATGGACCTGTCTCTGATACAGGGCAAACAGGCCATTATAACTTCCTTGCTTTGATCGGTAAGCTTTTATATTGTAAGGCGCCTCTCCCAGACAGTCGCACAGAGTGTCCAACAGCATATCCTGGCCGCATAAGATCACCGGATCCTCCTCTGCCCCCGATGGACTCAGACTTGCCTGCAGCACGTCCGCATCGATACGCAGCTGTTTTCCCACTTTTACACCTTTGATCTCGCCGCGTTTGACCATCTCATAAACTGTATTCTTTTTTATCTTCAACAAATCTGCCACTTCCTGCGGCGTTAAAAACTGTCCCATAACGCGCCTCCTTTGATCTTTCTTTAACCTGATTATACCTGCCCCATTGTAAAAATACAAGAAAAAGCACGAGCCGGGATCGGACTGCCCACGGCTGTCCATCCCGGCTTCTGTTCCATATATGATCCGATCGTTTACCCTTCTATTTTGAAAATTCAGTGGTCACAAGTGTATCATAATCCACCCTTTCGGAAAGTTCGCCAGCTTCTTCCAAGATATTCTGGAGCAATTCAAAGGCATCCTTTTCAAACCGGGTATCGGTTTTCCATGTGTCCTGACTGTGATACCGTTCCACGATGGTTTTTAATGTTTCAAAATCCGTCTCCTCAAACTGGGTCTGGATCACTTTCGCGATCTCCTCACTGGAATGGGAAGCCACATAGTCCAGACCTTTCTGGATGGCATTGGTAAATTTCTGGATGATCTCCGGATTCTCATCAATATAGCTGCTCAGCGCAGAAAAGCATGTGTAGGGTACATAGCCGGAATCCACGCCAAGGGAAGCGATCACGTATCCGTTTCCGCTTTCTTCCAATGCGGTGGCATGGGGTTCAAATTCCACCGTATACTCACCTGTCCCGCCGGCAAAAGCCTCTGCCGTCACGCCAAAATCAACGTTCTGGATGATGGTCAGATCATTGGCCGGGTCAATGCCGTTCATTTTCAGAATGTACTCAAAGATCATCTGGGGCATGCCGCCTGCCCGGCCGCCGATCACCGTTTTCCCCTTCAGATCGCTCCATGTAAAATCCTCATCCGCCTCCCGGCCAACAAGGAAATTACCGGCCCGTTGGGTCAGCTGGGCAAAATTGACCGCATAGTTTTCGCTGCCTTCGTTATACACATAAATCGTGGATTCCGGGCCCATAAAACCAATGTCCGATTCTCCGGCGATGAGGGACGTCATCACATTATCCGCCCCGTTTCCATTGGTCAATTCGATATCCAGCCCCTCTTCCTCAAAATACCCATTCTCAATGGCCACATACATGGGCGCGTAAAAAATCGAATGGGCCACCTCGTTCAGCCGGACTTTTGTCAGCCCAGTGGCTGTATCCTGACAGCCGCATAGCATCAAGCCTGCCACACATATGGCAAGGATGACAGCCATTATTCTCTTTTTCATATATATCCTCCTTCTCAAACCTAATATAGGATATTCATGAAAAAGTGAAAGTTGACAGCAGGCTTTTCCTATCTGCCCCCAAGCTTATCCATCATCTTCCGAAGCCATGGGGTATGGACTTGCACTGCCTGCCTTGGACACATCTCCTGACAGCAGAAGCAGGCTATACACTTCTTATAATCATAGACTGGCGCGGCCTTTCCCCTGCCGCCTTCGGGAAAGCGGACCGCCTTCCCCTCCACCGGACAGGCATCCACACATATGCCGCAGTGGATGCACCGATCTTCATCAATGTAAGGTCTGCGCCTTAGAATGCCCATGGCCTGGTTCAGCCGCCGCCAGAAAGGGCGGACTTGTCTGCCCCGGTACACATCAAAATCCGGTTTGCCATATTTTTCTCCTGCTTCTTCCGGCGTGATCTCTCCTTCTGGCGTCACCACCCGGATGTTTTCAGAGTGCCATGTACCGTAGCCCATCTGCTCCCCATGGACATTGGTTGGCACCAAACTGGGATCCACATGCATCAGATGGCAGCACACACTGTCCAAAGCCACAAAATCATCGGACATCAGGATCACCTTCATATCCACCGGCGTCCCCGATCCGGGGCCATTTCCTTCCATGGCCACGATCCCATCCATGATGCAGAACCTTGGTCCGATACACTGGTTCAGATCGATCAGCATACGGGCGAAACTGTCCGCGTCGGAATAGATCGTATGTCCCGCCGCCTTGTTAAAACCGCTGATACAACCGTACATATTTTTCACAGCCCCGGTCATCCGTTCCAAGGCATGGGTTTTCATCTTACACACGTTGATCACCGCCGGTCTTTTAGCCACCTCCTTGGCCAATACAAAGCTCTTGGCCAGATGGCCTTGGGGATGGTCCACCCTTATACCGTGATCAAAATCTCCACAGTTCACCTGCTGTCTTTCCATGGCTTTGGCCATCCCCGTATCCGCCGCCACTTTTTTCAGGCTTTCCGTCCCCGGGGAATCGCCATAGGACAGATGTTCATAGCCTTTTTCCCGAAAATACTCGGCAATACTTTCCATCAATGCAGGATGGGTGATGACCGCCTGTTCCGGTTTGGAACGTTTCAGCAGATTGGCCTTAAAAAGTACCGGCTCATCTGCCGATGCCAATGTTTCGATCCCGCCCCACAGGCGGAATCCCTCCCGTACCGCCGCATCCAATGCGGCCTTTTCATAACTGTCACATGGGATCAGGATCACTCGACTTTTCATCCGCTCACCCTCCTATCTGATACATCTTTCTGTTTTCCTCAGCCTGGCCGTCTGGATGTTGCCTGGGTTTCTCCCAGATGGTCTCCCGTACTGCCGCATCCAGCAGTTCTTCATCTGCACCGGAACGGAGCAGATGCTTCAGATCCGTCCCGCCTCCGAAGAAAAGACAGGACTTTAAAAACCCATCCGGCGTCAGTCGGATACGATTGCAGCTGCTACAGAACATATGGCTCATGGCGCTGATAAATCCAACCGGGCTCCGGAAGCCGGGTAACATATAATAGGCAGCCGGACCGCTGCCAAAACTTCCTTTTGCCGGCGTCATGGGGCCAAAGGCCGCCGTCAGCCTGTCCTTGACTGTCTGCTCGGGTATCATGGTCCATTGCTGTCCATTTCCCACCGGCATCATCTCTATAAAACGGACCGCCAGGCGGCTATCTTTGGCCAGGGCTGCCAGGCGGGCCAATTCATCCCCATTGATCTCTTCCATGGGCACACAGTTCAACTTGATCCTGGGAATATCTGAAGTCTGCAGCGCTTTTATCCCTCTTAACACATCTTCCAGCCGCCGCCTCTGGGTCAGATGACCAAATCGTTCCGGATCCAGCGTGTCCAGACTCACATTGATCCCGTCTATCCCGGCTGCCTCCAGTTCTTTGATCCGATCGGCAAGCAGCGTGCCGTTGGTTGTCAAAGTTACCTGTTCGATCCCTTCCACCTTCTTAAGCCGTGTGATCAATTCGGCGATATCTTTTCGCATCAGAGGTTCGCCTCCGGTAAGCTTGATCCGTCGGATCCCCACTTTTGGCAGAATACGGCATACCCTTTCAATCTCCTCAAAGGAGAGCAGTTCCCCATCCGGCAGGACCGGAACCTGCTCATCGGGCATACAATATCTACATCGCAGATTGCACCGATCGGTCACAGATATCCGTATATAATCTATATTTCTTTCGTATTTGTCTTTCATATCTCACCGTCTCTTTTCTTCCGGGTTCCTCCATCATATCATATCCTTTTCCCCCTTACAAGTAACTGTACCAGCCTCTCACACGTAGTAATGAAAACTACTTTTCGTATTACTGATTGACTTTGACTGTAAATCCGATATAATAAAGGTTATGGAACAAAAGGGACAAACGGCAGGATCCTCTTTCTGCTTTTGTTAAATATTCTACGACAGGGGTAAAACTATGGAAAATAAATCATTCGACTTAAACAGTATGGATGCTATCATTGAAAATTTTTTGACGCATATAAAATCCGGCCAGAGCATCAAAGATGGGGATCTTCCCAATATCGATCTGTATATGGATCAGGTGACCACTTTTATGGACCGGTGGCTGGCCTCTTCCAAACGCTATGACACGGATAAGATACTGACAAAAACGATGATCAATAATTATGCTAAAAATCATCTTCTGCCGCCGCCGGAAAAGAAAAAATATTCCAAAGATCATATGTATCTGCTGCTTTTTATCTACTATTTTAAAAATATCCTTTCCATCAACGATATCCAGAAGCTGCTGACACCGCTGACGGATCGGTATTTTCAGTCCACCGAAGGGTTGTCCCTGGCGGATATATACAGTCAGATCCAAAGTGTGACAAATGAACAGACACAACGGCTTGAAAAAGATATCCGGCTTATGAGCAGCGAGGCGGCTTCTCTTTTTTCCGACCAGTCCGAGGATGAGGCCGAATATCTCCGGCTTTTCTCCACCATATCTTTGCTGTCCCTGGATGTGTATATTAAGAAACAGTTGATCGAAAAGCTGATCGACCAGTTTCCGTTTCCGGAAAAAGAAGATAAAAAGCATTGATCCGATGAAAACAACAGACCGCTGTCAGGTTTGCTTCCTGACAGCGGTCTGTTTCTGTCCTTTCTCCATGATTCGATGAAATATTTTTATGTCACAGTCTGGAATAGCCATAACTGTTCACGATGGCGTCCAGCTTCTGATGTTTCTGACAAAACGGGCAATCCCGCACACTGTACGTCTGATACCGGGGGATATCCTTTGTGGAAAATAAGGAGTAAACCTTCTGTCCCTCAATCTCCGGCAAGGCGCTGAATACAGCCGAAATACCCACGATCCTTCCACCATAATAGTTGATGCAATCCATACAGCGCATCACCGTTTTCCCGGTTGTGGCGGAAGCCAACAACAGAAGAACGTTTTTATTGTATATGGCATTCTGGACATTATCCCGAAAGATGATCTGCCGGTTCACATCGATCTCAGGTGTGACCACATACATACTTTTATGGGTATTCAAAGAATGAATGCCATTTTCTGTCAGCCACTGGGCCAAAAACGCTCCGATCACTTCCATCCCATCCATACATACGATCGTATCCACAGGTGTATTCACTGAATAATTGGCCGCCAGACACCGGGCTGCCTCGGAAGCTTCCGTCTGACGGATCTTCAAAGTGGTAATATCAATGTAATAATTGATGTGTGAATGTGTGGTCGCAAAATGGCCGGGAATGATCTTCATGACCACCTTGTTTGAATACCTGGAATGAATCTTTATTGCTCTGGATTCCATGCAACTGCCCCCTTCCTTATATAGCAGCAAAGGCTTTCTGATCCCGTCAAAAAGCCTCTGTTGTCATCATTCTTTATTCTCTTTTTCTGCCGGCGTATCTTTGATACGTTCAAGCACCATATCATAACCGTCGTTCCCATAATTCAGCGAACGGTTCACACGGCTGATCGTCGCCGTGGAAGCTCCTGTCTTTTCCGCAATCTCCATATAAGTCTTGTGTTCCCGGAGCATGGATGCCACTTCAAAACGCTGGGCCAGGGACAAAATCTCATTGATCGTCGCCAGATCCTCAAAAAAATCAAAGCACTCATCCACATTCTGAAGGCTGATGACTGCCTTGAACAGCGTTTCCACCGCCGGCGTCTTTATCTTTTTATTCATATCTTCTCCGCCGCCCTTTAATACTGTAAATCCATAAACTATACGTTCTCATATTACCATTTTAGGGCAGTGAAGTCAAGCCTCTTCATCGCTGTGTTCTTTAATTGCTTCCCGGATCCGTTCTGATACGATCTGGGCGATCTCTTTTGTCTTCATATCTTTATATTCTTCATAATATAAAGGTTTCAGATAGCAGACTTTCGCCGTCATCTTCCGTATGGAATGGCGGTCAAAGGCTTGGTACGAATTGATCACAGCCGCCGGGACGATGGGACATTTGGCATAGACTGCGCTCTTAAACGCGCCGCCTTTAAACGGCAGAAGTTCATTCCCATTTCGGCTTCTTGTCCCTTCCGGAAAGATCAGATAGTTTCGTCCCTGTTTCACTTCCTCCGATACTTGGCGTATCACTTTCATGGACTGGCGCAGATCTTCCCGATCCATTAATTTTGCCTGGAGAAGATTACGTATCTGCTTGACGAGAAGCCAGTTTTCCGTCTCTTTTTTCATGACAAGGGAAAAAGGCCGGCCATGGGTCTCAAAAAAGAGCAATGTATCAAAAAGCCCCTGATGGTTTGGAAACAAAATATAACCATTTTCTTTTGGCAGATTTTCCCTTCCATAACACTCCACTGTCACCCTTCCGGCCCTGTTCACTGTGGAAGTGACTTCCTGGAGCAGTTCATATCTGACCTCATCGCTGTATGTTTCAAAAGTGGTATCTTTACTGTACCGAAATACTTTTCTCAACCATCCCGGAATTTTAAATATCGTCCGAAAAACCATTAACAGAATACGTTCCATGATCGCTTCTCCCTTCCGTTTTATCTTTTGTCCGTCCTGTAAAGCAAAGCATTGCATATGGCGGCTGCGATATTGCTGCCGCCCTTGCGTCCTCTGGCTATGATATAAGGCGCCTTGGTCTGCATCATGATCTCTTTGGACTCCACCACATTGACAAATCCCACCGGCACACCGATCACCAATGCCGGTCGTATACGTCCTTCCTCCATCAGTTCGTACAGCCGGAGCAAAGCTGTCGGCGCATTGCCGATGGCAAAAATGAGCGGAACATGAAGGTCGGCCGCCCGCTCCATACTGACTGCAGACCGGGTAATACCTTTTTGAGATGCCTCTTTGGCCACGTCCGCATCCCCGATAAAACAGTGGACTTGTCCGCCAAAAGCCGACAGAGCCCGTTTGTTGATCCCCGCTGCTGCCATGGTCGTATCTGTCACAATATGGGCTCCCTGGCCAAGAGCCGCCATCCCTTTTTGGCAGGCATCCTCAGAAAAACACAGATTATCCGCATAGTCAAAGTCTGCGGACGTATGGATACACCGTTTGACCACTGCCAGTTCTTCCTCAGTGAAATGATGCATCAATGCCTCTTTATCTCTGTACTTTTGCAGCAGCGTTTCTTCTATTATCGCCATGCTCTGCCCTTCGATGTCGCCTGGCTTTATAAAATGTATGTTTTCGAACATGGATAACCTCCTAATATTCTATCCCCCTCCGGGCCTGGATACCTCTGTCAAAGGGATGCTTCTCTTTTCGGATCTCAGATATATAATCTGCCCTTTCACATAACCGCTTTCCCGGATGCCTCCCGGTCAGTATCCATTCAATGGAGTCTGGAAGCGTCCAGATCAGATCCAGCAGCATTCTCTCTGAAATCATTTGTCTGTCTATAGCGTACAAAATCTCGTCTAAAAAAACAACCTCACTATTCTCCAGAAGGATCCTCTCCCGGATCCGGGCAAGTGTTTCCTGACAGTATACCCCAAATGCCCTTCGTTCATCATCCGTCATCCTGCTGGTGAATTTCACCTGATCCGGCCCGTCCATCAGCGTGATACCTGCCACCTGCTTTAAGACATTTCGTTCGGAAGAATGGTTGTTTTTCATAAACTGATAGATCAGCACCCTTTTCCCGGCGCCGGCGGCCCGCAGGCACAGTCCCATGCCGCAGGTCGTCTTTCCTTTTCCGTCACCATGATATATGTGAATCATAATCCTATGCCTCTTTCAACGCCTTTTCCACCGCTTCCGTCAGACGGCACAGGTCCGTCTCATCCGGATGACCCAGCGCCTGATCGTAATTTGCCAACATAGCCCGGATATGGACATCATCCGGCTGGCTTTCCGCCAGCTTTTCATACCGTTCCCGCACGCTTGCCGCCATCCTGCCTTGACACATATATGTTCCGATGATCTGATTATCCTCCGGTATCCGGTCGCAGACATGCGCCAAAATCTTCTGGAAATATTCATTACTTCCGCCAAAGCCTGCCGTTCCAAATAAGAATACCTTTTTCCCGGAAAGTTTGCCAAGAAAATCCGCCACAGCTTCATCGCAACTGCCTTTGTCTGTCCAGAATCCGACAAATATCCGTTCTGCCTCCAGAGCACGGATATTTGGCGCCCCATAATAAAGACAGTTCTTTGCGCCGGTTTCTTCCTCCAACACATGGCGCACCTGTTCCGCCAGCAAGGCTGTATTTCCGGTCCTGCTGCTAACAACGACTGATGTTTTCACATGATCATCCTCCTGTCCTCCATCAGAAACACTGCCTCAGTTTGGACAGTGCCTTTTTTTCGATCCGACTGACATAACTTCTGGATATCCCCATCTGCTCCGCGATCTCCCTTTGTGTCTTTTCCTTATTGCCGTACAGGCCATAGCGCATATATATGATATCCTTTTCCCGCTGGGTAAGTACTTTTTCTATAAATGTATACATACGCCGGATATGTTCAGACTGGACCATATTGTCCACGATATCCTCTGACGTATCTTCCACCACATCGATGAAGGCGATCTCATTGCCCTCTTTATCTGTCCCTATGGGCTCATAAAGAGAGATCTCCCGCGATAATTTCCGTTCCGTCCTGAGCATCATCAGAAGCTCATTGTCGATACAGCGAGCCGCATATGTGCCCAACCGGCTCCCTTTATCCGGCCGGAAGGTATTCACCGCTTTGACCAGTCCTACGATCCCCACAGCGATCAACTCATCCATGTCCCGCCCGGAACCTGTATATTTTTTTACGATATGGGCCACGAGTCTTAAATTTCTTTCCACCAGTATATTTTTTGCCTCACGGTCACCATTCTGGTAATGTTTCAGATAAACGGCTTCTTCTTCGCTGCTTAGTGGTTTGGGAAATGATTGCACGAAAAAGCACCTCGATCGCAGCCTTTGATCCATTTTATGCGAAATACGCCGCTCCGGTGCCTTTCCACCTGAAAATTACTCTGCTGTCCGCTCCTTGCCTGTAAAGGAAGTGACATCCAGACAGTAAACATGCACGGCTTCGATCATCGTGTCCAAAAAGCGCACCGGATGTTCCGGCGCCATATGGGCCATCAGCTTTTCAAGCCCCAGTTGTTTCTCCTCTTTGCTTTCCACCAGCCGGATATGGCCATTTCCCATAATGCTCTGATAGGCATAAGAATAAGAACAGGTATAATCGCCTGTGATCAGTTGATGTCTCTGATCCATCTCAAATGCCACATCCGCGCCGCCGGAAAACAGATCGGCTTTTCGTCCTTCCCGAGCTGAATGGATATAAAGTTTCAGACTGCCGTCTTTATAAGTATAACCATAATTCACCGGAACAATAAACATTCCTTCCCCATCCCTGGCTCCGATACGTACAACCTGACATTCTTCGATGATCCGCAGCAGTTTTTCCTCATCGGTGATCTGACGGTTTATCCGCCGCATTTGTCTCATGGTCCTGCTCCTCCCTCACGCATCCTCTTCTCTGCGTCTGAGCAGATCAAAGGGTTCCAGTTCCATCCCCAGATCCACATAGATCTTTTCCTTGGGATGAGGACAGCTATCCACCGGATTCCCCTCGCCATCGGTCATGGCCCTTACAGTTACCGGAATATCCCTTCCATCCGGTTTCATCACTTCGATGGTTTCTCCAACGGAAAACTTGTTCCTCTGCTCAAAGCCATACATGCCGGCTTTGTTTTTATCCTGTATATATCCCAGATAGGTATATTCTTTCACATAAGTGTTATTATCATAAATCTGGGTATTATGATCCGGCTTTCCGAAGAAAAATCCCGTGGTAAACTGTCTGTAGGTGCAGCGGGAAATCTGCTCCTTATAATCCGGGATCCGGCTCCGGTACAGTTCTTCCGATGTGAAATAATCGTCAATAGCCTGCCGATAAGTCCGGGTGACCGCCGCCACATAAAGGGCAGTTTTCATCCGGCCTTCCACCTTAAAACTGTCGATCCCCGCATCCACCAGTTCCGGAATATGTTCGATCATGCAAAGATCTTTGGAATTAAATATATAAGTGCCCCGTTCATTTTCATAGACCGGCAGATATTCCCCCGGACGGCTCTCCTCCATCACCGCGTACTTCCAGCGGCATGGATGGGTACAGGCTCCCTGATTGGCATCCCTTCCTGTAAAATAGCTGGATAAAAGGCATCTTCCCGAATAGGAGATGCACATGGCGCCGTGGACAAAAGTTTCGATCTCCAGATCGTCCGGGATATGGGCTCTTATCTCTTTGATCTCATCAATGGACAGTTCTCTGGCCGACACAACCCGCTTGACCCCCAGCTTATGCCAGAACTGGTAAGTCATATAGTTGGTGTTATTGGCCTGGGTACTGATGTGGATCTCGATCTCCGGGCATATCTTTTTCGCAATGGTAAAAATACCCGGATCGGATATGATCAGCGCATCCGGCCTGATCGTTTTTAACTGTCTGAAATAATCTTCCACCCCGGGAAGATCCCCATTGTGAGCCAGTATATTGGCTGTCACAAAGACCCGGACGCCGTGTTCATGGGCGAAAGCAATGCCTTCTTTCATATCTTCCATGGAAAAGTTTTTAGATTTCGCCCGCAGGCTGAATACTTCGCCGCCGATATAGACCGCATCCGCGCCGTAGATCACCGCAGTCTTTAATACTTCCAAACTGCTCGCCGGCATTAAAAGTTCAGGTTTCTTCATATATGCTCTCCTCATCCATTACCTTTTTACACTGACCGTCGCCCCGTCGCCTATGGGCAGGATCGTTGTCTCCAACTCCGGCGTATGCTTCATCGTCCACAGATAATCCCGCATACGGCCATGGATCGTCCGATTCCGCCGTACCACCGCATAGCGGGATTCCACCACATCCCCATCCTGAAGCACATTGTCCGACACCAGGATACCCCCCGGCGCCAACAGCCTCAATATATCCGGCAAAAAATGGATATACTGTCCCTTGGCCGCATCCATAAAAATAAAGTCATACCTTTCTGTCAGCCCGGGAAGGATGTCCATGGCGTCCCCTTCCAGCAAAGTTATCCTATCCTCGCAGCCGGCCCGTTTGAAATTTTCCCGGGCTATGGGGATACGTTTTTCGTATTTCTCAATGGTGGTGATATGACTGTCTTTACCCAGGCATTCCGCCATCAGTATAGCGGAAAAGCCTATGGCCGTCCCCACTTCCAGAACGGTTCTAGGCTTTTTTATCGTCAATAAGACCCGCAGCAGCTGCCGCATCTCCTTGCGGACGATGGGCACATAAGCTGCACGGGCCTCCTGTTCGATCATCTGTATCATCGGACTTTCATCTGTTTCCAGAGAAAGAATATAGTCAAGCATTCTCTCATTGACGATCATCCTACTCTTCTCCCTCTGCAGTCTCTGCTCCAGTCTGTGTTTCCCCTTCCGCTCCTGCGCTGCTTTCCGCCGGCTGCGTTGCCACAGAATTGGCCGCATCGGACATCATCTCGATCATATCATCGGATGACATATTCTGGGCCAGCGGGTAAGTCCCCGGCATGAAGGTTGCGTCAGCCAACCGGGCTTTTAGAACAAAAGCCATCCGGTTTTCGATCAGACCTTTATCTTCCAGATCTGCAGCCACATCCGATATACCGTCTCCGGACTCCACCACCACATTGACCGTATCTGTGGAATATTCGGAAACCACCGGGCTTCCAAATACCTGGTATGAAAAATCGTAAGCCATGACACCGGCACGGTAGATGATCAGGATGACCGCTATGTAAATGAGAATATTCACCCCGAGCCCGGAAATGGTCAAAAATGCTTTTTTCATCATGCTCCTCCTTTAATCCTTTAAAAACGAAACATCCACATCCAGACTTTTATAAAGCAAGGTGTTCACCTGACTCAACATCGTGCACAGGCTCTGTTCCGCTGATAAAAACTCTCTCACATCGGCATTCTCAAGAAGGTTTCCGTACTGCTGCCGGAGCCTGGCGATCTGCCCCGCATCATCCGGCTCATACGGTTTATTCTGAAGAATGAACCAAGCTTTCCGAAACTCGCCCAACTGCTGATACAGATGCGTATCCCGGCTGAGTTTTCTCTGCAGCCGTCTGTATTGATTATATATATTGCTTTTTTTGATTTCACGGGCCAGAACGCGAGCCTGATATTCCACATTTGTCATGGATTCTCAAACCTTTCTTCAGATGCCGGCGGCGCATAGCGCCGCCTTTCATGCTTCAATGTTCTTATTATAACGGTATTTGCCTTCTTTATCAAGCATCCACTTCCATAATAATCGGAAGAATCATCGGGTTTCTCTTTGTCTGTTTCCACACATAATCACTCAGTTCATCCCGGATCGTATTCTTGATCTTACTCCAATCTGTCACATGATGGGACAGACACCGGTCAACGGCTGCACTGACCACCTTTCTGGCATCTTCCATAAGAGATTCGGACTCTCTCACATAGACGAAACCTCTGGATACGATGTCCGGTCCAGACAGCAGTTCATTGCCCTTATGGGACAGGGTGAGCACCACGATCAAAAGGCCATTCTGGGATAACATCTGCCGGTCACGCAAAACGATATTGCCCACATCGCCCACGCCCAGGCCATCCACCATGATACAGCCGTGGGGAACATGTCCAGTCACTTTTGCCGTCTTATTTTTAAATTCCAGCACATCTCCCGAGGAAAGGATGTAAATCCTGTCCTTTGGCACACCCATGGTCTCCGCCAGCTTTGCCTGAGCCTTCAGATGGCGGTACTCACCATGGACCGGCACTGCATACTTTGGACGGGTCAAGGCATAGATCAGCTTGATCTCTTCCGCGCAGGCATGTCCAGAAACATGGGTATCCTGGAAGATAACCTCCGCCCCTTTTCGGAACAGTTCATTTATGATATTGGACACAGCCTTTTCATTCCCCGGTATGGGATTTGAGCTGAGAACGATCGTATCATTGGGTTTTATGGACACTTTCCGGTGGGTATTATTGGCCATCCTGGACAGGGCAGCCATCGTTTCTCCCTGACTTCCGGTGGTGATCAGCACCAGCTGGTCATCCGGATAATTGCGGATATGTTCAATGTCCACAAGTGTATGCTCCGGTATACGGATATAGCCCAGCTCGGAAGCAATGGAGATGATATTGACCATGCTCCGGCCTTCAATGATCACTTTCCGGCCGTATTTGTAAGCCGAATTGATGATCTGCTGCACCCGGTCCACATTGGACGCAAAGGTGGCCACGATGATGCGTCCCTTCCTGTGTTCGTCAAATATATGGTCAATGGAGCGGCCCACGGTCCGCTCAGAAGCGGTGAAACCGGGACGTTCCGCATTGGTACTGTCGCACATCAGCGCCAGCACGCCTTTTTTGCCCAATTCGGCAAATCGCTGTAAATCAATACTCTCACCAAATACCGGTGTATAATCGATCTTAAAGTCGCCGGTGTGGATGATGATACCCTCCGGCGTATAGATGGCCAGCGCCGTCGCGTCGGCGATACTGTGGTTGGTCTTTATAAATTCGATCCGGAAACAACCCAGGTTGATGGACTGGCCGTGTTTGATCACTTTACGCTTTGTGGCCCGCAGCAGGTTATGCTCTTTCAGCTTATGCTCAATGATACCCATGGTCAGCTTTGTGGCATAGACCGGTACATTGACTGTTTTCAGTATATAGGGCAGCGAACCGATATGATCCTCGTGTCCGTGGGTGATGACAAATCCTCTTACTTTGTCGATGTTATTTTCCAGATAAGTCACATCCGGAATGACCAGGTCGATCCCCAGCATATCGTCATCCGGGAAGGCCAGGCCGCAGTCCACAACAATAATGTCGTCCCCATACTCAAAGGCTGTGATATTCATACCAATGCTTTCCAGTCCTCCAAGTGGTATGATCTTCAGTCCTCGAGCCTGGGATTCTGTTTTAAAAATTTTTGCTTTCAATCATTGCACCTCCATGTATTATCCTTGTGCAATACCATGAAAGAATTTAATCATGTCTTCAATTTTCAATCGTAGCCGGCCCTCGGTCCAACCGGTTCCGGCCTGTTTTCAAATTTCCGCACACTTGTAAAAGCCATCCCCTGGCTGCCTCCACAGCAAAAACAGCGCAATACGGTTTCCATCCTTTAGGGGTCCGATTCACACCGCACGCCGCTGTCTCTCCCGATATCAGCCTATAGAATGACATTTCGCAAAATGTTCATTAAATCCGTTCCTGATACACGCACAAATATACAGCCCGAATCTTTCAGGCTTTTCATCTCAGATCAATATCATCCAACATCTCCGAAAAGACCCGTGAGATCGCATCCAATTCCACATCATCGTCCACAACGTCGTAAACTGCATCTTCACCGTCTTCTTCGGATATATTCTCTCTTAATATCATGGCCTCCGCTTCGTCTTCCATCGAATCGGCCACAAGTATATAATTAACATCGTTGATCTTTGTCTGACCTACGACGTAAAATTCTGCGGTTTCGTTTGTATCTGTCAGAGTAAAGCTGACTTTTTCCGGTCTCTCTGCCATGGCTTATTCTTCGTCCTTTCTGCTCTGCTTTTCAAGATATGTCTGCAGGATGATCGCCGCTGCGATCTTATCCACATAATCCTTGCGGTTTTCCCTCCGCACGCCGCCGTCCATCAGCAGCTTCTCGGCGGATACTGTGGACAGCCTTTCATCCTGAAAATAAACAGGAAGTTCTGTCCGGCGCGCCAGCATGGCTCCGAAAGCTTCTGTCTGTTCGCACCGCAGTCCGGCATCGCCATTCATATGTCTGGGATACCCAACTACGATCGCTTCTGCATCATATTCTTTTATCAGTTCCTCAATACGCGCCAGCGTCTTGCGGAGCTGATTCTCCTTTTTACGGGGAATGGTCTCCAGCGCCTGGGCTGTGTAGCCCAACTCATCGCTCACGGCCACCCCCACTGTCTTCGATCCGTAATCCAATCCTATGATCCGCATGGTCCCGGCCTACTTCAGGTTCACTTCGATATAGTTCTTCAACAGTTCTTCCAACAGTTCGTCCCGCTCCACTTTCATGATCAGATAACGGGCATTCTTATAGCTGGTAACATAGGTGGGATCTCCGGACATGATATATCCCACGATCTGGCTGACCGGATTATAGCCCTTTTCCGTCAGCGCGATATACACAGCTTCCAATATGTCTTTCACTGCTATATCCGTGTCATTGTTGACTTTGAAATATTGTGTATTCGCTAAATCTTCCATCTAATCACTTCCTTCTTCCGTTTTATTGAAACGATATATTTATATATTATACTAATATATTACGTTCAATAATTCAATCCATTCTTTCACAAATCACAAAATCTTCATAGGTTTTTTGGCTAATCTGACCATATACCAGCCGATTGGTCCAGTCGCCTTCCAGCCGTATACCACATTTCAAATATTCCCGGCTATGGCCTGTCCAATACGTACCATCTGCAGTTTCCACGCTTTCTTCCAAAAGGATCTCCAGCCGCTTATCCTGACACAGACGGCGGTAATCTGCCTGAAGCCTTTCCGAAAGAGCCAGCAGCCTGCGGCTCCGTTCTTCTTTTATGCTGTCCGGGATCTGTTCCTTCATGGCCGCGGCTTTTGTTCCCTGTCTTTTGGAATATTTAAAAACATGGAGCTGGGCAAAGGCCACTTCTTTTAAAAACTTTTCTGTTTCTTCAAACTCCTCATCCGTTTCGCCCGGGAAACCGACGATCACATCTGTCGTGAAGGCAGGCCGGTCGAAATACTTCCGGATGATGCGGCATTTATCCATGTATTCTTCCGGCGTATAACGCCGATTCATCCGTTTCAAGGTTTCGGCGCAGCCGCTTTGCAGTGAAAGATGAAAATGGGGGCAGAAAAAAGGCACTGCCTTCAATCGTCTCACAAAGTCCTCATCGATGATCCCCGGCTCCAAAGAGCCAAAACGTATCCGTTCGATCCCCGGTATCTTTCCCAACGCCTCCACCAGTCGGATGAGGGCTGTCTCCGGCTGTTCAAAATCCTTTCCATAGGAGGACATATGGATACCGGTCAACACGATCTCCTTATATCCTCTCTGCGCCAGTCCGCCCACTTCCTCCAGGATGTCTTCTGGCTGCCGGCTCCTTACTCTTCCTCTGGCAAAGGGTATGATACAATAAGAGCAAAACTGATTACAGCCGTCCTGGATCTTGATGTAAGCCCGAGTATGTCCGGTGACCGAATGGATCATCATATCTTCATAGGTTTCACAATGGGTCATATCGCTCATTTGATCCATCTTCCGATGTTGGGACATATAGTTTTCCACCAGATCCACGATCTGGGTTTTGTGATTATTCCCCACCGTCAGATCGATCATGGGATCTTTCGCGCAGGCTTCCGGATCCGCCTGTACATAACAGCCCACTGCGGCGATGATCGCCTGGGGATTGCGCTTCCTTGCCCGGCGGATCATCTGTCTGGACTTTCTGTCGGCCATATTTGTCACCGTGCAGGTGTTGATGATATAAATGTCCGCAGGCTCCTGAAAGTCCACCAAAGCATAGCCCCGTTTGACAAAAAGTTCGCTCATGGCATCGGTTTCATACTGATTGACTTTGCATCCCAATGTATAAAAAGCCACTCGATTCATGGTCTTTTTCTCCTAATATTTTCTAAAAAAAGCCTCCTGTTTATTGACTTTTAAACGCCAAAAATGTACTATAGAATTATGTTAATAGTTTAAGGAGGGTTTATACTTATGTACAAGTTACAGGTAAAACTGGATTCCATCGACAAAGTAAAAGATTTTGTCAACGCCATTTCCAAATTCAATTCCGAGTTTGATCTCGTGTCCGGCCGCTACGTGATCGACGCCAAGTCCATCATGGGTATTTTCAGCCTGGATATTTCCAAACCGTTGGATCTGTGCATCCATGACGACAGTGCGGTGGACAGCGTAAAAGAAGCGCTTGCTTCCTTTATCGCAGAATAACACATACAGGATCATTTTTCAAAGGACTGCCTTAGGGCAGTCCTTTTTTAACAGAAAACATGGCTAAAATCTCCTGTTAAGCCAGAACGCTCTGCCAAGGATCCGATGCCTGCTTCCATTATCCGCAGATCACCACTTCCCGGGTTTTTAAAGCCTCTTCCATCAAACCGTCGATCACATCCGCCAGCTTTCTTTCCGACCGCTCCATAGCCCGGATATTGGGTTTCGTCACGGGATGCTTGGCCACAAAGATGGTACAGCAGTCCTCATAAGGTAAGATGGACGTCTCAAAAGCGCCGATCTTTTCTGAAATCTTCACGATATCATCCTTATCAAAACCGATCACCGGCCGGAACACCGGCATCCCACACACCGCATTGGTCGCTGCCAGACTCTGCATGGTCTGACTGGCCACCTGACCGATACTTTCGCCAGTCACCAGAGCCTGCGCCCCGTCCTCTCTGGCGATCTGTTCTGCGATCCGCATCATATAACGGCGCATGATGATGGTCAGTTCTTCATGGGGACACTTTTCATAGATGGCCAGCTGGATATCGGTGAAATTGATGATATTCAGTCGGATAGGGCCTGCGTACCTGGCCACGATCTTCGCCAGATCCACCACTTTTTGTTTGGCCCGCTCACTTGTATAAGGCGGCGCATGGAAGTAGGTGGCCTGAAGTGTCACACCCCGCTTGGCGATCATATAGCCTGCCACCGGGCTGTCTATACCGCCGGATAACAGGAGCATGGCTGTGCCGTTGGTACCCACAGGCATACCGCCAGGCCCGGGGATGGATTTGGAATAGATATAGGTTCTTTCCCGTATTTCAATGTTCAGGAGCACATCCGGACGATGCACATCTACTCTTAATGTATGAAATCTCCGCAAAAGATATTCGCCCATATCGGCGCTGATCTCCATGGATTTTTTCGGATAGCGCTTGTCAGCCCGTCTGGATTCCACTTTAAAGCTGAAATTCTTATCCTCGTAGGCCTCTTCGATATAATCCCCCACCACCTGTGTCAGGTTATCCCATTCCGGGTCATCGCAGATGACCACCGGGCAGATGTGTACGATACCGAACACTCTTGAAAGGGCTTCCACTGTTTCATCGTAATCGTAATCACCTTCCGCATAGACATAGACCCGTCCCTGCTGTTTGGTCACTTCAAAGTCGCCTTCCACATCTTTCAGCGCGAAACGGATCTGCTTCATCAGGGCGTCCTCAAAAATGTAGCGGTTTTTCCCCTTTATGCCGATCTCACCGTATTTGATCAAAAAAGCTTTAAACATCAGCGCTTTCCTCCTCTGGTATATTTTCTCAATACAGGCACCAGTGCCTGAAGCTGCTCGATACAATAATCCATTTCTTCCTCCGTTGTGTTTTGGGACAAGCTGAACCGGAGGGTGGCGTCCAAATACTTTCTTTCCACGCCGATGGCCTTTAAAGTGCCGCTGATGGCCGGATGATTGGATGAGCAAGCCGACCCGGACGACACATAGATGCCCCGTTCCTCAAGAGCATGGAGCAACACCTCTGCCCGGATATCATCGAATCCGGCGCTGACAATATGGGGGGCCGGCCCTTCAAATTCTCCAACGCCTTCCGGCCGGGACAGATAACCATGGATGACCACACCATCAATGGATGAAAGTCCTGCGATCAGCCGATCCCTCAATTTATACATCCGTTCCTGCTTTTCTTCAAAATCCGTGTAAGCCAACTCCGCCGCTTTTGCCAGACCTGCGATGCCCGGTACATTTTCTGTACCTGAACGCCGATCTTGCTGCTGACCGCCGCCCAAGATAAGGGGATGAACTTTTACCTTATCCCGTATATAAAGAAAGCCGACGCCCTTTGGCCCATAGATCTTATGGCCGCTGACTGACAAAAGATCGATACCCAGTTTTCTCGGATAGATCTTCCGTTTTCCAAACCCCTGGATGGCATCCACATGAAACAGAGTTTCCGGATTACAGCTTTTGATGATCTTTCCAAGCTGATCCAACGGTTCGATCGTTCCGATCTCATTGTTGACGCACATGATCGATACAAGTATCGTATCCGGACGCAGAGCTTTTTTTAGCGTCTCCGGACGGACGACGCCCTTTTTGTCCACCGGCAGATAGGTCACTTCAAAACCCTGTTCCTCCAAAAAGATCAGAGGATTATACACCGATGCATGTTCGATGGATGAAGTGATGATATGTTTCCCTCTTCGCTGATTGGCCATAGCCGCTCCGATGAGGGCCATATTGTTGGACTCGGTCCCGCCGGAGGTAAAGACGATCTCTTTATCATCCACTTTCAGGCAGCGGGCAATGGTATGGGCTGCTGCCCGGACTGCTTTTTCCGCCTCAAATCCTTTTGTATGGAGGGAGGACGGGTTGCCGTAGTCCTTTTGCATCATCTCCATCACCGTATCGCACACCGTCTGATCCACTTTCGTTGTCGCTGCATTATCCAGATATACTTCCATTACACATCTTCCTCAAACTCATACATTAATATGGACAGCATGGTCAGTCCCGCTGTCTCTGTCCGCAGTATCCGTCTGCCCAGGGTGATGGGATGGGCTCCGGCCGCCATGGCCTCTTTGATCTCTTTTTCCGAAAATCCACCTTCCGGTCCGATGAACACACCGATACGTTTGCAGTCTTTCATGCCCCGTATCGTCTCCCGGGAAGCGGCCATGCCTTTTGCCCGTTCATAGGGGATCAAACAGCCATCCAATCGCTTCGCGCTTGCCAGCGCTTCCTGAAAGGTCATCATCGGACCAACTTGAGGGATCCGTCCCCTCCCGGCCTGTTTCGCACCGCTTTCCGATATCTGCTGCCATCGCTTCTGTTTCTTTTCCGCCTTCTTCTCATCCAAGCGGACGATGGTCCGTTCCGTGACCACCGGTACGATGCGAAACGCTCCCAATTCCACTGCTTTCTGGATGATCAGCTCCATCTTGTCTGCCTTTGGCAATCCTTGGAATAAAGTCACTTCCACGGGAAGCTCCACATAGGAGGCCCAGGAATTATCGATGTGAAGCCGGATCGCATCCGGATCCAGCTGTTCGATCCGGCAGAAATAATCCTGCCCCTGGCCATCGCTTACAGACAGTTCATCCCCTTTTTTCATCCGCAGCACATTGCGGATATGGTTCACATCCCCACCATGGATATAAATATGATCGTCAATGATCTGTGACGGATCCACAAAAAATCTCGGCATGGTCTTCCTCCGTATTTACACGAAAAGCCCTGGTCCCAAAACCGGTTTAACGCCGGTTTTTTCAAAACCAGAGCCAATATCTGATTATATTATCACGTTATGCCCGGGCTGTAAAGGACACCCAGCCGCCGGAATGGGTCACTTCCAATATTTCAAACCCATTTTCCGTCAACGCTTTTTCCACATCCGCTTCCTTTTCATCAATGATGCCGGAAGTGATGAAAAGCGCCCCCGGCTTCATCATCTCTTTGACCACTCCGGACAGAGGGATGATGATCTCGGCAAAAATATTCGCCAGAACGATGTCAAAATGATGTAGGCCCACCTGCTCCCTCAAACTCCTGTCTGTGATCACATCGCCGGTCAGGACCGTATAAACATCTTCCTGTATATCATTGACCGCCGCGTTCTCCAATGCCGCTTCCACCGCATGGACGTCCACATCTGTCGCTGTGGCCTCCTTTGCTCCTAGGAGCAGGGCGATGATGGAAAGAATACCGCTGCCGCAGCCGACATCCAGTATGGACTGGCCTTTTTCCATATATTTGTTCAGCTGAGTGATACACAGACGGGTGGTGTGATGGGTTCCAGTACCAAAAGCCGTTCCCGGATCCAGTTTCACCACCAGTGTATCTTCCGGAACATTTTCCAAGGTCTCCCAGGTGGGCTTGATGATGATGTGCTCATCCACATGGAAAGGCTTCCAGTACTTTTTCCAGTTATTCATCCAGTCAATGTCCTCTGTCTGGGTCTTTTCGATACGCACTTCCCCCACATCCACAAAGTCCGCCAATTCAAGGACTGCAGCCCGGACTTTTTCCAATGTGTCTTCATGATCCTTTTCCGGTTCAATGTAAAAGGAAACATAAGCTTTGCCGTCATCTTCCTCCACATCCGGAAGAAGATCGATGAACATCCGCTTTTTGTCCTCTTCGGATAAAGGCACCTTATCTTCGATCTCAATGCCTTCGATCCCCAGTTCACCCAGCGTATAACTGACCATATCCACAGCAGCTGTTGTTGTGGACATACGGTATTTATTCCATTTCATCCTTTATCCTCACTATTCACTAAACTCATCAAAAGCTTCCTTCATCTTGTTCATAAAGCCTTTTTTCTTTTTCGGTCCCTTCTCTGTCTGTACTGGAGCGATCTTCTCTCCTCTCAGAGAAGCATCAAACTGACGGAGCAGTGCTTTCTGTTCGCTGTTCAATTTCTCCGGCACCTGTACGACCAGGGTGGCATAGTGATCCCCACGGATGTTTTTATTCCGGATCGTGGGAACGCCTTTACCCTTCAGACGGATCCGAGTGTCGGTCTGAGTTCCCGGCTTGATCGTCTGGGTCACTTCCCCATCCACTGTCTTGATGGTGATATCGCCGCCCAAGGCAGCCTCTGTAAAGGAAATGGGTACAGTGGAGTAAATATCATATTCCTGCCGTTTGAACACTGGATGTCTGTCCACTGTCACGCCTACCAGCAGATCGCCTCTGCCGCCGCCATTGGTACCCGGTTCGCCCTTGCCCCGGATACGCACACTCTGACCGCTGTCGATGCCGGCCGGTATGGCCACTTCGATCGTCCGTTTATTGCGTACGTAACCACTGCCGCCGCAGTCCGGACATTTATCCCGGATGATCTTGCCCGTTCCATGGCAGTCCGGACAGGTCTGCACATTACGGACCATACCAAACAGGGACTGCTGACTGTAGATCACCTGACCCTTGCCGCCGCATTTTGGACAGGTCTGAGGCTGGGTACCTGGTTTCGCCCCACTACCATGACATTTCGGACATTCTTCCTTCATATTCATCTCAAATTTCTTGGTCACGCCAAAGACAGCTTCCATAAAGGAGATCCGGACATTGATGCGGACATTGGCGCCTTGCATCGGTCCGTTATAGGCGCTGCTGCTTCTCCGTCCGCCGCCGAACAGATCGCCGAATATGTCGCCGAATATATCTCCCATATCTGCTGAATTAAAATCAAACCCGCCGAAGCCTCCGGCACCGCCGCCGCCCTGTTCAAAGGCCGCATGGCCAAACTGGTCGTATTTCCGGCGTTTATCCGGATCGCTCAAAACAGCGTAAGCTTCTGAAGCCTCTTTAAACTTGGCCTCTGCGTCCTTATCCCCCGGGTTGATGTCAGGATGGTACTTCTTTGCCAACTGGCGGTAGGCTTTCTTCAGTTCAGCATCGGTGGCTGTCTTTGAAACACCTAACACCTCATAATAATCTCTTTTACTTTCTGCCACTATCGTCACCTTCTTATAAAACGTAGCGAAAGAGGACGCTCCGGGGCAGCATATTTTGCTGTCCCGGAACAGCCTCTCTAATTCCGTTTAACGTTCATATCAACTTTATCTATATTACACTTCTTTGTAGTCTGCGTCAACCACATCGTCTGCCTGATAAGCCTGACCCGCATCCCCTGAAGTGCCGCCCTGGGCTCCCTGGGCATTCGCGCCGGCAGCTTCATACATCTTAGTAAAGACTGTCTGAGCAGCATCCATCAGTTTTTGTTTGCCGTCTTTAAGAGCATCCACATCCGCATCGCTCAGGTTGTCGATGTTGGTCCTTTCAAGTATTGCTTTCAAGCTGTCGATCTCTGCCTGAACCTTCGCCTTGTCGTCAGCGCTCACCTTATCGCCCACTTCTTTCAGCGCTTTCTCTGTCTGGAATACCATGGCGTCAGCATCGTTGCGGGCTTCAATGCCTTCTTTACGTTTCTTATCCTGAGCTTCAAACTCAGCTGCTTCTTTAACTGCTTTGTCGATCTCCGCATCGGACATATTGGAACCGGCTGTTATGGTAATATGCTGTTCTTTCCCTGTTCCCAGATCCTTGGCAGAAACATTGACAATACCATTGGCATCAATGTCGAAGGTTACTTCGATCTGCGGGATACCGCGGGGAGCCGGTGCGATACCATCCAGCTGGAATCTTCCCAGGCTCTTGTTATCTTTGGCGAACTGACGCTCACCCTGTACAACGTTGATGTCAACAGCTGTCTGATTATCCGCAGCCGTGGAGAAGATCTGGCTGTGTTTTGTCGGGATCGTTGTATTTCTTTCGATCAGGTGGGTTGCGATACCGCCCATCGTCTCGATGGAAAGGGTCAGCGGTGTAACATCCAGCAGAAGGATATCTCCTGCGCCGGAATCTCCGGCCAGTTTACCGCCCTGGATGGAAGCCCCGATGGCAACACACTCATCCGGATTCAGGGACTTACTCGGTTCCTTGCCTGTCAGCTGTTTAACCTTATCCTGTACAGCCGGGATACGTGTGGAACCGCCCACCAGAAGGACTTTGCCCAGTTCGGAAGCTGTGATACCTGCATCGCTCAGGGCTCTCTGCACCGGAACAACTGTACGTTCCACCAGATCGCTGGTCAATTCATCGAATTTCGCACGGGACAGGTTCATATCAAAATGCTTCGGCCCTTCGGCTGTCGCAGTGATGAAGGGCAGGTTGATATTGGTCGTTGCCGCACTGGAAAGTTCTTTCTTTGCTTTCTCGGCAGCTTCTTTCAGACGCTGCATAGCCATCTTGTCGTTGGACAGGTCGATGCCTTCCATACGGCGGAATTCATCGATCATATACTGGGTCAGTTTGTCATCAAAGTCATCGCCGCCCAGGTGGTTGTCTCCGGCTGTGGCCAGAACTTCGATAACGCCGTCGCCGATCTCGATGACAGACACATCGAATGTACCGCCGCCCAAGTCGTATACCATGATCTTCTGCTCTTTTTCATTGTCAAGGCCATAAGCCAATGCTGCGGCTGTCGGCTCGTTGATGATACGTTTTACATCCAGGCCGGCGATCTTTCCGGCATCCTTTGTTGCCTGTCTCTGGGCATCGTTAAAGTATGCCGGAACTGTGATGACCGCTTCTGTTACCTTTTCACCCAGATAGCTTTCCGCATCTGCTTTCAGTTTCTGAAGGATCATGGCAGAAATCTCCTGGGGAGAATATCTCTTTCCATCGATGGTCACTCTGTAATCGGATCCCATATGACGTTTAATGGAAGAAACTGTTTTATCCGCATTGGTCACTGCCTGACGTTTTGCCGGTTCTCCCACCAGACGCTCGCCGGTCTTTGTGAAAGCCACAACAGACGGTGTGGTCCGGGAACCTTCTGTATTCGCGATAACTACCGGTTTGCCGCCTTCCATAACGGCAACACATGAATTTGTTGTACCTAAGTCAATACCTATGATCTTACTCATCATCTATTCCTCCTAATCACTCAACTGTTTTGTCAATATCTGATCTTCCTGTCATTCCGCCACCATGACCATGCTATGGCGGATGACTTTTTCTCTATATATATAACCCTTCTGCAGTTCCTGCATGACCACGCCGGATTCATATTCATCGCTCGGCTGCTGCATCACCGCATTATGGAAATTGGGATCAAATTCCTTGCCCAGCGCCTCGATGGGCTGAACGCCCAGGCCTTCCAAAACTGTCATCAGCTGTTTATAGATCATCGCGATGCCTTGGGCAAAACTGCTTTCCTTTTCCTCATCGCTCATGGCTGCCAGACCCCGTTCAAAATTATCAATGACCGGGAGCAGTTTCTCGATCACATCGCCTGCGCCTATGGCGTACATCTGTTCTTTTTCCTTTTCCGTACGCTTGCGGTAATTGTCAAACTCTGCCATCTGACGCATGATCCGGTCTGTCAGTTCCGCGATCTTTTCATCTTTTTTATCTTTTTTGTCCTTCTTAAAAAAGCTCTTCTTTTTCTGGCCTTTGCCCTTGTCGTCTCCATCTGGAGCCTTTTCGTTCTCCCCGCTGTCCTCTGGAGTCTCGTCTTTATCCTCTTGTGTTCCGGTTTCCGATACTGTATCTTCTTCCAGATCACCGTCTTCGATCGTGATCTCTTCCACAGTATCTTCCGGCTTCAGGTTCTCTTTCATATCCTTTTCAGCCACTCTATATCACCATCCTACTTTTTCTTATATATCTCATCCAGCTGATTCATCATCGTCTGCAGATTACCCACAACCTTCTTGTAATCCATACGTTTAGGTCCGATGATACCGATCGTTCCCTGGACGCCTTCTTCCAATTCATAGGTTGCCGTGACGATGCTGCAGTCCTTCATGGATGTCACCGGAGATTCGGAACCGATATATACCTGAATGCCCCGTTTCTCACCATCGTCTTCCTCCGGCGGACTTAAAAGAAGATCGGTCAATTCCTTCTTTTCTTCCAATGTGGAGATCAAAGCTCTTGCCTTATCCTTGTCATTGAGTTCCGGATAACTGAGAAGGTTCGTCGTACCGCTGGTATAGATCTCCAGATCATCTTCCTCCTGGACGGCCACCGCAATGGCATCGATCACCTCCCGGATGATCTCCTGGTACTCACTGGCCTGTATCTTCATCCGCTGTACCAACTCCATGTTGATCTCCATCAGACTCAAACCTTGAAGGTAGGTGTTCAATACGATGTTTAACTTGGCCACTTCCTCTTCGTCCACTTCCTGACGGATCTGGATCAGTTTGTTCTTGATGATATTGCCATCGATCATGATGACCACCAGAAGCTGGCTGGCTTCCACTCTGGAAAGCTGCACGAACTTGATCTTGTTCCTCTTATACTGGGGGCCCGAGATCATCGTGGCATAGTTGGTATTCGTAGCCAGAAGTTTTGCCACCTGTTTCAGCAGCCGGTCGATCTTATCCGCTTTCTGGAGCAGGACTTCCTTCATCTCATCCACTTCCGCCACCTTTTCCTTCATCAGGTTATCCACATAAAAACGATAGCCTTTGTCGGATGGAATCCGGCCGGCCGATGTGTGGGGCTGTATGATGTAACCCATCTCTTCCAGATCGGACATCTCGTTGCGGATCGTCGCTGAACTCAAGTTCAGATCCGTATACTTTGAAATGGTCCGGGATCCTACCGGCTCCCCGGTGATCAGGTATGTCTGTATGATGCTGTTCAGTATCTTGATCTTACGTTCATCCAGTTCCACCGAACCACTCCTTTCTGCTTGTTAGCACTCATCTTGTTAGAGTGCTAATATCTACATCTAAAAAGATAGCACCAGCCTTTCTGTTTGTCAATAGTATTTTTCATTTTTTTATGATATACTCTTTAATCATGACGAAATGAGGTGTTTTTTTTGGCTATAGAAAAAGTCAGAGCATATTTTAAAACATTTGGTATCGAGGATCGGATCCTGGAATTTGACGTATCCAGCGCCACAGTGGAACTGGCAGCCCAGGCGGTCGGCTGCGAGCCGGCCCATATTGCCAAGACCCTGTCCTTTGATCTTCAAGGTACGCCCCTTCTGATCGTGGCTGCAGGCGATGCCAAGGTGGATAACAAAAAATATAAAGCTTGTTTTGGCACCAAGGCCAAGATGCTCACCCCGGATCAGGCTGAAACACTGGTGGGACATGCGGTCGGCGGCGTCTGTCCCTTTGCGGTCAATGACGGCGTCCGCATCTGCCTGGATGAATCGCTAAAACGTTTCGCCACCATCTTTCCCGCATGCGGAAGCAGCAACAGCGCCATCGAACTGACCATCCCTGAACTGGAAAAGTACTCCGGCAGCACCGACTGGGTGGATGTATGTAAAAACTGGGAGCCGGCGGCCCGTTGATGATAAGTCTGCACATAATAAAAAAAGACAGGAGTATGACAAGATCCCCTTTTTATTTCGGTCAAGGGGATCTTGTCATACTCCTGTCTCTTTCAATCCAGCAAAAAATCGGCCATCACCCGGTTGGATACGGAGATCCCCTCCGGCGTCAGAGCAAGCCAGATGTTGTGTCCTTCATCTGTCCGCCGTTTTAAGCGTCCTTCCTGGATATGCTCCTGGATAACTGTTCCATAGATATCGGACACCGATACGCCAAATGTCTCAAGAAAACGTTTCTCGCTGATCCCCCGGCACATACGCAGTCCCAAAAACATAAATTCTTCCATCTGTCGCAGGATACTTAATATCTCCCACTCCTCAAACGTATCTCGTACCGCCAGAAAGCCCTTTTGGAGCCTTCGGGCGATCGTTTCATCATCGCCGTACAGAGCCAAATAGGTATGCATATCCGAAGGATTACTAAACCGGACCGGATCCAGCAGGCTGGCCGCTCCCAGGCCAAATCCCCGGTAGTCTTTCCGCACCCAGTACCCCACATTGTGACGGCACATCATCCCCGGTCTGGCATAGTTGGAAATCTCATAGCGTTCATATCCCTTCCTGCCCAACCATTCGCCGGTCAGCTCATACATCCGTCTTTCTTCCTCCTCGCTGGGGAGGTTGAGACGTCCCGCCTCATACAGCTTTTCAAAAGCCGTTCCCGGTTCTATGATCAAACTATAGGCGGAGATATGTTCCGGCTCAAACCCGGTCACTTTTTCCAGCGTCTTTATATAGGAAGAAAGGGTCTGTCCAGGAAGGGCGGACATGATGTCCACATTCAGATCATCAAAGCCGGATTTCCGGGCCAGACGGAAGGTCTGTTTAAAATCTTCATACGTATGGATACGGCCAAGGCGGGTCAGTTCCCGGTCATCTGCAGATTGGAGGCCCAAACTCAGACGGTTGATGCCAAGCGCTTTAAAACCCTTCAGCTTCTCTTCAGACAGGGTGCCGGGATTGGCTTCCACCGTTATCTCTGCCCCATCGGCCAGATCGTAAACATTTAAAATGTGTTCCATGATCCGGGACATTTGGGGAAGGGTCAAAAGACTTGGCGTACCGCCTCCAAAGAAAATCGTTTCCACCCGTTTTTTCCCTTCTGAACCGGCAAAGGCGCCGGCCGTATCGATCTCACGGCACAGCGCCTGCACATAGCGTTCTTTTGCTTCCTCATCCCCAGGCGCTGAAAGGAAATCACAATAGGCACATTTTCGCACGCAAAATGGGATGTGTATATATATTTCCATTGCTTCTACCTGTCATCCAGCTTCAGCACGCTCATAAAAGCCTTCTGGGGGATCTCCACGTTGCCGATCTGACGCATCCGCTTCTTGCCTTCTTTTTGTTTTTCCAAAAGTTTCCGTTTACGTGAGATATCTCCGCCATAGCACTTGGCCAATACATCTTTTCTCACAGCTTTGACCGTTTCTCTGGCGATGATCTTGCTGCCGATGGCCGCCTGTATGGGGATTTCAAACAGATGTCTCGGGATCTCTTCTTTTAACCGCTCACACATCTTTCTGCCCCGTTCGTAGGCGGAATCCTTATGGACGATAAAAGACAAAGCATCCACCACTTCCCGGTTGATCAGAATATCCAGCTTGCACAGTTCGGACCGTTCATAACCCTTCAATTCATAATCAAAGGATGCATAACCTCTGGACCGGGACTTCAACGCGTCAAAGAAATCATAGATGATCTCATTAAGAGGCAGCTCATACTTGAGCATGGCCCGGGTCTCTTCCATATATTCCATCCCCAGATAAACACCCCGCCGTTCCTGGCATAATTCCATGATCGGTCCGATATAATCTGTGGTGACCATGATCTCTGCCGATACCACCGGTTCTTCCATATATTCGATCTCAGACGGATCCGGAAGGTTGGTCGGGTTGGTCAGATCCATCACTTCTCCATTTGTCTTATGGACTTTATAAATAGCAGAAGGGGCTGTGGTCACCAGATCCAGGTTATACTCTCTTTCCAGCCGTTCCTGGATGATCTCCAGATGGAGGAGTCCCAAGAAACCGCAGCGGAAGCCAAAACCAAGCGCCACCGACGTCTCCGCCTCAAACTGAAGGGAAGCATCATTAAGCTGGAGTTTTTCCAGCGCATCCCTCAGATCCGGATACTTTGCCCCGTCTGCCGGATACATGCCGCAATAAACCATGGGGTTTACTTTTTTGTATCCTGGAAGGGGGGCGTCACACGGCCGTTGGGCATCTGTGATCGTATCACCCACGCGGGTATCCCTCAGATTCTTTATACTGGCCGTCATATACCCCACCATTCCGGCGGACAACTCATCGCAGGGAATGAACTGGCCTGCGCCAAAATACCCCACTTCCACTGTCTCAAACTCGGCTCCTGTGGCCATCATGCGCACTTTCGTCCCCTTTGAAATGCGGCCATCCCGAACTCGGAAAAAGACGATCACGCCTTTGTATGAATCATAAACCGAGTCAAAGATCAGCGCTTTTAACGGGGCGTCCGGGTCACCATCAGGCGCCGGAATCCTTTCGATGATCTGTTCCAGCACCTGATCGATGTTCAAACCATTTTTGGCTGAGATCAACGGCGCATCCTCCGCCTCGATGCCGATCACATCTTCGATCTCGTGGATCACCCGTTCCGGTTCTGCGCTGGGAAGATCGATCTTGTTGATCACCGGCATCACATCCAGGTCATGATCCAACGCCAGATATACGTTCGCCAGCGTCTGTGCCTCGATCCCTTGCGCCGCGTCCACCACCAGGATCGCGCCATCGCAGGCCGCCAGGCTCCGGGACACTTCATAATTAAAGTCAACATGTCCGGGGGTATCGATCAGATTATAAATATATTCTTCGCCGTCTTTTGCTTTGTATACAATACGGACTGCCTGGGACTTGATGGTGATCCCCCGTTCCCGCTCCAGTTCCATATTATCCAGCACCTGGGCCTGCATCTCCCGGCTGGTCAACGTACCGGTCTGCTCGATGATCCGGTCCGCCAGGGTGGATTTGCCGTGGTCGATGTGGGCGATAATACAAAAATTACGGATTTTGCTCTGGTCAACTGACATCGGAGCCTATCCCTCCATTCTTCATTTTACTGTCCTACATCATAACACGGTCGGAAAGTTTTGTCCAGAAGTCCCCACCGGCGGCTTTTTCCCGATCTGCGCCGGCGTCGGATCATTTTTCGCTGTATGCTTCAAGCTGTCTGGTGGCTTTTCGCAGCCCGCTTTCCTTCATCCAAACATTCCATATAGACCTTTTCCACCTCCCGCCCGAACTGTTCCTTTGAAAATCCCTCCGCCGTGATGCGGGCATTGTGTCCCATGGCTTCCGCCAAAGACGGATGATCCAGGATCCACAGTACCGATGCCGCAAAATCCTTTGCCTCCTCGAATAAAAAACCGTTCACACCGTCTACGATCCTCCTGGAAATGCTGACATTTTTCCGGCAGACCACCGGAAGCCCGCAAGCCATGGCTTCCATGGGCGCCATCCCCTGGACGGTATGGCGGGAAGCGGTCACAAAAATATCCGCCAAGGCATAGTGATCATATACCACGTCCAACGGAACCTGTCCGGCAAAACGCACACTGGAACCCAAGCCCTTGCTTTCTGCTTCCATTTCCAATTCCGTCCTATAAGATCCGTCTCCCACCAACAAAAGTTTTGTATCCGGCGCAGATCTTAAAATTTCCGGAAAATGTTCAAGCAAAAGTTCCAGATTCTTTTCCTTGTACATGCCGCCAACATACAGTAAAACTTTATCTTTGTCATCTATACCGTATTTTTTCCTCAAAAAACGGATGTTTTTTTCCGACCGTCCGGGACAAAACCGCCTCAGATCCACTCCAAAGGGGACACAGCGGATCGGCCGGTTTATATTCTGATTCTTTAATACCGCTTCCATCTCTTCTGACGGTACGATGATACAGTCATTTCGGGAAAGCTGCCATCTGAAAGCTTTGAAAAAAAGCCGTTTCCCCAATTTCCCCCACGACTGGAAATATTCCGAATCCCCATTGTACCAGGTATGACACGTATGGACCCACACCGAGCCGCACCGTCTGGAAACTTTTCGAGCCATGATCCAAGTGGACAATTCGCCATAGCTGTGGACCACATCCGGATGCCAACGGTAGAGATCATCCATCATATCCCCGGAAAAACTCATGACCATACGGGCGCCCGGATACACATAATCCGCATTGGCAGAACGCATATGATATACGCCGTTTTCATAAATGGAACGGGGATATTCTCCCGGGGTCAGTATCCGCACCTCATGTCCTTGTTGTTTTAACTGTTCCGACAAATTCAAAACAGATCTCACAACACCGTTGGCCATGGGTTTATATATGTCCGTTGTCAACAATATTTTCATAACACATCCTCCTTCGGTCCCATTGGATCAGCCGCTCCTTTATCCGAATCCTCTCCCACTCAAACAGAGTCGTTATTTTCTTTCTTATAAGATGTAGTATATCCTGAAAATCTTACATAAAACTGACAGACAATCTTAAATTTTCCTTATCCAAATCTTTCAGCTTTGCCCAGTTTCCCGGCACACAGTCACACAAAAAAGGAGCCGTTGCGCCGCAGATGACCGCTCATCTGCTTTGCAACAGCTCTTCTCGATCTTTTTATGTTCCAGACAGGATAACCACATCGGATGGTTACGGTCGGTCTTTCTTGACTCTAGTCAACTGTCTTTCCCAGAGAAACCTTAACCTTTTGGTCCTCTGTCCCCTCTGCTTCTTCATATTCCACGCATGGGAAAGTCAATATGGCCTTAAACAGATCCCCATCGATATCAATATGGAAACGGCCGCCACAAGCTTCAGAAAAGCTCTTGACAATGGCCAGGCCAAGGCCGTGGCCTTCTGTCGTCCGACTCACATCTCCTCGGGTAAAACGTTCCGTAATGGTCTCTTCTGTAAAATTCATCTCATAAGAGGAAATATTTTTTACAACAGTCTGTACCTGGTTTCGTTCCACGGTCACATCCACATAGATACGGGTGCCCTCCAGGGAATATTTCAGCGCATTTTCCATTATGTTCTGATAGATACGGTAAAGTTTATGACCATCCGCCATGACATAAATGCCCTCTTCCGGCATATTCCGTTTGATCGTCCTGCCAGAGCGTTCGATCTTATCCTCCATATCCCCCAGCGTCTGGATCAGCAATTTACATATATCCAACTGTTCGATCCGCATATCCGCGTTACCGCTGGTGGCCTTGGATACTTCAAACACATCCTGGATCATGGCCTTTAACCGTTCCGACTTCTGGGCCAGGATATCCACATAATCCCGGGCCTCATCGCTCAGTTCCATCTTTTTCAGCAGATCGATATAGCCGATAATGGACGTGAGCGGCGTCTTTAGGTCATGGGATACGTTGGTGATCAGATCGACTTTCATCTTCTCACTGCGTACCTGTTTTTGTATACTTTCCGCCAGATCTTCATGTATATGGGTCAGATCCTCTTTTGCTTCGCAGATCATGGAATCCTCCGGTATTTCGCTCAGATCCATCGCATTACCTTCGGACATATTATGGATTTCTCGCACCATGATCCCCACGTCACTGAGAAAGCCCAGGTGGCCCTTCAGCCAATAAAGCAACAGGGTCAAAAGCAACAGGAATAAAAGTACGGAAAAAAAGGATATGCGCCCGCCGCTCAGAATGCCGGATATCTGCCACAGGCCCACCAGAAGCATGCCCAATGCCAGACCATTGATCCAGATCCGGTTCTTTTTATCAAAATCATACTTTTTCTGATATTCCAGATTTTTCTTCTGTATCTTAGACGAAATATTCTTGATGACCTTTTTTGTCCAAGTGGCATTCCGAAGGGCCGGATCTTTAAAATGGCGGATGATGATCATCACTAATGCATTGTGGATCATGGCCAGGAACACAAACAGGATAAACAACTGGTTCCCCGGATAATAATAATAGTAAACGGCATTATAATACCAGAATAAGGCACTCGCGCTTAAAATAACAGCCACCAGACCGGCCAGCAAAAAGGCCACATACAGGATGATCAGCGTATCCATGTTCCAGTTTTTCATCCAAGTCATAAAGCCGGGGGAGGACGTATCTTTTTGTATCTGGCCAAACATCAGGACGAACAAGGCGATCATCAAAATACCGCTCACATAGATGTTGATGATGGCCGGATAGGATCGGTAAGCGATAAAATCATAGGCTTGCTGGATAAAATAAGCTCCGATGAGAACGGAAAATACATACAGCCATTTCAGATCCCGCCAGTGATTACGCCAGTAGGTGATCCATCGTCTTATCCTTCCCGGTTTTTTCGGTCCATAGGTCTGTTTAGATCTTTTCCATCTTATACCCAATGCCCCACACCACCTTTAAGTATTTTGGATTTTTAGGATTGATCTCAATCTTTTCCCGGATCCTTCTTATGTGTACCATGACGGTATTTTCCACAGCATAGGCGTCCTCATTCCAGACTCTGCTGTAGATCTCTTCGGCTGAAAACACCCGTCCCGGATAAGACATCAAAAGCTCCACGATCTTATATTCTGTGGCAGTCAGCCGCACACTCTCTCCATTGACAGAAAGCTGCTTACTTTCTTTGTCCAATATCAGGTCGCCCAAATGGATCACATCTTTCTGAGGTTCACTGAAAGCAGAACCCAGGGTGAGATACCGTCTCAACTGGGCTTTCACCCGAGCCATCAACTCTTCCGTATTGAAAGGTTTGCTCACATAGTCGTCCGCCCCCATGGAAAGTCCCAAGATCTTATCACTGTCCTCTGTTTTTGCAGACAGTATTATAATAGGTATATTCTTACTTTCCCTTATCTTCATCACCGCGGACAGGCCATTGAGACGAGGCATCATCACATCAATGATCAGCAGATGGACCGTGTTGCTCGTCAGCATATCCAATGCTTCCAGACCATCATAGGCCTGAAGGGTTTCATAACCTTCCAGCTCCAACAATTTGCAGATTGCCCGGACGATCTCCCTGTCGTCATCTACCACCAATATACGCTGTTTATCCATCATCGTACTCCTTTTCTATTTTCCCAGTTATTTTATCAGAGAAGTCTGACTTAAATATCAATACAAATCTTTCATAATTCTTACATCCTGCGCAGACTTCCTTCCTATTTTACTACAATCCAACCATTGGTACAACCGGATGGTCCCTTACACTTTTGTCACATTTCTACCTTCCAGAAAGGACCAGATAAAGCAGATCCGCCAGGAGAGGCATGGCATTTTGGACTTCCTCCACGGTGTTTGTCTGTGCCCCGCATTCCACCAGCAAAGCCCTTGGCAAAATGTGCAGGTTATACTGATATGCCCGCAGGTAGATCCTTCTGGCAAAGTCCGGATAATATTCTTCTGCTTTCAGCTGGAGCTGAAAACTGAACGCCAGATTTTCCGCCAAGTATGGATTTTGAAGGTAATCAATGGGGCCGGACGTGGTCCGGCACAGACCGTCCAAAAACATGATCTGGGCTGTGGGTTTGCCGTTGACCTCTGTGACCAGCCGGGTACCTTCCGCCACGCCATCCCTGTGCAGATCGATCACCACTTTAATGGACGGATATTGGGCCAGTACTTCCCGTACCCGCTCTTCCGCATATGTATACGCCGCGCTCCGGTCTGTCACCCCATCGATCACGTCAAAGGTATCCGTGAGATGGTATACCGCAATACCATATCGGCTCTCCAGTTCATTTTTCAAAGTATCCCCCAGTCCCACCACCGAATCCTGCCAGTAACCGGGACGGCTGTCTGCAAAGGTTTCCTGGGAATGGGTATGGTAGATGAGGACTTTTGGCTCTTCCCCGGCTATATCGATGGACAGGTCCATGTTCATGAACTGCTCCGCATTGAGCAAGCCATCGGGCGCCACAGTGGAGCTGTCTATGGCAAAAAACTGATTGACAAAAAATGAGTAGTCCTGGAGCATATCCGCCGTATAACGGACGCCGGCGCTGTCTGCCACCGGCGCGTTCGCCGCCACTTCGGTATCCTCCCCTTCATCTTTTGTATCCGCCCCACTGTCTGCCTCCGTTTCTGTCTGGGATTTGGCCTGTTCATTTTCCGCCGTCATCTGGGCCAGTATATTGTCTGACGGATACAGTTCAGTCACCGACGTCCCTTTATCCGGATAAATGTTTTGTACATATTTCCATACCGGGAACATGCCGGCCGACAGACCATCCGTGATCCGATTCCATACGCCTTTCACCGAAAAATCCGCAGATTCCATATATAGCCCCGGCTGGATCATTTTCAAGAAAAAATTCCCCTGAAAAAAAATGCCGCTGAGCACCAGAAAACTCATCCCAGCCACGGCTTCCAATAAATATAATAGCCTACGATTCATATAAATCCCCAATATCTTTCCTACGCTTGTACCGACTCCACCTACTTTCACTATTATATTCATGAAATATCTGCTTATGATCATCCCCTGTCCTCAGATCCCAGTGTGACACAGGCTATTGATGGCTTCGGATATGGTATAACTCATCTGGGTGATGATCTCATCCATATTTTTCGGTGTGACGAACATATTCATCATCTCCGGTTCCATCAACTCCCGCATGAGGAGATATCGGTCTTGATGATCAAAAACAGCCACAGATTCGCAGGCTGCTTGAAATGCCTGCCGCTTTTTAGCCCTGTCGTCCCCATTGGCTGAACTGTCGATAGTCGGCAGGACGGACAATAGCCTTTCCAACGTGTCATTGACGATCGCAGCCGCATCGATCACCGTTGGAATGCCGATGGCAATAACAGGAATACCCACCGTTTTTTCATCAATTCCATACCTTCGATTCCCGATGCCTGCTCCTGGAGCGATGCCCGTGTTGGTCATCTGGATCGTCTTATTTAAACGGCTTACGCTCCGGGCCGCCAGGGCATCCACCACAATGAGCAGATCCGGCTGGGTCTCTTTTACTGTTCCCAGAAGGATCTCCCGAGTTTCAATACCGGTCTGAGCCATCACTCCCGGCGCCAGAGCGCTGATGCACCCCAACCCCCGAGTCACTTCCGAATCTTTGCCATATTCTTCCATCAGATGGCGGGTGATAAAGAGATGGTCCGCCACTAAAGGTCCCAAGGCATCCGGCGACATCTCCCTGTTGCCAATGCCAGCCACAAGGACCTTCCGCTTCTGAATATCCGGCGCCAGCCTTTTCAACTGTCGCATCAGTTCTGTTGTGATCTCCCGATGGTAACTGCCATCCGGCTGATCCAGTTCCGGCACATCCAGTGTGATATAATCCCCCATGGCCTTACCCAGCGCCTGTTCCCCTTCAAGGCTGGATATCCTTACCCAGGTCACATGTATGGCCGTTGCCGGATCTTCCCACTCCTCCACCTGCACACCGGGCAGATGCCCATTTTTTTTCGAAAACATCTGGGCGCTTTCAATGGCCAGATCCGTCCGTATCCCATAACTTTCCATACTTATATCCATTCCTTTCGCTTTGCTCAGGCACAAAACGTAATGAAAATATTTCCCTGAGCTTATTTTTTCTTTATAATTCTTTCTGTAGGGAACTCGGTATACTACAAATCACGGGAAGGTGAGT
>DVLT01000038.1 GCA_018715345.1 Candidatus Onthocola gallistercoris
ATTCAGGCAGGAAGGACAGGGCGTCATTTATTTCCACTCAAACAAACCGCCTGATTTTGACAGGTCAAAAGTAAATCCTGAAAGTGAGCCTTTTTCAGAAAAGGTTTATTAAAGTTCGCCTTTTTGCAGAAACAGAATGAAAGAAGTGAATATTTCGGCTTAAAAATGGCAAAAAGATGCTGCCGCATCTATGATTTTCTAATCATTGATGCGACAGCCCCATTGCTTGAAATATGGATAAAATGTCGGCCTGATTTGGACAAAACGTGTTCCATGGCCTTATATGTGCTGCGAAGATCAGCAGAGTTAGCGTTGTTTCATTTGCGCTATAGCCTCGTTGCACAGACCGACAATGATATCGATGGCATCTTTTGAAGTCTGTTTTTCCATGGCTTCGATATAAGTCTGCCGATGTTTGTAGACATCGTGGACTGCCTGGCAAAGGCTTTCGGTCGTGACGTTTTCCTCTTCCAATAAATAGCTGAAACCTTGCTTTTTGAAGGAAGCTGCATTTAGAAGCTGATCGCCGCGGCTGGCCTTGGCCGGAAGGGGGATGAGGATATTCGGTTTATGGAGAGCCAGCAGTTCGCAGATGGCATTGGAGCCGGCACGGGAGATGACCACGTCAGCGGCTGCCAGAAGATCCCGCAGTTCGTCTTTTACATAATCAAACTGGATATACCCGGGAGTCTGACGATAGGTGGGATCGATCTTGCCTTTTCCGCAGATATGGATGATCTGATATGTTTTTAAAAGCTCAGGCAGCGCTTGGCGGACCGCTTCGTTGACAGCGGCTGCGCCGAGACTTCCGCCAATGACCAACAGTACGGGATGGGAGGCGTCAAACCCACAACGTTTTAACCCAGCCTCTTTGCTGCCTTTAAAAAGTTCCTGGCGTATCGGAGAACCGGAAAGGACCGCCTTTTCCGATGGAAGGTGCTCAGCTGTTTCAGGAAAGTTGTGGCAGATTTTATAAGCGGAAGGAATGCACAGCTTATTGGCAAGGCCGGGGGTCATATCGGATTCATGTATGATGGCCGGGATCTTACGGCTTTTAGCGGCAAGAACGACTGGCACAGCGACAAACCCCCCCTTTGAAAAAATCACATCAGGTTTCAGCTTCTTAAGCAATTTTTTAGCTTCAAAATAGCCCTTCAGTACTTTAAAAGGATCACTGAAGTTTTTAAGATCAAAATAGCGCCGGAGTTTGCCGGAAGAAATCCCGTAGTAGGGGATGCCCAACTCTTCGATCAATTTCCGTTCAATGCCATCGTAAGATCCGATATAAGAAATTTCATAACCGGCCTGTTTTAAAGCCGGCATGAGAGCAATGTTCGGTGTAACATGTCCTGCTGTTCCGCCGCCGGTCAATACGATTTTTTTCATGAATAATGCCTCCTGACTTATAAATTGCCTGATTTGTAGGCTTTCAGAGCCTGAGCAAGCTGATCCGGGCATGAAGTTCCGCGACCTCCGCAGTCTATCCCCTCAAGAGTGGCAATGACATCGTCCACAGAGCGGCCGATGACAAGTTTGGCCACGCCCTGAGTGTTTCCGTCACAGCCGCCGATAAAACGACACTGGGTTACGATCCCGTTCTCCACTTCAAAATCAACAGCTCGGGAACATGTATGGTGATTCATATGTCTCATTTTCATTCATCTCCTGTTTGACTTCTTAAAAGGCAGAAGGAAATGCCCGTAAGGACAAGATCCATCTGCCTTTAGAGTGTTTGACTTCTATCCACAGTATACAAGGACATCTCCGGATGTGCAAGGCAAAAATTATGACGTCTTTGTGTCCTGGGGAAACTGTGGTATAATGATTGCACAAAGTGCAATCCAGGCCGATGGGTATCGGCCTGCCCCACTTCGTGGGGGATTATACCGAAAAGCCACGGCTTGAGAAGTAAATGTCGCATAGCGCCGCTTCCTTCTCTGCGCCCGTGGTATAATGATTGCACAAAAAAGGGTCCAGGCCGATGGGTATCGGCCTGCTGATCCTATCAGAGCGTTACAACGGGTTGAACGACTGTGGATCGTTGCAGGGCAGATGCCTGGAGCGAAAAGAGAATGATAAAAAGAAAGGCAGAGGAACATGGGAATAACAGGGATCATCGGAGCCATGGATGAAGAGGTGGCTTTATTAAAGAAGGAAATGAATGTGACACAAGTACACCATTGTGCGGGGATGGATTTTTATGAGGGAGATTTTGAGGGCCGAAAAGCGGTTGTGGTCCGCTGCGGCATCGGGAAGGTCAATGCGGCCATGTGTACCCAGATATTGGCAGACCGGTTTAAAGTAGACCGGGTGATCAATACGGGAGTGGCCGGAAGCCTGAAAAGTGTGATCAATATCGGAGACATCGTCTTGTCTGTGGACGCGCTTCAGCACGATATGGATGCCACCGGATTTGGATATGAGCCAGGGGTGATACCTCGGATGGAAACCTCGATCTTCAAAGCAGATGATCAGCTTGTGGAACTGGCAGAACATGTATGCCGGCAGGAGAACCCGGAAATACAAGTCTTTAAAGGACGTATCGTCAGCGGTGATCAGTTTGTTTCGGATCAGGATACAAAGACACGGATCCTCCGCCAATTTGACGGATATTGCACAGAGATGGAAGGAGCGGCAATCGCCCAGGCAGCTTGGCTGAACAAGATCCCCTTTGTGATCGTCCGGGCGATTTCCGATAAAGCGGATGGATCGGCGGAAATGGATTATGCAGAATTTGAAGAAAAAGCGATTGAACACACGGTTAAACTGCTTTTGGGGATGATGAGAAAAATGTAAAAACCCTTCGACCGATTTGGATAGCTTTTACCTTTTCACTGATATTATAATGATAACAGACTGATTTAAGATCAGGACAATATCAGGTGAAAGGAGCTTTACGGAATGAGAAATTGGTTTATAGGACAGGGGATCCCGATCTATGTCATGACAGCGGTTTTGGTCATGGGAATCTTCACGTTATGGATGTCGGACCGGATATACAAAAGACTGATAAAAGAAGCTGATCTGATGGGAACGTCAAATCATCGGCTCATTAAATACATTAAGTTAAAAATACAAAGTTACTTTAAGATCGGCATGCGGCCGGAAGATACCCAGTCATTGGCCAGGCGGTATATCATGAAGTATAAGACAGGTCCATTTTCCACCCAGACTTGGCGCAGACTGCCCGGCCTTATGGAAGCAGTCCTACTCCTCGAAGGCGCATGTGTGATGCTGTACCGCTATACGGCGGGGCAAAGTCTGGCGGAAGCATCCATGATCATGGCAGCGGCTATCATCGGCGCAGCGTTGATCCATAGCTTGGCATGGTTTGTGGACTTTTCTTCCAAGGAAGTACTTTTGGAAAGTACGATTTCTGACTATGTGGAGAATTTTCTGATGAATAAGTTGGAAGCAGACTTCAAAGATCAAAACCCGGTGCCCCCAGAACAGTATAAACGGGCTTTGTCAGAAGTGGCGGCAACCCAGACAAAAGAACGGAGAAAACGTCAGAATACATATCATTATGATCGTTATATGCCTCCGGAAGGCCTGGAAGAAGGAGACGAAGTGGATGCCAAGATCGTAGAAGATGTCCTGAAAGAATTTTTAAATTAGACCCATTGATAAAAAACCAGCGGTTTGGTATGATGATAAGTAAGAAAAGATAATGGAGGTACGTTAAAATGTCAGAAAAAGTAACGTTTGATTATTCCAGAACGGCGCCGTTTATAAATGCAGGTGAAGTAGAGATGATGAGCAGGATCGTTGGAGACGCTAAGGATGTCCTGCTGGGAAGAACTGCCGCCGGCAGTGACTTCCTGGGATGGATCGACCTCCCGGTAGATTACGATAAGGAAGAGTTTGCGCGGATCAAGAAAGCGGCTGCAAAGATCCAGTCGGATTCAGATGTGCTGCTGGTGATCGGTATTGGCGGCTCTTACCTGGGAGCGCGGGCAGCGATCGAATTCCTGCAGCATAATTTTTATAACATTTTGCCGAAGGCGGCTCGTAAGACGCCGGAGATTTATTTTGTGGGCAATAATCTGAGCAGCACATATATCAGCAACTTAAAAGATGTCATCGGTGACAGAGATTTTTCCATAAACATGATCTCCAAGTCCGGAACCACAACAGAACCTGCCGTTGCTTTCCGGGTATTTAAGAAGATGATGGAAGAGAAGTATGGTAAAGCTGAGGCAGCCAAGCGTATATACTGTACAACGGATAAAGCTAAAGGCGCTCTGAAACATGTGGCAGACGAAGAAGGTTATGAGACATTTGTCGTACCGGACGATGTGGGCGGCCGGTTCTCGGTCCTGACTGCTGTCGGACTTCTGCCGATCGCTGTCAGCGGAGCAGATATAGACAAGCTGATGGAAGGCGCTGCTTCCATGCGGACCCATTGTCTGGAAGATGCTTTTGAGGACAATGATGCCATGAAATATGCGGCTATCCGGAACATCCTTCTGAGAAAAGGAAAGTCAGTGGAGATCACCTGCAGCTATGAGCCTTCTTTACTGTATGTGGGAGAATGGTGGAAACAGCTTTACGGGGAAAGCGAAGGCAAGGATCAAAGAGGTATCTTCCCGGCATCCGTGACGCTGACAGCTGACCTTCATTCCATGGGACAGTTCATCCAGGATGGTTCCAGGATCATGTTTGAAACGGTATTGAATGTGGAGACGTCTAAAGAAGAGATCATCATCGAGGAAGAAGCAGTGGATCTGGATGGTCTGAACTATCTGACCGGCAAGACGCTTGATTTTATCAATAAGAGCGCGATGACAGGTACCGTCCTGGCACATACAGATGGAGGAGTTCCCAATCTGATGGTCAATATTCCGGAGCAGAATGAATACTATCTGGGACAGCTGTTCTACTTCTATGAGTTTGCCTGCGGCCTGAGCGGCTATGTTCTGGGCGTGAACCCGTTCAATCAGCCAGGTGTTGAAAGCTATAAGAAAAACATGTTTGCATTACTTGGTAAGCCGGGTTACGAGGAACTGAGCGAAGAGCTGAAAAAACGCCTCTCCTGATCAGGTGGTCATCCTATCATTTAGATATGGACAGAGGGTAAAGCAGACGGAGAGATCTGTGAAACAAGATAAGTAAAGATATCAAGGCGGTATGCTTCCGAACGGAATAGCATACCGTCTGTTTTATTCAGGGAACAGATACGGGACTTGCACAATGACAAAGGGAAAGGTATACTGTTTTTAGTATATTTTCACATATTTACCGGGAAGGGGTGACAGTGTGCGTACGTGTATTAAAAACGGATGTGTTGTTCTGGAGGACAAAGTGGTGTATAAAGACCTGTGGATCGAAGATGAGAAGATCATGGGAGTGACAGAAGCCGGGGCAGGCGGAGAGGCGGATCAGACGATCGATGCTAAAGGCCTTATCATTCTGCCAGGCGGTATTGATGTGCACACTCATTTTAATATAGACGTGGGCGTCCGCTCGGTGGATGATTTTATGACCGGGACACGGGCGGCGGCATTTGGCGGCAACACAATGATCGTGGATCATATGGGTTTCGGTCCGACTGGTTGTTCGCTGCATCATCAGTGGGAAGTTTACAAAGGCTATACAGAAGGACAATGTATTACGGATTACAGTCTGCACGGGGTATTGCAGCATGTGAACGCTGAGATCCTCGAGGAGATGAAGCAGATGACAGAAGAAGGCATATCCAGTTTCAAAGCGTACCTGACCTATGACCATAAACTGTCCGATGATGCGATCCTTCAGGTGCTTGAAACGCTGAAAGCGGTTGGAGGCATCATGCCGGTCCATTGTGAAAATGATGCGGTGATCCGGTATAAAAGGGAAAAATTTTTGGCAGAAGGCCATACCGAAGCTCGGTACCACCCCCTGTCCAGACCGGGGTACTGTGAGGAGGAGGCGGTGGATCGGATGATCACTTTGTCCGAGACAGTGGACGGCGGACCGCTTTATATCGTGCATGTATCGGCTGGAGAGAGTGTGGAACGTATACGAGCAGCCAAAAAGAAAGGGGATTTTGTCTATGGAGAGACCTGTCCCCAATATCTGGTACTGGATGACCATTATTATGAAGATGATGATGAAGGACTTAAATATATATTAAGTCCGCCCTTGCGGAAAAAGCAGGATCAGGAGAAGATATGGGAAGGTCTGCGGGATGGCACCTTGTCTGTTGTCGCTACCGATCACTGCAGTTTTGACTTTCATGGGGATAAACAAAAAGGGAAAGTGGATTTCACCAAATGCCCGAACGGAGCGCCGGGAGTGGAGACAAGGATACCGATCTTATTTTCTGAAGGCGTATCGGCAGGACGGCTGGATCTTCAAACTTTTGTACAGGTGATCAGTACGAATCCGGCAAGACTGTTCGGCATGTATCCCCAAAAGGGTGTCATTGCTCCAGGGAGCGATGCCGATCTGGTGTTTATAGATCCGGAGATGGAAGTGACGATCACCCATGACATCCTCCATGAAAACGTGGATCATACACCCTATGAAGGTTTCAAGGTCAAAGGGTGGCCAGTACAGACCATGATCCGGGGCCAGGTTGTCGTCAAAGATGGCGAACTCCAGGTACAGCCAGGATTTGGTCGGTTTATCCGCAGGAAATCGGTACAGCGTATATAAGATGATGAAAACGGGGAATAGAGATAAAAACGTGTGAAAGGGGAGTATTCATGGAAAAAGAAAGGGAGAAAGAGATCTATGTCATCGGTCACCGTAATCCGGATACGGATTCTGTGTGTTCGGCGATAGCCTATGCCCGTCTGAAAAATGCCATAGCTGCTAAAATACGGCAAAATGGCTCGGATGAAGGGTATCAGGATTTTATCATTGACAGTAATTATAAAGATGCCGTGTATGTGGCCGCAGCCGCCGGACAGATGAATACGGAAACGGATTTTGTCCTGAATTATTTTAAAGTGCCGGAACCCAGATATATGAATGTTATCCGGACCCAGGTGAGGGACATCCGGGTGGCGCATCCCATCGGTATCCAGCCGGACATGTCACTGAGAAAAGCTTGGGAGACCATGCGGGATCAAAACCACTCTACTTTGGCGATCATTGATGACGAAGGGAAATTCGGCGGGCTGATCTCCATGTCCGATCTGGCCAGATCCTATATGTCTGTGCTGAATAATCAGATTTTGGCGGAAGCCCATACACCCATCCGCAATATCATCGAAACGCTGCGGGGGACACTGGTGGCAGGCCGGGACGATATATGTCTGACAAAGGGCAAATTGGTGGTGGCCACATCCAATGTGGATGTGTTGGCGAAATTTATCGAAAAAGATGATCTGGTCATACTGGCCAATCGGTATGAAGCGCAGCTTTGTGCCATTGAGAATCATGCCTCCTGCCTGATCGTCTGTGATGGAAGTAAGGTATCCCGGACCATACGTAAGATGGCAGAGCAGAATAACTGTACCGTGATCTCCACCCCCTTTGATACTTATACAGTGACCCGTTCCATCAACCAAAGCATTCCGGTCAGTCATTTCATGTTGAGCAACAGTGACGGCCTGGTCTATTTCCGGGATAAGGAGTTTGTATCTGAGATCAAAGGTATCATGATGAACCAGCGATATCGGGATTTCCCGGTGGTAACAAATGATGATCACTATTATGGTATGATCTCCCGCCGATCCTTGATCAATATGGAGAGCAAAAAGGTCATTTTGGTGGATCACAATGAGCAGGCCCAGGCTGCGGAAGGTGTGGTGGAAGCGGAGATCATCGAGATCATCGATCATCATAAGCTGGGAACGGTGGAGACGATCCAGCCGGTGAAAGTCCGGAGCCAACCGGTGGGCTGCACGGCCACGATCATTTACCAGATGTATCGGGAAAATGCCATTGACATTCCGAAAGATACGGCGGGTATATTGTGTGCAGCGATCATTTCGGACACACTTTTGTTCCGTTCGCCCACCTGCACGATGGAGGATGAGTCGGCGGCCAATGTCCTTTCAAAGATCGCCGGGATCGATATGGAATTGTTTGCCGCGGAAATGTTCGAGGCGGGAAGCAATCTGAGGAAAAAGACAGATTCGGAAATCTTTTATCAGGACTATAAGATGTTCTCCTCCGGTGAGATCCATTATGGTGTGGGTCAGGTCATTTCCATGAACAGCGAGGAACTGGAAGATATACAGGGACGGATGCTGGCGTATATGGAATCTGTCCGGGAGTCCAAAAGACTGTCCATGGTGCTGTTTATGCTGACAAATGTCCTTACCGAATCCACACGGCTGTTGTTTGTGGGTAAGGAGGCCAAAATATATGTGGAGACCAGTTTTGGCATGACGCCTCATAATGATTATGTGGACCTTCAGGGCGTTGTGTCCAGGAAGAAACAGCTCATACCGCGGCTTATGGCCACGCTGCAGCAGTAGGAGGTGGAAGAAGATGACAAATAAAAAAATCTATGTTATCGGACATAAGAATCCGGATACGGATTCCATCTGCTCCGCCATTTCCTATGCTTATCTGCGAAATAAAATGACAGGCGATAACTATGTGCCGGCAAGGGCAGGAAGGATCCCGTCGGAGGCAAAGTTCGTCTTGGACTATTTTAAAGCGGACAGGCCGATCTACGTGGAAGATGTGCGGGCCCAGGTGCGGGATATGAATTTAAATCCCCCCTGTTGTGCGTCACCGGAAACCAGTCTGAAAGACGCCTGGAATCTTCTGTTGGATCAAAAGCGGTCCACGCTTTGTGTGGTGGATGAAGATCAGAAACTTTTAGGCTTGATAACAAAAGGTGATATCACAAAGACATACATGGGGGTGTATGACAGCAAAATACTTTCCCAGACGAGAACGCCTTATAAGAATATACTGGAAACATTAAACGGTGAAATGCTGGTGGGAGACCCGGACGGCGTTGTGGAACATGGAAAAGTGCTGATCGCTGCGGCCAATCCGGACCTGATGGAAGAGTATGTGGAAAACGGAGATATGGTCATGGTGGAGAACCGTTATGAATCTCAGCTCTGCGCCATTGAGATGAACGCCGGCTGCCTGATCGTCTGCATGAACGGTGAGATCCAGCCCGGTATCCTGAAACTGGCGCAGGAGCGGGGATGTTCCATCATCCGGACGGCGTATGACACATATATAGCCGCCCGTCTGCTGAACCAGAGTATTGCGTTGAAGCACTTTATGGTAAAAGATAATCTGCTGACATTTAAACTGGATGACTATATCGATTATGTGAAAGAGATCATGGTGAATAACCGGCACCGCTCTTTCCCCATTGTCAGCCTGGATGGGAAGGTACTCGGCATGTTTAGCCGGCAGATGCTGGTGGATATACAGAAGAAGCGGGTGGCTCTGGTGGATCATAATGAAGCCAGTCAGGCTGTGGACGGCATACGGGATTGTGATCTGCTGGAAATCGTGGATCATCATAAACTGGGGTATGTGGAAACCTTGACGCCGGTGTTCTTCCGAAACCAGCCGGTGGGCTGTACTTCAACGATCATTTATATGATGTTCCAAGAACATCAGATCAGGATCCCTAAAAAGATCGCCGGACTGATGTGTTCTGCCATATTGTCAGACACGCTCCTGTTCCATTCGCCCACCTGTACGCCCCTTGATAGAAAGGCTGTGGAAGAGTTGGCCAAGATCGCAGGGATCGATCCCCAGACGTATGCCATGCAGATGTTTTCAGCGGGAAGCGATCTGCAGAATAAGTCGGATGCCGAAGTATTTTATCAGGATTTCAAAAAATTCTCCGCAGGAGATATCCAGTTTGGCGTGGGCCAGATCATGTCTCTGGATCCGGGGGAGCTGGACCGGGTAAAAGAACGGCTGATCACCTTCCTGCCCAAGGCAAAACAGGACCATGGGCTGGACATGATCTTCTTTATGCTGACAGATATCCTGGAAGAATCCACTTTCGTCCTGTGCTCCGATGAGGAAGCGCTGGCGGTGGCCCGCAGAAGTTTTGCCGTGGAAGGACAAGAGCAGGACAATGGTATGTATGTCCGGAAGATGGTATCCAGGAAAAAGCAGTTTATCCCCAAGATCGTGGATACACTTCAGGAACAGTAGAAAGGCGGTATCTCTAAATGGATAAATTACAATGGCGACCGGGGAATATGCTCTATCCGGTGCCGGCTGTACTGGTGAGCTGTGGTGGGAAAAACGGCGAGAAAAACATGTTGACGATAGCTTGGGCCGGGACGGTCTGCTCCGATCCGGCCATGGTTTCCATATCTGTCCGTAAAGAACGGTATTCCTACGATATGATCCGGGAGACTGGGGAATTTGTGATCAATCTGACCACGGAAGCCCTGGCAAAAGCAGCCGACTACTGCGGTGTGCGTTCGGGAAGAGATGTGGATAAATTCCAACAGACCGGGCTGACGCCTGAGATGGGGACGCTGGCATATGCGCCTGTGATCCGCGAAAGTCCCGTATCCATAGAATGCGTGGTGGAACAGATCCTGCCGTTGGGCAGCCATGATATGTTCATCGCAAAGGTCAAGACGGTTTTTGTGGATGGAAAATACATGGATGAAAAGGGAACGTTCCATCTGGAAAAAGCCTGTCCCATCGTCTATTCCCATGGGCAGTATTTCGGACTGGGAGACGGGATCGGTAAATTTGGTTATAGTGTGCGGAAGAAGAAAAAGAAAAAATAGAGACCGGAAGAGATGGCTGGGCTATCAGTCATCTCTTTTGTCATTTTCAGAAGGAGAAGTCAGGCTGCTGCCCCGGATGATGGCGGAATCGCCGTATTTTTGACGGATAGCATCCAAGGCTTTGTCGAGTTTCTGATGCCGGATGTGGGAAGCGGCCTCAAATAGATCCATCTGGTGGACAGGCGCATCGGACAGCTTGGAAGTACGCAGCCCCAACAGACGGATGGGCTGACCTGTCCATAGTTCGTTAAATAGTTCCATGCCTGTCTGGTGGAGGATGGCAGGGTCTTGCACAGCTTCCGGCAGTTGCTTTTGATGGGAGAAGGAACGGAAGTCACTATACTTGATCTCCACACTGACCATGCCGGCAAAAAGCCGGGCAGCGCGCAGGCGGAGGGAAACTTTTTTTGCCAGTTCCAAAAGAACCTGGGAAGCTTCCGAAACACTGGTGACATCTGCGGATAAAGTGGTGGAGTGACCGATCCCTTTGGCTGCCTGGGTGCGGGTCTCCACCGGACTTTTTTCAATACCATTGGCATATTCCCAGATCGTCCGGCCGTGGGACTTGAGATGGGCATAGAGTATATTGGGATCGGTATGGGCCAGCTCACCGATGGTACGGATTCCCAGCAGTTCCAGACGTGCAGCAGCGGCATGGCCGACCATGAACAGATCCTCAACGGGCAGTGGCCACATCTTTTCCGGGATCTCTTCCGGGAAAAGGGTATGGACCCGGTTGGGTTTTTCGAAGTCGCTGGCCATCTTGGCCAAAAGAAAATTCGTGGATATACCCACGTTCACCGTGAATCCCAGTTCGTTGAAAATCCGCTGGCGGATAATGTGGGCGGCCTTCACCGGGGAATGGTCATCCCCTGGGAAAGGACGATAGACCATAAAGCATTCATCGATACTATAGGGACGGATATCATCGGAATATTCTGCGAGGATCTTACGCATCTCCTGGCTGAATTGACGGTAAAGATCATGATCTGGAGGGATCAGCAGAAGATGTGGGCACTTTTTAAGCGCATCTGTGACCGGCTCGCCGGTGCGTACATGATACCTTTTGGCGGGAATGGACTTGGCCAGGATAACGCCCCGGCGTTTAGATGTGTCGCCTCCAACGGCCGCATCCACTGTCCGGAGATCGGTGGGATAACCCTTAGAAAGCATATGAACAGCGCTCCAGCTCAGATAAGCAGAATTGACGTCGATATGAAAGATCACAGGGCACACAGCGCCACCTCCCTATATGTATAAAATATAAGATCAGTATAACGTTTTCAGGGGAAAATTTCAACTGGAAAATCGAATATATGTTCGCATAAAGCGCTGGGATTTCACATTTATATGGTTGAAGCATACAGTAGGTTGCGTTAAAATAGAAAACATGACAGGAGGAAACCAAATTGGATAATATCATACTTATCGGCATGCCCGGAGCAGGGAAAAGTACATTGGGCGTGGTTCTTGCAAAGATCATGAATTATGGGTTTGTGGATTCTGACCTCAGGATACAGGCGCAGGAAGGGAAAAAACTGTACGAACTCATTGAAGAATACGGGATAGAAGGCTTTTTGAAGATCGAGGACCAGGTAAACAGGCATATCTGTGATAATCAGGTTGTGATCGCCACCGGCGGCAGTGCTGTTTATAATGAAGTTTCCATGGAATATCTGAGAAGTACAGGCCTTGTAGTTTATCTATGTATCTCCTGTGATGCGCTGAAAGAAAGACTGGGAGATCTGGATCAAAGGGGCGTCGTTTTAAAGAAGGGTTTTACTGTGGAAGATCTTTATGAAGAACGTCGGCCTTATTATGAAAGATACGCAGATATCATCGTAGATCTGGACGGCTTGTCCATGGAAGAAGCAATAAGGAAGTTGGTTTATGAAATTAATGCATATAAAGAGTAAAGAAAAATCAGGGAAAAGGCGCTGGTATATCCGGTACCGTTGGCAGCTGCTGGCGTTTCTCATACCCATCGTGGTGGCGGCGACTGCCTTTATATGCCAAGGCGTATGGCCTTTTGGCAGCCGAGGCATCAGTATCATTGATTCCTATCATCAGTATGTGCCTTTTTTTTCCGAGCTGCAGTATAAATGGCGGCATTTGGACAGTATGGCGTATACATGGCATGGCGGATTGGGAACGAATTTTATTTCCATTTATGCGTATTATCTGGCCAGCCCGCTGAATCTTTTGCTCATACTCATGCCCAGAAATCTGATCATGGAAACTTTTGCGATCATTTATCTGCTAAAAATAGGCTTGTGCGGGCTGACATTTTACACTTATCTGAGCCGGAGACTGGGAAAAGGCGGTCTGACTGCTGTTGTTTTTTCCGTAACGTATGCGTTAAGCGGTTATGTGATCGGTTATGGCTGGAATATCATGTGGCTGGACTGTATTGCGCTTTTACCGATCATCTTGATGGGGTTGGAAAAGCTTGTCCATCAGAGGGACGGCCTGACCTATGGGCTGGCTCTGGCATTGTGCATTTACTGCAATTATTATATATCCATCATGATCTGCATCTTTCTTTGTCTGTATTTTGCAGTGCAGCTCATCTTGATGAAGAGAAAAACGATCCGGAAAATAGGGGCCGCAGTGGGAAGATTTACCGGGTATTCCCTGCTTTCCGGCGCTTTTGGGGCAGTGATGCTGCTTCCGGCTTTTTGTACACTCCTTTCCACAAAGTCTGCTGAAAGTGAATTTCCAACGGCGGTCACTTTTTATACAGAAACAGCCGAATTGTTTGGCCAGCATCTGGCGGCTGTGGCCCCCACATCCCTGACGGGTGATCCGAATCTGTACTGCGGTCTGTTCATACTGCTGCTGATCCCGCTGTATTGGATGAATAAAAAGATCGATTTAAAGGAAAAAATAATTTACAGCCTTCTGGCAGCGTTTATGCTTTTTAGTCTGAATATGAATATTCTGGCATATATATGGCAAGGATTCCATTTTCCCAACGGTCTGCCCGGAAGATTTTCTTTTATTTACATTTTTCTGCTGATCCGTATGGGCTATGAAGGATTTATAAAAAGAAGCGGATGGCCAAAATATTTTTGGTTTTTATCGGCAGTGCCGGCATGCGTCTTACTGGGATGGTCGGTATTCCATCAGGTGGAGAATATTTCAGATATCGTATTTTGGATCAACATTGCTCTGACCGGGATCTATATTGTCCTGATCGGTATGGCTGCCCTCCGATGGAAAGGACGCCGGAGTGCCACGATCGCTCTTGTCAGTCTGTTCCTTGTGGAAATATGCGGCAATAGTGTTTATGGTCTGTGTGCCAATGGAACAGTGGACAGAAAAGGCTATTACAGCGATCAGGATGCGGTGGAGGAATTGAAAGGGCGGGTTGCTGCCCAGGATGACAGTTTTTATCGGATGGAAGTGGAAGAAAGGCGCGGCAGGGATGATGTGACCTGGCATAATCTTCCGGGAATGTCTCTCTTTTCTTCAACGGTGAACGCAGGGACGGACAATCTGATGCGTCGCCTGGGATTTTATGCGGTGACAAACAAATACAGCTATGAGGGCGCCACTCCCGAGACCGATGCCATCTTGAACATTAAATACCTTTTGAGCAACAAAAAGCAGGAGACCATCCGTACATTCGAGTGGGAAGATTCGGCGGACGGCAAAAACCTGTATAAAAATGACATGGCCCTTGGGCAAGGGTTTATGGTATCCGAAGATATATTGAACTGGGATTATGAGCAGACGAATCCGTTTAATGTGCTGAACAGCTTTAATCAGGCAGCAACAGGAAGTTCCCAGCTTTTGTATCAAAGCTTTGGGATCGGTGTCCCGGAGGCGGAAGGGTGCAGCGTGGAACAGGATACGTGGGCGGATTTCAGCTATTCCCATGGCGAAGAAGGGGGAACGCTTACCTGGACCTATACTGCCCAGTCTGATGAAGAAGTGTATATTTACTTTAAAGCAACCCGCTGCGAACGGCTGAGGGTGGAAACGCCGGAAGGCAGCGCAAGCTATACAGATGAGGATGGTCATATCGTGGAGATCGGCAATCTGTCGGCGGGTGACACGGTTACTCTGACCTTTGAACTGGATGATGCCTATGAAAGCGGAACGATCAAACTCATCGGCGGCCGCCATGACATCCATGCTTTTTACGGAATGGTCGATGCCCTCCGGCAAAGTACATGGCGTGTGGATGAATATACCAGTACCATGCTTTCTGGAACAGTCCAAGCGGCACAGGATGGCATATTATTCACATCTGTACCTTATGAAGAGGGCTGGACGGTTTATGTGGATGGCAAGGAAGTTGAGGCGGAAGCCATCGGTGGCGGCCTGATAGGTATACCATTGGAACAGGGAGAGCATATCGTGAAAATGGTCTATAAAGCTCCTGGATATTTCCCTGGAATTTGTATAACTTTAGGGGCAGCTCTTATATTTGGCCTGATATTATGGCGTAGGGGCATGGGAAAAAATTACAAAATTTTACAAAAGTGTAAAATCTAATTTACAAATATTATCATTATGCTATAATATAAAAGATAAAAATCAGGACGGCTTCGGCCGTACAGTGGAAAAGTCAGTATTTTAGAATAACATATATTGAGGTGTACCGGAATGAGACAATATGTGATAAAGGGCGGTAACCCATTGGTTGGAGATGTCACCATAAGCGGTGCGAAGAATGCGGCGTTGGGTATCCTGGCGGCGGCGATCATGAGCGATGAGGACGTCCTCATCGACAACCTGCCCGATGTGAGTGATATCAATGTTTTGCTTCAGGCTATCGCATCCACAGGAGCTAAAGTTGTCCGGGTTGACAGGAATACAGTAAAGATTAACGGAAAGAGTATACGCAGTTATCGGATCGATGACTGTTTTATCCGCAAGATTCGGGCTTCCTACTATCTTTTGGGAGCTTTATTGGGCAAGTATAAAGAGGCGGAGGTTTCTCTGCCAGGCGGCTGTAATATCGGAAGCCGTCCCATCGATCAGCATTTGAAGGGCTTTAAAGCTTTGGGAGCCCATGTGGAGATCGAAAATGGCATGATCATGGCAAAAGCCGAACATTTGAGAGCCAGACACATCTATCTGGACATGGTTTCCGTAGGCGCCACGATCAATATCATGATGGCGGCAGTCATGGCAGAAGGACGTACGATCATCGAAAATGCCGCGAAAGAACCTCATGTGGTGGATGTGGCGAATTTTCTCAATTCCATGGGTGCTGATGTGAAGGGCGCCGGAACGGACGTGATCCGTATCCGCGGCGTCCAGAAGCTTCACGGATCGGAATATACCATCATACCGGATCAGATCGAGGCCGGAACATTTATGTGCGCAGCCGTGGCCACACGGGGCGATATCACCATTCGCAAAGTGATCCCGAAACATCTGGAATCTATTTCTGCAAAACTGGAAGAGATGGGCGCTTTTGTGGACGAGATGGACGATTCGGTCCGTGTTGTGGCTGAAGGCCGTCTCCATCCAACCAATGTTAAGACGCTGCCCTATCCCGGATTCCCGACGGATATGCAGCCCCAGACAGCCATCGCTCTGGCTTTGGCTGACGGCACCAGTGTGGTGACAGAAAGTATTTTTGAGAACCGTTTTAAATACATGGATGAACTGGCGCGTATGGGAGCCCGGGTGAAAGTTGAAGGCAACAGCGCCATCATCACCGGGATCAAGCAGTATAAAGGCGCTCATGTGAGCGCACCGGATCTGCGGGCCGGAGCAGCTCTCGTCATCGCCGGCCTGGCGGCGGACGGTTATACCACCATCGACGGTATCGAATATATCCAGAGGGGATATGAAAACTTTGACGGAAAGATCCGTTCCCTTGGCGGCTGTATCGAACTGGTGGAAGATGATAAAGATATTCAGAAATTCAAATTAAAGATCAGTTAAGGCTTGACTTAACCTATAAAAGCTGATACAATCACCCAACAAGGAAACAATTTGATATTTGCACAATTTCTCTTATTCAGAACAATGGAGCCTAAGGAGCGATGATATTGTGGCAACCCCTGGGATATGGAAGGTGCCTGCCTGAGCGAGTAAAATCGAACAATAAGAGGGTTTGATCGACATCAAGTCCGCTTTTGGCGGACTTTTTCTTTGCTCTGGAAGAAAGCTTTGCTGCCCTTGCAGAACAGACAACTCTCCGAGTATAAGGTACGGTTAAGAGAAAAGAAAAGGAGGACATGAATGGATAAAATCTTATTTACATCAGAATCAGTGACAGAAGGCCATCCGGATAAAGTATGTGACGCGGTTTCAGACGCCATTCTGGATGCGATCATGGAACAAGATCCCATGGGACGTGTGGCCTGCGAGACCGCCACGACCACGGGCCTGGTCATGGTCATGGGTGAGATCACCACCACAGCCCAGCTGGACATCCAGAAGATCGTCAGAGATACTGTGCGGGAGATCGGCTATACAAAAGGCGAGTACGGATTTGACGCAGACACCTGCGCTGTTATGGTCGTACTGGATAAGCAGTCGGAAGATATCGCTTTGGGCGTGGATAAAGCGTTGGAAGCCAAAGAAAACAAAATGTCCGATTCGGAGATCGAAGCGATCGGCGCCGGCGACCAGGGTATGATGTTTGGCTATGCGTCCAATGAAACGGAAGAATATATGCCTTATCCCATTGCTCTGGCCCATAAACTGTCCAGAAAGCTGGCAGAGGTCCGCAAAGACGGTACCCTTTCCTACCTTCGTCCCGATGGTAAGACACAGGTGACGGTGGAATACGATGAAAACGGACGTCCAAGCCGTCTGGATGCGGTGGTATTGTCCACACAGCATGATCCGGATGTGAGCCAGGAACAGATCCATGAAGATATCAAAAAATATGTGTTCGACACAGTACTTCCGGCAGATATGGTGGATGAAAATACTCAGTTCTTCATCAATCCCACCGGACGGTTTGTCATTGGAGGCCCCCATGGGGACAGCGGTGTGACCGGCCGGAAGATCATCGTGGATTCCTACGGCGGCTATGCCCGTCACGGCGGCGGCGCCTTTTCTGGAAAAGACTGTACGAAGGTGGATCGTTCCGCCGCATATGCAGCCCGTTATGTGGCTAAGAACATTGTGGCGGCCGGACTGGCGGATAAATGCGAGATCCAGCTGTCCTATGCCATCGGTGTGGCGCAGCCCACCTCCATCATGGTGGATACCTTTGGTACAGGAAAACTTTCCGAGGAGAAGCTGGTTGAAATGATCCGGGAAAACTTTGATCTGCGTCCGGCAGGCATCATCAAGATGCTGGATCTTCGCCGGCCCATCTATAAACAGACAGCGGCTTATGGCCATTTCGGAAGAAATGATCTGGATCTGCCCTGGGAGAAACTGGATAAGGTGGAGACATTAAAAAAATATCTGGATAAATAAGATGAAATATACTGCGGGGCAGACGGCATTTTCTGTCTGTCCCGGGGTGATCAAAAAGGCATGAAAACCGAGATTTTCATGCCTTTTTGATCACCTGATCTATTCCCTATATGGTAAAATGAAATAAAGGGGGGGGTTTTATGAATGAAAAAAAGACAAGTCTCGGCTTGATCCTGGTCAGTCTGATCTTTTTTGTCATGTTCCTGTATCTGGATACGCTTTTTCTGGATGCCCGGGAACATATGATGACCACCTATCAGTCGGATCGGTTCCTGCGGGTCTATCTTTATGAAGCTCTGCTGTCAGTGATCTTGATCTTTGCTCATTTTCTGGCGGCACATGTGGGCAGAACATTATTTGTCCTGTGGGGTGCAGTGATGAGCCTGCTTATGGCCGGAGGGACTGTCTGGCTGTTTATGCATTTCACATTTGAGGTGCTTTTAGTACTGACAATGATACACATATCTGCGTGGATCTTCGGCTGGATCAGCCGATGCCGCGGGGAACAGCAATCATAAAGAGGGGGCTGCCGATCATGAACGGTATGCTTTTCTCTGGACGGACAAGTGAAAGAATGCAACTTGTCCTTTGGGAAAGCGTACATCCTCTGATCGGACAGCCCCTTGTTTTTAGTCAGTCAGCTATATTTTCGATCAATGGTCCCAGATATTTTTCATCGACCCAGTCGCATTTTTTGCCGGAAGCCGCAAGAAGCGCCTTCATCCATGGCTCGCATACGTCTGGATCTTTGCCGTTGATCATTTTCTGGAGAAGTTTGCACAGCGTCCGGTCTTTAAAAGTCATACGGCTTTCATCCCAGGCGCCTCGGGCATAAAAAAGAGGGATTTTTCCGGACAATTCCTTTAAATTATTTTTGCGGACCTCCTCTATCGCTTTGTCATCATAGGGTGAAGCGCCGACGCAAAGAACGGCGATTTTCTTATCTCGGATATAAGGATAGTTTTTGCGCAGCACGTCCATGCCAGATATGCCGCTGGCGTAAATGGCTCCGGCGAAGATAAAACACTCATATCTGGCCGCCATATCTTTTTGGAATGACCTGGCGTCAAGAATATCACAGGCAAGTTTTTCCTTTAAAAGTTCCGCATATCTTTTCGTGGCTCCATATTTGGAACGATATAAAACAAGAATATGATCCATTTTTTCCCTTCTTTCCCATATTGAAAAACTATTTTTATCATCTTGTTTCTTATATGTCTCTCTATCATATCATAGAATGAAGATAAATATTTTCAGATAATTATAAAAAGTTTATGAAATTCCCGCACCTTTCGTAAAATTGAAAAAAGAATATGGTATAATGTTCACGAAAGCAATGAGCCGTGCGCGGACAAACGTAAGACGTTTTGTACGCATGCGTACGGAAAACGTCTTACGGATGGAAGCATAGGGCGAATGCCCGTGAGCGAGTGGAGCGGAGGCGGAACGAGCCGGGCACGGCGTGAAGGATCGGCCTTCCTTGCTGGCGCAAGGATCATACCGAAAAGCCACGGCTTGGGAAGCAAATGTCGCATACGCGCCGCTTTCTTCCCTGCGCACGTGGTATAATGTTCACGAAAGGGCGGAAAGCCTGGCACGGCGTGAAGGATCGGCCTTCCTTGCTGGCGCAAGGATCATACCGGGAGGTTACGGCTTTGAAAACTGGACGGTGAGGAGATACCTGAAAAGTTTGAAAGGGATGAATATATGAAACTGGGTACACGCATGAAAATAACATATGCAATGGTATTCATTGTGCCGCTTTTGCTGATCGGCATCAGTTTCTGGGGGATAGGAAGACTGGAGCTGCAGCAGTTGGGAGGCAGATATGGTGTTGCAGATGCGAATCTGAGTATTACATCGGACCCCTTTTCCATGTTCAACAATATCGGCAATACGGTGATCAGCCAGTTGCAGACGACTATACAGGAAAAACCAGCCGCTTTGGATGACGTATCCTATCTGGAAGATATCAATAGTCAGCTGGGTACCTATTCTTCTTTTATCATCGTAAGAAGACAGGGCGAGATCTACTTCAATGGAAGCGATGATGACGATGTTGTGATCGAAGACACGGATGGCTATCAACCGGCAGGAAATTATATTATCGGCGATACCCCCTACCATCTGAGGCAGATCGATTTTAATTTTGCCAATGGGGATGAGGGAAGTATCCAGATCCTCACACCGGTGACCATGGTGGTGGATCAGCTCAGGAATATTTATACTCGACTGCTGGTCATATCTGTCATCATCCTGTTTGTGGCCAGTAGTATTGCCATTTTTTGGCTTTATCAAAGCATTGTTCAGCCGTTGGGCAAGTTAAAGGTGGCAGCGGAGAACATAAAAGACGGTAATCTGGATTTTAATGTGGTCACGGAAGCGGAGGACGAGATCGGTGAATTGTGTACGGCGTTTGAAGAGATGCGTTCCAAGTTAAAAGAGCAGATCGATATTAATATGCAGTATGAAAAGGAAAACAAAGAACTGATCAGCAACATTTCCCATGACCTGAAAACTCCGATCACAGCCATCAAAGGCTATGTGGAAGGTATCCGGGACGGTGTGGCGGACACACCGGAAAAAATGGACAAATATATCCGGACCATTTATAATAAGGCAACTGACATGGATAAACTGATCGATGAGCTGTTTTTGTACTCCAAGTTGGACAGCAATTCGTTGAATTATTCCTTTGCCAAGATCAATGTGAATGATTATTTCGAGGATTGTGCGGATGAAATATCACTGGATCTGGAATCCAGGAACATTATTTTCTCCTATCATAATTATGTGGATAAGGACACGATCATCATTGCGGACCCGGAACAGCTTAAGCGGGTGATCAATAATATCGTGGGTAATTCGGTCAAATATACCGGCAATAAGCAGGGCGTTATCAGCCTGCGCATCAAGGATGAACCGGAATTTATCCAGGTGGAGATCGAGGACAATGGAAAAGGCATTGCCAAAAATGAACTGCCTCGGATCTTCGAAAGAAGCTATCGGACAGATGCCTCCAGAAATTCTTCCCAGGGCGGAAGCGGTCTGGGCTTATCCATAGCAAAAAAGATCATAGAAGAGCATGGCGGGAAAATATGGGCGAGAAGCACAGAGGGTATGGGGACCACCCTATGCTTTGTTTTAAGAAAATACAGGGAGAGTGGTATATATGAGTAAAATTTTGATCATAGAAGATGAGGTCAGCATAGCGGAACTGGAAAAGGACTATTTGGAATTGAGCGGTTTTGAAGTAACGATGGAGCATTCTGGCGAGACAGGACTTGAAAGAGCGTTAAAAGAGCCCTTTGATCTGATCATCCTGGATCTGATGCTGCCCGGTATCGATGGATTTGAAATCTGTAAAAAAGTGCGGGAAGAGAAAAACATCCCTGTGCTGATGGTTTCAGCCAAGAAGGAAGATATCGACAAGATCCGTGGACTGGGCCTGGGTGCAGACGATTATATCACAAAGCCCTTCAGTCCCAGTGAATTGGTGGCTCGTGTGAAAGCCCATATGGCCAGATATGAACGTCTTATTGGCAGCGCCGCTAAGACAAATGAGATCATCGAGATCCGGGGGCTGAAGATCGACAAGACAGCCCGCCGGGTTTATGTGAATGGAGAGGAAAAAGCGTTTACTACAAAAGAGTTCGATCTGCTCACTTTCCTGGCAGAAAATCCCAATCATGTGTTTAAAAAGGAAGAACTGTTTAACAAGATATGGGATATGGAGTCAGTGGGTGATATCGCAACGGTCACCGTACATATTAAAAAGATCAGAGAAAAGATCGAGTTTAATACCTCTAAGCCCCAATATATTGAAACGATCTGGGGCGTGGGATACCGCTTTAAAGTCTGATAAGAAGGGGAAGGATCAATGGAACCGGAGATTTTATATGAAGATAAATTTGTGATCGTCTGTGTGAAACCGGAGGGTATGCCGTCCCAGGACGACCATTCCTCGACCATGGACATGGTCAGCTGGCTAAAAAATCATGTTTCCGGGGCCATCAGCGGAAAACCGCCTTATATCGGTGTGGTACATCGGCTGGACCGGCCGGTGGGCGGCGTGATGGTCTATGCAAAGACACCTCAGGCGGCAAAGGAACTGAGCCGCCAGTTTGCGGAACATAAAACGGATAAAGTGTATACTGCAGTACTGACTGGCAAACTTCCGGCAAAGAAAGGGATTTTGACAGACTGGCTAATGAAGGGCAGAGATAATCTGTCCCAGGTGACGACGGCTAAAGCTTCGGGTAGCAAGGAGGCCAGGTTGTCCTACCAGGTGATCCGGTCCAAATATGAAACAGGACGGACATGGACGCTGGCGCAGATCGCCCTGGATACGGGCAGACACCACCAGATACGGGTCCAGATGGCCCACGCCGGCGCCGGCGTATACGGAGACCGAAAGTATAACCCGGATGGCCCGATCCTTCCAGAGGCCGGAGGTATCGGCCTGTTTGCGTCAAAGTTGACGTTCACCCATCCGGTGACCAGGAAGAAGATGACCTTTCAGGCCAAACCGACGGGCCGGATCTTTCAGATGTTTTCCTGAAAGGGGCCGGATCATATGCCAACCGACAGGTGTGGTCTCGGTGGCATATTTCCTTGAAGGCATGAGGCAATGGCACGACAAAGCGTTGATGTAAATCAGTAAAGATCACAAATCCCTTCTGTTCAAAGGTCAGCCAGATATGGTAAAATGGATAAAAAGGGATGGAGGGGACATGGATGGCGATAAATATACCGGAAAAAGCGGCATGGATCCTGAAGCAGCTGAATGCCCATGGCTATGAAGCCTATGTGGTGGGCGGATGTGTCCGGGACAGCATTTTAGGCAGGGCGCCGGAGGACTGGGACATAACCACTTCTGCCAAGCCGGAGCAGATCAAAGCGGTTTTCTCAAGGACGGTGGATACGGGAATTGCCCATGGCACGGTGACAGTATTGGTGGATCGGGAAGGGTTTGAAGTGACCACGTACCGTATCGATGGCGCCTATGAAGATCATCGGCATCCGAAGGAAGTGGCCTTTACTGCGGATCTGAAAGAAGATCTTAGACGCAGAGATTTTACGATCAATGCCATGGCCTATCATCCGGATACAGGATTAGTGGACTGTTTTGGCGGTCTGGAAGATCTTAAACAAGGGATCATCCGCTGTGTGGGCGAACCGATACAGCGATTTGAGGAAGATGCGCTGAGAGTACTGAGGGGTATCCGTTTTTCTGCGCAGCTTGGGTTTGCGATCGGACCGGAGACGGAAGCGGCCATACGGGCAAAAAGTCCGGATCTGAAGCGGATCAGCGCGGAACGTATCCAGGCGGAGCTGGTGAAGCTGCTCATCTCGCCTCATCCGGAATATATAAAAAAGGCCTGTGAACTGGGAGTGACGGCGGTGATCCTGCCGGAATATGACCGGATCGTAGGTGTTGACCAGCATACGCCCAATCACATTTATGATGTGGAGGAGCACACGCTGATCGCTTTGAAAAATATTGACGCCACGCCGATCCTCAGACTGACCATGCTGATCCATGATTTCGGGAAACCTGTGGTCAAAAAGACAGACGGAGGACGGGATATTTTTTACAGACATCCGGAAGTGAGCGCAGTCATGGCCAGGGATATATTAAAACGGCTGAAGTTCGATAACTATACGCTGGAGCATGTGTACCGGCTGGTGAAGTGGCATGGACTGAAATATTATCCCACAGAGAAAAGCGTCCGACGGGCCCTGAACCGAGTAGGCGCGGATATCTTTGAAGATTTTATCCGTGTACAGCGGGCGGATGTATCTGCCAAGAATCCGGCGGTGGTGCCGGAGAAGCTGAGGCTGTTGGATGAAAAAGAAAAGATATATCGTCAGATCATTGAGCGAGGCGACTGTTTTGAAGTGCGGACATTGGCGGTGGGAGGAAAGGATCTGATCCAGGCCGGCATTGAACCGGGGCCTCTTCTGGGAGCAGTACTTGAACGCCTGGTGGAACGGGTGATCGACGATCCGGAGCTGAACACAAAAGAGCGGCTGATCGCGCTGGCGCTGAAAGAGAAGGATGATCCCTCCATCTTTGATGAGAAAGCGTATTTCTTTGAAAAATAAAAAGTACATAAAATAAAGCAAGGGGCGTAAAGCATCAGATAATGACTTTACGCCCCTTTTGTCATAGAAAGGTTTCTGAAATTTCCGTGTCGCCGTTGGCAGTATAGCTTGTGATTCCCTCTCCCACATTGGGGTATTTTTGTGAGTAGACAAGATCGGCCAGAAATGCAAGGGCAAGGGCAGCGCACAAAATACGCAGCGTATGGAAAGGAATCTTCAGGATCAGGCTATCCAGTATGGGAGCCAGCACGTAAGCGATCATCAGACCGCCAATACCAAAAACCAGAAGCCCTTCCGCGCAGATCCGTCCGTGCAGATTCAGGAAGTATCCGCTGTAGTCCCACCACTTTGTCCCGCCTGAGGTGATTTCCATGATATAGGAGGTCATATATTCCAGAATGCCGCATACCAGGACAATGGATGTAAATTCGATCAGCGGGCGTTTCCGGAATCGGCTGAGTAGAGTCAGGATCAAAACACCGCCGGAACCGTAGATCGGAAGCCAAGGGCCATGCAAAGCTCCCCGATTGACAAAAATACCGTCTGTGATCAGATGGAGACAGACCTCCCACAGCCAGCCGATAAAAGAAAAAGTGAAAAAGATCAGGATGAGGGACCAGACGGAGTATCGGCGCATATAGTTCAGTGAAGCCACCAGTTTACGTCTGGCGCTTTCAGGGATGGGATAGAGACGGCCGGGATAAGTCAGACCATTTGCCGCATCTTCCAGTTCTTCATTTTTCAGCTTCAGAGCCTGATATTGTTCATACTGTTTTTCTTTTTCCGTGCGGAAGAAAAGGATCCCCAGATATTTAGCGAAGAATCCGCGTATGCCGACGGGTTCTTCCGGATCCTTTATATGTTCGTTCATGGTGATGACCACGTCATTGTAAACCGCATTCAGTGTTTCCTGATCGGCCTGTTTGTACAGATAAATATCCGCCAGACGTTCTGTCCCGGGGATCTGGTTCTCCTTTGCCTGCTGTCTAAGCTGCACATAATATTCTGTAAACGATGCGATGATATACGGATTGATATAGAGGATATCTGCGATACCCAGTGTCAGTCCGCCCACAACATACCACCCGAGAAAGGAAAACTCAAAACGGAAACATTCCCATTTATGTCCTTTCATCATCCGGCGGGAAAGGTTGATGGCTTCCCGGGCTTTCATGTCCGGATTTTCAGCGGCAATATAGGGGACCAGAAAATAAGAGTAATGTTTGATCATACCGCCGATAATGGTCAGACTCCAGAGGAATTGGAAAATATATTTGACGAACATGATCCAAGAGGCTTGGAGCCATTTTTTAACACGCAGAAGGAAAATAAAACGCTGCAGAGGAACCTTCTGATAAGTGCGGCCTTCCAAAAAGATCCGCCGCATGATAATGCCGTAAGTGTTTTGGATAAGGAACCAGAAAAGGAAAAAGCAGAGTGTGCCACCGATGATCAGAACCATCACGCCGGCATTTTCTGATCCGGTAATGGAGTTGACGGCTGCTGTAAAAGTGATCAGGATCGATCCGGAGGTAAGCTGATTGACAATACCGGAAAGGACGCCGCGGGTCCGTCCAAACATGGGATTGCCGGAATGGGACTGTTCCACCGCCTTGGTTTTCAGGTCCTGGGAAAGGGCTCGGCCTTCTTCCAAGTCGTTTTCCAGGATGTCCTGGAGGACATCCCGCCAGGTCACACCCAGGGGCACAGTCGTATATACTTTCGGATCAGTGAAATGCGTTTTCAGAGCTTCCCTGTTTTGAGCATGGGAAAAATTTAAGGAGGCGGAAAATTCAGAGGCAAAAAAAGCGGCGATCAGACAAGCTGCCATGAAGATAAAATAATGCTTTTTCAACGCTGCTTTGCCTTTCCGTTTCATTTCTTTTCGAGTTATCATAGGCGTTTTCCAGAACTGTCTAAATCAGACAGTTGTTTGATCCTTTCTCTTTATCTTCTTTTCAGCAGGCAAGAGGTCGGAAAATATCTGTTAAGCGTTACAAAAACCTGCAGATCTTAAATACAGTATAACAAAAATCTGGTATGTAAGGCAATCTATACCTATGTATTCTATGAAAGTCATTTATTCTTCCGGGATCGCGGGAAGTCGGCTGGATCTGAGGAACAAAAAGATCTGATCCCGGATGGATACCTGGGATCAGATCTTAAACTTAACAAAAAATCATTTTTTTCCTGCCGCTGCGGCCGCTTTACTGCGAAGCCGGGCGAGTAATCCTTGTTTCTTTTTAGGCGGCATGGTGAGCGCCGGACCTCTCAGGCTTCTCACACTCATAATGTAGATGCCGCTGACCATGGCGCGGACTTCCTGTTTGACTGGAAGCATCTCAAAAGCGGTGTCATCGCACATCAGCGTCATGATCCTCGGACCGACCTTTGCTTTAACAACGGGTATTTTTGAACGGCGCAGGTACTTGGGCGTTGATTCGATAACGACTTTTGGCAAGCCGGATTCTTTCATCTTCAATCGTTTTTTATCAATGATAAGCATAGTCATCGGTTGGGCAGCGGCTTCCATCTGCTGTTGGGATGCTTCCGCTTTTTTCTGTTGTTTTGAACCCCAAATGGCGATGGCGATAAAGGCTGCCAACAGCACGACGAGCACAATGATCAGAATCGTGACAGGTAATGGCATCAGTAATAAAGGTGTCATCCTCCGTTCCCTCCTTAGTGTTTATCAATCTTATTAATTGTAGCATCAATCAGGGATGTTTTCAAGCATCATTTCCTGTATGATCGCCTGTGTCCGGGCGCCCAGATGTTTCTTTTCGGCCGGTGATAATCCGGTGGGATCGATGGGTTTCCCAAAGGTGACGGTGACGGTGGCCTTTTGTACTTTTGGAATATGAGTTTCAAAAATATTTTCCGTGTTGTATACAGCCACAGGAACGATCGGCCTTCCGCTCTTGACGGCGATCCTCATGGTGCCTTCTTTAAAAGGTTTCATTTCGCCGCCAAGTCCGCGGGTCCCTTCGGGAAAGACAAAAACAGATGTATTACCCTTTAAAAGATCCGTACACTTCGCTATGGTTTTCATACCCTTTCGCAGATCATCCCTGTCAAGGAACTGACAGTTCATCAGGATCATCCATATATTCACAAAGGGGAATTTGAGCATTTCTTTTTTGGAAAGAAATGCGGTGTTGTTTTTGACCAGAGGATAGCAGGTTACAATGTCATAGTAACTCCTATGGTTGGACACATAGAGTACCGGGGTATCCTTTGGCACATTTTCAAGGCCGGATATAACGACCCGGGTTCCGCTGATCACGAGGATGATCCGAAATCCCAGACAGGCGATCGCCTGAGAGGCTTTTGCCCGGGCTTCTTTGCTGAAAAGTCCCACGATCAGGACGACCAGATACAGAGGGATACTGATGATAAAAAACAGGAGCAGGAAAATACAGATAAGTATAAAACGTATCATGATCTGCCTCCTGTTCTGCCAAAGAGCAAGGAAAGCGACCGCAGATGGGCGGCTGTATCCGCTTTCAGGTCTTTGGACTGAAATCTCCACGCCCAATTATTGCCGGCAACCCCCGGTATGTTCATCCGGGCTTTGCTGCCCAGTCCCAGTACATCCTGCAGCGGGAAGATCGCATATTTGGCCGTGGAGGACAGGGCTGCCCGAATAAAATCCCAGTGGACGCTGGAACCGTCCGTATTCATATAGCGGCGGACCTTGTCCCGGGAATCCTCGGAAGCCTGAGCATACCAGCCGATGGTGGTATCATTGTCATGGGTGCCTGTGTAGCATATACAGTTGCGGATAAAATTGTGGGGCAGGTAATTGTTTTCAGCCGTGTTGTCGAAGCCAAACTGGAGTACCCGCATACCAGGGAATCCGTAATGGTCGCGCAATGCTTCCACGGCAGGCGTGATGATCCCCAGGTCTTCGGCGATAATAGGCAGATGTTTGCCCAGAGCCTGGATGACCGCGTCAAAAAAGTCCGTCCCGGGACCAGTGACCCATTTCCCGTGGATGGCGGTTTCTTCGCCGTAAGGAATGGACCAGTAAGCTTCGAAACCACGGAAATGATCGATACGCAGCATATCAGTCAGCCGGAGTTGGTGACGGATCCGCCGGATCCACCACCGGTAACCGTCCTTCCGATGGTTTTTCCAAAGGTAGAGGGGATTGCCCCAAAGTTGTCCCGTGGCGCTGAAATAGTCCGGCGGCACGCCGGCCACAACGGTGGGAAAGCCGTTTTCATCCAGATTAAACAGCTGCTGGTCAGCCCACACATCGGCGCTGTCTAAAGCCACAAAGATCGGGATATCCCCGATGATCGTGATATGTTTGGAAGCGGCATAGTCCTTTAATTTCGCCCATTGTTTATAGAAAATATATTGGACAAACCGATAATAGTCGATGTCATCTGCCAGTTCCTGCCGGGCAATTTCAATGGATAGCGGTTCAAGTGTACGGTAGGGGACTTCCCACTGGCTCCAGGGTCTGCCGTCATGGGCGTCTTTTAACGCCATGAACAAGGCGTAATTATCCAGCCAGGAACCCTCTTTTTTGCAGAAAGCCTGAAATTCTTCCACATAAAGAAGGATAGGCGTCTGTTTAAAATGTTCATACGCTTTCCTCAGAAGGCGGGTCTTGAACAGGATGGCCTCGCCATAATCCACATGGGTGTCGTCCCATTTGGGCATATCCGCCACGTCCTCCTCTGCCAGCAGCCCATCTTGGATGAGCAGATCCGGGCTGATGATCAGCGGCTGCCCTGCAAAGGAAGAGAAAGACTGGTAAGGAGAATCGCCAAAACTGGTGGGACCAAGGGGCAGACACTGCCAGAGCGTCTGTCCGGCCGCTTCCAGAAAATCAATAAATCCATAAGCGCCTTCCCCCATGTCACCGATGCCGTATGGGGAAGGAAAAGATGTTGGATGGACAAGTATGCCGCTGTAGCGGCCGTTGTCTTCAGTAGGAAGGTTCACATGAATAACCTCTTTCTTAAATAATATTTGTTGTTTTATATTGTACACGATTTTTTCAGCTTTTCATAGTATTCTTCCAATGTCAGATGATTTTCCTCCATCCAACGGGCCAATTCCGGCCCCACATACCGGAGGTGCCAAGGTTCCCAGGCATATCCGGTCATGGATTCTTTTTCCGGCGGATAGCGGAAGATAAAGCCGAAAAGACAGGCATGGCCAAGGAGCCAATGATATTCCGGTGTGCGGGCAAATTCCTCGGTCAGCTGGGAACCGATAAAAGGTGAGGAAATATCCATGGCAAGACCGGTCTGGTGTTCGCTGGCCCCCGGCGGAGCAGAATAGCGGAGCGTATGTTCCTTGCCCATGGTTTTCAGGTTCGCTTCATATATTTCTTTTTGACGGTCATAAGAACGATAGCCGGAAACGGCAGTGAGGGGATGAAGCGATTCTTGCGCGGCGCGAAACAGCGTTTCCAATGCTTTTGCAGCGGGGAAACGCATATAGCGGCGCATATCCGCAGGATCGTCGGCAAAGGGAACGTTTACCGGGATCAGATCCAAAGGAATATCGTTCCGGGAGAGGGGATGACTTTTATTGACGAGGATAGTAATGGAAGGATCAAAGGGAAAATGTATGCTCATGAATGGTGGGCTCCGTTACTTTTTTACAGTATATGCAGAAAAACGGAGAACATTGTACAGACTTTCCGAATAGGCTGTCATAGATGAAAAAAGGAGGCTGTTATGAATTATCAGACACTGCATCAAATGAATCTGCAGAGTATTTTCGGCGAAAATCCCTGGGAACAGGAAGACACATTTTTAAAAGACCGGGCATACAGAAAGCGTATGTTTTCGGATACGTGCCGTCAGATGTGCGATCATGTGGCGGATGTGTGTGACAGTGAGGAGTACGACGGCAGCTGTATGTATGATGAGTATCCGGATCCGACAGCCATCGAGCGTTTGGCGCAGAAAGCCTATGCCAAGTGCGGTTCCCCGGAACCATCGGATATGTGTCGGAATATGGTAACAGCACTTTTATACGACGAAATCTGTTATCGGAGATGCCGGCGCAGGAATTTCAAAAGGCGGCTGCAGCCAAGATAAATTTACCCTTGCGGAGTAAGGGGCCATCCTGTTATACTTAGGATAGATAAATGGGAATCCATACCCCGTAGTCCGCTACGGGGTATCTTGATTATCTGAAGGGATGAATCAGAATGGAAGTTCTTATGAATATATTGACAGAGACGTTGACAGAAGATCTGTCCGAGATGACCATGAGCGGCCGAAGGGGGGCCGGGGATGTGAAAAAGATCCACATCCGACCGGTGCTGATGAAGGACGGGCTCATGTTCCAGGCCGCCTCTTATACGGAGAATAAAGTCTATCACAGGAACCTGACGGCACAGGATATGATCCCGTGGCTGGCAGAAGAGATGAAGGAGCATTACAGACAGCTCCAGATACGGACCAAAGACCGGATGATCACAGTATTGTGCAGCAAAAAAGGAAAGGTGACGGTCAGACAGAAACAGACCGCGCCGGTCTGCTTGGCCCCCATGGCCCATAACCGGCAGAAGCAGTACATTTTGCCTGAAGGTATCCCGATCCCCTTTTTGGTGGATCTTGGCGTCATGAGTCCGGAAGGAAAGATCATCCGCAAAAAATATGATAAATACCGTCAGATCAATCGATTTTTGGAATTTATCCAGGATATCCTGCAGGATCTTAAAAAGATGGCGGGAAACAGGCCGATGACCATCATCGATTTTGGCTGCGGCAAATCCTATCTGACATTTGCCATGTACTATTATCTTCATATTATGAATCATTGCCAAGTGCGTATGATCGGCCTGGATCTGAAGGAAGATGTGATCCGCCATTGCAATGAACTGAGGGATCGGTACGGATATGACCATCTGGAATTTTTACAGAGCGATATTGCAGATTATGAAGGCGTTTCCAGAGTGGACATGGTGGTGACCCTCCATGCCTGTGATACGGCCACCGATCATGCTCTTTATAAAGCCATTTGCTGGAATGCGGGGGTCATACTGTCTGTGCCTTGCTGCCAGCATGAACTGAACGGCCAGATGGCCTGCGATACATTGGAACCGGTATTAAAGTACGGACTGATAAAAGAGCGTATGGCTGCACTGGTAACAGATGGCCTGCGAGGGCGGCTGCTGGAAGCGGCTGGTTATAAAACCCAGTTACTGGAATTTATCGACATGGAGCATACGCCGAAAAACATTCTGATCCGGGCGACACGGCAAGTGGCGCAGGCCAGGACAGCGCTGGAAGATGGGAAGGACATGGCAGATTATGATGCCTGCTGCAGGATGCTCCATGTGCAAGGAACTCTGGATCGTTTGATGCGTCCGGGATACAGGAGCTGATATAGATATGAAAAGACATAAAAAGATCATAGGGATCACAGGATTTTATATATTATCTTTTATCGTGGCTGTTTTTTTATTCGGATATATTTTAAATTACAGCAGTACCCATCCGGCCAGAGGCCAGGGCTCCACTTCGCTGGCAAAACTCAGCGTGAAAAGCAGCGGTATGGAGTTGAACAAGATGTACGGTTTTGCCCAGGAAATGTCTCAGGAATATTTGCGTACATGCATTACCCCTGTTTCGGATAATCAGACGATCGTGCTGAAAGTGGAAGAAGGGGACAGCGCGGTGGACAGTATCCGTTATATCCTTTATGACGATACCGGTGAGAACGAACTGGAAAATGGAGAATGTGAAGCGATCCAGTGGGTCGAAGGGGAAAAGCAGACCCAGCTTCGGCTGAACACCGGGTTGGATCGGCGGGAAGAGTATTGCCTGAAATTGATCGTGAGAGATGAAAATGGTGAAGAATATAACTATTATACCCGTGTGATCAGCGGTTCCGATGTGCTGGCTTACGATAAGCTCCAGTTTGCCTTGGATTTTCACAGCGCGACCTTCCAAAAGGAATCTGCAGAACGACTTGCCGATTACCTGGGGGTTTACGACAGCACTTACGGCAGAGATTTCCGCCATGTCAACCTCCATTCCGGAAGCGATCTGATCACCTGGGGTGAGTTGGCTCCGGTGATCGAAGGCGATGTGGATATCACCATCAAAGGCCTGGACAGGCAGTCGGCCCAAATCCAGCTTATTTATACCGTGTCTGCGACGGATGATGAGGGAAAAAGTTATGAATATATGGTGACAGAACTGTATGATGTCGTTCAGTCCGGCAGCGATATACGGCTGTCGGATTACAGTCGGACCATGGAGGAGAAGCTGGATCGGACATCCTTTATCTTTTCGGATGATCAGCTCCGGGTCGGCATGATCGATGAGGACAGTCTGGATCTGCATATTTTCGGCATCCAGGAACCGGAAGTGACGGAGACAGAAACAGCTGCGGAAGGGGAGACAACAGCAGAGGATACCATCGAATATAACACTTATATCAGTTTTGTGGGTGATGGACGCCTGTGGGTATATAACACAAAAGACAACATTCTGAACCAGGCATTTTCCTTTGAAGGGGATACGCCGTCCGATACCCGGGATGCCAGTTATCTGAACCATGGCATACGGGTGATCCGGACAGAGGACAACGGCGATATGTTTTTTATCGTTTATGGCTATATTTATAATGGGACCGGAGAAGGCCATTTTGGTATTCAGGTGAATGAATATTCCATGCAGGATAACACGTCCTCGGAACTGCTTTTTATTCCTTATGACAAGAGTTTCCAGATGCTGCGTCAGGATATTGAGACAATGGCCTTCATGGATGGCAATGGTCAGTTATATTTGTGTCTGGAAGATACATTGTATTGTTTTGACGTATATATGAAAACCTATGAAACAGCCTTTGAGCAGGTCCTGGAATCCGGATGCGATATTTCCGGCAGCGAACAGAGTTTCGTATATGCGGACAATCCGGATGGGGACGGTAAGGCCGAAAACCTCATCTGGATGGATCTGGAAACCGGCGAGAGCAAAACCATCTCATCAGAAGGACGATTGGAAAAACAGATCGGTTTCCTGGAGAGTGATTATGTGTATGGCGTCTACAGCAGTGATGGATCCCGTATGGAAAGCTTGCGTGTTGTGGATGAAGATCTGAATATTGTGAGAGAATATACAGTGGATAACGGTTATATCACCGATGCGCAGATACAAGATACGGTTCTGACGATCCACCGGGCAGACAACAGCGGCCAGACTATGGCAGACGATTTCATTTTGAAATACGACAGTTCCGGTCAGGTGATCAACGCCCAAACGATCAGCGCGGGAGAACGTATGCAGGAAACGGCGATCGCCACAAATGAATATGGTTATGATACGCCGATCGTCCAGACTGCCAGAGTTGTGGTCGCCTATCGGGATACGACGATGGATTTTTCTTTGGGCGACCAGGAGTTTGCCGGTTTTTACGTATATAATCAGGATCGTCTGCAAAAGTTCAATACCTTTGCCCAAGCATATACGGCGGCTCTGGCCAATGGGGGCAAGGTGGAGGACAGCAGCGGAAAGACGATCTGCCATCCCAATACAGTCAATGAGACGGATCTGGACGGTTATGAGATCGCCCAGTCAGATACACAAGAAGGCCAGATGCAGGCAGTGATCCAGTGGCTGATGACCTATGAGTCCCAGGAGGGGACTCCGGCGATCGACACAACAGATATGGCAGAAGCAATGTCAGCGAATCTGCCGAATGTCCATGTGGTGGATATGACAGGCATCGGGTTGGATGACGCTCTGGCCATGGTGACGGAAGGTTATCCTCTGGTGGTAAAAAATTCCGAGGGCCGCTGGTGCGTTGTGGAAGGCTATACAAACGGTTACATTATCATCGCGGACCCGGGCGACGGTACGGTTTCGGGCTATGAAGAGGCCTATGCCATCGCGGGTATCGCGTCATCGGGCAATGTGATCTACAGCTATTACCGATAACAGTCACAGGATACGCTGGTAATATCCAGACGATCATAAGGAGAGGCTATGGGAGATAATTTTATACTGCGGGGGGATATATGCTGGAGCACCGGACCGGATACGATGGAGACAGTGCGGAATGGCTGGATCGTATGTGAAGAAGGCAAATGCGCCGGTGTATTCACCCGACTGCCGGAACAATATAAAGGACTGCCGGTTACAGATACCGGCGGGCAGCTGATCGTTCCCGGACTGACAGATCTTCATCTGCACGCACCCCAGTATACCTTCCGGGGAATGGGGACGGATCTGGAACTTTTGGATTGGCTGGAAAATCATACATTTCCTGAAGAAGAAAGATATGAGGACATGTCGTATGCGTCAAAGGCCTATGACATTTTCGCCCAGGATCTGAAAAACAGCCCTACAACACGGGCCTGTGTGTTTGCCACGGTGCATCGGGAAGCTACAGAGTATCTTATGGAGGCTCTGGAACAGACCGGACTGTGTACCTATGTGGGGAAAGTGAACATGGACAGAAATGCGCCGAAAGCGCTGTGCGAAGGCGGCGCAGCCGCTTCAGCAAAAGAGACGCGAAGATGGCTGGAGGATATCCGGGGAAGATTTTCCCATACCCGCCCCATACTGACGCCCAGGTTTGTGCCTGCCTGTTCCGATGAACTGATGGGTGAACTGGCAAAGATACGAGAAGAATGGAACTTGCCGGTCCAGTCCCATTTGTCGGAAAACCAAAGCGAGGTGGAATGGGTAAAGGAACTTATGCCGGAGGCTGAATTTTATGGAGATGCCTATGACCGGTTTGGGCTTTTTGGCGGTGCTGGCCCGGCGATCATGGCCCACTGTGTCTGGTCCGATGACAGGGAGATGGGGCGGATGAAAGACCGGGGCGTCCATATTGCCCATTGCCCCCAGTCCAATATGAATCTGTCCTCTGGGATCGCGCCGGTGAAGAAATATCTGTCCTCCGGTTTACGGCTGGGACTGGGAAGCGATATGGCCGGAGGATATCATCTGTCTATTTTCCGTGCCATGCTGGAAGCTGTACAGGTATCCAAGCTTCGTTGGCGGCTGGTGGATCAGGACCTGGCTCCGCTGACCCTTAAAGAGGCTTTTTATATAGGAACTAAAGGTGGCGGGAGCTTTTTCGGGAAAGTGGGAAGCTTTGAAAAAGGCTATGCTTTCGATGCTGTGGTCATGGATGACCGGGGCATCCGGACCGCCAGAGACCTGTCAGTAAAAGCGCGGGTAGAAAGAATGATCTGTATGTCTGAGCAGTGCACGATGACTGCCAAGTATGCAGAAGGACGGCGTATTTGCTGACATGCAGAGGAGGAAATGAGATGAAGGAACAAACACTGTGTGAGAAACTGTTCCATTTAAAGGAAAATGGAACAAATGTAAAGACGGAAGTCATAGCAGGTGTGACCACGTTTATGACCATGGCTTATATCTTGGCGGTCAACCCATCGATTTTGAGTGCGGCCGGTATGGATTCCGGCGCTGTTTTTACAGCAACGGCCCTGGCGGCGTGTGCGGCAACGATCATGATGGCTGCGTTTTCCAATTATCCGTTTGCCTTGGCTCCCGGTATGGGGTTGAATGCTTATTTTGCATTTACTGTGGTGGGACAGATGGGATATTCGTGGGAAATGGCTTTGGCCGCCGTTTTTATCGAAGGACTGATCTTCATACTGCTTTCCCTGACCAATGTGCGGGAAGCGATCTTTAATGCCATTCCCATGCCGTTAAAATATGCGGTATCCGCCGGTATCGGCTTATATATAGCCCTCATCGGTCTGGAAAATGCGGGGGTGGTCGTGGGGAATGAGTCCACTTTGATCGCCATGTTCAGCTTTAAAACATCCCTTGCCGACGGGACTTTTTCAACAGCCGGTATCACGGTTTTGCTCACATTGATCGGTGTGCTGATCACCGCATTTTTGATGATCAAAAAAGTTAAAGGAAACATACTTTGGGGTATTTTTATCACATGGGCTCTTGGGATCATCTGTCAGTTCATCGGTTTATATCAGCCGGATGGGGTCGATTATGCCAGCCTCCTTCCGGATTTTTCCAAGGGATTTTCCATACCGAGTCTGGCTCCCACATTTATGCATATGGATTTTTCCAGAGTCTTTTCTCTGGATTTTCTGGTCATCATGTTTGCCTTCCTATTTGTGGATGTGTTTGACACACTGGGTACATTGATCGGTGTGGCTTCCAAAGCAGACATGCTGGATAAAGATGGGAAGCTTCCCCGCATCCGGGGCGCGCTTTTGGCGGATGCTGTGGGAACAGCAGTCGGAGCGGTGCTTGGCACCTCCACCACTACAACGTTTGTGGAAAGCGCTTCCGGCGTGGCGGAAGGCGGACGGACAGGGCTGACTTCCATAGTGACAGCCATACTGTTCGGTTTGGCTCTGTTTTTATCCCCCATCTTTTTGGCGATCCCATCTTTTGCGACGGCGCCGGCGCTGATCATCGTTGGTTTCCTGATGATCTCGTCCATCGTTAAGATCGATTTTGACAGCCCGACCGATGCGGTTCCGGCCTTTATCACCCTGATCGCCATGCCTTTTATGTACAGCATTTCGGAAGGTATCGCTCTGGGCGTCATCTCTTATGTTGTATTGAATCTGATTTCCGGTAAGGCAAAGAAGATCACGCCGCTTATGTATGTACTTGCCATACTTTTTGTATTGAAATATATACTTGTATAAGGCAGAGCGCAGAATGGCCTTCATTACGTTCCCTTAGCGCGGATGACCGTTGCAGGGGTGTTATGCTGACATGAAGCGTTTTATATTGAACTTGAACGGAAAGAAATAGAATTTTTTTGCCGGCAGACGAGGCCGGTCTCCCAATTTGGATGAGATATCTGATGCTCGGGAGGCCGGCTTTGTCTGCTGGCTTTTTTGTTATTTCTTTGGAAGGTATGCATGGATTTTAGGATCATGGATGCGGCAGAAAAATATATGTGGTATAATGATCACACAAAGTGTGATCCAGGCCGATATGTATCGGCCTGGTGCAGTGAGATATGGGAGAGAGGGGCCGCCGATGTATGCCGGCGTATATTCTAAAGACTAGAAGAGACAAGGACTTGAAAACAAGGGGGTATTTTATGGAGATCGGCAGAAGCAGGCATCGTGTGGATGCCTGGTCGAAAGTCACAGGAGAGGCAAAATATACAGCAGATCTTTTTCCGGATAACTGTCTGACAGCAAAAGTGATCCGCAGTACCATTGCCAATGGCCGGGTGCTGTCCATGGACACCCGGGAAGCATCTAAAGTACCTGGTGTCGTAAAGATCATCACCTGCTTTGACGTACCGGATAGACAGTTTCCCACACCGGGCCATCCCTGGTCTGTGGAAAAATCCCATCAGGATATAGCGGATAGGAAACTGCTGAATGAAAGGGTCCGAGTGTATGGTGATGATATAGGCGTCGTCATTGCGGAAAATGAGATCGCAGCAGCCCGAGCAGCCCGTTTGGTCAAAGTGGCCTATGAAACTTATGAACCGCTGCTTTCGGTGGAGGCAGCCATGGCGCCGGAAGCCTCACAGATCCACGAGGAAAAGCCGGGGAACGTGGTGGCCAGTTCTGGATTTCAAGTGGGTGAGGGCGACTTTGATGAGATAAAAAAAGAAAAGGCTCTGATCTATGTCAACGGCACCTACCAAACCCAGACAGTCCAGCACTGTCATCTGGAAGTGCCGGTATCCTTTGCTTACATGGATCATGACCGGATCGTGGTGGTCACATCCACCCAGATCCCCCATATCGTCCGGCGGGTCATCAGCCAGGCATTGGGCGTTGGAATGGGACGTATCCGGGTCATCAAACCCTATGTGGGCGGCGGATTTGGCAATAAACAGGATGTACTTTATGAGCCCTTGTGCGCGTTTCTCACCACCCAGGTGGGCGGACGGCCGGTGAGGATCGAATTGAGCCGGGAAGAGACACTGGCTTGTACACGGGTGCGCCATGCCATCACCTTTAAACTGGAAGGTCTGGTCAGTAAGGAAGGACGGCTGATCGCCCGGCGATTCACCGGTTATTCCAATCAGGGCGGCTATGCCTCCCATGCCCATGCCATCATGGCCAACGCATCCAACATATTTAAACAGCTTTATCAGGATGAAAAGGTTCTGGAGAGCAAAAGCTATACTGTCTATACCAATATTGCCACTGGCGGAGCCATGCGAGGCTATGGCATTCCCCAGGGGGATTTTGCCACAGAAGCTTTTATCGAAGATCTGGCTTACGCAGCAGGTATGGATCCCCTGGAATTTCGGCTGAAAAACTGTATGAGGGAAGGATATACCGACCCCCATCTGGGAATCGGCTGCTATTCATACGGCTTGAAAGACTGTATCGAAAAAGGCAGGGAATATATCCATTGGGATGAAAAAAGAAAAGCTTATGCCCATCAGACAGGTCCGGTCCGCCGGGGTGTGGGGATGGCCATTTTCTGCTATAAGACTGGGGTATACCCCATCTCTTTGGAAACCGCCTCCTGCCGGATGATCCTGAACCAGGATGGTTCCATGCAGCTTCAGATGGGCGCTACGGAGATCGGACAGGGCGCGGACACGGTATTTACCCAGATGGCGTCAGAGAGTACGGGCATATCTGTGGAAAAAATAAATATACAGACCGTTCAGGACACGGATGTGTCCCCATTTGACACGGGGGCCTATGCTTCCCGACAGACATATGTGAGCGGCAAAGCCATTAAAAAAACCGGCGAACTGTTTAAAGGGAAAATACTGGAATACGCTTCAGAAAAACTGAATATCCCGGCGGAGATGATGGACATCCGGGAAGATGAGATCATTGATAAAAATAGCGGCGATATCCTGCTGTCTGTGGGGGCGCTTGCAGAAGAAGCTTTCTACAGTCTGGAACATTCGGTACACATCACAGCAGAAGCAACCAGCCACTGTAAGGAAAATACCTTTGCCACAGGCGCCTGCTTCGTGGAACTGGAAGTGGATATTCCGGTGGGGCAGATAAAAATACTGGACATGATCAACGTTCATGACAGCGGACGGCTCATCAATCCAAAGCTGGCGCAGGCCCAAGTCCACGGCGGGATGAGTATGGGGTTGGGATATGCCCTCAGTGAAAAACTTTTGTATGACGACAAGGGACGTCCGTTAAACGACAACTTGTTGGATTACAAATTGCCCACAGCTTTGGATACGCCGGATCTGCACGTGGCATTTGTTGAACTGGACGATATCACAGGCCCCTATGGCAACAAGGCATTGGGAGAACCGCCGGCTATTCCGGTGGCTCCGGCAGTAAGGAATGCCATGATCCAGGCAACGGGGATTCATTTTAATGAATTACCCCTGGATCCCCAGACGCTGGTGGAACGTTTTATCCGGGAAGGACTGATAGAGACGGAGGAGACAGCCTATGTATGATTTCGACAAAATATACCATGCGGCCAGTGTGGAAGAAGCCGTCTGCATGCTTCAGAAAGATGAAAACAGTATGATCATATCCGGCGGGACCGATGTGCTGATCAAACTTCGGGAAGGCCGTCTGACCGGCTGCAGCCTGGTGAGTATCCATGATATCGAAGAATTGAAAAGTATTTATATGGAGGAGGACGGCACGATCGTCATCGGACCGGCAGTGTCCTTTTCCCAGGTGACAAACCACCCCATCATCCGGCAGTATCTGCCCTTTTTGGGAGAAGCAGCCGATACGGTGGGCGGACCTCAGATCAGGAACATGGGTACCATTGGCGGCAATATATGCAATGGAGCCACCAGCGCGGATACGGCATCTACTTTAAAAGCCCTGAATGCCCAGCTGATCCTTGTGGGCAGCGGCGGTGAAAGAAGGTTGCCCATCCATGATTTTTATACCGGTCCAGGTAAGACGGTGCGCGGTCGGGATGAAGTGATGACCCAGATCCGCATTGCCCGAAAAGATTATGAAAATATGTACGGCCAATATATAAAATACGGCAAACGAAATGCCATGGAGATCGCCACCTTAGGCTGCGCTGTCCTTGTCCGGACGGATGAGACAAAGACACGGGTGGAGGACATCCGCATTGCCTACGGTGTGGCGGCCCCTACGCCCATCCGGTGTTTCAGGACGGAAGAGACGCTGAAAGGCCGGCAGATCGATGAAACCTTGTTTGCGATATTGCGCAGAGATGTGTTGGAAGAGGTATCCCCCCGCTCCAGCTGGCGGGCGTCGAAAACCTTCCGGATCCAGTTGATCAAGGAACTGGGAGAACGGGCTTTAAGACAGGCGCTTGCAAAGGCAGGGGTTACGGATATCAGGGAAGGAGGCGCAAAGGATGCTTAAGATCATACATATGAATGTCAATGGCAAAGATCAAGAAGTAGCCATCGATGTCCGGGAATCTTTGGCAGATACCCTCAGAAACCGTTTGGGACTGACCAGTGTGAAAAAAGGCTGTGAAGTGGGGGAATGCGGCGCTTGTACTGTTTTAGTGGACGGGGTATCCGTTGATTCCTGCATCTATCTGACTATATGGGCAGAAGGACATAAAGTGTTGACTGTGGAAGGCCTGAAGGGGGAAAATGGCGGCTTGACGCCGATCCAACAGGCTTTTGTGGACGAGGCGGCCGTCCAGTGCGGCTTTTGTACGCCGGGGCTGATCCTTACAGCTGTTGAACTGGCGGGAACCGGAAAAACTTATACTCGGGACGAACTGCGAAAACTCATATCCGGCCATCTGTGCCGCTGCACCGGTTATGAAAATATTTTAAATGCCTTTGAAAAAATCGTAGGAAAAAAATAAAAAAAGTGAAAGGATTTGCTGACTTGGATCGTATTATATATGAAAACATAAATCGTATGAATGATGGGAGGATCGCCGGCTGCATGGGCGCCGGATGTTTGAGATACACCTGCGACGGCACCGGCGGCGGAATCGGGGCGCCATGGGGAAGGGCACGGAAACGGAAAACAGCATAAAAACCGAAAAGGCGAGTGAAAAAGCCCCCTCTTTACTGGATAAGATCCGTAAAGAGGGGAGATTTTTTATTTTCGATGCATTCGTTTTGTTTAACAAAGACCCGATCCCAAGAACTATTTTAAGTTTTCCGGGTTCAGCGCCTCCAGTTCCGGCAGGACGAAACGGCCGTCTTTGCGGATGAGTACGTCGTCAAACCAGATCTCACCGCCGCCGTACTCCGGCCGCTGGATGCAGACCAGATCCCAGTGGATGGAGGACTGGTTGCCATTGGGCGCTTCGTCATAGCAGTTGCCTGGTGTAAAATGGAAGGACCCCATGATCTTCTCATCAAAAAGCGTGTCCTTCATCGGCTTGAGTATATAGGGGTTGACGCCAATGGCAAATTCGCCCACATAGCGGGCGCCATCATCGGTGTCCAGAACCTTTTCCAGCCGTTTGCTGTCATTGGCAGACGCCTGGACGATCCGTCCGTCCTTAAAAGTAAAGGAAATATTTTCAAAAGTAAATCCCTGAAAGACAGCCGGCGTGTTGTAGGTCAGCGTACCGTTGATGGAATCTTTTACCGGGGCGGTGAACACTTCGCCATCGGGGATGTTCATCTCACCGGCACATTTGACAGCCGGGATATCTTTGATGGAAAAAGTCAGATCCGTCCCGGGACCGGTGATACGGACTTGATCGGTGCGCATCATCAGTTCCACCAGGGGCGTCATGGCCCGATCCATTTTCCCATAATCCAGTGTACACACATCAAAATAAAAATCTTCAAAGGCCTCCAGACTCTGGTTGTTCAACTGGGCCATGGCGTTGTTGGGATAACGCATGACACACCAGCGGAGTTTGGGGACACGGATGTTATGATGGACCGGCGTTGTGTAGAATGTGTTGTACAAAGCCATCTTTTCCGGCGGTACATCGGAAAGTTCGGCGGTGTTGTCCGCCCCCCGGACAGCCAGATAGCAATCCATGCGGGACATTTCGTAAGCATCGGTTTCCGCCATCAATTTCAGCTGTTCTTCCGTGCAGTGCATCAGCATCTCCCGTTCCACCCGGGGATTTGTATAATGGGGGAAAGGCAGAGCGCCTGCGGCATAGGTTTCCTTGATCAGCTGGCGGGCCAGCGGTTCGGTGGCGCTGCCGGTATAGTGGATATAAACTTTATCACCTGGTTTGACACGGATGGATGTATGGATCAGATTGTACGCCATACGTTTGATACGGTCATCCATAATAAAAGCCTCCTTATAAAATGCTTAAAAACGGGGATTTACTGGATAGTATACCACTTTTTAGGCTTTACGAATACGCGATTTTAGAGTAAAATGGAAAATAATCGACTTTTACCGGTACAGGAGGTTGGAAAGATGCAGCTTACAACTGTGAGAGAGTTATATAAAGAGACAGAGAAATACATCGATAAAAAAGTAAAGATCGGCGGTTGGCTGAGGAACATCCGGGATTCAAAAACATTTGGCTTTTTGATGGTCAACGATGGAAGTTTTTTCCAGACACTTCAGGTTGTGGTGGATGAGAAACTGCCGAATTTTTCCCAAGTATGCCATCTGAACGTGGGCGCGGCAGTGATCGTGGAAGGAACACTGGTGGCGACGCCGAAGGCGAAGCAGCCCTTTGAGATACAGGCGGAGAGTGTGGAGATCGAAGGTGTGTCCTCCCCCGATTATCCCCTCCAGCCAAAGCGGCATTCCTTTGAGTATCTCCGGACGATCACCCATCTGCGGCCCCGGACGAATACTTTTGCGGCTGTATTCCGTGTGCGTTCGCTGATCGCCTATGCGATCCATAAGTTTTTCCAGGAACGGAACTTTGTTTATGTGCATACGCCTCTGATCACCGGCAGCGACTGTGAAGGCGCAGGCGAGATGTTTAGGGTGACGACTTTGGATATGGATCAGGTGCCCAGGAAAGCGGACGGAAGCGTGGATTACAGTAAGGATTTCTTTGGGAAAGAGACGAACTTGACAGTCAGCGGTCAGTTGAACGGCGAGACGTTTGCCATGGCTTTCCGCAATATTTATACTTTTGGGCCCACATTCCGGGCCGAAAATTCCAACACCACCCGACATGCGGCTGAGTTTTGGATGATCGAGCCGGAGATTGCTTTTGCGGATCTTCAGGACAACATGGATCTGGCAGAGGATATGCTCAAGTACATCATCCGTTATGTACTGGAGAATGCGCCGGAGGAGATGGCCTTCTTTAACCAGTTTGTGGATAAGGGGCTGATCGAACGTCTGGAACACGTGCTCAACTCGGATTTTGCCCATGTGACTTACACAGAAGCGGTGGAAATACTTGAGAAGAATAACGATAAATTTGACTATAAAGTTCATTGGGGAAGCGATCTGCAGACAGAACATGAGCGGTATCTGACGGAACAGATTTTCAAACGTCCGGTATTTGTGACCGATTATCCGAAGGAGATCAAGGCATTCTATATGAAACAGAATGACGATGGAAAGACAGTGGCCGCCATGGATCTGCTCGTGCCGGGCATTGGTGAGATCATCGGCGGAAGTCAGAGGGAAGATAACTACGATCGGTTAGTGGAACGTATGGAAGAACTGGGACTGAACAAAGAAGATTATGATTTCTATCTGGATCTTCGTAAATATGGTTCTGTACGCCATGCCGGCTATGGTCTGGGATTTGAAAGATGCGTCATGTATCTGACCGGTATGGCCAATATCCGGGATGTCCTTCCCTTCCCCAGGACAGTTAAGAACTGTGATATTTAACGAAACATCCGAACCTGCGGTATGGCAGGGCAGTTGACGTGAACAGGGGCCTGACCTTTTGAGAGGACAAGGCCCTTTCTGTTTTCCAATACATTTTTCAGGGGTTTTATTTGATACATCAGAGGAGAGACATAAGATGCGAAAAGAGAAAACTTACGGAAAGGCAGTCAGGATATACAGCTGGATCGTGTGCGGCATAACGCCGGCGGCGGCCTTCTGGCTTTTGGAGACCATGACCCATGAGATATCCACCATGACATGGCCGCTGATCCTTTTAAATCTGCTGTTTTATTATCTGGTTTATGGGCTGATACTGGCTCTGTCCAAGCGGAGTTTTGCCGCCTTGACGATGGGAACGTTGATCTTTGCCTTCATCGGACTGGCGGATTATTATGTGATCACTTTCCGGTCAGCGCCCATATTTCCGTGGGATCTGTTAAGTCTTGGAACAGCGGCGACTGTATCGGACAATTATTCCTATGCGTTGGAGACGGAACAGATCGGAAAGGTGATCGGCTTTGTCATCCTGCTTGCGGCCGGTATGTTTACCCGGATACGGATCCGATATGCTTCTTTCCAGAGGGGCTTGCTGACGGTGCTGCTGATCGTCACCGGGATCGCGGCTTATAGTTCGGCGGTCCAGACGGAAAGCCTGCACAATGCGGTGGGCTTTTATCCCTATCTTTTTACTCCCAACAGCTTTTACCAGAAAAACGGTTTCATGGTCAGCTTTCTTTCCAATATGCAGTATCTGCGGATTTCCGAACCAAAAGGTTATGATCCGGAGTCGGTGGAGGCGATGATGGAACCCTATATTGAGGAAGCAAAAGCGCAGCAGGCGGAGGAGACAGTACAGCCGAATATCATCGTTATCATGAATGAAGCTTTTTCCGATCCTTCGGTTTTAGGGGAGTTTGAGACAAATGCGGATTATATGCCATTTATCAACAGTCTCCCCGAGGAAATGAAGGGATCGGTTTATGTGTCTGTGAAAGGCGGCAATACGGCCAATACGGAATATGAATTTTTGACCGGTGATTCCATGGCCTTTCTGCCCCAAGGATCCATCCCCTATCAGCAGTATATGACAAAGGACACGCCAGGACTGGTGTCATGGCTCCAGCAAAAAGGGTATGAAACGATTTCCATGCATCCGTATAATGCCTCTGGTTGGAACCGGGACGATGTGTATGAATGGCTTGGTTTTTCCACCCGTCTTTTCAAAGGCGCCTTTGAAGGCGCTGAGATCATACGGGAATATGTGAGTGACGCAGCCACATATGATAAGATCATAGATCTTTATGAAAATAAGGACGAGGATACGCCATTGTTCATATTTGACGTGACCATGCAAAATCACAGCAGTTATTCTAAAAACTACAGTAATTTCACACCGGATATCCAGATGGAGGGAACCGGGGCCAATGAACAGATCAACAAATATCTGTCGTTGATAAAGAAATCCGATGAAGCCTTCCAGGGGCTGACGGAATATTTTTCCCAGACGGATGAACCGACAGTCATCCTCATGTTTGGCGACCATCAGCCCAATGACTGGGTGGTGGATCCCATTTACGAGGCCAATGGAGAGGTACAGGATGAACTTTCCTTTGAAGAAAGCCAGGAAAGATACAAAGTGCCCTATGTATTGTGGGCCAATTATGATCTGGATACAGAGGCGGAAGAGGTGACCAGCGTCAATTACCTGGGAGGCATCCTGCTGAAAGCAGCCGGACTGTCTTTGAGTCCTTATCAGTATTTTCTGGAAGATCTGTCCGAACAGATCCCGGTCATCACCGGCAATATGTACATGAACAGCCAGGGGGATATACATAACCACGAGGAACCGGATGATGTGGAGAATGAAGAAGCTTTGCTGAATTATGAACGGCTTTGTTATTATCATCTTTTTGAAGAGGATATGGATCAAAGTCTGTTTGGGATCGGGGAGGAGTGAGTCTATGCGATTTATACATACAGCAGATATCCATTTGGGGGCAGCGCCGGATAAGGGCAGCCCCTGGTCTGGAAAGCGGGAGCAGGAGATAAGGGAAAGTTTTTACCGTCTCCTCGATCTGGCCAATGATGAAGGCATTGAACTTTTGCTGATCGCCGGCGATCTGTTCCATCGCCCTCCGCTGAAGCGGGAACTTAAAGAACTGAACTACCGGTTTGAGTCCATGTTCCAGACCCGGGTGGTCATGATGCCGGGAAATCATGACTTCTTAGGACCGGCATCCAATTACAACGGCTTTGAATGGGCGGATAATGTGACGTTCTTTGGAAAAGAGTCCATGCAAAGAAAACACTTTCCCAAGTGGGATCTGTGGGTGTATGGCCTGGGGTATTGTCACAGAGAGATAAAGAAACCGCTGTACGATCATGTGCGTCCTGGAGACGAACCGGGAACCCATATCCTTCTGGCACACGGCGGGGACGAAAAGCATATTCCCATCGATTTTAAACAACTCTGCACAGCCGGTTTCGACTATGCGGCATTGGGTCATATCCACAAGCCCCAGGTCATCGTTCCGGATCGGATCGCCTATTCCGGTTCACTGGAACCGACAGATCGGCTGGATGTGGGCCAGCGGGGATACATTTTGGGAGAGATCGAAGATACGCTCCATCCACAAGTTTCCACACAGTTTTGCCCATTTTCTGTCCGGGAGTATAAAAACATCCGGATACCTTCCGATGTGGATATGACGTTGGGGAAATTGGAAGAAACCCTGAAACGGCTCATCGGCTCCGAAGGCAGTCAGCACATATACAATATATGCCTCCAGGGATTCCGGGATCCGGACATCCGCTTTGACGAGGATGTGTTGATGAAACTGGGCAACATCGCTTCTGTGAAAGATGAGACCCTTCCCTGGTTTGACTTTGATCAGTTGTATGCGGATAACCGGGATAATCTCATCGGACGGTTTATCGGGAAAGTCCGGGAGATGCCCATGGATGACAAGAGGCGGCAGCAGATACTGACAGTAGGGATCCAGGCTTTGTACAGCCAGGAAGATAGGTGACGTCATGATCATAAAAGATTTATATATGCAGCATTTCGGAAAGTTCCATGACAGACATATCCGGCTGGATCGGGGAATGAACATCATCTACGGGGACAATGAAGCCGGTAAGTCCACCATGACCAGTTTCATTGAAGCCATGTTTTTCGGGACCGAACGGGCCCGGGGAAAGGCGGCCAGAAAAGATATGTACAGTCGTTATCAACCCTGGGAAGGCGGACGAAACTACGAAGGCCGTATGACAGTGGAAGATAACGGGGAGACCTTTCGCCTCAGCAGGAATTTTTATAAGGAAGATCCGTCTTTTTCAGTGGAACATATGCAGAGCGGGAAAAAGGTTTCGTTGGCGGATGAACGGATCGATGACTTGTTTGACGGCCTGACCCGGCCAAATTTTAAAAATACCCTTTGTATCGGTCAACTGTCCGGACGGCCGGACAGTCAGTATGGGCTGTCTTTGCAGGCACAAATGGCCAATGCGGCAAAGACCAGCACAACGGGGGTGGATTTAAAAGGCGCGTTGGAATACCTGAAAAAGGAACGGCGTCAATATGACTCAAAAGCCATCAAAGACCGTCTGCAGGCCATCGATGACCAGTTAAACGGTACCGTCCCGTTGATGGATCCGGAGGAATACGATAGACAGCATGCTCGACTGGAACAGCAGATCAAGGACAATGAGGCCCGGATACGGGAAGCCCGACAGTCGGGAAAGACGGCCCGAAAAAAAGATCAGAAGCAGCGGATGGAGGCCATACGCCTTCTGGAAGAGAATAATTATCTGGCTGAAGAATATCAGCGGAAAAAAGCCCGATATAACGCCCTTGGCAAAAAAGCATCCAGAGGGGATTATCAGACGCTGCAAAGGCAGTGGCGGGAAGCCAGAGATACGTATAATCAGTCTTACGATAAATTGTCCCGGAGAAATGGAAGAGATCTGGCCATCTTATTTTCGGTGATGATGTTTGGCCTCCTCATACTGATGGTATTTTTCTTTCTGAAAAATTCCACCATATACCGCATCGGAGCCTGCCTGGTGTTTGCCGCTGTACTCATCGGCTGCGCCCTGCTTTTGATGACTGGACGCGGCCAGTTAAAACGGCGGACGCGCAAGGCCAGGGAAGCTATGGAACAGTACCAGGAACAGATGGAAGAAGGCATGGCCGGCCAGGGACAGGCTCGGGAAAGGGAAACCCTGCGCCAGGAATTGATCCGGCTGAAAGAAAAGTATGATGCGATCCAAGAACCCCTTCAGGAATATATGGATATATACGGGGAAGATCTGTCCCTGATCGACGAGGAAGAGGACGGAGAAGATGTCCTTGAGCCGTTGAACCGGGAGCGGGAGGAACTGATACGGAAGAAGGAGCAGCTAAATGCCCGGAAAGAATGGGCCGACCGGGCGGAGGCAGACCGGATGGCCCTGGAAGAGGAAGCGTCGGTTCTTCAAGAAAAAATGGCGGAAAATGAAGAACAGTCGGGGATCATCGAGGAATGTGCGGAGATCATCAGATCTCTTTCGGAAGACATCCACGGGGATTTCGGGCAGGAGCTGAACCAATGGGTATCCGGGATCTTTAACCGGATGACCGGCGGCAAATATCCATCGGTCCGTGTGGACGAGCAGTTGGGCATCCAGGTGGATGACGGACATCAGTTTGTGGATATCGACCTGTTGAGCCAGGGGACAAAAGATCAGTTATACCTGTCCCTTCGGCTGGCCATGGTCCACCTGCTTTTTGGCGGCAAACCCATGCCGGTGATCCTGGATGATACCTTTGCCAGTTTTGATGACAGCCGGATGGCGGAGACGCTGCACTGGCTGGGAAATGAAACGGGTTTGCAGGTCATCATCCTGACTTGTCATCATCGGGAAGCGGCCGCACTGGATGAAATGGGTATGGATTACCATTATGTGGAATTGTGATAAAGACAAAAAAAGCGTATAAAAGTACAAAAAATAAGTCGAATCCGGACAGAAAATGACAGAATCCGGACACATCATTCCAAAGGGATAAATATATGATACAATACGGAGGCAGAGATCATGGGGGAAAACATGAGAATAGCAGTTGTGGATGACGAACCCTTTTTCCAGGAGGAAATCATACGATGTCTGAAGGAGAGCGGGAGAAAACTGGGGATACGGATGAGTATCGAAAGTTTTGATTCGGCAGAGCAGCTGCGCCGGGAGATTAGGGAAACCGGAACCTTCAGCGCCTATTTTCTGGATTACAGTCTGGAAGGGGAGAATGGTTTTGAACTGGCCCAGTATCTGAACCGTCATGGCGAGCATCCGTATATCATCTTTGTCACTTCCTATGACGGGATGGCGGTGGATGCTTACCAGCTGGATGCGTTCCGGTTTATTCCAAAGCTGGAAATGGAATCGCGGATCGAAGAGGCTGTAACAAGTATATACAGGGAATGTCAGCCGGGAAACCGGCGGTATTATATCCTGGTAACCAGAGATCGGATCGATCGGGTGGATTACCGGGATATCCTGTATTTCAAAAAGGATGGACGATATACCCAGCTGCGGACGGCCAGACATTGGGTCAGTATCCGCAAATCTCTGAAGGAAATATGGGACGAGCTGCCGCCGGAAGAATTTGTTTTTGTCAACAAAAGCTGTATTGTCAATCTGAGCCATACAGTGGGTGTCCAGGAACGGTATGTGATCCTGAGCAGCCGGGAGGAGCTGCCCATCAGCCGCTCCCAGTACAAACCCGTCAGAGACAAGATTTTTGAATACTGGCAGGCGAAAAGATGAGTCTATTTTACGCAATTTGGGAATTTGTATATTGTTTTGCAGAACTGTTTGTCACATGGCGGCTGTTGTCGGCCATTTTTCTCCTTCCCCATCGTGTGAGGGAGGATTGGAAGGCGTTTCTCTGGTTCGTGCCCCTGGGGATCATTCAGGGCGTGAATGCCCAGGGTGTTATGATGTCCATCGCCATATTGTATATCAATATCGCCTATATGACTGTCCTGTATGTGAAAAAGGCGGAGACGGATAAAAAGGATGTGCTGCTGATCGTGGCAACCGTGTGCAGTTCATTCTATCTGTTCCGGCTGGCGACGATACATTTGATCGGATTTTTATTGGATATCGGGGAGTTTGGCCGATATCTTTACATGGAGCATAGTATTGAACGGCTTTTGGTACAGCTATTCCAAATAGTATGCCTGGCCATTTTAAGCGGAGGTTTGACGCATCATTTTGAAAAGTCGCCTTTTGACATGGAATGCTGGCGTTGGACATTGCTTTTGGTAACAGTGACAGAGAATCTGGCTGTCATTTATTTTCAAGGGATTTTTATTAATTACCAGTGGAAGGATATCCTACAGGATGTTTTGTTGCTGTCCTTTGTGCTGCACATACTGGCAACACTCGTTCTGGCCAAGTTCCAATGGCGGTATCAGAAGATGCGGCTGGACACGGCGGACATACGGAATGCGGAGATACTGGACAAGTATCACCAGTTGGAAGAAGTGCAGAAGGCACAGGCGTCCATGCTCCATGACTTGAGGAATTATCTGGTGGTCTTAAACGGGGAGATCAGCATGGGTAACCGGGAAGCGGCCAAAAGGACGCTGAGAGATATCATAGATACTGTGCCCAACGTGGAACCTAAAACCTATACCGGCCACGGCGTCATCGACTGGCTGCTCCGGGTAAAAAGCGCGGAGGCGGCGGAAAAGGGCGTGGAGATGTTCATCGCCGGCGATAAGGTGGGCGAACTGGCCATCACCGAACTGGAGATATGTACGCTGCTGGGTAATCTTTTGGACAATGCGGTGGAAGCGGCCCAGAAGGCTCCGGAGAAATGGGTGGATGTGGAGATCTGGCGGGAAAAGGATCTTTTGTTCCTGAATGTGGGCAACAGTCTGGCGGAGCCGCCAAAGCAGAGTGGAAGGTATTTCCTCACCTCCAAGCAGGACAAGATGCACCATGGCATCGGCCTGAGAAATGTGGACCGGGTGGTGAGAAAATATAGCGGCAAGCTGAACTTCAAAGTGGACGAGGAACGGTTTGACGCGGAAGTCATATTAAATGCGAAAAGGAGACAGGAATGATGAGAGAACAGAACATGGACAGGATCAACGTGGAAGAAGTGAAAAGTGAAATGGAACAGATGAAATCTTTCAAAAACGCAGAGATTGAGCCGAGAATGTCTATTACAGTTACATGTACAGCACTCTTTACAGTTATCTGCTGTTGATCGAATAGTCAAAAAGGGATAAAAATCCGCTGATTTTTATCCCCTTTTTGTTACCATAAAGATTTTATTGGATGTTGGGGGAACGTTATGTTTGATAAAAGACAAAGTTATCTGAATGAGCGGATCTACAAAAAGCATGAGGGAGGTGTGCGGACGCCGGAGTTATGGAAAGAGCTGTTTGGGGATGCATCATGTCAGATGATCGAAAACCGTTATCCACAGGTGCGCGCCTATTTTGCCCAGGAACCCTATACAGTGGAAGAGGGTTGGCCGGATGCTTGCGACGGAAAGATCTTTACCCTGTATCAGCACGGGTTTTATCACGGAAAAGCCCAATGGAATAAAGAAGTATTTGACAGCTTCTACATTCCATGGCTGAGCACGGCCAGGGAATATTTCCGATACATTTATCCGGACAGCAGACAGGATACGGCCTTTTTTACGGAGGGTTTGCCAGGATTCCGAAAAAAGATGGTCACTTTGTCTTTAAGGGTACTGATCCAGGAGATGAAAGTCTGGGGCGATGATGGGGAATCGGGAGAACTATACCAACGATACAACGAGGATGCCTTAAAGGATGAGATTTATGTCGATCAACTGTATGAAAAATATCCGGTCATGCTGCGGGAATTGATCCGGTGTGTTCGTCAGACATGTGAATCCATCAAAGAATGTTTGGAATATCTGGAAAAAGACCGGGGGGAGATCTGCCAAAGGCTGCTGGGAGGCCGTTCCTTTGGAAAAGTAACAGTAGTCAAAGATGCTTTGGGCGATACCCATCATAATGGGCGATCCGTACTGGAACTGACCTTGGATACAGGAGATAAACTGATCTATAAACCCCATAACCTGGAGCATGAAGCGTTTTATCAAGAGATGACCCATATTTTATCAGAAGGCTGTCGGGTGGAAACCTATGTCCGACCCATTATTTGCCGGGAAGATCACGGATGGGAAAAACAGATCGAAGCTTCTTCATGTGGGACCCGGGAAAACGTACAGGATTATTACTACCGGATGGGTATCCATCTGTTTAGCGCCTGGCTGTTTTCTGTAAAAGATCTGCATTACGAAAATATCATTGCCATGGGAGTTTATCCGGTTTTTGTGGATACAGAAGCGCTGTTGGTGCCGGAACGAAAGGGGGATCCGGAGCTTTTGTTCGAAGTGGAACGGTGGAAGAATCAGTCGGTCCTTGCCACCTGTCTGCTGCCTTCCCGGACTCCCGGTTTTGGAAGGGATATCAGCGGCATCTGCGGAAGCGGCGGAAAAAGCTGCCTGAAAACCCCCACAGTGCTGGATCCTGGAACCGGGAAGATGCGCATGGGGTATGCCATGGGAGATATGGCGGAAGGCAAAAACATCCCCCGAACGCCAAGGGGATATGAGGTTCCAGAAAACTTTGCGGATGAGATTGAAAAAGGATTCACAGATGCTTTTCAGTATGCCTTGTTTATCAAGTCCCGGCTGATGAAAGCCGTGGAGGATCGGAAGGATATAAAGGGACGGTATCTATACCGATATACCCAGGAATATACATTAAATCTGTGGAGTTCCTATAACCCTTTGTTTTTATCAGATGGGGGTATGCGCCACATGTTTCTCATGAACATGGCAGAGAATAAGGAAAGCCAAACGATCCGCCGGATCAATGATCTGGAAATCGAGCAGATGCTTGGCGGAGACATTCCCTATTTTACGGCGGATTCCCTGGATACCGGCTTGCATGATCCTAAAGGGGAGATGGTGGAAGGGTGGTTTGCGGAAACGCCAAAGGCGATGGCGGCCCGCCGGATCTGCCGACTGTCAGAGCAGGATATGGGAAATGAACGGACGGCGATAAGGGAAGCTTTTGACCGGAATTTTTCCCTCAACGATATGGTATGTACGGCAGAAACGGACAGGGAAACAGTCGTACGTTGGATACTGGAAAAAATCGATGGGGAAAAGATCCTCCTGCATGATGGCAGCGTGGCCTGGGTACAGAAAGACTACAGCGCCGAAGGCCAGGGGGCAAGGACTACGGATATATTAAGCATGAACCTGTATGACGGTATCGGCGGGATCGCCTTGTTCATTGCCGCCGGCTGGAAAGTGCTCAAAGACGACAGACTTCGGCAGATGATGGATGTGTTGAGACAGACATTATTTGCCTATACGGATCAGATGATGCAGTTGGAGCGAAAGAGCAAGACCGGCGCTTTCGGCGGTGAGGCATCCATTGTCTATACCTATCATCTGTTGTATAAGATCACAGGAGAAAAGATCTATCTCACCTATAGCCAGCGACATGTGAAGATACTGGAACGGTATATAGAAATGGACGACTGGTATGATGTGGTGGATGGAAATGCAGGAGCCATCCTTGTGCTTTTAAATCTTTACGAGGAGACGGAAAAGGGGCGTTATCTCCGGGATGCCATTAAAGCCGGCATATGTCTGCTTGAGCACCATGTGGAGCAGCAGCAGGGGATCGCCTGGAAAAACAAAGCGTCCGGTCAGATGTTGGCAGGCTTTTCCCACGGCGACAGCGGAATGTTCCTGGCATTGTCCCGGCTGTATCATCATACCGGTGATGAAGGCGTTCTGGATGTGTTAAAGCAGATCCGGGAACATGAGATGTCACTGTATGTGGAAGAAGTGGACGACTGGCTGGATCTTCGGGGAAAGACGCCCGAAGTGCGGGAAACGGTGGCCTGGTGCCACGGCGCGGGCGGTATCCTTTTGTCCCGCCTGAAAAGCTATCCCTATCTGACGGGAACGTTGAAGGAAGAGGTGGCGAAAGATATCCATCGGGCAGCCCAAAAGGCGGCGGTTGGCCATATACGGAAGGACTTCTGTCTCTGCCACGGCAATTTCGGGAACCGATGGATCCGGGATGCCTATAGGCTTTTTTCAGGAGAGACCGGGACAGAAAAACCGGTGTCCGACCTGTTGATAGAAAAGATCCGAGAGCATGGGCTGGAAGCGGAAGAAAGCCGGCGTTACAGTCTGATGCACGGCCTGGCCGGCATCGGCTACGGCCTGCTGCGGGAGATGGATCCGTCCCTGCCGGATATACTGGCAGTGGAAGTGTAAAAAAGTTGTAAGAACTGGCGGAACGGATGCTATAACCGGACGTTATATGGTAAAATCAATAGTAGGAGACGAACTGTATATAGATTGTTTTGGCAGGCAGCAGAATCGTGTCTGAAAATCAAGCATACACAGAAGGTCAGAAACTGCCCGGATATCTGAAGATCGGGATTGTGGACGATGAAGTTTATTTCCAGGAACAGATATATGGCATTTTAAAGAAATGTGAAAAATGTTTAAAAATCCGCATGGATATCCGGATATTTTCTTCGGCAGAGGAGCTGATGGAAAGTCTGAATGAGAAAGAAATATTTACAGCCTTTTTTCTGGATTATCGTCTGGGCGATGACAATGGTTTTGCGCTGGCAGAAAAGATCCAAGCCTTTTTACCGGATGCTTTTTTGATCTTTGTCTCCTCTTACTCGGAAAAAGTATTTGATGCGTTTCGGCTGAAAGCTTTTCGATTTATCCCCAAAACGGATATGGAAAAACGTATAAGCGAGGCTATCGGGTCGATTTACCGGGAATTGGAAAGCGTGAATACGGCATATTATGTGGTGGCAACGGGCCAGGGAATGGAACAGATCTGTTTCAGGGATATACTTTATGTCCGTAAAGAAGGCAAATACAGTGTGATCGTGACCAAGGCGGGTGAAAGACGTGTGAGAAAATCGCTGAAGGAGATTTCCGGGGAATTGCGGGAAAACGAATTTGCCTATACGGCAAGAGATTATATTGTTAATCTGGAGCATATATCCGGTTTTTCCGGCAATGATGTGATCTTGGAAGACGACTGTTTGATTCCGGTAAGCAGAGAGAGGAGAAAGGACCTAAAACAAAAAATTTGGGACTATTACGAACAAAAGAGGAAGGAATCGAAAAATAGAAATAAAAATTAGAAAGATACGGTATTCAAGGACAAAAAAAGACAGTTGGAGGACAATCCTCTGCGAATTTTTTAGAAACTGTTATACTGGAACCAACGAATGAAGCTGGCTTATTCAAAAGATTTAAGGGGGGCGATACCGTTGGGGATGGAACAATGGAAACTGCAGACAATCAGAAAAGGGAGGAGAGGAAGAGTATGAGGAAAAGGATATCAGCTATTCTAATGACAAGCTTAGTGGCTTTTTTGACAATCAGCCAGTTTGGGGGAAATGCTTTTGCGGGGAATATTTCAGATACGGAATATTACTTTTCAATTGATTACGCTTTAGACACAAGAGATACACCGGCACGGACAAAATATGATGATACTTCACATTATATGTATCCAAACCGTTATATTAATCAGTCATATGTTGCTTGGGGAGTTGGATGCGCTTGGAATGGTACTGAAATTGAAAGTTATGATGAACTTGCGATAACGATTACAGGACCTTACGAATATTATATTCCGAATTATTGTTATGAAAATGATAGACCAATGGCGCGAGTAAGAGCATATTCTTATTATGATGATTTATCAGTGGCTGGTGTATGGAGCCCAGATAGTATTTAACAAAATGTGTATAAAGTATACATATGAAAGTTATAAAAAATCTGAAGGGGTCTTTATTTAAGACCCCTCTCTGAGAAACTGTTGGAGGTGAAATTTTGAGAAGAATATGCGGTATATTGGCCGTGGTACTTTCCTTTTTTACCCTTGGGTGCGCCTGTTCCGCTCCGGCGGACACGGAAACGGAGAGTCCGGCTCAGACCAACTATGTGGCAGAAGCGCATAAAGGGGAGACAACGGACGTGTTGCTTGAGGACGGCGGGGGGCCCCGGGGGGAACAGCCGGAGGAGATCATGCCGGAAGCAAAGCTGTTTGATCAGGAACAGCAGGTGAGAAACGGTGATATCCAGTTGACCTTTCAGACGATCACCTATTATGACAATGTGGACGAATCAGGGATACAGTTGGGTGAAGATGCGGAAAATTACTGGATCCGCTATGATGTGATCGATGAATCCGGCCAGTGCCTGGATCATGCGCGTATTGCCATGGCACAGGTAAACATCGCCAACCTGTCGGAGAAGGCGGAAACCATCAGCCTGATGGAATTTAACCTTCGGTTTTATGAGCCGGACACGGGGAACGCTTCTGTGACACGGGAAGTGGGTTATGCCGATCCGCTCCAGTCCAATGACGATCCAAAGAAGATGTATGAATATACGTTTGAACCGGGAGAAGATGTGGATTTCACTTTAGGTTATGTATTAAGAAGTGAGGATGTGGAAAGGATGGAAAAGGGAGAGCTGATTCCCACCATGGAAGTGAACAACCGGGGATATCTTCCCACAGAGGAGATGACGAAGGATCATCTGGATGAAATGGCTTACATAGAACTTCCGATTCCGGAGGAAGAACCATGAGAAAGATGATAAAGACAGAATTGCGCAGGGCCTTCTGCAACCGGACGTTTTTTGTCATCCTCGGGCTTGGGCTGGCTTTTGTCATATGGCATACCGTCCAATACAAAATACCCTATACCCGGTCGCTGGGAGTGAGTTATCACGGGGAAGAGCTCTATCCTCATAATGTATATCAGGAATGTATTCTTGGCAACAGTATGAGTGTTCATGCTTATATTTACAGCATGTGCCTTCCCATATTGGCGGCGCTCCCCTTTGGCGCGTCTGCCTGCCAGGATCGGCAGAGCGGATACCGGGATCAGATCCTGACCCGGACAAAACGGAGCACATATTACCAGGCAAAATGGATTGCCGCCTTTCTTTCCGGCGCGGCGGCGGTTGTCCTTCCGATGATTTTTGATTTTATTGTGACCCTGTGGTTTTTTCCGACGCTGCCCGGAGACAGTATGAGCCGTTGGGACAGTGTGGGGATCGATGGGATGATGGCAGAAATTTATTATCATATGCCCATGGTATATATGCTGGCAAAGTGGATGTTCCTGGCTGCTTTTGGCGGTATTTTCGCAACAATGTCGCTGACTGCGGGGATGTTCGCAAAAAATATGGTTGTCGTACTGTTGACACCGGTCCTTGTCCAACTTTTATATAATTCGGCGACATCGTATCTGAATGCCCGGAACTGGCAGTTTATGGCGTATTATACGGTTTATCAGCCGTTGTTTTCCATGCGGCTGTGGAAACCTGTTCTGGTGGGCGGCATCATGCTGCTTATCTGCCTGCTTTTATATTGCCGGAAGGCAAGCGTGAAGGACGCGTTAAATACATAGGAGGGGATTCATATGTATGTGGAGTTGAAAGATGTTTCCAAGCAGATCCGTCGCAGCCCGATACTGAACCATATAACGGTGGGATTTGAAAAGGGACGCATATATGGCCTGAAAGGAAAAAACGGATCCGGAAAGACCATGCTTTTGCGCATGATCGCCGGTCTGATCCTTCCAAGTTCCGGCCAGGTGCTGATCGATGGAAAAATACTTGGAAAAGATATGTCCTTTCCTGAGAGTATCGGCATACTTATCGAAAATCCGTCCTTTATAGGCGGCGAAACGGGGCTTTCCAATCTATCCATTCTGGCGTCTATTCAGAAAAAAGCGGATCGGAAAGATTTGGAAGAAACTCTTGAACGGGTGGGGCTGAATCCCGGGGATAAACGGATTTACAGAAAGTACTCCCTCGGCATGAAGCAGCGGCTGGGTATCGCGGCGGCGATCATGGAAAAACCGGATATCATCCTTCTTGATGAACCGATCAATGCCCTGGATGACAAAGGGGTGGAAGCGGTACGGCAGATACTGGCAGAAGAGAAGAAACGGGGAGCGCTGATCATCGTTGCCTGTCATGATGAGACAGAACTCCGGCTGCTTTCAGATGAGATTTTTTATATGCAGGGCGGAGAGATCACAGACCATGAGATACTGGAGAAGGAACGGGAGGATAAGCCGTGAGATATAAATATTTGTGGACGGCTGTGGCCGTCATCTTTGCTGTGACCGGCATCATCGCGGCGGTACGGAGCGTACAGCTGAACCATCAATATCCCGTTCCCAGGAACGTGATGGTTTCGGAGAATACACCGGCAGAAAAGAACGGATGCGCCATTACAGTGACGGACAGCGTCCTGGAACCGCTGGCGGATGACATGGAAGATCTGCCTGTGGGCGAACCGATATATATGGTCAAGGCATCGCTGCGGATCGAGAATATCAGTGACTATGACAGCAGCATCTATCTGACAGATTTCGGATTACAGTCGGATATATGGTATAACCAGATGAGCCGGCACGAGACGACGGTGCTGAATCCGGAACTGGAATCCGCCGTCATAACTTTACATCCGGGAGAATCCGAAGAAATCGTGCTTCCTTTTATGATATATTGGGACAGGGGAATGGAAGAAATGGCAAAACAGCTTATGGCGGGCGAGGCAGATTTGGATCTTGTCATCACTCAGTATCCGGTCAAACGGTTCTGCCGGCTGTCTTACTGACAGAAAAGAAGTGAAAAGATGGGTAATAAAAAGATGATCTGGCTGCTGCCTGTTTTCGGAGCCATCCTGCTTATGGATATCCATCAACGGGCGGCTACATACAATATATTTTTTGCGTCCGATGGCGTTTTGGGATTTCTGATCTATCTTTCATCCATGGATACGGCGATTTATCCGATCCTGCTCCTTCTGCCAGCATATTTAAGTGTCCGAAGATATTTTCGGCTTGCTGTGATCATACGGAAGAAACATCGGAAAAGACTGGTATGGGAACAGACCAGAAACCTGATGCTGTTGGCGGGGCTGTTTTCGCTTTTGTATACAGCGCTTGCCTTCAGAGAAGTTTTAGGTAGACTGTGGCAGCCGGTGCCTGCAGAAGTATGGTTCCTGTTTTTGATCTTTAATTTTTTTAAACAGTCTTTTTTTATGCAGGTTTTTCTTCTGTGCCGGTGGATCAGCGGACACTATATACCGGGCATCCTTCTGGTGATTTGGTGCTGTGTTGCTGCCGCCCGGACGGCTGTGCCGGCTTTTGTATTCGGAACGATGGAAAAGACGTTGTTTTTCTGCCTGATTTTTTTGATGACGGATACCTTATTGCTGATACTGAATCTGGCAGCGGGGAAAAGATGTGATTTTATTGAAAATACGTAAAAAAAGCAGCCTGAGCGGAATGATCCGTTATGATATGGCCCAGGGAATATGGAAAAATATCGGCTGGTTTTTGCCGGTGGTTTACTTTACTTTCGCGTTCTTTGCGAAAACACGGCAGATGCTGGCTCTGCCCTTTGCCCCTCCGGTGGATAAGATGGGGCTGACAGATCTGGTTTTTTCATTTTTTGCCGGTATGGAGACATATCATCCGGGTCCCGGGCAGATGTTTGATCCGCCCATCCAGTGGCTGCTTGTCTTTTTTTATCTTTCTTTTCTCATCAGTTTCTATCCCGCCGCGGATATGAAAAAATATGGGCGGAATCTGATGATCCATGTCAAGAGCCGGGAAGTTTACTGGTACAGTAAATGTCTGTGGGTTTTTGCGACAACCATGGTTTATTATGGACTGATCCTGCTTTTGATGGCCATTTTTCTTTTGATGACCGGAAACTATTCACCGGGGTTTCATAAAGATACAGGGGCATTTCTGGCCGGTGTGATCGTTGGTCCGGAAACGGGAGCAGAGATTTGTTTTTTCATCCTGGTGACACCTTTTCTGGTCATGCTTTCTTTGGCCCTGTTCCAGAATCTGCTGAGTTTCGTGCTGTCGCCGGTTTACGGATTTTTGGTCAATATCGGTTTGGTCATCTGTTCGGCGTTTTTTAATACCAGTCTATGCGTGGGGCAGATTGCCATGTTCAAGAGAAGTTTTATTTTGGGCGGAAGTGTGGGATGGCCCCATCTGGTCATACCGATACTGCTCTCTGTACTCAGCATCCTGGCAGGCGGTATGTATTTTAAACGAAAAGATATCCTGTAAAAATACACATGACCTTTATCTGAAGGCCATGTGTATTTTTATTTCCCGGGAAATGGGATCATTTACTTGCTTTTTCTTTCAGAAGGATATGTCTGGGAAGTCCGCCGTAACACAGCCGGGTATCTGCGATCCGATAACCGGAGGCGAGCATATTGTTCAGACTGAAAACATTATCCGGATGGACGGTGCACATATAATACCGGTAGGAGCTGTCCTGGAGCAGTTCTTCCGCCGCAGCCAGCATCCGGGCCTGCAGGTGATGTCCCCGGGCAGCCGATGTGACAACCGCCGTGTCCATGTGGGCCACAGCCGACAGTTGATCATCGTCCATGTCAAGGAAGCGGCCAAGATTACCGGGATCTGTGCCGGGAAAATCGATGGCAAAGAAACCGGCTGCATCGCCGCCGTCGGATAAAGCCAGAACAGTAAAGCCTTTGTGGGAGATGTGGGCGCGGATATAGTTTTCGTCATCAGCCACAAACCAGTCCGGATCAGCCGCGGTGTCCACCGCTTCGGCCATCAGCCGGACAATGGCCGGAATGTGGGATGGGTCCGCTTTCCTAAATGAATAATCCATGTGAAGAAACCTTTCTGTGATCAAAGTGCCTGATCCAGCCAGCAGTCCGCTGGCGCCACAGACCTGATAAATATTTTATCATAATTTTTGGTGTATTTGGACGGGTGATATTTAAATACCATCTTCCCGTCCGTTGTTTTTCAAAGAACTTCGATTTTTACCAAAATAAATTTTATTTCCCATTTAGAAGTTCAGGCAGATAATATATGGGCAAGCGGCGCTGTGAAAAGGCAAAAAAAGACCCCCAGGTACGCTAAGTTTACCTGGGGGCAGATAGTCATCTGGTCATATCAGTCAGATCCTGTTTTAAAACAATCCGATCAGATATGCTGTCCGTAACGTTTCATCAGGGCATGGATCTTATCGTAGGGATCCAGAAGCTCGCTGATGGAGTGATCATGATTCAAAGAATCAATGATCAGCGCAGTATATTTACTCATATCAACACTTACATAATATGGGCGGGAAAGCAGTTCCGGTGTCTGATAGATGCAGTTGGTCGTCAGAACTTTGGAAATGATCCCCTGTTCATAGTATCGGTCAAACTCAGCAAGGCCGTTGGTGAACAGTCCGAAGGTAACGGCCACAAAAACTCTTTTTGCTCCGCGCTTTTTCAGTTCCTTGGCCACATCCAGCATACTTTCGCCGGAAGAGATCATATCATCGATGATAAATACGTCTTTGCCTTTCACGGATGATCCCAGAAATTCGTGGGCCACGATGGGATTGCGGCCATTGACGATGCGGGAATAGTCCCGGCGTTTATAGAACATACCCATGTCCACTTTCAGAACGTTGGCATAGTAAGTTGCCCGGCTCATGGCGCCTTCATCCGGGCTGATGATCATCAGATGATCTTTATCCACCCGCAGATCATCCACGGAACGGAAGAGAGCCTTCATAAACTGATAAGTGGGCTGAACGCTGTCGAAACCGCTGACCGGAATGGCATTCTGGACACGCGGATCGTGGGCATCGAAGGTAATGATGTTCTCAACCCCCATGGAGCGCAGTTCCTGAAGGGCGATGGCACAATCCATGGATTCCCGGTTCGTCCGTCTATGCTGACGGCTTTCGTAGAGAAACGGCATGATCACGTTGATCCGGCGGGCTTTGCCGCAGGCAGCGGCGATCAGACGCTTCAGATCCGCAAAATGGTCATCAGGTGACATGCGGTTTTCGTGTCCGCACAGTTTATAAGTGATATTGTAATTTGTGACGTCAACAATGAAGTACAGATCTTTGCCTCGGATAGATTCGTGGATCGTGCCTTTGGCTTCACCGGAGCCAAAACGGGAACACTTACTGCTGATCAGATAGCTGTCCCGCTGATAGTCCTCGAACAGGATGTTGGAACGGTGTTCACCGGTGCGGTCGTTTCGCCATGAAACAATGTAATCATTGACTTTTTGCCCGAGGGCGGCACTGCTCGCCAGGGGAATGATGCCAAGCGGTCCCACAGGAATGGTTTCTTTGAAATCGATGCTGAGCTGACTCATTTCTTACCTCCGTAATATGGTTGATGAAGTTAGTATGTATAATAATTGAAAAAACACACATGATCCTGTCCTTCTAAAAAACAGCCGAAAGGACAGAACCGATAAAGCATTAAAATTATGGACTATATCCCTGATTATGTCAAGAAAATTGTCGAAATTTGGCGCTTTGTGTTTTTAAAATTCTTTTGTATGACCTGTACAGCTGTCGGAGTACCTGGATGGCTGTCAGGATAAGGCTTTCCGGATGCGGATATCATCGCCCACCAGGAGAAGGATATCATAGTAGCTGATGATCCGGGCAAAGATACGTTCGCTATAAATGTCCTGGATCTCTTCCAAAGAGAGATTCGTTGATATGATCGTGGATTTTTTACGAAGCTGTCTTTCATTGATACATAAAAACAGCTGGGAAATGGTAAAGGTGTTGGTCATCTCGGTCCCGAGATCGTCGATGATCAACGCGTCACAATCCATCAGCGCGTCAAATAATGCGTTTTCGGAAAGATCTTCAGAAGTTTCCGGAGATCCAAAAGTGTGAGTCTCAAATATTTCGATCAATTCAAAAGATGTAAGGTATAATACGGTTTTGGACTGATCCAGCAGTTCTTTGGCGATACAGTGGGTGAGAAATGTCTTGCCTACCCCGGTCTTGCCATAGATAAAAAGGTTGGAAGGCTGGTCGTCAAAGTGACGGATAAATTCCCGGCATCGATCCAAAATATCTTCCATATTCCGGCGAGGGCTGATCCCCAGTTTTTTATCTTTTTCCACAGGATAGTAGTCCAGATTAAATGTGGAAAAGTTCTCTTCTTCCAGTAATACGCCAAGATTGGAATGGATGGCCAACTCAGCGGATACGGCGGCCTGGAAACAACGGCATTTCTGTCCGTCATGCCAGCCGGTATCCTGGCAGAGGGGACACTGATAGCGCATGTCTGCGTAGTCCTCAGGGAAACCGTACTCCCTGAGCAGTTCTTTCTGCCTGCTTTGCAAAGTCTCGGTATGCTCCCGGAGAGACGAGATCAGCGCCTGACTGTCGGAAGAAACATTGCCAGCTGTTCCCAGAGCCCGCTGGCGGGCTGCCGATGCACAGGCGGCGACAATATCGCTTTCGATACGGCCATATTCAGGGATCTTATCATAAATCTCACGTATACGTATCTGCTGATCCCGGCGATCTTCGGCCTGGATCTGATCATAATGGCGCATGATGGCTTGATACAGAGAATTATTTAACGACATAAACGCACTCCTTTATCAGATGAGATATCAATCTTTAGGACGGACGGAAGCGTGGAGCTTCTCAGCCAGTTTCTTTTCAATATCATCATAATCATATGTACGCTGCTTGAAATGGGTAAAACGGTTGGGAGCCGGAGCCGGTTTTTTCGGCTGTCCGGCGCTGGATGAAGCCCCGCCTTTCTTTCTGGACTTTTCATGGATCGTATCCAGGACCTTTATATCTTGCATGGAAGAAACCTTCTGATCATGCCACCGTGTCAGTATGGAATCGGCATATTTAAAACTGGCTGCATGGGTATTCTGTATGGTCCTGCGGCAGGCTTCGGTGATGATGTCCTGGGTAAAGCCATACTCCCGGTTCCATCTGCGGATATACTTCAGTTCCTCGTCGGCGAGAAAACGGCCGCTGATCCCAAATGCTTTGATAACGCTCTGGTTCAGCTGGTTATAGATCATGCTGCGTTCCTTTGCCTGTTCCACTGTATCGATATGGTCCTCTTTCCAGGAAATGGCCACGGTTTCAATGTAGCTGAACTTCCGATGACCGCCGGAAATACAATATTCAAATAGATATTCGATCAGATCTGTGGAAAAGCCCAGGTCTTTATAAAAAAAGACGATCGTATTCATCTCTGGCTGGCTCAGGGGCCGGCCCATGTACTGCTGGATGATGAAGATCAGCTGGTCTCCGTTCTGATGATCCATGAAATCGTTGATCTCGGACATGGGATAGGTGGGCTTGACGATCGGACTGTTCCCTGCTGTGTCCCGGGGAACCGGATGGTTTTCACGGGGTGGGGCAGCAGAAGCGTCCGGCGCTTTCAGCTCGATCTGACAGAGTGTACCCTGATCCCAGGATAAGGCAAGAAGCCCCTTCTTCTCCCAAAAGAGGAGGGCACGCAGGACATCGTTCTCTGTAAGGCAGAAAATATCAGCCATCTTTTCAGAAGAAATGTCTGCGGATGTATCCTGGCTCCAACGAAGTAAATATAGATAGATCTTTACAAATTCCCCATTGGCATCCGTCATGTCATGATCGATAAAATCATTGGAAATGACAGTTGAACCTGACGGTATGCGGTTGGTCAGATGTATGGCGGTCATAACTCCACTCCCCATTTATTATTAAAGCTGATCCTGCTGTATTTTGTAAGGTCAGTATAGCACAGATAAAAAAATTTGAGAATAGCCCCGAAAATTTGTGGATGGATAAATACACCTTGTGGAAAGTGTGGATAATGTGGATAACTTTTGTGGATAAATTTTATGTAGAATTTTGAAGTCGAAAAAACAAGATAGAATAGGGGTTTTAACACATTCTTAACAATTTTGTAGCAAGACATTATGTAAATGAGCTTATCCACAAGGGGAGTTGGACAAAAATGTTGATAAACTTGTGGATAATGTGGATAAGTACCGGGAAATAGGATAAATATGGGATAAAAAAATGTGAATAAAAAAGTTGAAAACTTTTTTATCCACATCATAGTTTTATCTGAGCAGATCTTCGCCCACGGTGAAGATATCTCCGGCGCCCATGGTGATCAGAATGTCTCCCGGTTGACAATGGGTTTTGAGGAAATCTTCGATTTCTTTAAAGGACGGGAAATAATCCGCTGCCACATTCCGCTTCTGCAGTTCCGCCAGCAGATCTTTGGAATGGATCATGCCTGTATCCGCTTCCCTTGCCGCGTAGATATCGGCCAGTACCACGTGATCGGCTAAAGACAAGGCCTTGGCAAAATCTTTTAAAAAGGCTTTTGTCCGTGTATAGGTATGGGGCTGGAACACGCACCATACCTGGCGGTGGGGACAGTTGGCTGCTGCTTTGAGGGTAGCCTCGATCTCGGTCGGATGGTGGGCATAGTCATCGATGACGGTGACGCCGCCGGTTTCACCCTTATACTCGAACCGGCGGTCTGTGCCTTTAAAAGCTTCTAATCCTTTTCGGATGGCATCCATAGAGATGTTCAGCTCCAGTGAAGCGGCAATGGCAGCCAAGGCGTTGGATATATTATGGATGCCGGAAACACTCAAATGGAAACGTCCCCGGTTTTCTCCGTGGATGATCAGATCGAAACTGCCGCAGGCATGATCGTCAAAGGCGATGTTGGCTGCTGTAAGGTCGGCAGGTTTATCCAAACTGTAGGTGATGACTTTGCAAGGCAGATCAGCGGTGAAATATTCCACATGATCGATATCTTTGTTGATGACCAAAACACCGTCTTTGCCCGGTTTTTCGGCAAAAAGCCGGAAAGAGCGGCGGATATCATCGATATCCTTAAAGAAATCCAAATGATCCTCTTCCACATTCAGTATCAGGACGATCCTGGGATCAAATTTTAAAAAGCTGTTCGTATATTCACAAGCCTCTGTGATAAAATTTTCCGAACGACCGACCCGGATATTGCCGCCGATATCTTTAAGGATCCCTCCCACAGAGATCGTCGGATCACAGCCGCCTTGCATCAGGATCAACGACAGCATGGATGTGGTCGTGGTCTTGCCATGGGTTCCGGAGACCGCGATGGAATTGCGATAGTGGGACATGATCTGCCCCAGGAGCTCTGCCCGGTCAAAATGGGGGATGTTTCTGCGAAGAACTTCTTTATATTCCGGATTATCCGGATGGATGGCAGCGGTATAGACAGCCAGATCGATATCGTCTGTGATATTTTCAGCGCATTGGCCATAATGGATCATGGCGCCATGGGATTCCAGTTTTTCTGTTATAGGTGAAGGTTTCATGTCGGAACCGCTGACTGTGAATCCTCTTTCCAGAAGCACTTCAGCCAGACCGCTCATGCTTATACCGCCGATACCGATAAAATGAATGTGTATCGGCTGTTCAAAATTGACTTTATACATCTTATGGACACTCCCTGTTATTCATATATTCTTGAAAATGCCGATCCGCATTTTCCTTTGTTTTCCTATTATAACGTCTTTTGCATTAAAATAAAAGTCTTTCCTTTGACAAAAGCGGCAGGCCGTCATTATGGGGAAATACGTATGATGGGACAAGAGTTGTGGGGAAGATGACGTTAAGAAATATGGATGAGGCAAAATATACAAAAGCTATATGTTAAAATTGTGTAAAATTAAGTATCAAGATGACCGCCTTGACGAAAAATGTCGGAAAAATACACATTTTTTGGTGTTGTATTCAAGAAAATTAGTAAAAACTGTTCACTTTTTTGCGCGAAAGTGGTATAATACATAAATCATAGAGATAAACAGCAAGAGGTGATTACGTGGTTAAGAAGGAAATGATTGCCATGCTTTTGGCAGGAGGACAGGGAAGCCGATTGGGTGTGCTCACTGCCAATGTAGCCAAGCCAGCGGTTGCATTTGGCGGCAAGTACAGGATCATCGATTTCCCGTTGAGCAACTGTATCAATTCAGGGATCGATACAGTTGGTGTCCTGACACAGTACAGACATTTAAGATTGAACACACACATTGGAATCGGTATTCCGTGGGATCTGGATAGAAATAATGGCGGTGTGACATTGCTTCCGCCATATGAGAAGAGCAGCAACTCGGACTGGTACACCGGTACGGCGAATGCTATTTTCCAGAACCTGGAGTATATTGAAAGTTATAATCCGGAATATGTCCTCATCTTAGGCGGGGATCATATTTATAAGATGGATTATCAGGTTATGCTGGACTTCCACAAGTCAAGGAATGCGGACGTGACCATCGCCTGCATGCCGGTACCGTGGGAAGAGGCCAGCCGTTTTGGCGTTGTCGTAGCCGATGACAAGGGCAATATCAAAGAGTTTGAAGAAAAGCCGGAAAAGCCGAGCAGCAACCTGGCTTCCATGGGTATTTACATTTTCAACTGGAAGCTGCTGCGGGAAGCTTTGATCACGCTTAAAGATCAGCCGGGGTGCGATTTCGGTATGCATGTTATCCCGTATATACATAATCGCAGCCACAATTGTTATGCTTATGAGTTTAACGGATACTGGAAAGACGTGGGTACCTTAGGCTCCTACTGGGAAGCAAACATGGAACTTATTGATATTATTCCCGAGTTCAATCTCTATGAAGAATTTTGGAAGATATATACCAACAATGATATCATCACACCACTGTATTTTGCAGAGAACTCCAAAGTAGAGCGCTGCATCATCGGCGAAGGTTCTGAGATCCACGGCGAAGTCTATAACAGTGTCATCGGTTCCGGTGTCATCATCGGTGAAGGCACGGTGGTAAAAGATTCCATCATCATGCGGGGCACGGTGATCGGCAAAAACTGTAAGGTGGACAAGGCTATCATCGCAGAACGGGTTGAGATCGCCGACAATGTGGAATTTGGCGTGGGAGACTACGCAGAGAGTGCGCTGAATCCGAAGGTTTACGCTTTCGATCTGGCAACGATCGCAGAGAATTCCTCTGTACCTGCCAATGTAAAGATCGGCAAGAATACAGCCATTGACGGAAAGACTGTTCCGGAAGACTATCCGGACGGTGTGCTTGCAGGCGGACAATATATTATTAAGGCAGGTGAGATGTGATGAGAGCAGTAGGTATGGTTTTAGCGGGCGGAACGAATAACCGTATGGGCGAATTGTCCAGAAAGCGTGCGGTTGCAGCGATGCCGATGGCCGGAAGCTATCGTTGCATTGATTTTGCTTTGAGCAATATGAGTAATTCCCACATTCAGAAAGTGGCTGTACTGACCCAGTACAATGCCCGCTCTTTAAATGAACATTTAAATTCCTCCAAGTGGTGGGATTTCGGACGGAAGCAAGGCGGACTGTTCGTGCTGACGCCGACGATCACAGCAGAGAACAGCTCCTGGTATCTGGGAACAGCGGATTCGATCTATCAGAATCTGGATTTCCTGAGACATTGCCATGAGCCTTATGTGATCATTACTTCCGGCGACTGCGTATATAAGCTGGATTATAATAAAGTGCTGGAATATCATATTAATAAAAAAGCGGATATCACAGTCGTATGCAAGGAGATGCCGGAAGATACGCCGAACCTGTCCCGTTTTGGCATCGTCAAGATGGATGATGACGGAAGGATCGTTGATTTTGAGGAGAAACCCCTTGTTGCCCAGACGAACACCATTTCGGCAGGCGTATATATTATCCGCCGCCGGCTTCTGATGGAGCTGATCCAGAAGGCTCATGACGAAGGAAGAAATGATTTTGTACAGGATATCCTGATTCGTTATAAAGATGTGAAGAAGATTTATGGCTATAAGCTGGATGGCTATTGGAGCAACATTGCCATGATCGATGACTATTATAGAACGAACATGGATTTCCTCAAGCCGGAAGTTCGGGAATACTTCTTCAGACAGTATCCTGGCATCTATTCAAGAGTGGAAGATCTGCCGCCGGCCAAGTTTAATCCGGGTTCGGATATCCGTAATTCACTGATCTCCAGTGGATGTATTCTTAACGGCCATGTTGAAAACACGATACTTTTCAAAAAAGTATATGTGGGCAACAACTGTGTCATTAAGAATTCCATTATTCTCAACGATGTTTATATCGGTGACAACACAGTTATTGAAAACTGTATCGTGGAAAGCCGAGACACGATCCGGGCGAATTCGTCCTATATTGGCGAACCGGGCAGAGTACGCATTGTCGATGAGAGGAATGACAGATATATTCTTTAAGACTTGGGGGGAGCAACGTGCAGATCACAGATGTTAGAGTACGTAAAGTTACAAAAGAAGGAAAGATGAAGGCAGTCGTATCGATAACCCTGGACAATGAATTTGTTGTCCATGATATCAAGGTTATCGAGGGCGAGAAAGGGTTGTTCATCGCCATGCCCAGCAGAAAAGCTGCAGATGGCGAGTACAGGGATATTGCGCATCCGATCAATTCAGAGACGAGAGAGCGTATCCAGTCCATCATCCTTCAAAAATACGAAATTGCTGTTTTGGAAAATGAAACCGAGGCATCTGCATAACCGCTGATGCGGTATATGTGTCAATAAAAAGAGGGAAAGCTGCCGCGCCGAAGCGTTATCGGAGCGGCAGCTTTTTGTCTCATATCAGCCAGGCTGCCTTGACAAAAAAAATGCGAAAGGGTATGCTTTACCGGACAGAGTTGGAAAAAAGGAGAGAAGAGGAAGTCATGTACTTGATAGCTGGTTTGGGAAATCCAACAAAACAATACAGCCACACCCGCCACAACGTGGGATTTGATATGCTGGATGCCATCGCTGATGCTTTTCAGATTTCTGTGAGTACCCGTAAGCATAAGGCGCTGATCGGCCGGGGGATCATCGGCGGTGAGCGGGTGGTCTTGGCAAAGCCTCAGACGTTTATGAATCTGAGCGGAGAGAGCATACGGGAAATCTGTGATTTCTATAAAATAGAGCCGGAACATATGATCGTCATATATGATGATATCAGCTTGGATGTGGGCCAACTGAGGATCCGGGCAAAGGGAAGCGCCGGCGGCCATAATGGCATCAAAAGTATCATAGCTCATCTGGGGACCATGGAATTTCCAAGGATAAAAGTAGGCATCGGAGGAAAGCCGGAAGGATGGGATCTGGCAGACTATGTTTTGTCCAGATATTCCGCCGCAGAACAGGAAGCGCTGGACGAAGCGGCGTCCCAGGTGGTAAAGGCAGTGGAAATGATGGTGCAGGATGACATAGCCGGCGCCATGAATCAGTTTAATGGTAAGAAAAAGCCAAAGGAGTAGGACGTGAAACTATTTACAGAACCGCTGGAAGCATTAAGTGAATATCGGGAATTGAAAGAAGATATCCTACAGGACAGACTGCCCGCCTACGTGGCGGGCTGTGTGGATTCCCAGAAATGCCATTGGATCAGCAGTGTTTCCGAAGCGTATCCGACGAAGCTCATCATCACCTACAGTGAAGCCAGAGCAAAGGCATTGTATGAGGACTACCGTTTTTTTGACCGGGATGTTTTTATCTATCCGGCCAGAGATGTGATCTTTTATAATGCGGATGTACACAGTCATCTGCTTGTATCAAAGCGTCTGGCGGTTTTGAAGCGTCTGATGGAAGGTGAACGGATGACTGTCATCACCACAGTGGATGGCCTGATGGATGCGCTGGTCCCCCTGGAAGTGCTGAAACAGCAGATCATCCGTTTGTATGAAGGCGCAGTGGTCAGCCAGGATCAACTGATAAAAAGACTGGTCAATATGGGATTTGAACGGACAGGACAGGTGGAAGGACCGGGACAGTTTTCCATCCGGGGTGGGATATTGGACGTTTATAACCTGATGGATGATTGCCCTTACCGGATCGAATTTTGGGATGATGAGATCGATACGATACGCAGTTTTGATGTGCAAAGTCAGCGCTCCATAGAAAGATGCGAGACATACAATATCTATCCGGCAGCTGAGATGGTCTTTTCCGGGGACAAGATCCGAAAAGGGTTGTCGGCTATAAAAAAAGATGTGGAAAAACAGAAAAAGAAATTCGCCGGAGAAGGGCAGCAGGAGGCGGCCGGCCGGCTGGACCGGATTTATGAAGACGCCAGGGACGCTTTTGAGGGGGGTTACGGGGAATCCAATGTGGATAGCCTGATCCGGTATTTCTATCCGGAAACCGTATCTCTGGCGGAGGATTTTGACCGGGAGCAGACCCTCGTCTTTCTGGATGAACCCCATCGGATCGCAGAAAAAGCGGAAGGTGTGACCCGGGAATTTGAAGAAAGTATGAAAGGACGGCTTGAAAAAGGCTATATCCTACCGCGGCAGATGGAAGTATTGGTGGATGTACGGCAGATTTTCCGTCTGCTGGAGCAGCGAAAGACCATATTACTCAGCACATTGGAACAGCGGCAGATGCCCATGGCTTTCAAAAGTCAATATCATCTGGATGTGAAATCCATACAGCCCTATAACCGGAATTTCGAACTGTTGGTCAAAGATCTGAAACGCTGGAAGAAGAAACAATATCAGATCATCCTGGTCGCCCAGTCCAAAACCCGGGCGCAACATCTGGCAGCGGATCTGGAAAGTTATGAACTGACGGCTGCGGCAGTGGATGATCTGGAAAGTTCCGTATTGCCTGGCCAGATCATCATCTGCGGCGGACGCCTTCATGGCGGTATGGAATACACATCGTTGCATTTTGTCATCTTATCGGAAAGCGATATTTTCGGGGAAGAAAAACGGAAGCGTCGAAAAAAAACAGCTCCGGAAGGTCAGAAACTGAACAGTTTCATGGATCTGAACATCGGAGACTATGTGGTCCATGAAAATCACGGGTTGGGTATCTATCGGGGGATCGAAAAAATTTCCGTGGATAAAGTGGAAAAGGATTATATCAAGATCGAATATGCGGGCGGCGGAAATCTTTACATTCTGGCGACTCAGCTGGACATGATCCGTAAATACGCCGGGTCGGATGCAAAACGCCCGAAACTGAACCGGCTGGGCGGCCAGGAATGGAAAAAGACAAAGACCCGGGTACGGGGCGCAGTAAAAGATCTGGCGGAAGATCTCATCAAATTGTATGCGGTCCGCCAGTCACGGGAAGGTTTTGCATATAGTCAAGATACCATCTGGCAGCATGAATTTGAGGAAGCTTTTCCCTATGAGGAGACAGACGATCAGCTGGCAGCGATAGAAGCAACGAAAAAGGATATGGAAAGCCCGAAGATCATGGATCGTCTATTGTGCGGAGACGTGGGTTTTGGCAAAACAGAAGTGGCGATCCGGGCGGCGTTCAAAGCTGTTCAGGACGGTAAACAGGTGGTGCTGCTCGTGCCCACGACCATCCTGGCCCAGCAGCATTTTCGGACATTCAAAAAGCGGATGGAAAATTATCCGGTGACGGTAGGTGTGCTTTCCCGATTTCGGACAAGGGCTCAGCAGGCGGAGACATTGCGCGAATTGAAACGGGGGATGGTGGATATCCTGATCGGAACCCACCGGGTGCTGTCAAAAGATGTGGTGTTTAAAGATCTGGGGCTGCTCATCGTGGATGAAGAGCAGCGCTTTGGCGTTGCCCATAAAGAAAAGATCAAAAAAATGCGGGAAAATATAGATGTACTGACATTGACGGCCACGCCCATCCCCCGGACGCTCCATATGAGTCTGGTGGGCATCCGGGACATGAGTGTATTGAGCGAAGCCCCCACAGATCGTCTGCCGATCCAGACTTATGTGATGGAATTTAATGAAGAGATGATCCGGGAAGCGATCCTGCGGGAGACCGGACGGGGCGGACAGGTTTACTATGTCTTTAACCGGGTAAAAGGTATCGTGGAGATGACTTCTCTGATCAGTAAGCTGGTGCCGGATGTGGAAGTGGCTTTTGCCCACGGTCAGATGAGTGAAAGGGAATTGGAAAAGGTCATGTACCGTTTTATAAACGGAGAGATCGATGTGCTCGTCTCCACCACCATCATAGAAACGGGCCTGGACATATCCAATGTGAATACCATGCTGATCCATGATGCGGATAAACTGGGCCTTTCCCAGCTTTATCAGCTCCGGGGCCGGGTGGGCCGTTCTTCCAGGACTTCCTATGCGTATTTGTTATACAGAAGGAATACGGTGCTTCGGGAAGTGGCGGAAAAACGGCTGGCGGCCATACGCGAATTTACAGAGCTGGGCTCCGGCTTCAAGATCGCCATGCGGGATCTGGAGATCCGGGGGGCGGGGAATCTCCTCGGACAGCAGCAAAGCGGTCACATGGAAGCAGTGGGCTATGATCTGTACTGTAAGATGTTAAATGAAGCCGTCATGAAACTGAAAGGTGAGAAAGTGGATGAAGATACATTTGAGACGGTGATCGAGTTGGATGTGGATGCCTTTATCCCGGCCTCCTATATCCGTAATGAATTTCAGAAACTGGAGATTTACCGGCGTATCGCAGCCATTGGCAATGAGGAAGAATATGATGAGATGGTGGATGAGCTGACAGACCGTTTTGGCGAACTGCCCCGATCTGCCTTAAACCTTTTGGAGATCGCCCTGATAAAAGCCCAGGCACATGAAGCTCAGATCGTGGAATTGTCCTGTAAAAACAAAGAGACGAAGATCACCATGTATGAACGGGCAGATGTGGATGTCACGAAGATTCCGGAACTGTTGGATAAATACAGAAACCGGATGCGTTTCCGCCCGGGAGACAACCCGTACTTTTTATTGAAGATGGGAAAAGAGGACTTGGCAGACTTGATCAAATGTGAAAAAAATGTGATAAACGATGTAAAAGCATTGATTCAAAAAGATAAATAAACTATAATAAACAGATGATATCCAATAATCTTTTAGGAGGAATTAAAGGGAAATGAACAGAAAAATGAAGAAAGTCCTTTCTATGGGTACAGCCTGTGTTTTGGCAGTATCATTGATGACAGGCTGCAGTAGCGGACAGAGCGCCAGCGCGGATCCTGCCATTACCATGGAGGGAAGAAACGTATCCATGGGAGAGGCCCTTTTATATACGGAAGTTATGAAGAGCCAGTATGAAAGTTATTACGGCGATCAGATATGGGATATGGAGGTCTCCGACGGCGTCACATTTGGCCAGTCTGTGAAAGATGGCGTGACGGAAGATCTGGTGAAGATGAATTATCTGGCAAGCCTTGCGGAACAGTATGATGTGTCGGTTTCCGATGAGGAAAAGGCCAACTATGATACGTATGTATCCAATTTTAAACAGAATCTGGGAGAGGATGTTATCTCTGAGAATAATATCACGGACGATGATATACGCAATCTGATCGAGATGAACGCGATCTCCAATACGGTATATCAGAAGATCATCAATGAGATGACAGTGGAACTGACCGATGAAGAGACCGAGAATGCCCGCTGCATCAAGGTTCAGCATATCCTTATTCCGACAACTGAAACGACGAAGGAAGATGAGAACGGCGACACGGTGGATATGACCGATGAAGAGATCACCGCTTATAAAGAGCAGCAGTATGCCACAGCGGAGGAAGTGCTCCAGAAGGCCCAGGCCGGCGAAGACTTCAAGACTCTGGCTGATGAATACAGTTCAGAGAACGCCGGTTTTGAATTTTCCTTTGACCGGAACGGCTACAGCTATTCACAGCAGTCCAGCATGGTAGAACCGTTCTATACGGCAGCATGGGAGCTGTCTGAAGGCGAGATCAGCGGTATCGTGGAAACAGAATACGGATACCACATCATCAAGTGTGTTTCTGAAAACGATGAAACGGAAACTGCCCAGGCAATTTCTTCCGCTCAGTCAACGAAAAAGCAGTCTGCTGCCGATGATCAGATCCAGGCCGATATAGATGCCAAGACATACACCTTATCTGAAGCATGGAAAAATTATACGATCACATCGCCTGCAGCCGAAACAACTGCAGAAAGCGATACAACGGCGGATTCAACAGAGACATCCGCAGACACGACAGCCGATTCATCTGCGGATACGACAGCTGAGACTACAACAGAATCGGAAACAGAATCCGAGACTGCTGCGGAATGATCGATATCATACCATCATGAATAGAGCATGATGACCAACAAAATATAAAAATAAAAACAGGAGGGGATCTCCCAAGTCATGCAACGACTAAAGGGATTCCCTCCTGTTTTTATCCGTTCCAAGATCGGAGGCGCGGATGTCTCCGATGTTTATCAGCTCTTTTTTACGGATGTCATTTGGATGTAGCGTCTCTTTTTACGGCGATGACAGCCAGACGACCGTCCTCCTGGCTGTATTCACAGGTGGACAGGGTGATCAGCTGGTCGCCGTATTCCGGCGTGATACCTGTATCATACAAGGACAGAGCTTGGATATTGCGCCAGTATTCCTGGAATGCTTCTTCGGAATCAAAGGAATAGGAATGGTCATAATGAAATCCTTCGTCTCCCGGGGCAGATGCTTTGGCGAGAATGACCGCAGCGATATCATAGCTGCCCAGTTCCTTGATGGTATCAAATTGGACGACAGGATGTTCTTCGTAAAAAGAATATTCTTTATAATTCATCAGATTCTGGAACATACTTTTGTCATTCATATTATGACCGTAGATGACCAGATTGTCATCCCTGGGATCCAGTATATTGTTTCCATCGATAAAGGGAACGCCGCCCGCATCATATTCCTTGTTGAAGTTACTGTGGAGATAGGTTTCATTATCGCCTTGGATATACATGACCGGATAGTCAATGTTCGTCCCCTCGATGGTGATCCAGCCGGCCATGTCCGTGTTCTGTTCATAAAGCTGGCTGTACCGGACAAGAATGTCATCCTGGGTCCGGGCCGGAAGGTCGGCGCTTTCATCTTCTGCTTCTGTGACGAGCAAAGATTTGACAGCATCCATATTTTGGGAGGACACATGCCGGTCATAAAAATATTTTCCAAGATATATGCCGCTGCCGATAAAGACGATCAGGGCAATGATAAAGATGATCCGTCGTATGATTTTCAAATATTTCACCTCGATTGTTCCAATTCTATTTCTTAATACACCTCGCCGTGCCGCTCGTTCCGCAGTTGCTTCCCAAGCCGTGGCTTCCCAGGTATGATCCTCGCGTCAGCACGGCAGGCCGATTTCCTCGCCGTGCCGCTCGTTCGCGGCAGTTGCTTCCCAAGCCGTGGCTTTCAGGTATGATCCTCGCGTCAGCACGGCAGGCCGACTTCCTCGCCGTGCCGCTCGTTCCGCAGTTGCTCCACTCGCTCACGGGCAGTCGCCCTATGCATCCATCTGTAAGACGTTTTCCGCACGCAAGCGTACAAAACGTCTTACGGCTGTCTGCGCACGGCTCGTTGCTTTCGCGAACATTATACCATAATTATTTAAAAGAGGATACTTATGGATTTAAAATGTGGTATACTATTACACATAAACGGGTCCAGCCTGTCAATACGGGGTATTTTGCGGAATGGGCCGGGTCTTGAGAGTTTGGGAGGTATAAAAGATGAATGTACTGGTTATCAACTGCGGCAGTTCTTCGTTGAAATTTCAACTGATCCAGTCGGAAACAGAAAAGGTTATGGCTAAAGGGGTTTGCGAGCGGATCGGCATTGAAGGCAGCCGGATCGTTTACCAACCTGAGAATAGGGAAAAGATGACAAAGGAAGCGCCGATATCGGATCATACAGATGCGGTGAAGTTGGTCCTGGAATTTCTGACGGATAAAGACTGCGGTGTGATCGGATCTTTGGAAGAGATACACGCCATTGGTCACCGGGTGGTCCATGGGGGCGAAGATTTTGAACGATCTGTGCTCATCGATGATAAGGTTATCCAGGCCATAGAAGCGTGCAGTGAGTTGGCTCCGCTGCACAATCCGGCCAACCTGATCGGTATCAATGTCTGTCGGGAATTAATGCCCAACGTGCCCATGGCGGCTGTGTTTGATACGGCGTTCCATCAGACCATGCCCCAGAAAGCCTTTTTGTATGGCCTGCCCTATGAAGCTTATACGAAAGACCGGATCCGTCGTTACGGTTTCCATGGTACATCCCACAGCTATGTTTCCCGCCGGATCGCCCAGGTACTGGGTAAGAAACCGGAAGAGTTAAAGACGATCGTGTGCCATCTGGGTAATGGCTCCAGTATCTGCGCTGTGGATCGGGGGAAATCTGTGGATACAAGTATGGGATTCACACCGTTGGCGGGCGTTCTCATGGGAACCCGCTGCGGCGATATCGATCCGGCTATATTGGAATATTACGAGGAAAAAGAACAGATGGATATCCACCAGGTGATGGACGTGCTGAATAAAGAGTCGGGTGTGGCCGGCTTAAGCGGTTTCAGCAGTGATTTCCGGGATCTGTGCGATGGGGCCGACGCGGGCAATGAGCGGTGCCGGATCGCTCTGGATACTTTCTGCTATCAAGTGGCAAAATATATCGGAAGTTATGTGGCGGCCATGAACGGGGTGGATGTGATCGTCTTTACAGCTGGTATCGGAGAAAACAACTGCCGGGTTCGAGAAGGCGTATGTGCTTATCTTGGCTATCTTGGCGTTCATCTGGATGAAGAAGCCAACATGAGCCGGGGAGAAGAGATCCGTATCAGTACAGCGGATTCTGCAACCCCTGTATATGTGGTGCCGACGGATGAGGAGTTGATGATCGCAAGGGAAACAGTGGCATTGGCGGCAAAATAGCATATATTGTAAGAAAGCGTCTGTCCGGGAGGTAGGGCTGTGGGCAGGAGACGGCTGCGGCTGAGAGGTATTCTGCTTTTATTCCTGTTTCTTATTCCCAGTGTGGGAACGGTGATCTATCAGAAAGAATATGGTTTTGAAACGGAAGAAAGCCCATCCGGGCAGATCGCCGTACATATTTATAACGGGCAGCAGGAAGAGCGGCTGTCTTTAGATGATTACCTGAAAGGGGTGATCGCAGCTCAGCTGCCGGCGGATGCGGCAGATGAGATGGTCAAAGCGATGGCGGTGGTAGACCGGACATATGCGGCTTATGTGGCCGGAGATCGGATGACGCTGGATGGCCAATGGCTGGGGCAGACATGGCTGTCTGCCAAAGAACGGCAGAAAAAAGGATGGCTTGAAGAAAAATTGGATCAGGCAGTATCAGATACCAATGACTGTAAAATATACAGCGGGGAAGATCTGATACTGCCTTTGTATTTCCGGCTGAGTAATGGCCGGACCCGAAGTTTTGAAGAAGTCTGGGGACGGGAAGCTGCATGGCTGGTGCCGGTGGATAGTTTATGGGATAAAAATGCTCCGGATTATGTTCAAACGGTGACTTATTCAGGAAAACAACTGGCCAACATACTGTCGGATTCGGATCCATCTGCATCGGAGTGGAAACAGATCACCCCTTCCATGATCCAGATCGTGGGGAAAGATGATTCCGGATATGTCCGCCAGATCCAGATCGGCGGACAGACCTATGAAGGCGAAGCGCTTCGATATTTATTGGAATTACCCTCTTCCTGTTTTGACGTCCTTGCGGAAAATGATCGTATCACTTTCACCTGCTATGGCGAAGGCCATGGAGTGGGGCTGAGTCTGTACGGGGGCAATGCCATGGCGCTGGAAGGCAAGGACTATACGGAAATCCTTTCTTATTATTTTACAGGTACGGAGATTCGCTAAAGTATCTGCAAACCTGTGTATAAACCATAAAAAGCTGGCAAAACTATAGCTACAGGATGATCACAGGCAAAGAAAGGATGCGAAGATTTTGAAGAAAAACGGAATTTATTTGGTAATGGCATGCGCTTTGGCAGCAGTTTTGTGTATCTCAGGAATTGCCGGATACCGTTCGGGAATGCAGGAAAAGGAAGCGGCGGAAAATGCCGCAGAATTTAAAGATGTGGCTCAGGCGGACGGCGCCCAGGAGACGACAGAACCGGTGACCGAACTGGACGTTCCCTCCGAGCCAGTCAATGCAGGCGCGTCGGAGGAAACAGAGAAACATACAGAGTCTGAGGCAGTGGCAACGGAGGCCCAGACCGGAGAAACGTTTGGTGATGAAGCTCAGATGCTCTGGCCCTGCAGCGGAGAAATCCTCAAACCCTATTCCATGGACACGACCATTTATTTTGAAACACTGGATCAGTATAAATGTAATCCGGGGATGATGATCCAGGCGGATGTGAATGAAGAGTTCGTGGCTGCGTTCAGCGGTACAGTAACAGAAATCCGTGACGACAGTGAATATGGTACAGTTTTGACGGTGGACATGGGGAATGGTTATGAAGCGATCTACGGGCAGGTAAAAGATCTGACGGTGGAAAACGGTGATCCTGTGGTGAAAGGACAGGCGCTCGGCAATGTGGCGGAGCCAACCGGCTATTATACCCAGGAGGGCAGCCATCTGTTTTTTGAGATACGCAAAGACGGAACACCGGCGGATCCCGCCCAATGGCTGTCAGAAAGATAAAAAGGGGACGAGACACGAAAGTGTATCAAATAGCATAGGATATAGAAGCAGGCGATGATATTCGGCAGTACATATTGAAAAATATGCAGCCGATTTTAAACAACGCACTGTCCGGATACCGGTAGAAGGTCAGAAGCATGCGTTAAATAACTTCTGTCATCGACTGCTTCATATACAGGGGAGTGCAGAAAGCGCTCCCTTTTTCTATGGTATTGAAAATAAGAAAATGTTCTGTATAATAATTAATAGGAATAACCGGGGTGAATTTATGAATTATACATATATTCTTCAATGTAGCGATGGTACGCTTTATACCGGATGGACCAACCATCTGACGACAAGGGTACGGACGCACAATGCGGGTCGGGGAGCGAAGTATACCCGGTCCCGGACGCCGGTGCGGCTGGTTTATTTTGAAACTTTGGCGACAAGAGAGGAAGCCATGCATCGGGAGTGGGAGATCAAGCGGATGACCCGTACACAGAAACTGAAGTTGATCGCATCTAAGGGAATAAGTGAGGGACTATGATAAAAAATAAGACTACAGGGATCGTCAAGGCAGTCATCGTAGCTATAACATTGATTTTGCAGGTGATCTTGCTGTTCATACTCGTCATGCTTTTCAGGGAAAAGGTGACGTGGGCCTATATTGCGATAGAAGTGCTCAGTGTTATTACCATATTTGCGCTGGTCAATGATACCACTTCCTATAATTATTTCTGGATCATCATCGTTTTGGCATTGCCTGTGGTGGGCTTTTGCCTGTACGGCATGTGGGGACGGAAGCGAAAGAACAGCCGTTCCAACCGGCGTTTTCGGGCGGTGGAACAAAAAGGCTGCGCTTACAAGGTCCAAGATCCAAAGGTTTTGGATGAGATGGTGGAACGCCACAAAGACCGGGCTCAGATCAGCAAGTATCTGATCAGCGAGAATTTTCCCTTGTATAAAAATACCGATGTCCGTTATTACGAGGTGGGAGAGAAGAAGTTCGAGGCTTTGTTCGCGGATATGGAGAAGGCGGAAAAGTTCATCTTCCTTGAATATTTTATCGTATCCGAGGGGCAGATATGGGAGCGGACAAAGGAGATCCTTGCCCGGAAGGCGGCCGAGAAACTGGAGATACGCCTTTTGGTGGACGATTTTGGCTGTCTGATCATCGACAGCGATGAGATCCGCCATGAGATGGCGGAGATCGGTGTGCGGGTCAGCGTTTTTGCGCCGATCACGAAAGATGTATCCCGCCTTACGTTTAACTACAGGAATCACCAGAAAATCGCCATCATCGATGGCAATATCGGCTATACCGGCGGGATCAACCTGGCGGATGAGTATGCCAACATATACGAACGTTTTGGTCACTGGAAAGATACGGCGGTACGGCTGGAAGGGGATGGCGTCTGGGGATTGACGGAGATATTCCTGGAGATGTGGGAGTTTTCAAAAGAAAACGAGGATCTGGATTACGATCGTTACCGTCCGACGATCAGTGTGGAGGCGGATGGATTTGTCCAGCCCATGGCAGATGGGCCGGCCAACAATCCGGATAATCCCATAGAAGAAACCTATATCCATCTGATCAATAAAGCAAAGGACTATATTTATTTTACAACGCCTTATCTGGTATTGGATAATACTGTCCTGGACGCGCTGTGCCGGGCGGCCCGGAGCGGTGTGGATGTGCGGATCATCACGCCGAGAAAATACGACAAATGGTACGTATATATGGTGACTGTATACAATTACGGCAAACTGATCCAGAACGGTATCAAGATTTACGAGTATGTACCCGGTTTCATCCATGCTAAAAATGTGATCAGTGACGATGAGTGCGCTGTGTGCGGCTCCATCAATATGGACTACAGAAGTTTTTATCTGCATTATGAGTGCGGTGTGCTTATGACCGATGTTCCGGCGGTGATGGATATAAAGCAGGACTTTTTGGATACCCAGTCTATCAGCGAACGTATAAGTTACGATATGTGGAAAAAGCGGCCGTTTTGGCAAAAGGTGATCCAGTGGGTGTTGAGGATTTTTTCACCCATGCTTTAAAAAAGATGCCCCGCAACAGGCTTTCAGATCAGCTGAAAACCTGTTGCGGGGCTTGTTTTTGCTTTTTAAGCTCTTATGTTTTTATATCCTCCGGGGTTGGCGCCGGCTTTTTTAGAAAACAGGCATGACGGCTAAAAATTTGTACATCAGTATAAAGTGGCAGATACTGCCGCCCATGACAAACAGATGGAAGATCTCATGGGAACCGAAATTCTTGTGACGGCTATTGAAGATAGGCAGTTTCAGCGCATAGATGACGCCGCCGACAGTATAGATCAGGCCGCCGGCCAAAAGCCACAGAAAAGCTTCCCGAGGTAAGGCGTTCAATATCTGGGTAAAGGCCAGTACACATGTCCAGCCCATGCCGATATATAATACCGAAGAAACCCATTTGGGACAGGTGACCCAGAGGGCTTTGAGTAAGATGCCGAACAAGGCGATACCCCAGACGATGGCCAGCAGAATATACCCGGTCCGGCCGGGAATGGCAATCAGACATACCGGAGTGTAAGTTCCGGCGATCAGTACGGAAATCATCATATGATCAAATTTTTTTAACCGCTTATTGACTTTTTCATTGATATCCAGCGTATGATACAAGGTGCTGGCGGCATATAATAGTAACATACTTACGATAAAAATCGTCAGCGCCACCAGATGTACCGGCTGGGGTGAAGAAGCGGCCTTGATGATCAGTGGGACCGCAGCGAATAAAGCCATCAGCCATCCGATAAAATGGGTAATGGCACTGCCTGGATCTTTTGCTTTAAATTTCATATGATCACATCCTCTCACAACAAGATGTAGTAATAAAAACTATATTATATATAATATGATACTACCACATATAATATACATGTCAATAGAGATTTTGGATAAAATATGAATTTTTTATAAATTTTGGGGCTGATTGTGAAAAAAAGGTGGCAAAAGAGATAAAATGTGATATCATGTTTACAGCAATCGCCATAAGGCGGTTGTTTTGGATTATCTCGCATATTACATATGCGTTATCATTAGGAGTGAAATTATGGGAAAATATTTTGGAACAGACGGATTCCGCGGAGAAGCGAATGTGGATCTGACCGTGGAACATGCATTTAAGGTGGGACGTTATCTGGGATGGTATTTTGGTAAAGAACATAAGGCGCGGGTCGTGATCGGAAAAGACACGAGACGCTCCAGCTATATGTTTGAGTATGCGCTGGTGGCCGGTCTGACGGCCAGTGGAGCCGATGCGTATCTGCTGCATGTGACCACCACGCCCAGTGTGGCTTATGTGGTGCGGACAGAAGATTTTGACTGCGGCATCATGATTTCTGCCAGCCACAATCCCTTCTATGACAATGGCATTAAAGTCATCAATGCAAAAGGACATAAGATGGAAGCGGATGTGGAGCAGCTTATTGAGGACTATATCGACGGCAAGGTGGACGAACTGCCTTTGGCTACCCGGGAGAATGTGGGACGTACAGTGGATTATGCCATGGGACGTAATCGGTACATAGGCCATCTGATCTCCATTGCCACCCGTTCCTTTAAAGACAAAAAGGTCGGCCTGGATTGTGCCAATGGTTCTGCTTCTGCCATTGCCAAGAGTGTGTTTGACGCCCTGGGCGCCAAAACCTATGTGATCCACGCGGAACCGGACGGAACGAATATCAATACAAACTGTGGGTCGACCCATATTGAGACGCTTCAGAAATATGTGAAGGAAAATGGCCTGGATGTGGGATTTGCCTATGATGGGGATGCGGACCGGTGTATCGCAGTGGACGATGAAGGAAAAGTTGTGGACGGCGACCTGATCATGTATGTCTGCGGAAGATATATGAAGGAAAAAGGCACTTTGAATAATGACACGGTGGTAACAACCGTCATGTCCAACTTTGGTCTTTATCTGGCTTTGGATGAAGCGGGTATGCGTTATGAAAAGACAGCCGTCGGCGATAAGTATGTTTATGAAAACATGGTCCAGAACGGACATTCCATCGGCGGCGAACAGTCCGGACATATCATTTTCAGCAAATTGGCCACCACCGGCGACGGCATCCTGACATCCCTGAAGGTGATGGAAGTCATGCTGGAGAAAAAGGCGAAACTGTCTGAGTTGGTAAAACCGGTACGGATCTATCCCCAGCTTCTTGTCAATGTGCGGGTGCAGGATAAGCCGGCGGCGCGGAATGATGAGGATGTGAAAGCAGCCATTGCCAAGGTGGAAGAACAACTGGGCAATACGGGACGTATCCTTGTCCGTGAAAGCGGGACAGAACCGGTGATCCGTGTCATGGTGGAAGCGGAAAATGATGAATTGTGCAGCAAATATGTATATCAGGTGATAGATGTGCTGAAAGCAAAGGGCCACGTGGTCGGATGATCGGCGTTGTTAGGACTGGATGGAAGGTGATCGCATGAATGAAGAGTTGTTGGAAGAAGTTCGCAGTAAGATGCCGATGGAGGACGATCTGCTGGAAGTGGCGGAGTTGTTCAAAGTATTTGGCGACCTGACACGTGTGAAGATCATATGCGCGCTCAGCAAGTCGGAACTGTGTGTGTCGGATCTGACGGAACTTCTGGAGATGAATCAGTCGGCGGTTTCCCATCAACTGAGGCTTTTAAAACAGTCACGGCTGGTCAAGACTAGAAGAGACGGCAAAGTGCGCTTTTATTCCCTGGCCGATGAGCACATCCAGGAGATCTTTAAAGTGGCTTTTGAACATATTCTGGAAGAATAAGTGACAGAAAAAAAGAGGACGCCTGCGGACTGTGGATGGCGTATCCACAGGAAGGGCCTCCTCTTTTTTTGCAAAAATATCGGATATCAAAAGACGGCCAAAAAGTGTTTGGCGGGTTCAGACAAACTGGTTATTTTCCGGCTGATATTCATAGTCAATGGCAGCCAGGCGGCTTTTGATCGTATCTTCGGCAATATCATAACTTTTACAGAAATCTGCCAAAGACGGGCATTCATCCCGGAGTTTCAGATTGACAAAACTTAAAAGCATCACCGGATCTTGAGGCAGGTTTTCGCCCATATCGTTCCCTCCCATATACTGTATTCTGCCATGAGTATAGCATAGACCGGAGCGGCAGGCAATCATCGGAAGGTGTGTTGTGATTCCAAATCGGGTATGATATACTTTTAATGGTGAATGGAGGGAAAATGGATGATATTAGTGACAGGAGGCGCCCGCAGCGGCAAAAGCCGGTTCGCGGAGCAGCTGGCGGAAGCTGCCGGAAGCCGGAGGATTTATATTGCCACGGGAAAAGTATTTGATGAGGAGATGGCCAGACGGGTGGCAAAGCATAAGATGCGGCGGGGCGATCAATGGCAAACCTATGAAGATCACCGGGGGATCGATGCGTTTTTGATGGCGCAAGGGGCGTCCTACGATAGTGGTCTGTTGGATTGTGTGACCACCCTTCTTACCAACCTGTTATTTGATCGATTGGGAGATATTCCGCAAGATTATGATTTTTCCCTTCCAGATTATGACAGTATACAGGCAGACGCATTGGAATATATGGGACGGATACTGGATGGAGCGGAGCAGGCGGCGCTGCCACTCATTCTTGTCACCAATGAGATCGGTATGGGCGTGGTCCCGGAGACGCCTTTGGGACGGGCCTTCCGGGATATGGCCGGCGCCGCCAACCAATACCTGGCAGAAAGGGCGGATACGGTTTACTTTGTGGTAAGCGGGATCCCGATGAAGATAAAGGGGTAGATATGGATACATTTATTTTGGCGCTTCAGCTTTTTACGAGCATACCTATTTCCAAATCCGTTGAAGTGAGCGATCAGCGTCTCATAAGGGGCGTACTTTGCTGGCCTTTGATCGGATGGATCATCGGACTGTTCAATGTCGTTGTTTATATCCTTGTCCGGGCGTTCCTTCCCCGACCTGCCGCCGCTGCCGCAGCAGTTTTGGCGGAGCTTTGGATGACTCGGGGCTTTCATCTGGATGGCCTGTGTGATACAGCGGATGCTTTTTTCTCTTCCAGAAGCAAAGAGCGGATGCTGGAGATCATGAAGGACAGCCGGGTGGGCACGTTTGGCGTGATCGCCGCCTTTGCCGATCTGGGTATCCGTTTTCTGTTTTTGATGATCTCACAACATCCGCTGTTGTTGCTGGTTACAGCGCCGGCGGCTGGTAAGATGGTCCAGGCGCTTTTGATGTACCGGGTGAAATATCCCAGAGAGCAGGGATTGGGAAAAAGTTATATCGGGCGGATATCGACCGGGATTTTGTGGGGCTCCACGGGGTTGGGTGTTGTCAGTCTGGCAGCGGTATGTATATGGATCGGTGGTCTTTCCTATGGTGTAGCGCCGATAGCGGTGTGCCTGATAGCGATGCTTTACAGGCGCAGCGTACTCCGAAAGATCGATGGCATGACGGGGGATACCATGGGCGCCGGATCCGAGATCGCGGGGATCGCGATCATGGCTGTCCTGACTGCGCTGGAAGGAGGCGGATGGCTTTGAGCCTGTATTTTGTACGTCATGGGGAGACGGAAGCCAACGCCAGACAGGTTTACTATGGCCGTTTGGATGTGGATATCAACGCGCGGGGAGAGCGGCACGCCCGGGAAGCGGCAGGTTATCTGGAAGCGGTGGCCTTTGATCGGGTGATCGTCTCGGAAAGGAAACGGACTTGGCAGACGGCCCGGGCCATATGCCCGGATGAAGCGATCTGGGAGATCCATCCCGGTTTAAACGAAATGGATTTTGGAGAGTGGGAAGGCATGGATCACCGGGAAGTGGGAAAGCGGTATCCTGGGACTTACCGAAATTGGTGCGATGACTGGATGCATACCGCCCCGGACGGCGGCGAATGTTTTATGGATATGTATCAGAGGGTATGCGCCGCATTTGACGCACTGGACATAAAAGATGGGGAGAATATCCTGATCGTAGGCCATCACGGCCCATTTCAATGCCTTTTTTCAAAGTTTTTGGATGCGCCGCCCGAAGCCATATGGCATCTGAAATTTCTCCAGGGAAGTTACAGCAAGGTCACATTGGCTGAGGGTTATCCGGTGATCGAAGGGATCAATTTACGACACAGGGAAGAATGAAGGTGGAAAGATGACGATAGAAGAACTGGTAGGGCAGATCCAGCCTGCTTGTGCCGAAACCATGGCAGCTGCCCGGAAACGATGGCGGTATAAATGTATGCCCATAGGCAGCATGGGCGCTTTTCAGGATATGATCGTTTCCATAGCCGGCATGCAGCGAATGGAAATACCGGAAATCCGTGGGAAGATGGCAATGGTGATAGCAGCAGATAACGGCGTTGTGGAAGAGGGCGTCAGCCAGTCCGGCAGCGAAGTGACCGCACAAGTGGTGGCCAATATGGTGGCCGGACAGTCCGGCGTGGCCCTTTTGGCTGAATATAATTACTGCCCTTTGTACATCATCAATATGGGGATGAAAACCGAGGAACCCATGGCTGGGGTGGACTGGCATCCGCTGATGTACGGCACAGCCAATATGACTAAAGGTCCGGCCATGGATCGGGAGACGGTGGAAAAAGCCATTTTATACGGGGCTGAACGGGTCATGAGCATGGCGGACTGCCAGATGGATCTGTTTTCTGTCGGTGAGATGGGCATAGGTAATACGACCACCAGCAGCGCTGTTTTATCGGTGCTTACAGAAACTCCACCTCGGGAAGTGACAGGACGGGGCGCCGGCCTATCCGCAGAAGGATTGGAACGGAAGATCTCGGCTATACAACGGGCCATTGATGTCAATCAACCGGATAAGGCGGATGTGTTGGACGTGTTGTCCAAGGTGGGCGGCCTGGATATCGCCGGTATGGTGGGCTGCTATCTGGGGATCGCCGCCAGCAAGAGGACAGCGGTGATCGATGGCTTTATCTCTTCAGTGGCCGCATTGGCCGCTGTCAGGCTTTGCCCGGCCTGTAAAGGCTATATGATCGCTTCCCATCGCTCATTGGAACCGGGAGCGGCCTTGGCGCTTTCTGAGCTGGGTCTGGATCCGGTTTTGGAAAGCGGTATGCATCTGGGTGAAGGCAGCGGAGCAGTCATGTTTTTTTCGTTGCTGGAACAGGCATTGTATATTTATAAGAAGCTGCCCAGTTTTGACGAAGGGCATGTGGAGACTTACGAGGAATTTGATTGATTTTTAAATTGTGGGATTTGAGGGCTTGCCCTTTGCATGGCAAAGCGGTAAAATGAAGCCTGAGATACTTATTGACAGGAGGGAACAGGATGAAGGAAGTTAATACGATCGGTATACTGACAAGCGGCGGTGATGCCCCGGGTATGAATGCGGCCATACGTGCCATCGTCCGGACAGCTCTTGCCAGCGGTCTGAAAGTTAAAGGGATTTTAAGAGGTTATGCAGGATTATTGAATGAAGAGATCATAGATATGGATGCCAAGAGTGTATCGGAGATTTCCAGAAGAGGCGGTACGATCCTTTACACTGCCCGGTGCAAGGAATTTGTGACACGGGCCGGTCAGGAAAAAGCAGCCGAAATCTGTCATAAACATGGCATTGACGGACTGATCGTCATCGGTGGGGACGGTTCCTTTAAAGGGGCCCAGAAACTTTCTGCCCTGGGCGTCAACACCATCGGTATCCCGGGAACGATCGATCTGGACATCGATTGTACAGATTATACTATCGGATTTGATACGGCGGTCAATACGGCAGTGGAGGCCATTGACAAGATCAAGGATACATCCACATCCCATGAGCGCTGCAGCATCATCGAAGTTATGGGAAGAAACGCGGGTTATATCGCTCTGTGGTGTCAGATGGCCAATGGCGCTGATGGTATCCTCATCCCGGAAAAGGATGCTTTTGATTACCAGGATCTGGTGGATACGATCATGCATAACCGTCAGAGAGGAAAGACGCATCATGTGATCATCAATGCAGAAGGTGTGGGTCATTCCAATACGCTGGCGAAACGGATCGAGGCGGCAACTGGCATCGAAACCCGGGCGACGATCCTGGGCCATATCCAGAGGGGTGGAACGCCGACAGCCAGAGATAGAGTTGTGGCTGCCACCATGGGCGCCTATGCAGTGGATCTGATCTTCAAAGGTGAGACGAACCGGGTCATCTGCTATAAGGGCGGCAATTATGTGGACTTTGATATCAATGAAGGTTTGGCTATGAAAAAGACGATCAACGAATATCAGTTCCTTGTCAGCCGTCTGATGTCCATGTACTGATGCCAGCCAGTTTCCGGAAGAGCCGAAGTTTGGCCCAAAGGGAAGCGAAGCCGGACTAAAAGAAAAGATATGCATATGAAAGAGCCGAAAACAGTTGAAGCAGTCTGTTTGATGACAGAGAGATCTTCGCAGCAGTTTTCGGCTTTTTGTATAGGTGTCCGACCGGGAAAAAACCTTCGGCGCCTGAGACGGCCGAAGGTTTTTTGATAGCATTTATTTGATATCCAGATCTAAAGGTTCATCCAGATGTTCGGAGACATATTTTCCGTTCTTTTTTCTCTGACGGACGCATTCTGTCAGAAGATATTCGATCTGTCCATTGACGGAACGGAAATCGTCCTCGGCCCATGCGGCAATGGCATTGTACAGTTTTTCAGATAATCTGAGAGGAACCTGCTTTTTTTTGCTGTCCGCCATATCAATACAGGCTTCCTGTATTTACGATAGGCGCCACATCGTGGTTGCCGCAGAGTACGACCAGCAGATTGGAAACCATTGCCGCCTTCCTTTCCTCATCCAATTCGATCGTATGATTTTCGTTCAGACGTTCCAGCGCCATCTCCACCATGCCCACAGCGCCATCGACGATCATCTTCCGGGCATCTACTACGGCAGAAGCCTGTTGACGCTGCAGCATGACAGCGGCGATCTCAGGCGCATAAGCCAGATAAGTGATGCGGGTCTCGATGATCTCCAGACCGGCATCGGCCACTTTTTCCTGAAGTTCCTGGCGGATACGGGAAGCCACCACTTCACTGGAACCTCTAAGACTGCCGTCATCGGCAATACCATCGCCGGTGGTATCCACGTTGGGCGCCACGTCATAGGGATAGATGCGGACGATGTTCCGTACCGCGCTATCGCACTGGAGAGACAGATATTCTTTGTAGTTATCCACATTAAAGACCGCCTTGGCGGTGTCCACTACCCGCCACATGACAGCGATACCGATCTCCACCGGATTACCCAGACAGTCGTTGATCTTCTGACGGCTGTTGCTCAGGGTCATGATTTTTAGAGAAATCTTATTGCTGGTCATCTGGACAGAGGAACCTTCCAGCTTAAAAGACAGGGAAAAGGGTTTTTGACTGTTGCTGCTGTCCACGTCATTACTCTGTCCGAGTTTTGTTTTTGCCGCCGGGTTGGTGCTGGTACAGAAAGGATTGACAAAATAAAATCCTTCGTTTTTGAGGGTGCCCATATATTTACCGAATAAAGTCAGTACAAGCGCTTCCTGGGGCTTTAAAATCTTCAGGCCGCAGAAAGGGATCCAGCCGATACACAGCCAGATGATACTGATCGTGAGCAGGATGGGCAGACCGCCGTTGGAGACGATCATGCCGCCAAATACACAGCCGGCTATGGCGGCCAGATACAGTAAAATGGTCAGTATGAGCATGAGCATACCGTTTTTCTTGTTATTCAGAACGATTTCTTTCATAAGATGTATCCTCCCCTAAATGGTGATTGATTTGATGTTTATATGATATCATTATGATATCAAAATGTCAAGAAACGTGAACAAAAAGTATATGTAAATATTGGATAGAAATGGAAAACCGATAAAAACCGCCGCAGTACGCGACGGTTTTTAGGGATGAGATATTTATAACATCAAAGGTCAGGGTGTCCTCTGGCCTGTATAATAGGATTTGGAACTGATCATATGCATCAAGTTTTGCTTGCTTCCGTTCCAGGCAAGATAATCGTCCAAGCTGTCCAGAAGCTGATGACTGATATCGTTGGCATTATTTAAAAGTTCAAAAAAAGATTCATTGGAAACGGAACCTTCCTGACCGGCAGTCCAGGGATTTTTGGATTCATTCAGATAATCCTTCGGATCGCCGGTAAATTCGGGATATATAAAACAAGCTGCAGGGCCGGAGTGGTGCAGATGCTTTTCCAAAAAGGAAGATAGACGTCGGCGCATCTGGGGGTTGGACTGGAGGAAGATACACGTCTTTCGCATGGACATCAACACTCTGTTCAGTGTTTTCGGTGATATGCGGTAACGATACGTATGCCTCAGCGCATAAGACAGACAGCCGGCAATGCACAAACGCTCTTTTTTTGAAACATTGACCAGGGCCTCCAGATTCAGTTGTTCCGGACTCATATGGTTGATGCGTCTGAGCAGCAGTATGTCTAAAAAAGTTTCCAGACGTTGATAATAAAACGGCCGCTTCAACAGTTCCGGATGTTCCTGGATATCTTTTGTATAACGGTAAGTAATATAAGGATGCGTGTGGGTATCCAGGGAATAGTGACAGAGGAATCCTGCGATATAGGCGATGCACGTCTGTCTGCTTTCATCTTCCTGCAGATCCATGAAATCGATCATATGACCGAAAAATGAACCGGTATGCTTTTCATGGAGCAGGTTGCAAATGTTGTTGGGCCGCCTGCGGGAATGATTGCTCATGTCATAAAAAAAGATATTGGGGCCTTGCAGGCCGATACGGTAAGCATTTGGATGGGTATTAATAACGTTTTTCAGATAATTGGGTGACAGTGAATGAAAACACCGTTCGCCAAATATATAGTTTGTGATCAATCCTGGCACAACGCTTACCACCTTTCTCTGTATTTGAACATGATCCCGTTCTTTCTTATTTTATACAAATTGACAGATAATATCAATGAAATTACCGTGAAGAATTATAAAAGAAATATTAATTTAAAACGGGCGGAGGCAAATAGGCGAAGGATGCCGCGCCTTTGCGGATGGTGCCGCAAAGGTGTGCAAAGATTACGATTGCTAAAGCCTTTTAACAATGCTACAATGGATAAAGAGTCTGGCAAAAGGTGGGTGAGAGTATGGATTTATTTGATTATATGCGGGAGAATAACCGGGAAAAGGAGTCGCCTTTGGCGTCCAGACTGCGTCCGCAAACATTGGAAGAGATCGTGGGACAGCAGCATATCCTGGGAAAGGACAAACTGCTTTATCGGGCGATAAAGGCAGATAAGCTCAGTTCCATCATTTTATATGGCCCTCCTGGAACCGGAAAGACGACCATCGCCCGGGTCATTGCCAATACGACAAAAGCGGCTTTTACCCAGATCAATGCCACTGTGGCCGGGAAAAAGGATATGGAAAAAGTTGTCTCCGACGCAAAGGACCTGGCCGGCATGTATGGAAGAAAAACGATCTTATTTGTGGATGAGATCCACCGATTCAATAAAGGGCAGCAGGACTATCTTTTGCCTTTCGTGGAGGACGGAACCGTTATTTTGATCGGCGCCACCACGGAGAACCCTTATTTTGAGGTTAATAGCGCTCTCATATCCCGATCCATCATATTTGAATTGAAACCGCTTTTGCCGGAAGATATCCGAATATTGATCCAACGGGCGGTTTATGATGCAAAACGGGGGATGGGCGCTTATCATGCGGATATAACAAAGGAGGCCATGGATTTTCTGGCTGATATCAGTAATGGCGATGCCCGACTGGCTCTCAATGCGGTGGAGTTGGGCGTTTTGACGACGGAACCGGGAGAGGATGGAAAGATCCATCTTACTTTGGATGTGGTGTCCGAATGTATACAAAAGCGGGTCACGCTTTATGATAAAAACGGCGACAATCACTATGATACCATTTCGGCTTTTATCAAAAGCATGCGGGGATCGGATCCGGATGCGGCGGTATATTATCTGGCCCGAATGTTGTATGCGGGAGAAGATCCTGCATTTGTGGCGCGGCGTATCATGATCTGCGCAGCAGAAGACGTGGGCAATGCGGATCCTCAGGCCCTTTCTGTGGCCACTGCGGCAGCTTTGGCCTCTGAACGGCTGGGTATGCCGGAGGCGCGGATCCCTTTGGCCCAGGCGGCTATTTACGTGGCCTGCGCGCCCAAGAGCAATTCGGCCTGCGTGGCCATCGATGAAGCGATGAACTGGGTGGCCGGCCATAAAACGGAAGCCATTCCGCCGTACCTGCAGGACGCCCATTATCAAGGCGCGAAGAAACTGGGACATGGCCTGGATTACAAATATGCTCATGATTATAAAAACCATTATGTGAAGCAGCAGTATCTCCCCGATGGTGTGGAGGGGCAGCATTTTTACCATCCGGGAGAATTGGGACATGAATATGAGATGGATAGGTACTTAAAGAAGATCAAGGAGGAATCGTAAGATGGAGCTGTATATTGTCAGACATGGCAAGACAGAGTGGAATGGAAATGGACGGATCCAGGGATGGTCAGATATCGAGCTGACTGATGAAGGACGGGCGGCAGCGCGGAAAACAGCGGAAGCATTGAAAGATCTTCATATCGATGCTATCTATGCCAGCCCTCTGAAACGGGCTTACGAAACGGCCTGTATCCTGCGGGGAAAGCGGGAGATGCCGGTCATAAAAGATGAACGGATCAAAGAAGTCGGGTTTGGGGTTTTGGAAGGGGCAGATGTGTCTAAGATCCGCAGTGGCCAGCACGGGCAGTTTACCGACTTTTTTGATGCGCCTGAAAAATACCAGGCTCCTGAAGGGGGCGAGAGTCTGGAAGCAGTCAGTGAAAGAGCGGGAGACTTTATCCGGGAGATCAGTGAAAAACATAAGAACGATACCCGGATCATGATCGTTGCCCATGGGGCAGTGAATAAGGCCATGATGCGCTATATCCGCCGATCGGAATTGAAGGACTATTGGAAGGGGGGACTGCAGAATAACTGCGGTGTCACCGTTGTGGACTATTCGGACGGCGCCTATCATATTGTTGAAGAAAACCGGGTATTTTATTGATAAAACCGTTGTCAGAAAAATGTCAGAAATCTGTGGCTTGCCCCCGGAAAGAGGGCTATGGTATAATGTTCACGAAAGCAATGAGCCGCTGCCTTCCTCGCGCACGCGGTAGATATTTCTAAAGTCATGAGAAGGGATGAAAGAAACGTGAAGATTATTTCATTTGCTGTTCCTTGTTATAATTCTGAAGCCTATATGAGAAAATGCATTGATTCACTGCTTGTGGGCGGCGATGATGTGGAAGTCGTTATCGTCAATGATGGTTCCAAAGATAAAACAGCAGAGATCGCGGATGAATATGCAGCCCGTTTCCCGGGGATCGTGAAAGCTGTCCACCAGGAAAATGGCGGCCATGGTGAAGCGGTGAATGCCGGATTGAGACATGCAAGCGGTATGTATTATAAAGTGGTGGACTCGGACGACTGGCTGGATGAAGAAAGTTTGCTCCGGGTGATCGGAACATTGAAACAGTTTGTGGCGGATCGGAAACGGGTGGATCTGATGATCTGCAACTATGTCTATGAACATGTGACAGACGGTACCCATAAGGCGATCCGTTATACCAACGTACTTCCCCAAGATCGTATTTTTGGCTGGAGTCAAGTCAAACGGTTCCGTGTGGATCAGAATCTGTTGATGCATTCACTGATCTATCGGACGAAGGTGTTGAGAGATTGTGGATTTGAATTGCCGAAACATACCTTTTATGTGGATAACCTGTTTGCCTATGTACCGCTGCCCTATGTACGCAGCCTGTATTATATGGATGTGGATCTTTACCGTTATTACATCGGACGGGAGGACCAGTCGGTCAATGAACAGGTGATGATCGGCCGGATCGATCAGCAGATAAAGGTGAACAAGATGATGTTTGATGCCTATAGTCTGCCGGAAGATGTATATAATCATCGTCTGGCTCAGTACATGTTCAGTTATCTGGCCATGATCTGTCTGGTCACTTCCACCATGCTCATTATCTCGGGGACAGAAGAAAACAAGGTGAAGCGAAAAGAATTGTGGAAGTATTTTAAGGAAAATGATCCGAAGATGTACAGGAGACTGCGCCTGGGACTGCGGGGGATCGCAGGTAATCCGCCGGGAGAACTGGGAGCTAAGATCTTCACAAGACTTTATCGGGTATTCCGTAGGATTTACAAGTTTAATTAAGATTGATGGGCCGCCGCCATACGGGAACCGTATGGCGGCACCTTTTATAACATGGAAATTTTTCGATGAAGGGGGGATCTGGATGGATCGGATCGATCTGCATATCCACACCATTTGTTCCGATGGATATTTTTCGCCGAAACAGGTGGTGGACGAAGCCTGTAAAAATGGCGTGAAGCTGATGGCCATCGCGGATCATGATACGATACAGGCTTATGATGAGACGCTTTTTGCCTATGCAAAAAGCAAAAATATAAAACTCATTCCAGCGGTGGAGATATCCACAAGAGCCGGCAAAGCTCGGATACATGTGCTCGGATACGGTATAGACTGGCGGAGTGGCCCGTTGAAAGACCGGCTTGAAACACTCCGGAATAGCCGTCATGAATATCTCCATCGCGTTGGAGAGAAACTGGATGAACTGGGATACCGATTGGATGTGGCGGCTTTGGACCGGATCGAAGCGGTGACTAAAGCCCATATTGCCCGGAACATCATCGAAGATGATCGGAACAAAGAGCAGTTGATGGCGGATTTCCGCCACATACCTGGACAGGGGGAATTTATTGAAACGATCATGAATGAAGGCTGTCCGGCTTATGTGAAAAAAACAACGGCAACCCCAACGGAAGCGGCGGATATGATCCGGGGAGCCGGCGGTAAGGTGGTTTTGGCCCATCCGGTGGCCTATACTTATGAAGCTGGGTTGAGTGATGGACAGATCGTGAAGCTGGCTAAAGAGATGAAAACGGATGGCATCGAAGCCGAATATCTGTATGTGACAAAAGAGAAAACTCTTGTGGATGAACGGGCAAAATGGCGGAAGATGGCGAAAAAGCACGGATGGTTTGTGACGATCGGATCGGATTTTCATTTTAAGGACAATATACACCCGCCGGTGGGTCTGGGAAACCACATAACGGGCAGTGAAGATCTATCCTTTTATGAAAAGCTATTTTCAGCCTGAACAGGTGTGGATAAAATTTCAGTGGTATTTTTACCAGAATCAGGTATAATAAGAGAGTAAATACGGGACAATGTAAAGAGAATGAAAGGGGACACCTTATGTTAGCATCGGATATCGGAGTGGATTTGGGAACAGACAGTGTTCTCGTATATATAAGAGGAACCGGTGTGGTTTTGAGAGAACCCAGTGTGGTGGCCTACGACCGGGATACCAACGAAGTGAAGAATATCGGAGAAGAAGCCCGTCAGATGATCGGCCGGACGCCAGGCAATATCGTGGCGGTCCACCCGCTGCGTCAGGGCGTTATTTCAGACTATACGATCACAGAAAAGATGTTAAAGTATTTTATCCATAAAGCGGTGGGACGTAAGACCTTCTGGAAGCCCAGGATCACGGTATGTGTACCAAGCGGCGTGACGGAGGTGGAAAAACGGGCGGTCATTGACGCCACCATGGAGGCGGGAGCCCGGGATGTGATCATTGTAGCGGAACCGATCGCAGCGGCTTTGGGAGCCGGTATTGACATTTCCAAACCCTTTGGCAATATTATCATTGACATAGGCGGCGGCACAACAGACATTGCGGTCATTTCCTTTGGGGATATCGTTGTCAGCACCTCACTGAAAGTGGCAGGCAACAATTTCGATGACGCCATTATCCGCTATCTGCGTAAAAATCATGAAGTGCTGGTGGGTGAACGGACAGCGGAAGAGATCAAGAGGACCATCGGGACGGCTTATCCGCGGCCGGAAGATGAAACGATGGAAGTTACCGGCCGGAATGTGCTGACCGGACTGCCTAAAACGATCACGCTGAAATCTTCGGAAACCCAGCAGGCGCTGGAGGAAAATCTGACCCAGATCATCGAGGGACTTCACCAGGTCCTTGAGGAAACACCGCCGGAATTGGCGGCGGATATCGCAACCCGGGGGATCCTTCTGGCCGGCGGCGGCTGTCAGCTTTACGGGCTGGATCAGCTGATCGAGGAAGTGACCGGCATACGGACAACGGTGGCGGATGATCCGCTTTCTGTTGTTGCCATTGGGACCGGACGTTACACAGAATTTCTGGAAGCAAAAACATCCGATCGGAGATAAAAAGCATAAGCCGCCGGTATCACAGCACCGGCGGTTTTGTTTTCTGAAGAAAATGACCATATATTAAACAGCATTGAGACATGATGCGTTATACACCGGGATTTTGGATGAGAAATCAGGAGGCGCTATGGAATCCATACAGGGATTGGTTGAACATATTGTATATCATAATGAAGAAAACGGCTATACGGTACTGCATCTGATGAGACAGGGCAAGGAAACAGTGTGTGTGGGAACCATGGCCATGATCAATGAAGGCGAGTATATCCGGGCAGAAGGCGATTACGTGGAACACGCCACCTATGGAACCCAGTTTCGGATCGATCATTTTTCCATAGAAGCGCCGGAGGATGTTTTTTCCATTGAAAGATATTTGGGCTCCGGAGCCATCAAAGGGATAGGTCCCACGCTGGCAGCCCGGATCGTGAATAAATTTAAAGAAAATTCCTTTCACATTATCGAAAACGAACCGGAGCGGCTGGCGGAGGTGAAAGGCATCAGTGAAGCCAAGGCCATTGAGATCTGCCGCCAGTTCCATGAAAAGCAAGGGATGCGCCATGCCATGATGTTTTTGGCCAAATACGGTATAACCACTTCCTATGCGGTGAAGATCTACAACGAATATGGCAGCCGGCTCTATGATATCATCCGGGAGAATCCTTACCAGTTGGCGGAGGACATCAGCGGTATCGGCTTCCGGCTGGCAGATGAGATCGCGAAAAAAGCCGGCATCGGCAGCGATTCGGATTATCGGGTGCGAAGCGGTATCATTTATGTCCTGCTCCAGGCCAGTATGAACGGGCATACCTATCTTCCGTTGGAAAAACTGAAGCAGGAGGCTGCCCACATTTTGGATATCCCAGCAGATCTGGTGGAACGGCAGTTGATGGATCTTTCCATTGACAAGAAGATCGTGATCAAAAATATTGATAAGGTACCGGTGGTGTATGCCTCGGTTTACTATTATCTGGAGCTGAACACGGCCCGGATGCTTAAAAATCTCAACATCCGCTATGATATCGATTACCAGGAAGCGGCCCGGCAGATCGAGCGGATCGAAGCGGATGAGGCGATCAGCCTGGATGATATGCAAAAAACTGCGGTGGTGGAAGCGGCCCGAAATGGCGTTCTCGTGATCACCGGCGGTCCGGGAACCGGAAAAACGACCACCATCAATACCATCATCCGATTTTTTGAGAATGAAGGAATGGAGATACGGCTGGCGGCGCCCACCGGCCGGGCAGCCAAACGGATGACCGAAGCCACCGGCTATGAAGCCCAGACCATACATCGGATGCTTGAATTGACCGGTGGCCCGGAGGCGCCGTCAGAGAGCCAGTTCCAAAGAAATGAAGATCATCCCCTGGAAGCGGATGCCATTATCATTGATGAGATGTCCATGGTGGATATCCATCTCATACACGCACTGCTTAAAGCCATCCTGCCGGGCACCCGGCTGATCATGGTGGGGGATGTGAACCAGCTGCCATCGGTGGGACCGGGCAATGTACTCAAGGATATCATTTCCTCCCATTGCTTTAATGTGGTCATGCTGACGAAGATTTTCCGTCAGGCCCTGGAAAGCGCCATTATCACCAATGCCCACAAGATCAATGACGGAGAGGCGTTGGACCTGGAACGGAAAACTCCGGATTTTTTCTGCTTGAAGCGCTATCAAAGCTCCGATATACTGGGAGTGGTCATCGCCCTTGTACGGGACAAACTTCCCCAAAATGTCCATGCTTCTTCCTATGATATACAGGTGCTCACGCCCATGCGAAAGGGCGAACTGGGTGTGGAAAACTTAAATAAAGTTCTTCAAAGGTATCTGAATCCCAAATCGGAGGATAAGCGGGAAAAGGAGCACGGCGGAACCCTCTTTCGGGAGGGGGATAAGGTCATGCAGGTGAAAAATAATTATCAGCTGGAATGGGAGATCACAAGCCAATATAATATCCCCATAGAAAATGGTGTGGGGGTTTTCAACGGCGACACCGGCATACTTAAAGAGATCAATTTCTTTGCGGAACAGGTGACGGTGGAATTTGATGAAGGGCGCAAAGTCACCTATTCCTTCAGTGAGTTGGATGAGTTGGAACTGGCCTATGCCATCACAGTACATAAATCCCAAGGCAGCGAATACCCGGCCATCGTGCTGCCCCTGCTGTCCGGGCCGAGGATGCTGTTTAACCGGAATATCCTTTATACGGCTGTGACCCGGGCCAAAAACTGCGTGGCCATCGTGGGAAGCGATATGACGGTGCAGCAGATGATACATAACGAACGCCAGCAGCAAAGATACAGCTCGCTGGATGTGCGGATCAGCGAAGCGGGCCTGTAAAGATAGTTTATGTTCCCAATGGGATATTTCGGTATCCCATTGGGCTTTTTTTTAACGAAAGTTGCTGTGGAAAATGTTGAAAAAGCGGTATTTTTAATGAGAAAGTGTCAAAGACCCGGATTCCCGGTGAAACGAAAATCCTTCTGTTTTTTGACCATCAAAGGGACGATCAGGCCATGGCCCGGCATTGTATAAAATGCTGAAAAAGCGGTATTGCAGGCGGAATGTTTGATTTTAAAATACAGTATGATATAATGGAGAGGAATGCCTGACACGGGACTACATTTTGAAACTTAAGGAGTATTTGCATGTGTAAGATTGCAGTATTGATACCTTGTTATAACGAAAGTGTTACCATCGGAAAGGTCGTCAGAGACTACCGGGAAGCGCTGCCGGAGGCGGATATTTACGTCTACGACAATAACTCCACCGATGGCACGGCGAAGATCGCGAAGGAAGCGGGAGCGATCGTGCGCTATGAAAAACGGCAGGGAAAAGGGAATGTTATCCGGACCATGTTCCGGGAGATTGATGCGGATTGTTACCTGATGATCGACGGGGACGACACCTACCCGGCACAGAACGCCCGGGAGATGGTGCGCTGCGTGCTGGAGGATCATGTGGATATGGTCATCGGCGACCGACTCTCCTCCACATATTTTACTGAGAATAAAAGGATGTTCCACAATTCGGGGAACCGGCTGGTGCGAGGACTGATCAATCGGATATTCAAAAGCAATATAAGAGATATTATGACCGGTTACCGGGCATTCAGCCGCTTATTTGTCAAAACATTTCCTGTTTTATCCAAAGGATTTGAGATTGAAACGGAGATGACGATACATGCTCTGGATAAGAATTTCCTTTTAAAGGAGATACCGGTGGCTTACAGAGACCGGCCGGAGGGGAGCGTTTCCAAGCTGAACACTGTCCGTGACGGTTTGAAAGTGCTTAAAACCATCGCCGGTCTGTTTAAAAATTACAAGCCGCTGCGGTTTTTCACCTGTATTGCCATGGTATTATGGCTGATCAGCCTGGGAATGTTTCTTCCAGTCCTGTTAGACTACATTCATACAGGATTGGTACCCAGATTTCCAACGCTCATCGTATGTTCTGCCCTGGCGGCGGCGGGAGCTATTGCGGAAGTCTGCGGACTTATCCTGGATGTGGTCGTAAAAAAACATCGGCAGATGTATGAGTTATTCCTTAACATGATGTATACGCACAGCGAAGAGTAAAAGGAGACAAAGACAATGCAAATGAAAAACAGAAGGATGCTGGCGGCTGTTTTAAGCGCTGTACTTCTTTTGTCGACATGTACAACGACGAATACCTGGGTATATGCCCAGGAAGAGAGTGTGGGAGAAACGGAGACCGATCTGGAAAGCGGCAGCATATCAGATCCCGTAGAAACGGAAGAACCCTCCGAAACCGGTGAAAGCAGTACTTCCGGGATAAAAACAGAGGAGACGCAGGAGACGGAGACAGCCGCCGCTGAAGAGACGGAGGCGGAAACAGAGACGGAAAGACAGCCCCAGATCGCCAACAGCTGGCGTTATTCCAACGGAGAGCTGCTGGTTCCGAATACCTATGCCGTAGACGATCCCAATGCCTGGAGCAAGGTGGATGGGTTTTATGTAAACAACCTTGGAGACCCCATTAAAGGCGCTATAAGTCGGGGAATCGATGTATCCTCTTATCAAGGTTCCATTGACTGGGAAAAGGTTCAGGCAGACGATGTTTCCTTTGCCATTATCCGCTGCGGATATGGAGACAACTGGGAAATAGATATTGACGAAGACGGCATATATGATCAGGATGACCGGTATTGGGAAATCAACGCGGCAGCCTGCGAACGTCTTGGAATTCCCTACGGTACCTATTTTTATTCCTATGCCATGAATGAAGAGATGGTAAGGAGCGAAGCGGAACATACGATAAGGCTGCTGGAAGGTAAAAATCTGTCCTATCCCATCTATCTGGATCTGGAGCAGGCAGAGTTAAGAACCTTGGATCCGGAAGTGTTGGCAGAGCATGTGCAGCTTTATTTTGAAATACTGGCAGAAGCCGGCTATACCAATGTGGGCGTGTACGCCAATAAAGACTGGTTTGATAATGTTCTGACAGATCCCTACTTTGACACGGTGAATAAGTGGGTGGCTCAGTACAATGAGGAATGTACCTATGAGGGCGACTACAGTATGTGGCAGGCAACAAGCACAGGCAGGATCGATGGTATTACCGGTAATTACGGATATGTGGATATCAATTTTGAGATGAATATATCCTATTATCAGATCGAACAGTTCGTCAGCCGGCTTTACAACCTGGTGTTAGACCGGGAACCGGATCAGGATGGGCTGGACGATTGGAGTCAGCTGCTGGCAAATAAGGAAATCACAGGCGCCGAGGCGCTGCAAGGGTTTGTGGACAGTCCGGAATTTCAGGAAAAGGAAATGACGGACGAAGAGTACATCGATATCATTTATCAGGTATGCCTGGATCGGCATGCGGATACCGCGGGATTGGAAGCTTGGAAAGACTGCCTGAATGATGGTGTGACAAGAGATTATATTTTGTATGGTGTTGCGGAATCGAACGAATTTACAGAAATCTGTGCATCGGCAGGAATCGAACGAGGAAATATATCATTGACAGATGTGAGAGATCAAAGCATCAGTGTGACACGGTATGTCTATCGTTGTTATGATGTGTTTCTAGGGAGAAAACCGGATGAAGATGGTTTTAAAGCGTGGATTTCTCAAATCCTTAATAACAGAAATACACCGGCAAAAGTAGCCGAGGGATTTGTCTTTTCAGATGAACTGAAAAAGCAGAATCTCAGTGATGAAGAATTTATCAAAATCCTTTATGTTGGTCTGTTTGATCGACAGGCAGATGACGAGGGAGTTGTAGACTGGATGGCGTGGTTTGATCAAGGACGGACAAGATTGGATGTCTTTAATGGATTTACCGGTTCGGATGAGTTCAAAGAACTCATTGCCCGTTTTGGCTTTAAATAGGTACGGAGGAAATAAACAGCATGAAGCGTATACTGGGGAAATTGGAACGGACGATCATATTTTTACTGAAGATGGCGCTTTACGCCAGTGTTTTCGTGTGCTTTTTTGGGATCATGTCCATTCCCAATCCCCAGCTGCTCCGCTTGTCCAGAACCTCCGGCGTTACGATCCTCACCTTTATCGCGGTGGGGTTCGGCATGATCAGCGCCTATGGAACGTATGATATCGGAAAAAGAAAGAGTAAACCGATCATAGCTTCCTTGATGCTGGCAACAATGATCACAGATGTTGTCACCTATTTGCAGCTTTCGATCATGAATACCAATGCTGCCAACAACGCGACTTTTCGGCTGGAGAGTGTGGGCTTGCTGATATGCGTGGTCTTCCTTCAGTTTGTGATCATCAATATTTTTGTATATGGCGGCAATTTCCTCTATTTTCATATTAATGAACCGGAAAAATGCTGTATCATAACCTCGTCCGCAGACAGCTTCCGTCAGATTGCCCATGCGGTCAAGGTTTTTCATAAACAATATAGAATAACAGAGATTATTGATTACAGGGATGAAAATGTTTTAAAAAGCATATTAAAGTGTGAAGCAATATTTATCTATGATGTTCCGGTAAAAGAACGGACCGAATTGATCGAATATTGTTACAGGAATATGCGGGATATCTATTTCAGTCCTGAGATAGCGGATATCGTGGAGATCAATTCCAAACATGTGATCCTGGATGATATTTCTCTGATCAATTTAGGGGTAAAAGAACTTTCCATTGAGCAGCGTGTTGTTAAACGGGCTATGGATATTGTTTTATCCCTTTTTATGCTTATTTTATCCAGTCCGATCTGGCTTATCTGCGCGGCGGCCATCAAGATCAATGACGGCGGCAAGATTTTCTTTAAACAGAAACGGGCGACAAAAAACGGCCGGGTATTTGAAGTGTACAAATTCCGGACAATGAAGGAAAATGTGGACAATTATTCAGCGGTGGCTGAAGACGACCGGATCACCAAAGTGGGGAAGACCCTTCGGAAATACCGGCTGGATGAGCTGCCTCAGCTTCTTAACATATTAAGCGGCGATATGAGCCTGGTGGGGCCCAGGCCGGAGATGCTGGAAAATGTTTATCTGTACACAAAGGACTATCCGGAATTCGAGTATCGGCTCCGGGTGAAGGCGGGATTGACCGGTTATGCCCAGATTGCCGGCAAGTATGATACATCGCCTAAATATAAACTGGTACTGGATTTGATGTATATTGAAAATTACAGTATCCTTCGCGACATTAAACTTTTGCTTCAGACGTTGATCGTCTTTTTCAAGCCGGACAGCACACAGGCGTTTGATACGGAAAAGTACAGCAACCTGAGGATGTATGAAAAAATTGTTGAGAAATACTGGGGAGATCAAATGGATGCAGAAGATTGATATATCCGGTGCCATTGTCACCTACAATAATGAAGAAACAATAGAAAAATGTATTTTATCCATTTTGGAAGATACGAAAAATCTGCCTTTCCGATTGTATGTTTATGACAACGGTTCAACGGATAATACTGTCCCCATCGTCCGGTCGTTTCCGGAAGTCATCCTCACAGAAAGCTTTGAAAATGTGGGATTCGGTCAGGGCCATAATGAAATCTTAAAGATGGTGGATTCGGATGTCCACTTTGTCATTAATCCGGATATCGTCATACCTGGGGACCGCAGCGTGATCCCACGCCTGGCAAGGTTTTTAGACAGGAATCCCGATGTGGGGATCGTTACGCCGAAAATATGTTTTGAAGACGGAGAGGAACAGTTCTTACCGAAACGGGATCCCAATATCCGTTTTGTCATCTTGAGTAAATTCCCCCTGTTCCGAAAATTCCGGAGGATCTATACAATGGCCGACCGGAGATTTGAGAGTCCGAAGACGATCGACTCCAGCACAGGCTGCTTTTTCGGGATACAAACCCCTGTCATGAAAGATGTGGACGGGTTTGATCCCCGGTTTTTCCTTTATTTTGAAGACGCCGATCTGTCCCGGCGGGTAAGGCAGCAGAAGAAAATCGTTTTTTATCCCGGGACCTATGTGTATCATGGATGGAAAAGGGAAAATATGCACAGCCTAAAGGGTATAAGGATTTTCCTCACATCCATGGCAAAATATTTGTGGAAATGGAGACAGGCAGATTGACCGTAGATATATTAATGGCAACTTTTAACGGAGAAAAATATCTGAATGAGCAGCTGACTTCCCTGGAACATCAAACATGGAGCCAGTGGCGCCTGACGGTGTGTGATGACGGATCCTCTGACCGGACGGTGGAGATTTTAGAAGAATTTCAACGCCGTATGGGAAAAGAAAAGGTTCGGATCATCCGAAATGACCCGCCGACAGGCAGCGCCAAAAACAATTTTATACAGATGCTGAAAGAATGCGGCGGTCAGTATATCATGTGCTGCGATCAGGACGATCTATGGCATACCGACAAGATAAAAAAAACATTGGGATGTATGTGCAGGATGGAAGAAAAATACGGCCGCCAGACACCGCTGATGGTGCATACGGATTTAAGGGTGGTCAATGAGGCTCTCCATGAACTTCATCCCGGTTTCCATAAGTATGTGGATCTGTTCCATGACGGACGGCTGTCCCATGAACTGATCCAGAATCAGGTGACTGGCTGCACAGTGATGATCAACGGGGCTTTGAGGAGCTATCTGGACCGGATCGATGATTTTGACAGCATCCTGATGCATGATCATTGGCTGGCCATTACCGCCATCGTATTTGGAAAGATCGGTTATCTGAATGTGGCAACCATTGATTATCGCCAGCACGGAGACAATTCGGTGGGGGCTGCCAATGCCCGGAGCTTTTCTTATCTATGGAAAAGATTTTGCCGGGGAAAGTCGGATTTTAGGCAGGATATGAAAAAATCCACAGAACAATGTGCCTATTTTTGTCGGATTTATGCCTCTTGTATTGAAAATAAGAAGATGCTACAATTATTGGATGAATATGCGTCGTTATATGCAAAAACAAAAATGGCCCGGATGACGGCTTTTTTCCGATATGGATTCTGGAAAAAGGGATGGATACGGAAAATTATGCAGGTGATCTGGGGCTGAATGGATGAATATCAATGAATGGAAATCAGTTAATATTAAAAACAGCCGAACAGTTGAAACCCATGCTGAAAAAAATCTTTCCGCAGAAGATGCTGCAGAAAGTGAAGAATATTTTTATGGAAAGAAACTATCAGCGGATGGTCCGGAAGGGACGCCGGCCCTTTGACCGGCAGGCTTACCCGGATGGGATCAATCTGATTGGTCTTGTGCGGGCTGAAATGGGCCTGGGACAAAGCTGCAGGCTTTTGGCAAAGGCATTTGAGGCGGGAAAGATCGACTATTCTCTCTATAATTTCCAGCTGGGAAGCGAACTGCTGAAAGCGGAAGACCATTCCCTGGACAGCGAGATTTCAGAGCTGCTTCCATATAATATGAATCTGATCCATATCAATCCGGATGAGATGATGCTCATGTATCACAGGATGGGGCCTGAATGCTGGGATGGCCGATATAATATCGCATTCTGGCTTTGGGAACTGGAGGAGATACCGGAACATTGGAAAAAGTATTTCCCCATGCTGGATGAGATATGGACGCCTTCAGAGTTTATCAGCAGGAACCTGAGAAAAGTGACAGATCTTCCCGTGTATACAATGCCCTATTGCGTTGAGGCGCCGGTGGATGAACAGATCGATCGGACCTATTTTAAACTTCCGGAGGATCAGTTCCTGTTTCTTGTTATGTACGATTCCAACAGTACGATCGAAAGGAAGAATCCCACAGGCGCGATCCGTGCTTTTCGGGCCGCATTTAAAAACAATCCGGATGTGGGGCTGATTTTAAAGATCAATAATGCAAAACAAAGAGATATGGAACAGTTGGGGCGGTGGCTGAAGGATTGCCCGAATGTTTATTATATTACCGATACGCTGAGTAAGGTGGAAGTAAATTCCCTGATTTCTCTGTCAGATGTCTTTGTGTCTTTGCATCGGGCAGAAGGCTTTGGACTGGTCATGGCAGAAGCGATGATCGTGGGTACACCGGTTATAGCGACCAACTGGTCATCCAACACCGAATTCATGAATCCGGATGTGGCCTGCATGGTGGACTGCACATTTACACAGCTGGAAAAGGACAGCCCGCCCTACAAAAAGGGTGCCAGATGGGCGGATCCGGATATACGGATGGCGGCAAAATATATGCGGAAGCTATATAAAGACAGAGAGTTTTATGAAAAGATCCGGCAGTCGGCTCAGGACTATATTAAAGAAAAGCTGAGCATGGAACAGGCCGTAAACAGGATCAGAAAACGTATAGGAGAAATTTATGAGTCATTTGAAAGAAATCTATGATTACAGACAGATGATATACAGTCTTGTGCGAAAAGAACTTAGAGGAAGATATAAAGGATCGGCGCTGGGGTTCTTGTGGACATTTATTAATCCTTTGCTTCAGTTATGTGTATACACTTTCGTATTTTCTGTTGTCATGCCTAATAATATAGACAAATTTTATTTATATCTTTTTATAGGTTTGATTCCATGGCTTTTTTTCAGCGGTTCCTTAACGGGTGGCTCAGTGAGCATACTCAGCCAGAAAGATATGGTGAAGAAAATTTATTTTCCCCGGGAAGTGATGCCGATCTCCTATGTGACCAGTAATTTTGTCAATATGCTTCTGTGTTTTATTGTCATATTTGCTGTTGTCATTCTTTCAGGAGTAAAGCTGAATCTTGTGGCAATATGCTATCTCCCGATCATCATGCTGGACGAGTATATCCTGGCCTTGGGAGGCGCCATGCTCACGTCGGCATTGACGGTTTATTTCAGAGATCTGGAATATATTTTGGGTATCGTAACTATGGCCTGGATGTATTTCACACCGGTCGTTTATTCCCTGGATATGGTACCGGAAAAACTTCGGCCCTTGATGAATTTAAATCCAATGACACCGATCATTACCGGATACAGAGATGTGCTCTACAGCGGACAGGTGCCCCATATAAGTACGCTGACCAGCGGATTCGTGCTGGGGTGTATCGTCCTTGTGATCGGCGTTATCGTATTCAATAAGTTGCAGAGAGGATTTGCGGAGGAGTTGTAGATGAAGCCGGAAAATGCCATTGAAGTAAGAGATGTAAGAAAAAAGTTCAAAGTTTATTATGATAAAGGCAGCCAGTTGAAAGAAAGGATACTTTTCAGAAAACGCAATCGTTATGAAGAACGCTGGGTGTTGAACGGTATCAGTTTTGATGTGAAGAAGGGTGAGGCCATCGGCCTGATCGGCCACAATGGCTGCGGCAAAAGTACCACATTAAAACTGCTGACCCGGATCATGTATCCCGATTCCGGAACGATACAGATGCGGGGACGTGTTTCCAGTCTGATCGAATTGGGTGCAGGTTTCCATCCGGATATGAGCGGCCGGGAAAATATCTACACGAATGCATCAATCTTCGGCCTGACCAAAAAAGAGATTGACGAGCGGATGGATGATATCATTGAGTTTTCTGAAATGGAACCCTATCTGGACAATCCGGTGCGTACTTACTCATCGGGTATGTATATGCGGCTGGCCTTTTCCGTGGCCATCAATGTGAATGCGGATATACTGCTGATCGACGAGATACTGGCTGTCGGAGATATTAACTTCCAGGCAAAGTGCTTTAATAAGCTGAGGGAGATTAAAGCGGAAGGCACGACCATCGTCATCGTTTCCCATTCCCTGGGGCAGATCGAGCAGATCTGTGACCGGACCATATGGATCCATGACGGGAAGATCAAAGCGGAAGGCAAACCCAGAGATATCCATCCCCAGTATATGGATTTTATGGGTCAGAAACGGCAGGAAATATCGGAAAAGGAGACGACGCGCCAGGAAGAAAAAACCGGGAAAAAGGCCGGGGAGCGGAAGGAAGATTCCCCAGAGGAAAAGAAACGATGGGGCAACGGTTATGCCCGCATCCAGCGGATCAATATGCTGGACGAAAAGGGCAAACGGCAGAAAACCTTTGTGACAGGCAGCAAGATTGTCATAGAGATGGACTATAAAGTGAACCAGACGGTAAAGAATGCGGTCTTTGGCATAGGTATTTTTACTAAAGACGGAAAACAGTGCTATGGTACCAATACCCGGATCGATCAGCTTGCGGAATTTGATCTGACTAAAGACGGGACCATGCATATCACGCTGGACAAGGTGAACCTGCTTCCGGGAGTGTATCTTTTGGATGTGGCCATCGAATCGGATGTGGGAAATCCGGTGGATTACTTCAGAGAAGCCTATACTTTTGAAATGTATTCAGCCATTGGTGATGTGGGCATGGTCCGTTTAGATCATCAATGGGATATTCGGGGGGAAACGGAAGGTTATGTTGACTAAGAGCAGAGAGAAAATAGAAGAACTGGAGAAAAATATCGGGGATCTGGAGCAGAAACTTCAAAAGGCTCTTATGGAAAAGGAAGAACTGTTCACCAAATTGAACATTCAAAAACAGGAGTCAGAGCAAAGAACCCGTTCGCTGGAACTTAGAGTGGATTCGCTGGAAAGACGCCTGGATGGTTATGAAAATGTTATCGTAAATTTGCAGAATAACAATGTATTGTTGGAAACGATGGGGCAGACGATGGAGCGTTTGCTTGCCCGTCAAAGTAAACTGGAACGCCTTGCAAAGACTCAGCCTATAGCAGCGATTCAGGCGGCAAAAGAAGTTTACAAGGATTCGGTTATGACTGCCCAAAGTACGAGGGCGGCGGATTCCTATAATGTGATCGATTATTTTGATTTTGAAAATCATTTCAGGGGAAGCCGGCAGTCCATTAAAGAACGGCAGAAACAGTATCTGGATTATTTTAAAGGCTGTACCCGGGTGGTGGACATCGGCTGCGGCAGAGGGGAATTCCTGGAATTGATGAAAGAAAACCATATCCCGGCAGTCGGTGTGGATACCTATGAAGAGTTTGTGGATTACTGCACAGAGAAAGGCTTTCAGGCAGTGCGGGATGATGGTATCCATTATCTGAAGACAATTGAAAGTGTGGATGGCATTTTTGTGGGCCAGGTTGTGGAACATTTAAAGGTAGAACAGATCGTGGATTTGTGTCATACGGCCTATGAAAAACTGGAAAAGGGCGGACGGGTGGTCATGGAGACACCGAATCCCACGTCATTGGCCATTTATACCCATGCTTTTTATGTGGATCCATCCCATGTCAAACCGGTTCATCCGCTGACCTTGGAATATTTCCTGCAGAAAGCGGGATTTCATGATATAAAGATTCTGTATACAGAATCCAGTAAAATCAATATGGAGATTCCCGAACTTCATATGGAGGCTTCAGAAAATATGGAGGCATTTAATAAAGCGATGCGTGTTGTTTCAGAAACACTTTTTGGAAGCCAGGATTATGCGATCATTGGGACAAAATAAGGAGGATGCTTAAAGCATGTCAAGTCAGATGAAAGAAATCAATATAGAAAAGATCATGGAAGAGATTCGTGAGGACATTGCAAAAAGAGGCTACAAGGATGAGGATATCGATTTTGAAAATATTACAGGCAATGTCAAAGCTGTTCTTGGTGTAAAGACGGATTTCAGTGAGTATGAACTGACCCATGCTGTGGAGGGCGCAGCTGGTGTGCATAAGATTGAGTATTACCGGATGATCCCCAAGGGTGGTTTAAAGAGTTTTATCCAGAGATCGATCCGGAAGATGGTCCGTTTTATGATGATTCCAATGGTGGATCAGCAAAATCAATTTAACTATCAGATGATCGTCTGTATGCGTCAGATGGAGGCCTTTGTAAAAGAATGTAATGATCGGGCAGAACAGAAAGACCAGATCATCGATGGGCTGGAAGAACAGATTTTTCAGCTGAAAAACCGATGTGAAGCACTGGAAAGCCAGCTGGAAAACAAGGAGGCGGACGCGTGAAGATCGTACAATTACTGCCAACACTGGCCTTTGGCGATGCGGTTGGAAACGATACTATGGCACTAATGCAGGTGATCCGGGAGATGGGGTATGAGACCGGGATTTATGCGGAATCCATCGACGAACGTATCAAAGATAAGGCGGTAAAACCGGCCTATAAAGTACCCTATATGAAACCGGATGATATACTCATCTATCATATGTCCATCGGTTCTCAGCTGACTTACACTATTCCGGAGTTTAACTGCCGTAAGATCATGATCTATCATAATGTGACGCCGCCGGAGTTTCTGGAAGCTTACAATCCATTTACGGCAGACGCATGCCGAGAAGGTTTAAAACAGGTAACTTATCTGGCGGATAAGTTTGACTACTGCCTGGCGGATTCTGCGTTTAATAAACAGGAATTGATCCGTATGGGCTATACATGTCCGATCGATGTGCTACCCATACTTATCCCTTTTGAAGATTATAAAAAAGCACCGTCAAAGAAGGTACTTCGGAGATATAGGGATCATAAGACGAATATTTTGTTTACAGGCAGAATTGCGCCAAATAAAAAGCAGGAAGATGTCATCAAATCTTTCTATTACTACAAGAAATATATCAATCCGGACAGCCGGCTTTTTCTGGTGGGATCCTACTATGGCATGGAGAACTATTATCATAGTCTGAAAGCTTTTGTTGAACGGCTGCAGCTGGAAGATGTATATTTTACCGGGCAGATCAAATTCAACGAGGTACTGGCCTATTATCATCTGGCTGACGTGTTCCTCTGCATGAGTGAACATGAGGGATTTTGCGTCCCCCTGGCAGAAGCCATGGATTTCCGGATCCCCATCATCGCTTATGACAGCTCTGCCATAGGTGATACGCTTGGCGGCAGTGGGATCCTGCTGAAAGAAAAGGATCATCGGATAGCTGCGGAGATGGCGGACCGGCTCATGACGGATCAGAAACTGCGGGAAGATGTCATTTATAATCAAAGTGTGCGATTAAAAGATTTTGAGCATGGTACGATTAAAGATCAGTTTGAAAAGTACATTAAGACATTTATCGGGGAATGATATATGAAAAAAATTGCGCTTATCAATCAGAGGTATGGCTTGGAGGTCAACGGAGGATCGGAATATTATACCCGCCTTCTTGCGGAAAAACTGAATGGACGATTTGAGGTAGAAGTTTTAACGACAACTGCCCTGGGGTATGACACATGGGAGAACTATTATTCGGAAGGTGTGGAAAACATTGAAGGGGTCACTGTGCGGAGATTTCGAGTGGATCACCCACGAGATGTGGAATCCTTTAACCGTCTGACCGATGCATTGTCCTTGAAGGCTGACCGGACGCCGGAGGAAGAAAAACAATGGGTGGAAGCTCAGGGACCGGTATGCTCTGGACTGCTAAACTACATTTCCGGCCATGAGCAGGAGTATGATCTATTTATATTCGTTACTTATCTGTATTATCTGACGGTCAGAGGCCTTCCTAAACTGGCCGATAAAGCGATCCTCATTCCGACAGCCCATGATGAGCCTTACATTTATTTCAGTGTGTACCGGGATGTTTTTCTGAAACCAAGGGGAATTGTTTATTTGACTGAAGAAGAGAAGGATTTCGTGGAGAGGACTTTTTCTAATGGACATATTCCGAATATCATTGCGGCAACAGGGGTGGATATACCAGAAGGCGTGAGCGAACTGGCCTTTCGGAAGAAATACCGGGTATGGGATAAGTACATTATTTATGTGGGACGTATCGATGCCACCAAGGGCTGTGATTGTCTATTTGATGATTTTATTATCTATAAAATCCGGCATCCCCACAGCCATCTGAAACTGGTCTTGATGGGTAAAAAAATGATCGATATTCCCAATCATCCGGACATCATCAGCCTTGGATTTGTCAGCGACGAGGATAAATATAATGGCATTCAGGGAGCCAGTGCTCTTGTACTGCCGTCGGAATACGAGAGCTTGTCCATATCTGTCCTGGAGGCAATGGCTCTGCATACGCCGGTGATCGTCAACGGCGATTGCCAGGTGCTTAAGGGACATTGCCATAAGAGCAACGGCGGCCTTTATTATACCAACCACTATGAATTTGAAGGCATTTTGAATTGGATGAAAGATCATCCGGAAGCATGGAAAAAAATCGGTGAAAATGCCAGGGAATACATTGATAAGTATTACCAGTGGAATGTGATCGTGGACAGAGTGTATAATTTCTTTAGCGAACGGATCGCAGATATCAAAGGAGCAGAATAATGAAAAAAATCGGTTTTGTCATTCCCTGGTATGGGGAAGATATTCCCGGCGGAGCGGAGATGGAGCTGCGGGGGCTGGTCCATCACCTGAAGGACGCGGGTATGGAGTTGGAAATTCTGACAACATGTGTTAAGGAATTTACCAGCGACTGGAATGTGAATTATCATAGAGACGGGCTGACGGACGTCAATGGCATAGCTGTTAGAAGGTTCAAGGTCCGTAAAAGGGATACCCAGGCCTTTGATGGTGTGAATACAAAATTAATGAATGGCCAGATGCTCACAAAGGATGAGGAACAGACATTTGTCCGGGAGATGGTCAATAGCGATGCCCTCTACGAATATATGGAGAAACATAAAGATGAATATGGCCTTTATGTGTTCATACCTTATATGTTTGGGACAACTTATCATGGCAGTTTGGTATGCCCTCAGAAAACAGTGTTGATCCCTTGCTTTCATGATGAAACGTATATTTATATGAGGATCTTCCGGGAAGCCTATTCCAAAGTTGCCGGGATTATTTATAATGCCCGGCCGGAGTATGATCTGATGCAGCCCATATATGATCTGGAGCACACGGAGCAGGAAGTGATCGGTGTTGGCATGGATACGGATATACGCTATGATAAAGAACGTTTTTATGCCAAATATGATATCAGGGATCCTTTTATCGTCTATGCGGGACGTAAAGACGAGGGCAAAAACATCTATACGCTGATCCGCTATTTTGAAAAATATAAGGAAAGAATCGGAAATAACCTGAAACTGGTCCTGATCGGGGGCGGAAAAGTGGAAATCCCTGATGGGATCAAAGGGGATGTCCATGACCTGGGATTTGTGGACAGGCAGGATAAATATGATATTATCGCCGCGTCCCAGCTTTTGTGTCAGCCGTCCAAAAATGAAAGTTTTTCCATTGTTATCATGGAAAGTTGGTTGTGCGGCCGTCCTGCGTTGGTCCACCAGAACTGTGAAGTAACCAAACATTTTGTGCAGGATTCCAATGGCGGATTATATTTTTCAAATTATATGGAATTTGAAGGCTGCATCAATTATATTCTGACTCATCCCGAAGAAGCAGAAATGATGGGAGAGAATGGTTGCCACTATGTCAAAGAACATTTTGACTGGCCGGTAGTAGTGAAGAAATATCAGGATTTCTTCAAGAGAGTGATCGAAAAATACCAGTAGACAGGGAGAAGAGGACTGTGAATACCCGTAGAGATGAGATATATGAAAGTATTACCCGGAAACAGCTGATATTCCTTGCCCTGGCCGGCGGAATGATCGGATGTATCCTCTTTGCTTTCTGTTATGGCCTGGATGTTATCAATGTGACAAATGATGGCTGGCTGCTTTCCGGCGGCGACCTGACCCAACATTATATAGGATGGAAATTCTTCCGGAATTCGGATTGGCATTTTCCCATCGGGTTGATGGACGGACTGGTTTATCCTCAGCAGATTTGTATTATTTTTACAGATTCGATTCCTTTATTTGCGCTGTTTTTTAAACTGCTTTCTCCAATCTTGCCGGAAACATTTCAATATTTTGGCCTGTGGGGTGTACTGTCCTACTTTTTGATGGGAGCGGTTTCCGCTGTCATCCTGCGGAAAGCAACAAAAAATCCTGCAATATGTGTGGCCGGATCGGTCTTTTTCAGCTTTTCGCCATATGTGATACAGCGGATGTTCCGTCATACGGCGTTAGCCGGGAACTGGCTGATCCTCATGGCTATAGCCATCTGGATATATAAGCCTTATTTTTCCGGTTTTAAACGGAAGACGATCGCATGGGGACTGCTGCTTGTCACCGGGTCGCTGGTGCATATCTACTATATTCCCATGATCATGGTCTTCATGTTTTTTTCTTGTCTGCAGGATCTGCTGGAAAAGAAAGACTGGAAGGCGGACATTGTCATGGGCATTCTGGTTGTCGCCGTTGACTTGACAGTTCTTTATTGCATCGGCGCCTTCTCCTCTACAACGGCACTGGCGGACGGCGGCTTGGGAAGTTATAGTTCCAATTTGAACACCTTCTGGAATCCTATGGGTAAGGGACGTTTCTTTTCGACCCGTCCGACTATCAATCCGGGACAGGATGAAGGATATGGATATCTGGGGTTAGGTATACTGATTCTTTTGGTGGTGGCAGTTATTATATGGGCACTTCATATTTTTAGAGACTGGAAAAAAGAAAATTTATCTGCCGGTGGATCACATACTTTTTCCGCATGTATGTTTCTTGCAGCGCTGGCTTCTGTTATTTTAGCGGCCAGTCCGATTTTGTCATACAATGACAAGATTTTGGTAACGCTGGATTATCCGGATACGATTATTCAACTTTTATCTATTTTCAGGGCATCTGGAAGATTTATATGGTGTGCTTGTTATATTTTCATGTTTTTTGCGCTTATGACCGTGGCTTCCCATATCCGGAAAGAATGGGCAGCTTTTGCTGGGATCGCACTGGCTGCATGCATACAGCTACTGGATTTGGGGGCTTATGCCTTTAATGGCGGGAGACAGATCACAATGGCATATTCCCGGGAAAGTATATTGGATGCGGAGAACTGGAATGGTGTCCTTGAAGGCAAACAGCATCTGGTCTTTTTACCGTTTAATCAACTGGCTGACACAGATAACGGGTCGGAGATCATGTATGCTTTCGCGAATCTTGCGGTGGATCATGGTATGACGGTCAATTATTGCATTGCGGCAAGGGTTGATACGGATAAAGTTGCATCTGATGAAGATATACTAAAAGAAAATTTGCAGACAGGCAATTATGATAAAAGTACGGTGTACATTCTTGATAGTAGGGAAACCGGTGAATCCTATCACATGAATGTCCAGGTTATTGATGGATTTATCGTAGGGACTTATTGAATGCAGGATTGCGGGAAGAAGGGAAAAGAGATGACAGAAAGACAGCTTTCGATTGTGATGCCCGCATATAATGAGGGCGATAAGATATATGAAAATATAAAAAAAGTATATTCGGCAGTATCTGTTTTTTGTGACAGTTTTGAAATTATTGTGGTCAATGACGGAAGCGAGGATAATACAGCGGAAGAAGTAAAAAAGGCGGCTCGGGAGATATCGGGGGTTCGTCTGGTCAGCTATAAGAATAACCGGGGAAAAGGGGGGGCCATTAAGGCTGGCGTCAAACGGGCTGAGGGACAATACATCGCTTTTCTGGACGCGGATCTGGATCTTCCGCCGGAACAGCTGCGGGATTATATGCGGTTGTTGGAAGAGGATCGGGCGGATGTGGTCATCGGCTCTAAGATGCACAAGGATTCAAAGATAGACTATCCTTTTATACGAAAAGTGATCAGTGTGGGGTACTACCTTATGCTGAAGCTGTTATTTCATCTGAATGTTAAGGATACCCAAACCGGTATTAAGATTTTTAAGGCGGAGGCCCTGAAGCCGGTCATTGATCTGATCCGGACAGACGGTTTTGCTTATGATATCGAGATATTGATCGCGGTCAACAGCAGGCATTACCGTATCATGGAGATGCCGGTTCAGCTTGTGTTTACCCGGGAGAATGGAATGGGCAGGATTCATCTGAAGGATATATGGAAAGCCTTCAGGGATACCTGGAAGATATTCTGGAGAGCAAGAATAAGGAAGATTTACAGATAAAAATAAGGGTTAGGATAAAAAATATGTTGAATTTAGCTGTTGTCATGATGACAGGATTGATGGCAATCTGTGTAATTTTATATTTAAGAAAAGTTGAGATTGTTCCATTAATATTTTTGACGATTATTTTTGAGACATCTATGTATATCATTGTTTCAGGAGTACTCTTTTGGGCAGATATATTTTCAATCCAGAAAGCTGTTCTGGGCGTTATTATTGTTCAAGGAATATTGATATGTATTTTGTTTTTTAAGAATAAGGAAGAAGTAAAAATTACGTACTCATGGAAGGGGTATATAATTCCCATTGTTATTGTGCTTATAACATTGCCGCTTGTTTGGCAAAAATATGGTTTTTATGGTATGGGGCAGGATGAAGGGGTATACCAAAATCATGCTATTTTGTTAATGTACGGTAAAAACGATGTTCAGCTAGACTTTGAGGAATATGACCAATTGGCTGATGACCAAAAAGATTATTATAAACAGGAACTGCATGAAGCCTTAACCGGTTATTATTTTTATGACACGTCATTGCAAACTGCAAATGAGGAAAACAAAATAAGTGAGGTATCAGGAACAATTCATGGAATACCGACTTTTGCCGCGATTTTGGCTTTGTGTGGGAGAGTTTTTGGTTTGACACATATGGTGGATATACAGACCATATATTTTGTGTGTGCTGTTTTTTTAATATACATGCTTGCAAAGGATTTAAGAATGAAAAAAGGCGTTACAATCTTATTAACTACTGTAACAGCCATATCTCCGATTATCTTATGGACTGCAAAATCGTCGTTGACAGAAGTTTTTCTTATTATTCTAATGGAATTATATATTTATGGCATAGTTAATTATCAAGATAAAAAGAAATGCTGGTTTGCTGTAGTTGCGATAGTCACGTTTTCTTTTTATCATTTTACAATTTATACAATGCTTCCAATGTTTATACTAATATATTGGGGACTTTTTATTGCAAAAGGTGAAAAAAAAATAATATATCAGTGTGTAACTGTGGTTCTGGGAGCTTTGTTAGGGATATGTATGTCCTGCTTTGTTGCTCCAGCTTATACTATTGGAGGGGTAATTGATGGAAGACGTACTGGAAATTTCAAACCCTTATATGACTTGATACCATGGATTAATGAAAGTAATGTCTTGACAGTTACATGCATAG
>DVLT01000039.1 GCA_018715345.1 Candidatus Onthocola gallistercoris
ACTCCTCTGCGCCTAAATAATAACATCATTATCGATAACGACATTATTATAGCGTTCTTTTTGCTGCTTGTCAATGCGAATTGCACACTGCTTTGCAAAAACACTCCTTGACAAATCTCGTCTCAAAAGGCGCTGTTAAAGGAATATGCGAGAAAGCATGGCTTCAAACATCTGCAATTTTTCGTCGATGACGGCTATTCCGGGACGAGCTTTGACCGTCCGTCCTTCCGGGAAATGGAACAGCTGATTGAAAGCGGCAAGGTCGGAACAGTTATCGTCAAAGATATGTCCCGGCTTGGCAGGAACTATTTGCAGGTTGGGATGTAAAACCGTATAAGAGGGACACATCAGAGGATAGCATAGAAGGAAAATGTGCTGCATACATTATAAAAACAATGATTGCAGAGGCTTTTTTTTTGAAGGAATATATCGAAGAGCGGGCAGTGGAAATTGCCAATTATATCATCGAACATAACGCGACGGTGCGCCAGACCGCAAAACAGTTTGGTATCAGCAAAAGCACAGTACATAAAGACGTGACAGAACGGCTCCTATCGATCAATCCTACTCTTGCCAGCCAGACCCGCATCGTGTTGGATGTGAACAAATCCGAGAGACATATACGGGGCGGTATGGCTACCCGAGAGAAATATCTGAGAAATCACCATGGCTGAGATGAAAAATGATTAAAAAGCGAACAGGAATCACAAGGAAGTTGTTTGGAAGTGAATCCGGCAGCTTCCTTTTATTTGATTGCTGTAGTATAATCTATGTTTGTGTGATCACAAATGAATAAATGTAAAGGCAGGTTCATATGGCATGGATACGATAAAAAATTTTTTCAAACGGGAAACAGTGTTTTGCAGTTCCATTGTTTTGGCTGTCGGGTCAGCGTTTATTATCCGTCCGGATCGGGCCTATCTGGCTTATCCGGATTATCGGACATTGGCTCTTCTGTTTTGCCTGATGATGATCGTGGCCGGATTTCAGGATCTTGGTATCTTTTCAAGCCTTGGACATATACTGCTAAAACGGGTTGCCAATACCCGCAGTCTTTCCATGGCGCTGGTGTTGCTTTGCTTCTTCTGCAGCATGGTCATAACCAATGATGTGACGTTGATCACCTTTGTCCCGTTCACGATCATGGTCTGTCGGATGACGGGTCAGGAAAAGCAGGCTATGAAGTGGATCGTCCTTGAGACGATCGCCGCCAATCTGGGCAGTATGGCTACGCCCATCGGTAATCCCCAGAACTTGTATCTTTATTCGGCGTTTCAGATGACTTTAGGACAGTTTTTGATTGCGGTAGTTCCCTATGCATTGGCGGCGCTTCTGCTGTTGCTGCTCATTCTTTGGATCGGCAAAAAGGAAAAGCTTGAGACAGAAAAAATACCGGCCAAAAGAAAAGAGCGCGTTCCCAATTTTCCGGTCAGGCTGACTGCTTTCCTACTCATGTTGATCTTGTGCCTGCTTGTCGTTTTCCGGGTACTGCCTTATGTACCTGTTTTAGTTTGTGTGATCCTTATAACACTGGCAGTCAATCGGAAGATGTTTCGATGTGTGGATTATTTCCTTTTGATGACTTTTGTCTGCTTTTTTGTATTTATTGGAAATGTTAAGCGGGTGCCGGAGGTGGAAAGCCTGCTTGCGCGTTTGGTGAGCGGCAGGGAACTTCTGACCGGGATACTGGCCAGCCAGGTGATCAGTAATGTGCCGGCCGCCATTCTTTTATCCGGCTTTGTCTCTGATATTCCCCAACTTCTGACTGGCGTCAATCTGGGAGGCTTGGGAACGCTGATCGCTTCCCTTGCCAGCCTGATCTCCTTCAAGCTGTTTTCGGCAGGATTTCCGAAACAAGGGGGCGCGTTCATAAAGACATTTACCCTGTGGAATCTGGTTTTTTTGAGCGTGCTTACCGCCCTGGCTTTTTTTCTTACATAAAATCCCCCCGAACAGCCGCAGAGACTGGCGGGGGATTGTGTAAGCAAAATCTGGCAGGCGGCTATCCCATCGATATGCCGCCTGCCAGTCCCGAAGATTTTTTAATGTCTGGGATGGGATAATGTCTTGCCGGAATGGGGATCAGATAATGCTTTGATGGAAGTGGCATATTCGGAAGGCGTCATCCCTGTGATCTTTTTAAACTGTCGGGAAAAATAGTGGATGGATGTATAACCCAGATAAGAAGAAATCTGGGTGAAATTCATCCGCTGTTCTCGGATCAGTTGTTTGGCTGTTTCAATCTTCAAGTTGCAGAAATAATCAATGACCCCGCAGCCGTTCCGCTCGCGGAAAAGGTTCTGAAGCTGTGTCCGTCCCACCTGGTTGTCTTTGCATATCTGTTCGATCGTGACTTTCAAGCGTACGTGGGTCGCCAGATATTGGCATATCCGTTCATAGGTATCCGGATGGCTTTTAAGACGGGGCGGCGCAACGGGGGGAGAACTTGATTGGCGCAACCGGCGCATCATCTTGACCAGCATCATTTCCAGACATAGACAGATCATCTGCTCGCCGCCAAATGGCCGGCGGTCGGACAGTTCCATCTTTTCCAGATACCGGGTATCCAAAGGCGAAGAGAAGGTATGTCTGGATTCGCGGATCAGTTCAGCCAGGAGCCGACGTTCTTCATCATTGACAGTGAAACACCGGTTTTCGAAAAAGGACATTTGGGGGGAATCGGTTTCAAAAGAAACAACGATGATATTGGGAGCTGTACGCCCATTTGCCCAGACGTTGTGAAATTCATTGGGTTTATGGAAAACGATCTCGTCCTTTTTAAGAGACAGATGTTCATCACCGGCGGTCACACAGATCTCTCCTTTGTCCACAAAGAGAAACTCCCAGAAATCGTGGGTTTCACCGGCATAATAAAAATCGCTCATGTATTCAAAATAGTGAACGGTATATATTCTGTGAATCGTAATCTCCTGAGTCAGTTCCACATATTCATAAGCCATAGAATGTTAAAACCTCGCTTGTGTCCCATGTTGGTCAATAAGTATATTATTATAAGAATAACCTATTTTAAGAAAATTGACAATAAAAAACACAGCGACAAATGGATTTTTGGGAGGCTTCATGTTATACTGGATACATAAACAGATACTTGAGAAAGTTGGGGTGGCGGATATGGTAAGTCAGAAAATATATGTAAAAAATCCGATCGGTGTGCATCTGAGACCAGCCGGTGCCATGGCTGAAGCGGCCATTCAGTTTAAAAATTGCGATATCACTTTGGCGTCCGGAGGCCGCCGGGTGAATGGGAAAAGCCTGTTAAGTATTTTAAGTCTGGGGATCAAGCAGCATATGACCTTTGAGATCATATGTAGCGGAGAAGGGGAAGAGGAAGCTTTGGAAGCGATGGTACACTCCCTGGGAGATGACCTGTGATCTGACAAAGATTTATAAAACATGAAAAAAGATCTGCTGAAATCAGCAGATCTTTTTTGGTTATTGTAACTATATGAAATATAGGGAAAGGCGAGGGGGGCCTGACAGCTTACGCTGTCAGGCAGATGTTATGAAAAAATCAAACTACTTAGTAATCTCTGTCCTGATTACTATGGTTTTATTATAGCGGAAAATTGTGTTCAAATTTTGTCCTCGAGATAAAAGAAATCTAAAGAAACATTTCCGCTGTTTATATTTTATTAATATCCGTAAGAAACAGATCACTTTTTGCTTTTTAAATATTTATAAATCAAAGTATAGGCAAAAAGCAGGAAGGGAACAGCTATGGTCAGAAGTACGGAAGCGCGGAACATATCAAAGGCCAGACTGGAAGACATCAGAGCAAATATGAGGGTAGCTGCGTACATGCCGATCAGCAGAATAGCCCCGATCAGGGCAAGAATGCGTTTCATGAAATCTCTCCTTTGTGATTGATGATATGTGTATTATAGCGGCTGGTGAAAGATTTGTGAAGATGCGCATAAAATAATTAAAAAGAAGAATGGGGCAGCCTGTGAATCAGAAAGCGGAAAATCTGTTGAATCTGGCTTTGTCGGCGACTCCGGAGGAACGGAGCAAATCGGGTATACTGGAAGTGGGATATTCGCCTGAGACGAGCCGATGGGATCTGATCGTTAAATATTCAGGAGACATTGGCAGATATGAGGATGCGCAGATAAGGATCGTCCAACTGTCCAACGAATATGCCATATTAAACGTTCCGGAAAATCGGATCAACGCCATCATTGCCTGGCCGGAAGTAGAATATGTGGAAAAACCAAAACGCTTGTTTTTTGAAGTCAGTCAGGGGAAACAGGCTTCTTGCATCAACATTTTGCAGACGCCGGCATGGAACCTGACAGGAGAAGGTGTGGTCATCGGCGTGATCGACTCCGGCATCGATTATACCCATCCGGATTTCAGAAATCCGGATGGAACGACCCGGATTTTATATTTGTGGGACCAGTCTGTTTCCGGCAATCCTCCAGAACGCTTTCGGATGGGAAGTGAATTTACCGAAGAAATGCTAAATGCTTCGTTAAAAGAAGGCGGTCAGCCGTTGAGCAAAGATCTGTCCGGACATGGCACAGCGGTGGCCTCGATCGCAGCAGGTACCCATGGGGTGGCTCCTAGAAGCCGATTGATCGTTGTGAAGTTATCTCAGCCGGGCATGTATTCTTTTCCAAGGACGACTGAATTAATGGAAGCTGTGGATTATGTCATATCCAAAGCTTCTGTCCTGGGGATGCCTGTGGTGGTAAACTTGAGTTTTGGCAATACCTATGGCTCCCATGACGGCACGAGCTTGATCGAAACTTATCTGAGCGACATGGCCAATTACTGGAAAACGTCCATTGTGACTGGAACCGGCAACGAGGGCTTGACAGCCGGTCATACATCGGAAGCGCTGCGTCAAGGCAATGAACAAAATATTCCGTTCCTTGTCCAGGCTTATGAACCAACTTTGAATATCCAGCTTTGGAAATATTATACCGATGAAATCGGGGTGGCGATCGAAGCACCCAATGGACAGGTGGCCGGTCCTTTTGACGAGATACTTGGCCCCCAGAGATTTGTGTTGGGCCGGACAGAGCTTCTGGTATATTATGGTGAACCCAGTCCCTACAGTCGTGCCCAGGAGATTTTTGTGGACTTTATACCAAGAGACAGATTTATCGATACAGGGCAGTGGGTGTTCCGGCTTTTTCCCCGCCGGATCGTGGAAGGACGGATGGATCTATGGATGCCAGGCGGGTCGATCCTCAATACGTCCACCCGATTTGTCTATCCCACTCCGGAAACAACACTGACCATTCCTTCCACAGCGGCAAAGGTGATCTCCGTGGGCGCCTATGATTCCATCAACCGGACTTATGCGGATTTTTCCGGAAGGGGATATACGCGGATGTCCGGGCAGGTAAAGCCGGATATCACAGCGCCGGGGGTGGGGATCACGGCGGCGGCAGTCGGCGGCGGACGGACCACTGTCAGCGGTACGTCCTTTGCCACGCCTTTTGTGGCGGGGAGCGCCGCCCTGCTTATGGAATATGGGATCGTAAAGGGAAATGATCCGTATCTTTACGGTGAAAAAATAAAAGCGTATCTGATACGGGGGGCAAAGGCTTTACCGTTTGTTTCAGAATATCCCAATCCCATGACCGGCTATGGCGCTCTTTGCCTAAAGGACAGTATCCCATTGGAATAAAGATTTTCCTGCAAGGCATACTAATGTCAGTATGTAAGATAGGATGTGGGAAGGTGAAAGAAAACTGGCAGCTGAAAAATTGCCGTCAATGTTGGGAGCAGATGACAAAGGAGAGGGCTTTTGAAGGATATGTGCCGGAAGAAGTCCGCATTCTGTTGGCAGATACGGCTGGCAATCATTTCCGCAGGACTGTATCTGAGGGCGAGAACGTATATAAAGGGCAGGTCATCGGCGAACCGGAAGCGCTGGGCGCCTGCATCCATGCAAGTATCACAGGGATCGTGGAAACGATACGGAAGGTGTGTGTATCCCCGGGACAATATAGGGAAGAAATCCGCATAAAACGGAAAAGCATGCGGGAAATGCGATATCCGTTCATAGAGGAGAATGGCGAAGTGTCCATGGATGAACGGATCGGTACGATGGGACTGGCGCCGGAAAAACTCCATAGGGCTAGGCAGATCGTGGTGGACGGCGTGGGAGATGAATTGTATGTGACAGCAGGATACCGGTTGATGATGGAAAGTCCGGCAAAGATCGTATTGGGGGCGGTGACAGCCGCTGTCCTGTCTGGCGCCCGGACGATACGCCTTTATATTAATGACGAGTATTTTGACGCCATAGCCCGGATGCGCCGGGCAGTTTCCAAATATGGACAGACTGGCGGAAAAAACCGCACCATAAAGATCGTTCCAGTAAAATTTAAGTATGACTGTTTCAGAAGGTGGAGAGAGCAGCTTAAGAAGCAAGAACGATCCGGAGAGAGTCTGCGGATGTCTCTAGCTGACGCAGCGGCGCTGTATGATGGATTTTATGATGGGGAGCCGTTGACTGAAGTGGGCGTGACGGTGGCTGGCGCAGTGGCCATACCGAAAAATTTCTGGGTTCCTGTGGGGACTGGCATCCAGGAACTACTGGAAAGCTGCGGAGGTATCACGGCCAAGCATCCCCGGATCATCCGAGGCGGGCTGTTGGACGGCAAAACGGTGAATCCTGAGGAAGCCTGGATCACAAAAGAGACAGACGGCATATTTGTGATGGAAGAGTTGACAGACGAGACCTGCGCCTGTATCCATTGTGGAAAATGTCGGAAAATCTGCCCGGTCCATCTGGAACCGGACCGGATCGAAGCGGCTTACCTGGAAGATCCTGCCTGTTTGACGGATCTTCAACCGGAAAGATGTGTTGGCTGCGGTCTATGCTCTTTTGTATGTCCTTCCCGGAGACGGCTGACAGAATATATCCAACAGGCAAAACGGGGAAGAAAATATGAAAGCCATACGAAAACGGTTTCCGTTTTGGCAGACCGGGGGGAGTACATTTCCCTGGAAAGGAGGACGGGGGAAAAAGAAGGGATCGTTGAAGAAGGGCGGATCAGTCATAGCCCGCCCCATGTGCGGACAGCAGAAGATATTTCCTACAGGATGCGCATAAAGATCATGGCTCTTACGCCGATATTGGCTGCAGCCTTTTGGGTTTACGGCTGGCGCAGTCTGATCTTATCAGCCTTTTGCGTGACAGTTGCGGTGGGAAGCGAGTATCTGTGGGATCGGATCCGAGGGGAAGAAACGACCATAACAGACTTCTCAGCATTTCTCACCGGCTTATTGACAGCTTTGCTCTGTCCATTGGATATTCCCTTTTGGAAGGCGGGCTTATCTGCTGTTCTGGCGATCATCGTGGGAAAACAGCTTTTTGGCGGATTGGGCAGACAGCCGGTACAGCCGTCCATCGTGGGAAAACTTCTGGTGACACCGGGGGCGTTGCCGCTGGTGGATCCTTTGGGATGGTTTGTACTCCCATCGCTGATCATCCTGTGGTGGAAGCGGCAGGCGGGGTTTTTCATAAGTCTGGTATATACAGGTCTTTTGATGGCGGCCGGATTTCCCATCAGAAGCGGTGTCCTGCTGTTGGCGTCTGCTTATTGTATGCAGAATGATGATACGACACCGGCCGGCAAATGGCAAAAGTGGACCTATGTACTGGTGGGGACAGGGACAACACTTTTGCTGTCAGTCATCTTCCCCTTCAGTTTCAGCATTATTTTCGGAATATTTTTAATAAATATGTTCTATTGCTTTTTTAACCGACGCACCCTATAATAAGAAGGGAATATGTGGAGGTTAGTATATGGATAAAAAAAATGATTCCCGACGTCGGATCAATCGCATTCAGTCGTCGGATTATGATACTCCGGTGAAAGATGCCCCGGGAAGGCGGCAGCGGACATCGAAAACAGATCCCAATGTCCGACGCAGGACATCCGGGACAAAAAATGGAAATAAAAGCGGAAAAGTCAGACGGATGCCGACGGACGCAGGCAATCCGGCATCTAAAAAAAGCACAAGGCCGGTCTCCGGTAAGGGGAGCCATCCGGGAAAACGTAAAAGCAGACGGCGCAAGAAACAGCAGGTGATCGGCCGGTCGATCCAGATACTTCTGATCGTTGTGCTGGCGGTGGTGCTGTTTTTGGTCATAAGAAACTTTGGGGATGCCAATAAACTGAACAATAAGGGCCTTCAGGCTTATGAATCCGGCAGTTACGAAGAAGCGATCAGCTATTTTGATCAGGCTTTGTCCCATGATGGGGGCAATGTGGATTACTATATCAATAAGGCCATGGCTCAGACCGAACTGAAACTTTTCGATGACGCCTCCGCCACCTTGGATGCGGCGGAAAACGTGGCGAGTGATGGGGAAGATCAGTTGGTCTACCGGGCACGGGGCATTTTGCTCTTGTCAAAGGGCAGTTATCAAGAGGCGATCGATGCTTTTGATACGGCGTTGGATGGTAAGGAAAGCAAGTTCTCGTCCACAGAATTGGATATCCTTTATTACAAGGCGGAAGCGCAGGATCGGGCTGGTCTGTATGTGGATGCGGTGATGACGTATACGCAGATCGCAGATACCAAAGCATCTGCGGATGTATATATGCTGCGCGGCCTGGAATATGTGAAGGTGGGCGACAGTACCAGTGCGGAAAGCGACTTGCGGGAAGCCATCCGCAGAGACAAGAAAAACTATGATATATATCAGGCTCTCTACTGGGCGTTAAGTGATCAGGGAAGGACCGATGAGGCGACGGCCGTTCTGAACGAGGCGTTGGATCTGGGCGGCAACAGCGGCGAAGCGTTGGTCAACCAGGGGAATATCTATGTGCAGTTGGGAGACTACGCCAGCGCCCAGGAAAGGTTTGAACGAGCCCTGGACAAAAAGAATGCAGAGGCGAATCTGGGATTGGCGAATATGTATGTGGCCCAGCAAAAGTACAGTGAAGCACTCCCGTATTTCGAAGCTTATGTGGGTGAAGTTACAGACAATGCTTCAGCCTACAATGATTATGGCAACTGTCTGATGGCCATGGGCGATTATGAAAAGGCTCAGCAGATCTTTACAGCAGGCGTGGCGCTGAACAATCGTCAGATGGATCAGATCCTGTCAAAGAATCAGATTTCGGCAGCAGAATATGCGGGAGACTGGAGCGCGGCTTTGGAATATATCAACACTTACCTGACAAAATATGCGGATGACGCGGATGCGGTGCGGGAGAAAACATTTATACAGACCCGTATCCGATGACCGGAGGGAACATGGCAGGATTATATGACAATACAGCGTTGACTGAACGGGTGATACTGGTGGGAGTATCCCTTCAGGAAAATGATGACACACAAGAGTCTTTGGATGAGTTGGAAGAACTGGCGGCAACAGCCGGCGCGGTGACGGTGGGACGGCTGGTACAGAACCGGGAAAAGATCCATCCAGGCACTTATTTGGGAAAAGGTAAAATTGAAGAGTTGAAAGCATATATCTGGGAGGTGGAAGCGACAGGCATCATCTGTGATGATGAACTGTCGCCGGCTCAGATGGCCAATCTGGCGGATGCCCTGGATGTGAAAGTGATGGACCGGACGCTTTTGATACTGGATATTTTTGCGGCCAGAGCGGTTTCCAGCGAGGGAAAGATCCAGGTGGAACTGGCCCAGCTCCGCTATCGTGCCACACGGCTGACCGGTCTGGGGACGGCCATGTCCCGTTTGGGCGGCGGCATTGGAACAAGGGGACCTGGAGAAAAGAAGCTGGAAATGGACCGGCGGCTGATACGCAGCCGGATCAGCCAGTTGAAAAAAGAGTTGGAAGGCGTGGAAAGACATCGGGAGACGAACAGGAGTCAGAGACGCAAGACCGGTATTCCGGTGGCAGCCATCGTGGGTTACACCAACGCGGGCAAATCCACTCTGCTGAATCGTCTCACAGGTTCCAATGTGCTGGAAGAGGATAAATTGTTCGCCACGTTGGATGCCACCACAAGAGAACTGATCTTGGATGGCGGTCAGAAGATCCTTTTGACGGACACGGTCGGATTTATCCGAAAACTTCCCCACCATCTGGTGGAAGCGTTTAAAAGTACGCTGGAGGAAGCCCGATATGCGGATATCATCCTGCATGTGGTGGACAGCGCCAGCCCTCAGAGAGATACCCATATGTATGTGGTATATGATACTTTACGTCAGTTGAATGTGGGGGACAAACCTGTGATCACCCTGTTTAACAAAACAGATCTTTTGACAGAAAAAGAGCAACAGATCCGTCTGAATGATTTTCGGGCAGACCGATCGGTCAGCATTTCAGCAAGATCCGGTGAAGGCATGGAGGAACTGAAAGCGGCATTGGAACAGATCCTGCGCCAACGTCAGCTTCTGATCGAAAGGGTGTTTGATTACAGTCGGGCAAAAGATGTGGCTGTGCTCAGAAAATATGGACAGGTTTTGGAAGAAGCTTACCGGGAAGATGGTATTTATGTGAAGGCCTATGTGCCAAAGGAAGTGTATGCCCGGTTGGATTTCTGATCCGGATCAAAAAAGGAAAAAAACAGGAATGCAAAAACAGGGCGGACATCTAAAAGAGATGTCCGTCCTGTTTTACGGTGTGACAGATAAAATGATCCGCATTGGCTTTCAAAAGGCCATCATAACTTTTTATTGAAAACTTCAAATACAGAACTGTAGTTATTCTTAAAGGTTTCGTATATGACGTCTTCCAGATTCTGGTCAGTGATGTCATCCATCCCGGAGACCAGATTTTTGATCACCGGGATAAAGGTGAACCACATGATGCTGCTGTACAGATTCAGCAGTTTGTTATCATGATAGATCCGGTTGCACATATCATCGCCGATGTTATAGATGGTTGTCTCATAACGGCGGATATCCGCATCCAATTCATGGATATACTGATAGCCATACATGCTCAGCTTGGTGGGCAGTTTCTGATGGCTGATAAAACTGGTATCCCGGACAACGACAAAGTGCTGACGTTGGGCGATCTCTTGCACCATGTTGTTGAGCAGTTCGCTGTTATTCACATAAGCGATCAGAGAATCTTTGTTGATGTCCGTTTTCATGATCTTTTCTTCTTTATCGAAGCTTTGGTTGTACAAAGCGATATCATAGCGGATCCGTTCCAACTCCTCATCCAGTATTTCCAATGTGGATGAGAGACGATTCAGTTTACGCTTGACTTCCATGGGTGGTTCATAGAAAGACTTATAGCCGAGACCATGCTCCACTTCGGCCCAGGCATGCTGAAGGACGGTCCGGATCTGCACCTCAAACCGGATGTCCAGATATTTCTGATATTCCACCAGCTGACATCGGCTATCGGTAAATTTTAATATCAGATGGAGAGAATTATAGCCAAATTCAATACGGTTATTTTTTCGTTTTTTTCTTTTGTCCACGATCTCGCAGATTTCAAAGGTCTTGTCCAGCAATTCAAATATGGTATCCACATCTTTCTCGAACAGGGTGATGATCCGGACGCCGAGGATATCGGTGATCTCATCCAGATGGGAGTACTTGTTTTTGTACATGATCTTATTGCGGAGAGCCTCTTCCGTCTTGATACGGGCAGCCATATTGGAAATCTTGATATGGTTTACTTCCAGCAAAGTTGATATGATATCTTTTACATCGTGTTCCAGTTTGTAGTAAAGGTCAGACTGCTGGTAATATTCTGCCATAATCTCGTTTACATTATCACTCATGTAGCAACACTCAGCCTTTCCTGCATTTTTTACAAATATATTAACATATATCTGTTTGTTTGGCTAGCATCATTGACGAGGCGGCCGGTTTTCTTTATAATAGGGAGAGAAACGAAAAGCTCCCCGGGCAGATGCAGCGGAGAGAAAGGAGAATACGGATGAGTTATGCAGATACAGTTTTTATAAATATGTGCAAGGATATTCTGGATAACGGCGTCAGTACAGAAGGAGAGAAGGTACGCCCCAAGTGGGAGGACGGATCCTATGCTTATACCATTAAACGATTTGGTGTTGTCAACAGATATGACCTGTCAAAAGAATTTCCGGCCCTTACCTTGAGGCGGACAGCCTTTAAAAGCGCTGTGGACGAGGTACTTTGGATCTGGCAGAAAAAATCCAACAATATCCATGATCTGAACAGCCATATCTGGGATGAATGGGCAGATAAAGATGGCTCCATCGGTAAGGCCTATGGTTATCAGATGGGCGTAAAACATCAGTATAAAGAAGGTATGATGGATCAGGTGGATCGGGTCCTTTTCGATTTGAAAGAGAATCCCTACAGTCGGAGGATCATGACCAATCTTTATGTCCACCAGGATCTCCATGAGATGAATCTGTATCCATGCGCCTACAGCATGACGTTTAATGTGACAGGAGACAAGCTCAACGCTATTTTGAATCAGCGTTCCCAGGATGTGCTGGCAGCCAATAACTGGAATGTGGTCCAGTATGCGGTGCTCCTCCATATGATCGCCCAGGTGAGCGGACTGAAAGCCGGGGAACTGGTCCATGTGATCGCAGACGCCCATATTTATGACCGGCATATCCCGCTGATCCGGGAACTGATCTCCAGGGAACCCTATCCGGCGCCCACTTTCTGGATCAATCCGGAGATACATGATTTTTATGATTTTACTGTGGACGATGTGCGGTTGGACAACTATCAGACCGGACCGCAGATCAAAAATATACCGATAGCAGTATAGGAAAGAGGACTAAGATGAATCTGATCGTAAATGTGGATAGGAACTGGGCTATTGGTTTCCGGGGAGGGCTTCTCAACCGTATACCGGAAGATATGGCATTTTTTCGTAAGATGACCACCGGAAAGGTGATCCTCATGGGGAGAAAGACGTTGGAAAGCTTCCCGAATGGCCGGCCGCTTAAACAGCGGACGAATGTGGTGATCACTGGGCAGCAGGATTATCAGGTGGATGGCGCCATTGTGGTCCACAGCGTGGAAGAAGCGCTGACGTTTTTGAAGCCCTACAAAGATGAGGACATATTTGTGATCGGCGGCGGCAGTATATATCGTCAGTTCCTTCCTTATTGTGATGTGGCCCATGTGACTCAGATGGATTATGCCTATGAAGCGGACACCTGGTTTCCAAACTTGGATGAGATGGAAGATTTTATATTTGTGGATGACAGTGAAGAACGGACCTATTTTAATGTGGAATACCGCTTTAAACTGTATATGCGACGGGAAAGATATCAGAAGATGTTGGAAGCCAGTAAGACCTGAGACACAGGATCATTTTAAGACGACCGCATCCTTTATAGAATAATTTACAGCTAATAACGAACATATATCATACGGAGGTCAACAACGATGAAGAAAATTCCTTTTGTGACAAAAGATCAACTGGAGGAGATTGTCCAAAAATATCCCACGCCTTTTCATATTTATGATGAAAAAGGCATCCGGGAAAATGCCCGGAAGGTGTATGAAGCCTTTTCATGGAACAAAGGCTTCAAAGAATATTTTGCCGTAAAAGCGACACCGAATCCGGTGCTGCTTAAAATACTCCAGGAGGAAGGCTGTGGAACGGACTGCTCCTCCCTAACAGAATTGATGATGTCTGATGCCTGTGGCTTCAAGGGACACGACATCATGTTTTCATCCAACGACACGCCGGAAGAGGATTTTGCATTGGCGGGCAAACTGGGAGCGCTGATCAATCTGGATGATATCACCCATATTGATTTTGTTGAAAAGATCCTTGGAAAACTTCCGGAAACCATGAGCTGCCGATACAATACAGGCGGCCAGTTCCAGTTGAGCAATGGGATCATGGATACCCCTGGAGAGGCAAAATATGGATTTACAAGGGAGCAGATGACAGAAGGCTTTAAGATCATGATGGAAAAAGGTGTGAAACATTTTGGTATCCATGCCTTCTTGGCCAGCAATACAAAGACAAACGAGTATTACCCGGCCTTGGCCAAGATCCTGTTTAAGACAGCGGTGGAACTGAAAGAAGAAACCGGCGCTTCCATCGAATTTATCAATCTTTCCGGTGGTGTGGGTATCCCTTATCATCCGGATGAGGAGGCCAACGATATTTTGGCCATTGGGGAAGGCGTGCGCCAGGCTTACGAAGAGATACTGGTACCGGCAGGTATGGGCAATGTGGCCATTTATACAGAGATGGGCCGTTTCATGTTGGGCCCATACGGTCATCTGATCACCCGTGCCATCCATGAAAAGCACACCTATAAAGAGTATATCGGCGTGGATGCCTGCGCCTGCAATCTGATGCGTCCGGCTATGTACGGCGCTTACCACCATATCACAGTGGCAGGGAAGGAAGAAGCAGCTTGTGATCACAAGTATGATGTGACCGGTTCCCTTTGCGAGAACAATGACAAGTTTGCCATTGACCGTATGCTGCCAAAGATCGATATGGGAGACCTTTTGGTCATTCATGACACCGGGGCCCACGGTTTTTCCATGGGGTATAATTATAACGGCAAACTGCGTTCTGCGGAAGTTCTTCTCAGAGAGGATGGCTCGACAAAGCTGATCCGGCGGGCGGAGACACCGAAGGACTATTTTGCCACCCTGGATGTGACCGGGCTGATGGATGATTATTTAAAATAAATAAAGGGGGAAAACGAGGATGCGTTTTTACTGTGGAAAAGATTATGATGAAATGAGCCGGAAAGCGGCAAATCTGATTTCAGCTCAAGTGCTGACAAAGCCGGACAGTGTTTTGGGACTGGCCACTGGATCTTCACCGATCGGTACGTATAAAGAACTGATCCGCCGCTATGAGATGGGGGATCTGGATTTTTCAAGTATACGTACCGTGAATCTGGACGAGTATAAAGGACTTTCCGGAGACCATGAGCAGAGTTATCGGTATTTTATGGATACCCATTTCTTTGACCATGTCAACATCGACAAAGCCAATACAAATGTGCCGAATGGCCTGGCAGAAGATACAGATGGAGAATGCGCCCGCTACGATGATCTGATCGCTTCCATGGGCGGTATTGACCTCCAGCTGTTGGGGATCGGTCATAATGGCCACATTGGTTTTAATGAACCAGAGGATATTTTCCGGAAGGAAACCCACTGTGTGGCTTTGGCAGAGAGTACGATCAATGCCAATTCCAGATTGTTTGAGAAAAAAGAAGATGTGCCCCGTTATGCGTTTACCATGGGGATCAAAAATATCATGATGGCTCGCAAGATCGTGATGGTCATCAGCGGAGAAGATAAAGCGGACATTGTGGCAAAGGCTTTCTTTGGACCAGTGACCCCGCAGGTTCCCGCGTCGATCCTCCAGCTGCATCCGGATGTGTCCATCGTAGGTGACGCGGCAGCATTTTCAAAGATTTCTTTATAATAATGTATAACAGATACTCATACAGTCTGCGGTGCAGGACAGGAGAGTGACCGATGAAGATAAAAAATGTGAATATCTTTAATGAAGATGGATATTTTGAAAAAGGCAGTGTATGCATGGAGAACGGCATTTTCGTGGCAGAATCGGAAGCCTCTGAAGGGCCGGTTCTTGACGGCGGCGGGCTTTATGCCATCCCCGGACTGACAGATCTGCATTTCCACGGTTGTGTGGGATATGATTTCTGCGATGGAACGGAGGAGGCCATCCGAGCGATGGCGGCATATGAAGCCTCGGTGGGGGTAGTGAATATCTGCCCGGCCACCATGACGCTTCCGGAAGATCAGCTGTTTAAAATATGTGATGCGGCGGCGGCCTATCGCAGCGAGAGCGGCGCACGGCTCGTGGGGATCAACATGGAGGGGCCTTTCATATCTGTAAAAAAGAAAGGCGCCCAGAATGAACGATTTATCCGGACGCCGGATATCGGGCTGTATCAGCGGCTTCAGGAGCGATCTGGCCAGCGCTTTAAAATAGTGGATGTGGCTCCGGAGACGGAAGGAGCCATGGACTTTATTTCTCAGGTGAGCAAGGAAGCAACGGTGTCCATTGCCCATACAGAAGCGGATTATGATACAGCCATAGAGGCTTTTGAAAGGGGCGCATCCCATGTGACTCATCTTTACAATGCCATGCCGCCTTATAGACATCGGGCTCCTGGCGTGATCGGCGCGGCAGCGGACAAGATGGCGGCGGTGGAGTTGATCTGCGATGGTGTCCATATCCACCCTTCTGTTGTACGCAATACGCTGCGTATGTTTGGTGAAGAACGGGTGATCTTTATCAGCGACAGTATGATGGCCACCGGCATGCCGGACGGGGAATATGCCCTTGGAGGTCAAGCGGTTAACGTAAAAGGGAACCGGGCGACCCTTGCAGATGGCACGATTGCCGGATCGGCGACAAATCTGATGGATTGTATGCGGACGGCGGTAAAGCAGATGGGTGTGTCCTTGGCTGTCGCAGTGCGTTGCGCAGCGGTCAATCCTGCTATTGCCTTGGGAATATATGACCATTATGGCAGTATCACTCCGGGAAAAGCGGCGGATCTGATCCTGTTGGATGATGCGCTGGAGATATGCGGTATCTATATGAATGGTGTAAAATTGTAAATGTATTTAAGGAAGATCTGTCCTGCTAAGGCGGGGCGGATCTTCTTTCAGAGAAAGAAGAGGGAAAATGCTTTTTAGTTCATTGACATTTACTTTTCTGCTGCTTCCCCTTTCCATCATAGTCTATTACTTATTAGAAAAATGGAATATAAAGCGGAAGATGGCAGTCCGGAATCTTTGATCCTTCCGACGTTCACATCTGGACAGCGCAGTGACAATAAATAGGAATAGAGTATATGGGATACTGAAGCGTAAAGAAACGGCTTCCGATCATCCGATGTGCAATCGGATTTTCGGGAGCCGTTTTTATACCACAGTAGAAGATCTTTTTCGATCAGAGCGTTTCGCAGGCGTCTGAAAAGATCATTTTCTGTTGGCCCGCATACGCTGCTTGCTATCCAGTATTTTTTTGCGCATACGGATGGATTTGGGGGTTACTTCCACCAATTCGTCATTTTCAATGAAATCCAGAGCTTCTTCCAGGCTGAGGATCTTTGGCGGCGTCAGTTTCAACGCGTCATCAGAACCGGAGGCACGGGTGTTGGTCAGCTGTTTGCGCTTGCACACATTGATCTCGATGTCATCGCCCTTGGGGTTCATGCCCACCACCATACCGGCATAAACCTTTTCTCCAGGCCCGAGGAAGAGGGTGCCCCGCTCCTGGGCGTTGAAAAGCCCATAGGTGATCGTCTCGCCCGGTTCATAGGCAATGAGGGAGCCCACCTGACGATAGGCGATATCGCCTTTGTAAGGTCCATATCCCTGGAAGAGAGTATTGAGGATGCCGTTACCCTTTGTATCGGTCAAAAACTCACCCCGATAGCCGATCAGCCCTCTGGAGGGAATGGTAAACTCCAGACGGGAATAACCGCCGCTGGCTTTGGACATACCGGTCAGTTCGCCCTTTCGCATACTCAGTTTTTCGATGACAATGCCGGTAAATTCTTCCGGCACATCGATGACTGCCGTTTCCATGGGTTCCAGAAGCTTGCCCTTCTCATCCTTTTTATAGATGACCTCGGCCTTGCTGACTGCAAATTCATAGCCCTCACGGCGCATGTTTTCGATCAGGACAGACAGGTGCAGTTCGCCCCGGCCGGACACTTTAAAGCAGTCTGTATTATCGGTTTCTTCCACCCGCAGACTGACGTCCGTGTTCAATTCCCGGAAGAGGCGGTCCCGCAAATGCCTGGAAGTGATATATTTGCCTTCCTGGCCGGCCAGGGGACTGTCGTTGACCATAAAATTCATGGATATGGTCGGTTCGGAAATCTTCTGGAAAGGAATGGCTTCCGGGTGTTCCGGCGAGCAAAGGGTGTCGCCGATATGGATATCGGATATGCCGGAGATGGCCACGATGGAACCGACAGTGGCCTTTTCCACTTCCACTTTATTCAGACCGTCAAACTCATAAAGCTTGCTGATCTTGACCTTACGGAATTTGTCCGGGTCGTGGTGATTGACAATGACCGCTTCCTGATTGACACGGATGGTTCCGTTGCTCACTTTTCCCACGCCGATACGGCCCACATATTCATTATAGTCGATGGTACTGATGAGGACTTGGGTGGGTGCGTCCGGATCGCCTTCCGGCGCCGGAATGTGTTCGATGATCGTTTCAAACAGGGGTTTCATATCCCTGGATCCATCGGAAAGCTCCAGCATGGCCACGCCGGTTTTAGCGGAAGCATAGACAAAGGGACAGTCAAGCTGCTCGTCATTGGCATCCAGATCGATGAGCAATTCCAGCACTTCATCGATCACTTCGTCTGGTCTTGCCTCCGGCCGGTCGATCTTGTTGATGCAGACAATTACAGCCAGATTCAATTCCAGCGCCTTTTTAAGGACGAATTTGGTCTGGGGCATGGGGCCTTCAAAGGCATCCACCACCAGGACCACGCCGTCCACCATTTTAAGGACCCGTTCCACTTCGCCGCCGAAATCCGCATGGCCTGGAGTATCGACGATGTTTATTTTTGTATCTTTATAAAAAACAGCAGTATTTTTGGAAAGAATGGTGATCCCACGTTCTCTTTCAATATCATTGGAATCCATGACCCTTTCCTGAACCACCTGATTACTGCGGAATACACCGCTTTGTTTCAGCAGTTCGTCGACCAGTGTTGTCTTTCCGTGGTCAACATGGGCGATTATAGCTATATTACGAATATCTTCACGTTTAATCTTCATATATTATCCTTCCGTTCTATAAATAGAATGATCGACCGACAACTTTTATATTCTATCATACTCCAATGATTTTTCAAGAAAATTTCAGAGGTTTTTGTAAAAGGGGGGACAATCTTCCCGGATGGGGGAGAGTATTGTTTAAGGCTGACGAATCCTGTCGATGAATGATAGTTTATTTGGACGTTAAAGTATGTTAGCCTTACTGGTGTTAAGTTCTAAACGAGGGACATCCTGAATAAATATAATTGAGATGAAAAATTCTTAGATACAGAAAGGGGAATATTAAAAATGGCGGACAAAGTGCTGGATAATAATCAGGTGACGATCGTGGGGATCGTGGATTCGGAATTTAAGTACAGCCATGAAGTCTTTGGCGAAGGCTTTTATATTGTGGAGGTTGTGGTTCAGAGATTATCCAATATGGTGGACCGGATACCACTGATGATCTCCGAAAGGCTCATCGACGTGACCCAGGATTATATGGGCAAAACGTTGGAAGCCCATGGACAGTTCCGATCTTACAACAAACACGAAGAAGGGCGTAATCGGCTGGTCCTGTCTGTGTTTGTGAGGGAAGTGGAGGTTCTTGAAGAGGCGGAGGAAAATGTAAAACCAAACAGCGTTTTTCTGGATGGATACATATGTAAACAGCCGGTGTATCGGATGACGCCTCTGGGGCGGGAGATCGCGGATCTACTTCTGGCGGTGAACCGCCCGTACGGGAAATCCGATTATCTGCCCTGTATATGTTGGGGAAGGAATGCCCGGTTTGCCGGCAAATTTGAAGTGGGAACCCATATCCATCTCTGGGGACGGATACAGAGCCGGACTTATCAAAAACGGCTGGAAGAAGATCGGGTGGAGAAGCGGACAGCATATGAAATCTCTGTAAGTAAGATTGAATGTATCGAATAAAAATGTAAAATTATGGAATAAAAACAGTTGACGGCGATAAATCATTATGGTATTACCTATATTATAATGAGGTGAAAACAGTGTCAGAAGGTCAAATAAAAGTATATTATGGAGAGGGCAAAGGAAAATCCACCGCTGCCCTTGGACAGGCGGTTTGTTATGCCGGCAGTGGGAAGGAAGTTTTTGTGATCCAGTTTTTAAAAGGAAAACTGAGTCGTGATCTGGACTATCTGACCCGACTGGAGCCGGAACTGAAAATCTACCGCTTTGAAAAAACAGAAGAGTATTATAATGATCTTTCAGAAGAAGAAAAGGAAGAGGAACGTTTTAATGTCCTCAACGGCGTTAATTTTGCAAAAAAAGTGCTGAAGATCGGCGAATGCGATGTGCTTGTCCTGGATGAACTGCTGGGACTTATGGATCTGGGCATTTTATCGGAAGAAGAAGTTCTCCAGATGCTGGATATGAAAAATGAAAGTATGGAACTGATACTTACTGGAAGGACGTTGCCGGATACCATACGGGAAAGGGCCGATATCATCTTTGAGATCAGTGTGACAAAACCGGAGGGAAAC
>DVLT01000040.1 GCA_018715345.1 Candidatus Onthocola gallistercoris
CGATGAATACGATACATGGTGCTTTTTCCTTAGCCTGTTTGAACAGATCCCTGACTTTTGCTGCGCCCATGCCGACGAACATTTCCACAAATTCTGAACCGGACATGGAGAAAAACGGATACCTTCCGATGACTTCACATATACCTTGGCACTGCTCTTACCCATTCCAAAAGCCATGGAGTTGGCGCCTCCGGCCCGTTTCATCAGCTTTCTGGACATATACTCGCCGATTCCTATGAATATGGCGATCGGCAAAACCCAACTGATCAGGAAACTGAGTATGGGTGACATCTGTTCCACGATCTGTCCGGAAAAGCTGGCGCCCGATTCATACAGCCTCTTGGTCAGATCCGCATCCTCCACCATACCGGTCTTATAGATCGTCCGATTGTCCTTGTCGGTAAATACGATCTGATTTTCATCTTCCTGTATTTCCACCTGACCGATATTGCCTTCTTCGGTCATGGTCATAAACGTACCATAATCCACTTCCTGGATCTGCTGCTCCAATAGCCAGGGTGTGAGCAGCAAATTGACCAGAAGCAAGATCAACATGGCGATCACATAATAGTAAATCAATGGTTTTTTTGGCCTTTTTACTTCATTCATGTCTTTGTCCTCCTATTTTTCTATCGTTCATCGTTTTCTTCTTGTTCCATCTGAAGTTCCGCAGCTTCCAATACCGCTTCCAATGCGCCGCGTATGGAGCACACGGCAAAGTCAATGGTATATTCCGCATAAAGCGCCGCTGCCTCAGCTTCCTCTTCTCCGGCCCGGCTGCTTTCCGAATGAAAATACTCCGGCAGTTTTTCACTGAGGGCTTCCATCTGCCTATTGTGATCATATTGGACTTTTGCCAGTTCCCTGACGGCCGGAGAACGGCTCTTACAGATATCCTGCCGCAAATTCCAGCTATAGCTTCGGTACTCTTCTTCCAGCCGCTCCCGTGTTTTCCGGATCATATCCAGGTTGTCATCCCTAAACGCGCCAAGCTGATCCAGCAACCGGCGGTACTCCTTTTCCAGTTCATATAATTTTGCCGAAAAATCACTTTGCTTTAACCGCATGACCGCTCTCCTTTCTATTATTGAGTCTATCAGCCTGTCCGTTCTGATGCCACTGGCAGTTTTTTCCGTCTGTATAGACAAAAAAAGGAAAATGTCAGTTTTTAGACACTTTCCTTTCTTATTCACCCTGCCGTCCATCCCACGGGTCAGACGGATCCTCACTATTTTTGCAATTCTCCTAACAACAACCTGCCAAGCCGTTTTGTCAAACCTGGGGCGTCCGGTATCTCTTTGCTGCAGCTGTATTTAAACAGCATGCCCGTCAAGCCATAGGACCAAAAATCCAGCAAAAATTCTTTATCCGCATAACTTACCACCAGATCGGGACGTCTCTGATCGGCCATCTTTTCCAGATATTCCCGGAGAGTTTTGACAAACATGGCCTCCAGCTCCACCCGTCTTGAAGATGCCAAAAGCTTTCGGATAAGATCTTTGTTTTCTTCTGTTTCCCGGATAAAGATCTCCATAGCCTCCTGCGGCGATCCGGATTTCAGGCTTCGCTGCAGCATCCGTTCCATACTTTGGGACAAAATCCACTCCAGAACATCCATGATATCCCGGAAATGATAATAAAATGTCTGCCGGGATATGTCGCAAGCCTCGATCAATGCTTTTACCGTTATCTTGTCAATACTTCTTTCCCTCATCATGACAAGCATCTGCTGTGCAATGATACGCTTCATGTTTGTTGGCATCCTGATTCTCCTATTCCGTCACAACAGTCTGTCCGCCCCAAAGATACGGACCCTCCTGGAGCATTGCGTTCTCCGATACGGAATATTCTATCACATTTTTGTTCCAAAGGCCATACAGTTTCTAAAGCGTGCCTCCCATTTGACAATCCAATGATAACAGCCCCTTTCAGAGGCATTTTATAAACCCAACTCCAACTGAACTTAAAATACTGTGTGAACATTTATTGAATCCTTATTCTCCCAATGTCCTTCAAATTCCATAATGACTTTCTTCCTTTGCCATGTTAAAATAAAATCGCCGGCATATTTCCGGCAGTATCCGCTTTATATATAGTAGATGGAGGCCTGTCATGCGTTTACTTCTTATCGAAGATGAAAAATCTCTCTCCAGAGCTTTGACAGCAATTCTGGAAAAAAATAACTATTCTGTGGATGCGGTTTTTGATGGGGAAGAGGCACTTTCTTATCTGAACGTCGGAACCTATGATGGCATTATCCTGGATATCATGATCCCCAAACTGGACGGTATTTCTGTGTTGAAAGCATTGCGCGCCCGGGGCATCACAACGCCGGTGCTTATCCTGACCGCCAAATCAGACATCGATGACAAGGTGCGGGGATTGGATAGCGGAGCCAATGACTATCTGACAAAACCCTTTGCCCCGCCGGAACTTCTGGCCAGGCTCAGGGCTATGACCCGCAGTCAGTCGGCTCAGCCGGATTCTTGTCTGTGTGTGGGCAATCTGACTCTCAACTGTGCATCTTTTGAGTTATCCACTCCCGCCGGCAGTTTCCACTTGGCCAACAAAGAATTTCAGATGATGGAATTGCTCATGCGCCATCCCAAAAATATCATCTCTCCCACCCGCTTTCTGGAACAGATCTGGGGATATGACAGCGATGCGGAGATCAATGTGGTATGGGTTTATATTTCTTATCTGCGTAAAAAGCTTGCCGCCCTCCATACCGATGTCCATATCAAATCCACTCGGAATGTGGGGTATTCATTGGAGGAGATCAAATGATCAAAAAACTGCGTGTCAAATTGATCGCTGTATCCATGCTGTCCCTTCTGGTCGTACTGCTTCTGATCATGACCGGGGTCAATATACTGAATTACCACAGAGTTGTCACAAAAGCAGATAGTATTCTCCATGTTTTAAAAAATAATCAGGGCACTTTCCCAAAAAAGAATATGGGAAAAGCCCATTCTCCAACCGGAACAGACAAAAACATGTCACCGGAACTGCCTTATAAATCCCGCTACTTTTCAGTCCTCCTGACAGAAGAAGGAGACGTGATCCTTACGGATACGGAAAAAGTGGCCGCCATCGATGATGATGAAGCCGTGGAAGCGGCAAAAGACGTCCTTAACCGCAAATCCAAATATGGATTTTATAACGATTACCGCTATGTCCGCTGCAATGAAAACGGAAATATCCGCATCATTTTCCTGGACTGGTCGGAATACCTCTCATCATTCCGCACCGTTCTCATCGCCAGCTACGGCACCGCTGCCCTGGGATTTCTGGCTGTATTCGTACTGATCCTGATCTTCTCCGGCCGGATCGTCAAGCCGATCTCTGAAAGCTACGAAAAACAAAAGCGCTTTATCAGCGACGCCGGCCATGAGATCAAAACGCCCATTACCATCATACGGGCGGACACGGAAGTTCTGGCCATGGATATGGAAAAAAACGAGTGGCTGGAAGATATCCAGCTTCAGACGGAACGTCTGGCCCTTTTGACAGATGATCTGCTCTATCTGTCCCGGATGGAAGAAGGGCGCCATCCATTGCAGATGATCGAATTTCCCCTGTCGGATCTGGTGACCGATATCCTGTTTTCTTTCCAGTCGGCGGCAAAGTTGCAGCACAAAACCATACACTGCGATATCCAGCCCATGCTTGCTTTGAAAGGCGATACAAAGACGCTTTCCCAGCTGGTTTCCATCCTTATGGAAAACGCTTTGAAATATTCTCCGGAATACAGCGAGATACGCATTTCCCTAAAAAAACAAGGGCGGACGGTCAACTTCTCTGTGGAAAACACGGCAAATTATGACCTTCCCGAGGAATTGGATCAGCTGTTTGACCGTTTTTATCAGGCGGACCAGTCCCGCAGTTCCCAGACAGGCGGTTACGGCCTGGGACTTTCCATCGCAAAAGCCATCACGGATGCCCATAAAGGCAAGATCACTGCTTTGCGAAAAGACGCCAGACATTTGACCATCGTGGTCACCCTGCCCGCCAATCTTTAAATATCTTTACAGTTTTCAACCGTCGGACTTCCGATCCCGACCGGTCAGAGCAGGATGAAACGGTTCCCATCGGAATACAGTTTATCCAGACAGCTTTTGGCCTGTCCCAATAGGATCGGATTGTCCGTCTGGCAAGCCCGATGGCCGTATGTCATGGCTTTTTGCCGCAGATCTTCCCGCCTTTGCCCTCTTTCTTTTTCTTTATCATACCGTTTTTCATATAATTTCATCAATATGAGATCCGATTGTCTGTCTCCTGTTTCAGACGCCCTCTCCAGCCATGAAATGCCTGCCGCCTCTCCCTTTTGATCCGGCAGCTTTAGGAGCATCCTGCCCAGTTCTCTGACCGCATTCACATCGCCTTTGCCTCCTCCCTTCATGTACCAGCAGCAAGCCTTTTCAAAGTACAGTAAACGGCGTATCCTGTCCTTTTCTCTGCAGAAATCCTCATATGCATATCGGGCGATCCCCGCCGCCGCAAAAATGCATCCCCCTTCAAAAGCTTTCTCAAACTGCTTTCTTGCCAATTCCTGCCGTCCATCCAGGGCATTTTCACAAGCAATATGATAAAGGGCCTCTTCATTGCCATCCTTTGCCCAGGACCGGACTTGCGGTCCATTCTCATATTCCAGTTCTTTTGCCTTTTCAAGATTTTTTTCTGTCCCCACGCCAAAACGATAGGCCCTGGACAGCCAAACGCCCGCCAGAGGACAGCCCCCTGCAAGTCCCGCCTCAAAATGCCGGACAGCCTTTGCGCCATATGAAGCGCAGACCGTCTTTTGCCGCCAGTACAACAACCCTGTCATAAACTGGCGATACGGGTCAAATCCGTCACCCTTTGGACTTATCCGCTCAAGCGCCCGCTTAAAGTCCGTATGACGGGAAATATCCAGGCCATGGCAAAACTGGATATCTTCCAGCAGACGGACTGCCCCGGAATGATATTTCCCGTTGGATGCCTGGCCATGCGGCCGCTGGTTTGGCGCCATATAACGTCTGTACAGCTTTTCATCCAGATAATAGCCCCAATTTCGGATCTGGTCTTTTCCATAAGCGCTTCCCAGATCTGCAGCTTTCTTGTACCATCGCAACGCCATTTCCAGATCTCCCGCCATGGATTCATATCCGATACGGTAAAGATCTCCGATCCGTTCACATGCCTCCCCGGATCCGGCTTTCGCACCCTTTTTCAGCAAAATCATCGCTTTATCCAAGTCTTTTTTTGTTTTTGCCCGTTCCAGATGACAACTTCCCAGAAGGGCTGCCGCATCGGCATTGCCGGCCGCTTCCGTTTCCTCACACCACCGGACGGCCTGTTCATACCTTTTTCCCCAAACATCCGGCTCCAGCCGCTCTTCTCTATCCGTTATTTCAAGGAACCGCAGTCGGGAATAAGCATGGCCGCCTTTGGCTGCCTGCCCAAACCAGACGGCTGCCTGTTCCCAGTCAGCGTTCTTTCCATAATCTCCGGCAAAAAACCGTCCCAATTCACACATGGCATCCTGTGCTTTTGGACTGCTGCTTGCGGCAATCTCTCCCAGCATACGCAGTCCTTCCGCCGGACCTTTCCTGCCGCCGATCCCCGCCAGAAGTTTTCTGGCCTGATCCAGTTCCTGTCCATACCTGCCCACCCCCGATCCATTTCGGAAGCTCTCCGCGATTTCCATCATATAGCGGTTGGCCGTATCCTGCCGTCCGGCCTTTTTGGCCGACCGGGACAGCCAATACACTGCCTTTTGGACAGGATCCACACCATCTGCTCCTTTTATCCTTCCGGTCAGGTACATATGCCCCAGGGCAAAACACCCCTGTTTGGTATCATTGCAGACCAATATATGCCGGTATCCATCATACATCGCATAAGGGGTGTTCGTCTTTTCCAGTACGGGTATGACTTGCTCGTATCCATTTTCCGCTGCCCGCTTTCCCCAGGCCAGATACTGCTCCGTCCTGACCTGATACTGGGATCGGGGCTGATGAAGCCATGATCCATGGAGCGCCAACTGGGCCACAGCTTCCGCATCCCCATCTTTAGCGCCCTTTATCCACCATCTCAACGCTTCTTCCCTATCCCTATCCACACCTGCGCCTTGCCAAAAGCAATCTGCCAGCCTGCAGGCCGCCCGACCATACCCGGCCCTGGCCGCCCGCGTCCAACATCCGATCGCCTGTCCGATATCCATGGGAGTACCGATACCGAAATAATATCGGCACCCTTTGTCATAATCCTCAAAGCCCTCTGTATGGATAACCGGATATTTTTCCAGGATGGCGGCCGTCAGGCGGGTTACGGATAAGTACTTACCACCCTTCTGGCCGATGTCAAATCCACAGTTTTTACAGATATCCTTTTCGTTTTCTTCCCGACATACCGGACATATCCACATACATTCCACCCTTTCTGATCTCTGTCACACGATTTCTTTTAATTGATCCAGCGCCTCGATGATCTCGATCAGATTTTTTTCTTCCTTTCCCCGGATTCTTTTTCCCTCTGCGTCCTTCGCATCTTCGGGATACCGGGCGCCGCCGGAGGCGGACATATACACCGTCCCATCCTCTTTTTTCCCAACCTCATTTCCATAACCGCAGACTTTCTGGTCCTCATCCCATTTTGCTCCGCCACCATCGCTTGCTGCCTGTTGAAGGAGGGTTTCTGCCATGGACGGGCTGATGACAATATCTCCTTTTTCCATTGCCTGCCGTATGGCTTTTTCCCGGAACTCATACCGGATCGCTGTTTCCTGCTTTAATGCCAGTCGGAAACAGTTGATCAATTTCATCAATCGGCCATAGGTCAGACCTTCCGTATGTTCGGTCAGGTATTCCAGAGAGACGGGACTTGTTTCGGACAAAAACGGTGATAAAAATGTTTGCAAAAACCGCCGCCGGTCTTTTCTCCCCGGAGGCCTGACCGGTCCGTCCAGCATGCTTTTTGCCAGTTCCGGGCACACCATCCGCCGGTCATTGGCTGTGGCCGTCAAGATAAATGGCCATTCCCTGTTTTCAATATCTGTAAAGATCTGCTCCATGATCCGACAGGCCGAAGGGCTTTCTGTCAGATATTCCACATGTTCCAAAAAAAGGCAGATCTTTTTCCCCTGCTCCAACTGATCTTTCAACGCACTGCCAAAGCTTTTTACATTTTCACACGCCTGATCGCTGTCATTTCCTGCCATTAAAAGAGCCGGGATCCGTATATACACATAGCCTGCCAAAGCCAGTTCACCTGCCAAAGCCTCGCACAAGGTGGATTTCCCGCTGCCTGCAGCCCCCCATAGTAAAAACATCTGACAGACAGACACATGGAAAAGGGGGTCCAGCTCTCCATCGGGGATGCAGCCTCCAAACAGTCTTTTCCATTCGTGAAAGCCGCAGACTGCCGACAAACCATAGGCCGGTTCTTTTCTGAAATCTTCCATCCATTTTCCGGAATAGATCATCCCATCACCGCCTGCTCCATATGGAAATGCCGGATCCAGTCATCGATCGCCGTCTCATCCTTTGGCGATGGCATACACTGTTTCATTGCCTTTTCAAATATGTTTCTGCCCAACTTGTAACGGCCGTCATCCAATGCCTGGACCGCCTTGTCATCGTCCTTATAAATGGTCATCAGATCATCACTGATCGCTTCTTTTATGGCCGGCACCAACCGTTTGCATATGTCTCTGTAATCATAGCCCTCTGTCTGTTCTGCCATCCATTCGCCGGTCAGATCGTCCTCCCGGACAACAATATCTGAAAATTCTTTTTCAAATACTTGTGCCCGGGCTTCCTTTGACGGCAGGGACACTTTCACCAGCCGGACCCGATTATGCATGGCCGTATCCAACTGATCCGGATAGTTGGTCGCGCCGATGAAGATCACCTGTGAATCGGAATCCGCGATCTGGTTGTGTGCTGTCAAAAAAGCTGTGGTCAATGTGGCCGCATGCTGGGGAAGATTGGCCATGGAACGGTTTTTACATACGCCATCCAGTTCATCGATAAAGACAACACAGGGGGCATTTTTCCTGGCCGTTTCAAATACCCGATCCACGATCTTCTCCGCCTCCCCCACATAGCGGCTCAATATGTCGGAAGCCTGAAGGAAGATATATTTATAGCCCGCATCCATCAATTCATGGATAAAGGCTTCCGCCACATAGGTCTTACCGCACCCGGAAAGTCCCAGAAACAGGAAAGACTTCTGCTGAGGCTGCTTTAAGCGTCTGGCAATACCAGACCGGTCCATCCGTTTCAAGCTGCCCTTGAGTAATTCCTTTATATCTTCCATGCCGGCCACATCATCGAAGGATTGAGCCGGCTGTTTCCGAAACCATCGGGCCGCCTCTTCTTCTGTCACATCCGGCTTTTCTGCATCCCCCGGCATATTTTCTGTTTTATCTGCTTCTGCTGCCGGTTTTTCTTTTTTGCTCTCGGGCCGGTTCTGCATCTTTTCCCATAATTCCGGATCGATGATCCGGACAATAGAACGTATCCGCTGATTCAATTCCTGCAGCTTTCTTTGTTGGTATCTTCTTTCCTCGCCGCTGCTGATCTGTGCCATCTCATAGCGCAGTTCCGCCGCTTTCTGAAGATAAACACACTCTTCCCGGGAATGGCTGTAATCATTCATAGCAAACATATCGTCTGCTTTTTGCATGTAAGACATACATAATGTTTCTTTTGAACGCATTTTATCGAGATAACTTTTTTCCATATTCTGACCTCCCGCCTCTCTTTCCGTATCAGACCTGGTACATCAGGCATCTCTGACCATATTACCCACCATCTCTTTGATGGATTCCAGATCATTATGCAGACTTTCATCCAGATCACCGGAGAAAAAATCTGTCGGCTCTGTCTGTGCCATATACTCTTCACTGTAGGCCACCGCCTCCTTTACGGTGGCCTTGATCCCATCGTCCTTCTCCAAACATTCATCCACCGAATCGCCTCTGGCCAGCCGGTCCACAATATCATCATCCACCAGCACATCGATGGGCTGGGCAAACAACCGGGCCAGTCTGCCATCCCCATCCCGCTCTACCGTACGGGCAGCTCTGTTTTTAAACCATCGTCCACCTGCTCTGGCCGTTTTTGCATAGGCCGTATCCAGCATTTTCAATACCTGATCCATCTCTTTTACGGCTTCGCACAGTGATTCCACCGTGGATACGTACTGGAGCTGTTCTCTGGCCGCCCGGACGATGGAAAGGGCATAGTAGGCATTTTTTAACTTGAGCTGAGCTCTTTCGTCCTCTTTACGTTTTTCCCTGGCTGTCCGGACTTTTTCTGTTTCCATACGGACGATCAGCCGATATTTCTTTTCCAACCCTCGAAGGCGTACTCCCGTTTCCGCCAGATTTTCCGGTGTCAGGCACCGTTCTTTCTTTCCCACAGTCGTCTTTTTGATCTTATCAACAAAGGATTCTTTCATCGGACCGCCTCCTTAACTGTTTAAAATAACTTTATGGCCATTATCCTGCCGTTGTTTTTTTGCTTCTTCCTGTTCGATCTGACGTCTCCGTCCTTCTGCTTCCTTCTCTTCTTTCATCTGCAGCCGGATCTCCCGTTCGATCTTTTCAAATTCATCCAGCGCCGAAGCCATAAAACGTTTGATCTTGTCAGAACTGAACACCTCATCCACTGCGTGATTGAACCGGTCGATGGTATCCTGGAGCTGATCGATATTCTCTCCTTGTCGGACAAGGTCCTTCAGGCTTTCCTCAGCCATCGCATCCAACCGTTTTTTTAATGTCTGTGAAATATCCTGATGCATGATCAGAAGCTGCTGCTCCGCTTCCCTCAGGCTGTCGCTCAACTGGTTCAGCTCATACCGGGTCATTTCAAGCTTCCGCTTTGTCCCTTCCACCTGATGATAGGCATTGTCCGCTTCCCTGAATTTCCTGGCCAGTTCCAGCACTTCCAGGCGGACGATCTTTTCCATATCGCCGCCGGCAGCATAGATCTCCTGGACCCGATCCGGATAAAGTTCCTTTGCCCTGCGCATGTCTTTGACCGCCTGATTGGCTTTCGGCGCTTCCTCTTTCACCTTTTGAGCCATTTTTTCGATCGTATGTTTCCGATCGTCAATGCTTTCGGCGATTTCCACCAGCATCATGTATTTATCCAGCCGTTCCTGCCTGCAGGCCAGAATCTTGCCACTGTTTGTCTCCTCGCCTGCAAGCAGCGGTTCATGGCCTTTCCCAATGCCGTAAAGCAATGCCTGGACGATGTAACGGGCCGTATTTTCTCTGCCTTTCCTGACAGTCCTTTCGAGGCGGTCGGCCAGATCCATCATCTTCTGATCCATCCCCCGGGTATCCAGCGCCGATGCCGGCGCTGTATCCATCTGTTCTGCCAGGACTTTGATGATCATCCTGTACTTTCCCAGATCCTCTTCATCGATATTTCCAGTGGGATCACAAAGGCTCAGACTTTCCAGACGATTTTTCAATGTTTCGGAGGCTTGACGCACGTCCGCTACCATCCGTTTCTGACTATTGGATCCCTGATCCGATGACTTTTTTGTTATCGGCAAAATATTTGCCGCCTTTTTTATCCTGCTTGCAAACTCATTTTTCATATGCTCCCTCCTGTCCCTGAATGTCTGGTCTGCGACAATATTTCCAATTTTCTTATCAGTCGCTTTTCTTCCCTGGATGGATCCAGGATCCAGTCCGCACTCCATGTCCGGATCCAGTTCCATCCTCTGCGTTCCAGCATTTCCATCCGTCCGATCTCCCGGTCATAGACGGATCTCCTTCCATCTTGCCCCGTACCGTTTATGACGATCCCCAAAAGAAAACGCCCGGGATCTTCCGGATCCAAAACCCCCACGTCCACTTTCATCTCCGACTGTCCCACGCTGCATACACTGTCATAGCCATGGGCCGTCAGACATTTTTGTATCTGCTTCTGAAGGTGACTCACAGGCTGATCAGAAACACCCGGATCTTCCGCTTCTTTTCCCTCCGCATAGGCTAAAAATGCTTTCAGATCCGCCACGCCTCTCGGAACTTCCACCCCTGATCTGATCTGGGAGGAATCCATGGAAGTAAAAAGGATCATCTGATCCTTTGCACGGGTGATGGCCACATTCAGCCGGCGCCAGCCGCCCACGCGGCTTAACGGCCCGAAAGTAATGGTGAGACGTCCGGCTTTATCCGGTCCATATCCCACAGAAAACAGGATCACATCCCTCTCATCCCCCTGGACACTTTCCAAATTTCGGATAAAAAGCGGTTCTCCCTGCTCTTCCAGCTTTTTGAGACATTTTCCAAAGTTGAGATTATCCTGTCCCCTCTTTTCGACCAGTCGGCAGATCAACTCCTGTTGCCTTTGATTAAAAGAGATGATCCCATAACTTCTTCCATCGCCTTGCAAAAGCTTCGCTTCCAGAAAATCAACAAGGGCTTCCGCTTCTTTTCGATTGGTCATACTCCGTCCCCGATCATATATTCCTTTTGTTCTTACGACTGTCACCCATTTGGACCTTTCGTCCGCCGATGGGAAAGTCTGCATGCCTCCGCCGTAATATCTCTGATTTGAAAAAGAGATCAAGCTTTCGTGGCGGCTCCTGTAATGCCATTTCAGATGATATTCCGGCAACCCCAAGGCTATACACTCTTTCAAAATGCTTTCCTGATCATCATCCAGCACTGACACGCTTTCATCGGAACGGTCATTTTCAAAAAAAGATGTTGGCGGCATCTGGTTGGGATCGCCTCCGATCACTGCGTGATCGCACCGGGCAATGAGGCCGATGGCTTTACAAGTGGGAATCTGGGATGCTTCATCCAGGATCAAATGCTCAAAATGGATTTTATCCGGATCCAGATATAACGGCGCTGTCATCGGACTGACCATAACGCAAGGTGTCAGCTTCAAAATAAGATCCGCGCAGATAGACATGACTTTTCGTATGCTCATGCCTTTTCCCCCATTTTCAATGATCCGTCGTAAGTCTGTTTTCTGTTTTTTGAACAGGGGATCCGCCAGTATCTTCTGAATCCGGTCCGCATGTCTTTTTCGTATCTGACTTGCAGCGGCTGCTTCCATTGCTTTTTCCAACTGTTTGTAGTTTTCCGCCAGTCTTTCATACCGTCCTCCAGAAAAATCTCGCAGCTTTTCACTGCTTTCATACAATAAACGGATCATACGGCCGCAGGCATGGTTTTCAAAATCCATGACAGTCCTTGTGTCGGATCCGCAGCTTTCGTACATCCGGATCCAGTACCCCAGTCCTTCTTCCAGGCAGTTTTTACGGATATTTTGGTAATCCCGCCACTCATTCAACTGGTCCAGTCCTTCCAGCCACCTTTCGGCCTTTTTTAAAGCCTCCTCCGGTGACTGATCAAAAGACCATATCCCTGGTAGATCCCCCAAAAGTTGTCTCAGATCCTGAGCTGCTTTCCCACCTGATCGTATTATATCCTCCCTCCTTTGGGTTTCTCCCTTATCATTTCCCTTTAGGTTTACATAAAATCTTTCCAGCGTATCATCGGGGAAGTACTTTCTCACGATGTCCCTCAGCTTTATCGTTCCAGCCAGATCCAATGGCAATGTAAAATCCGGCCTTTTCCCATTCCAACTCTCTGCCAGCCTGAAAGCGGCTTTTAAGCATTCCGTCACTTCCCTGTCCGTAGGTTTGGGTTTTCCCATTTTTGCGCCAACTTGACGACGGATGCTATTTTTGCGTATCCGGTTTACCGGATTGCTGCTCCAGCGCACCTCCTGCCATTCCTTGTACCATTCTTTAACCGGAAGCGTCATCACGGCTTCTCCAAAACTTCCCAGAAGATTCTGTCTCATGGCCTTATGCTGAAGCCATTCGGCCCAGATTTCCAATTTTTTCTCCAGGTCCGCTTCCTTTCGAAGGTTTTCCGGTATCTGTAAAAAAATATGGGTTTGACGGATATGATCCAAGCAGTCTGCCAAACTATCGTTTCCTTGCGTTCTTCCCTCCTGTCTTGTCGGATCCCCTGTTTTCCTCTCCATTTCCAATTGTCTTTTAAGACAGCACACATTTTCCAGCGCAGCAATATAGGTCTCCAGCGCAGGACGGATACACTGTTGTATCCTGAAAAAGTTCCCTGATAACGCCAAACCGTTCAATGGATGATGGGCGATATCCCCCAGTTGCCGACCGACCCGCCCCAGTTCTTCCAACAAAGCGCGCAGAGCATTCATTTTTCCTGCCTGAAGCTTTTCATCCAGCTCCGGACCGCTTTTTTGATCCTCCGCCGAAAAAAAGCGCGATGCCTTGCCATTTCCCCAAGTTTTGATATACTGATCCATCCATTCGCCCAAAGACCGACCACCCATGGTCAGTTCTCCAAAAAGAGCAGCCTCCTGCTCCAATTCCTGACTTATCGCCAAGGCTTTTTCCCGCTGTTCTTCATAATGGTTTCCATCCGTTTCATCCATCCGAAGAATGCGATCCAGCTTTCTAAGTAATGTTTCCAGTTCACAGCGTCTGCCCGATTCTTCCGGCAGATACAGGCAGAAATCTCCAAGGCCCAACTTCTCCAGCCGGTCAAATACCACCTGTAAAGCAGCCGCTTTCTGGGCTCCCAAAAGTACTGTCTTGCCTTCTGCGATAAAATTGGTCAAAATGCTACAGATGACTTGGGACTTTCCATTTCCCGGCGGCCCGTTTAAAACCATGGACTGACCGGATAAAGCCCCCTTTACGGCCTGCCTTTGAGTAACGTCGGCCGGTATCGGGAAAAAGATCTCCGCATTTTTATCTTTTGACCAAAAGTCATTTTTATCTTTTTCCAATACGCCATCCATGATTACGCCATCCATGATACCCTTTATCAATGGGTGGGACTTAAAGATTTCTTTATATGTATTCAGTTCGCGCCACATCAGATACTGGGAAAACGGAAACAGCCCCAGACAGACATGTTCCCACACATCCAGATCCGGTTCGCCTTCCAACGCCAACCGAAGATTTTTATACACTGTCCGAAGCTCCGGATACCCTGCGCTATTACAGGGAACCGGAGTCAACCCATCCGGTCTTTTATCAAAACGCTGCCGGAGCAATTCTAACACAGCGCCATTAAAAAAGATCGTTCCACCGCTCCAAGCCGTCTGGTATCTACGTCCGTCCTTCCGAAAAGTCATAGGGACCATAAGAAGGGGCGCCTCGTAATATCTGCCGCTTTTTTCATCCTTCCACCGGAGGGTGCCAAAGGTCATGTAAAGAACGCTGGCTCCCCGATCTTCCCGCCACTGTCTGTCCCGATTTCTCAAAACCGACAAGGCTTTCTCAACCGTTGTCTGAGCATAAACCGTATGGAGCACGCCCTTTTCCAGACTTTCGAGAATGATGTTCCGACATCCATACACACCGGAAAGCCGTTCAAACAAGGGCTGACTCCTTTTGGTCTCTTCAAAATCCTGGGGTCTGGCCTCTATGGTAAAAGACTCGCCAGAACAAAGTTTTTGATATAAAATGTCTCCATCCACTGTGAGAATGGGCAAAGCGCCTCTTCCGGCGGAAGATACCGGTATGTTCACAAGGGCAGACCGGGCTGTCATATCCAGCAGGTCATTCTGCCACCTTTCCATCCGATCCGGCGCCTGATATGCTTTCACCGTATCTTCTTTCTTCATTTCAGGCGTCTTTGGCATCGTTTCACATATCTGTCCAGTCTTTTTATCCGCCTCCACAAATATATCTGTCCTGGTAAACCGGGAGGGCAGAGGCGAAATACCGCCCTGTCTGGCCCGGTAAATATCCAAAGATGGTTCCAGCCGTTTTGCCCCCAGAAGTGTCTTTTGTGCCGATCGGACGGCGTCTTCAAAGGAGGCAGCGGATCCTTTTCTTGCCAGCGTGCATTCAAAGACCATAATGCTGCCCACATCCCTGGCCATCCGTTTATGGAGTTCTGCAATATCTGTAAATACCGGCTGGGAAAAGGAATCCGGTCCGGTAAAAAATCCGGCCAGCGCATGTTCTTCCAATAAGATGACCAGCGGATGCAGCCCCATTCCTTCCAAAAGCGAGGCGAAAAGGAGAGTCATATCCATACAGTTGGCTTGTTTTTCCCGCAAAAGCTCATCTGCCAGACGGATCCTCTGATAACCGGCCGTACCGGAAGGTTTGGAGAGTACATAACTGATCTCCTGTTCCCGTACAGCCTGGAACATGCTGGAAACGAGCTGGATCTGTCCTTCTTTTCCGCCATAGTAACCATCGATATCATAATTCCCATACTTTTGTCCTCTGATCTGACTGATCCGGGACAAAAGCCGGATGATCTCCGGATGATTGGGCTGTACAAAGGCCGCGCTTAAAGGCCGGTCACCTCCATAGTGGCTGATCTCATCAAAAGGCCTCAGTTCCACCGGGAAACACTGGTCATATACCGGCTCTTTTCCGCACACAAGGCGAACTTCCAGATCACCATTTATGCTTTCCGTATAGCCCACCAGACGGCCGGCATCGTATTGGATACATATATTTTGGATCTTGCGGGTCTCTCCCGGTTTCACCGATCCCACATCCATGGAAAAAGGCGTGAAAAACGCCGGCCTGGATAAAATTTCCAGTTTCAGCTCTCCTGTTGGGATCTTCCCGCTGTTTTTTATCCTTATTTCTTCTATGAGCGGCACCTGATTGATGGCTGCCGCATAATTAAATTGCCGGGATGCGCAAAAACTCACTGTGATACCCATACTTTTTTTGCCTCCTTTGCAAAAGAGAATGAACCGGATCGGACATATTTTTCCGGATTGCCCAGTAAAACGGCGATCCTGAATCCCGGTCCGCCCATCAGCCCCAACTGCCAGCATCCTTTCACATCCGGATTCCCCAATGTAAGGGAAATGTCCTGCCTGTTATCCCCGCTTTCCAGATATAGATCCAATGTTATTTCCGCCATATCTGTCTTGGCGATGCCGGCAAATTTCTGATCCACCCATAACGGCTGCCCCACCGGTATATCTGCCAGTCTGGCCAGTTCCATATCCGTCTCCCCATCCCATAAGAGCCCGTCATCTGTCCTTTTATAACGGCAGGCTTTGATCCCGATGATACCTGACCCGAGTATTTTCTTTTTATAAACCTCTGCCATGGGTTCGATCGCATGTTTACTTTTTCCAGCCTCCACACTATATATAACGGGAAAACCGCAGACGGGACATCGTCCCCTCCCGGAGCCCATATCCGTCTCGCATACCATACATTTCATCCTGCTCTGCCCCCTTCTTCTGCCATCCGGATGACCATACGATAATGTTCTTCATATTCGGTCACACTGGCTTCAATGGCGCTCATTTTCTCTTCAAAATATCGTCTGCACTCGACCGACCGTTCCGCCCCATCATGTCCAGTAAAAACATTCAGTTGTTCCAGATCTTCCACCAACGTTTTCCTGGCCTTGCGCAGCGTCTGCAGCCGTTCCTTGCAGCGTTCCAACTCCTGCTCCCTCTCTCCGGCTTCCAATCCCTTAAACCACTGTTCCAACCGATTCATCTCTGCCTTACTCTGATCGATCTTCCTTTCCGTCTCTTCCTTCTTCTTGCTCCTTCTCTTCCGTTCCTCTTCCAGTTCTTCCCATTCTTTCTCAAGCTGGCTGATCTGTCCGATCTCCTGACCCGTCTGTCTTTTCATCCGGCCGATGGCCTCCTCCAGTCTTTTTCGCTTTTCTGTCAAATCCTCTAAAGCCTCCTGGTGCGTCCGCCACTGTTCCTGAAGTTCCTCAAGAGAAATCGCTTTTATCGCCTGTTCCAATTCTTCAGACTTTTCTTTTATCTGCTGTGCAGCGTTTTCCAGCTTTTTCTTTTCTTCTTCAAGCTTACGGCATACTTCTATCCTTTTTTTCAACTCCTGTTTTCCTGTTTCCAACTGCTCTGCCTGTTTTGCCGCTTCTCCCCACTCTTTCTGACTTTTGGTCAGTTTTTCTTCTATCTCCCGGAACATCCGATCCCGTTCCGGATTCATGATGTGATCCCGGTTATTCTGGAACAACATCAAAAGGGTATTGCCAGCCCAACACAGCTTCCTTGCCGCTTCATCGTCATCACCGATCGGTTGGCGATCAATGGTCTGTCCGCTTTCTTCCCGAATATCCTGGCATAAACAGTAAAATATTTTAAGCGCCTCATAGATCGTCACTTCTTCCGACCGTTTTAATGCTTCCACACTCTGCATTGTCCGATAAAATTCCATATTGCCGCCTCCTTAAAAAATCCGTTTCACATCGGTGATCTCAAACAGATCACTGTATCGAGTCAACGCGATCACATGATCGTCTTGCGCTATCCGGTCGTTCAAAAAATCATAATCATGGATATGCAAACTGATGACGCCCGCCTGGGATATGGAAAATCCGATCACGGCTGTATGATAAGTATTGGCGATCACATGGGATAGTTTTTCAGCAAATTCCGCCTTCGCCAAGGCTGGCTGGGCCGTGTGATCCGACTCTCCGAAATTGATCAAGAAATTGCGGAATCCTCCCTTTGGCGCCATGATCACAGTGGGCGCCTGATCCACCGGACTTCTGGCATAATAAACCCGGTCATACTCCAGATCCTGCTTGTATCGGATGGCATAGTTTAATCCGGGCTTTCCGGTGATGGGATCGTAATTCCACAGGCCTATGCTGTAGGCGGCTGTATTTCGTATACGTATGCAGCCGTCTGCCAGTAAAGCAGCCCCCAGGGATACAGCCTGTTCCCGTTCTTCCCTTCTTCCGATGATCCCGGAAAAACGCCGGTCTCCCACACTGAATCGGAATTTGTTTTCGATCTGTTTTTTCACCAGATAAAAATTTCCAAATCCTCCCACAAGGGCAATCTTAAAATCCTCCCTATTTCCATCCATGTATGGGATGCCTCTTTTCTTCATACAGCCGATCATCTTTTCCAGGTTCTCATCCAATACTCCCCGAATGACCCGGTCATATGTTTCTGCCAGCAAGCCGTAAGAAATGGGAATGTCCTCCCCTTGATATTCGATTTCCGTAAAAGTGTGTGCCTCCAACTGTTCCGGGTAGTCCAGGTACACGTCAAATTCCTGCATGATCGCATCGGTCCGGCTTAGGATCTCCTTTTCCAACTCATCCACAGCCTTTAAAAAGCGTCCGTTGGGTTCACAGCTTCCACCGCTGCGGCGGATGGCTTCGGCCATGACCGTCTCCATATAGACGATCCCCGCTTTTCCGATCTCGCCGTCTTCATTTTCCCCCGCTCCAGTCCGATCCAATACCCGGACCTCCACCGCGCCTTTTTCCCCGTCCGTTGTTTCCGACACACTGGTCAGCGTGATGTCCAACGTCCCGCCGCCGTAATCCACCAAAAGGATACTCCCGTTATAACTTTTTTTGTTCTTCATACGGTAATTGTAGGCAAAGCAGGCCGTGGCCGCCGCCGGTTCACTGACCACCTGCACCTCCTTCACAAACGCCATGTCCTGACAGATACGGCTCAGGATCAGCCGACCATCCAGCGTATCCATGCCATCATTCCATATTTCCGGCGCGCATACCACCAGCCTGTCGATCACCTGATCATTCAAGTCTGCCAGTACCTTCTTTAAAAGATTTTCCAGAAAAAGCCGGGTGATATGTTCCGGCGTATTTACCGGATCATATCCTCTTTTCGCCAGTTTTTCCGCGTCAGTCTCAGGAAGGAGCATCTTAAAACCTTTGAACAGGGATACATTTTTTCGCCCTGTCCGGCTTTTCGCCGCCCGGCCAAACTCATAATTTCCAGTCACATGATCATAGGCTGCCACCGATGGGATATAAGGCGAATCCTGGCTGAGGGTCATTGCCCTCGGTCCATTCTGATCCTTATCCATATATGATACTGTCATATAAGTGCATCCCGCATCCAGTCCGATCCCTTTCATACGATCCACCACTCTTCCATGATTTTTTCCAGTTCACCGCCCGCATGGCGTAAGGTCTGATCCACCCTTTCCGGCGGACGTATGGCCATACAATCCAGTATTTTCTCCATCTGACATAGGGCCTGTCGATATCCGGCGATCTTTTTTTCACTTCCGATCAAAAGCTTTCTCGTGCTTTGTATTTCCCTTTGAAGTTCCTTCACCTTTTGCATATGGAGTACCAACGTTTCCGCCCTCATACCCAGTTTGCGAGCCCCATCCTCCTGCCATTTTTGGATTTCTTCAAGTATGCCCGGATATCTTTCTTTCTCAGACCGCACGTCCTCCACCAGTCTGAACAACGCTTCCTGCTTTTCTTCCACATCTTGTCTCAATCGGATCTTCCGGTCATTCTCTTCAAAAAGGGCTGCCGAAACCTTCAAAATGTCCAAATGAAAGTCTTGGCATTTACACCGTTTTCGAAGTGTATCCGTATTTTCTTCCTGTGGCGTTTTTGTCTCTTCGATCGAATCGGTGCTGTCCACGCCGTACAGCAATGCTTTTACCGACCGTTCCAGTGTATCCATATCCCCGTTTCGGAAGGCCGCCCTTCCCGCCTCCATGCACATCTCCATATAGTGCATCTTACCCATGGCACCGGCATCCGTTGAAAAACCGATCCTTGGTTTTTCCAATTCCCTTTCAATGGTTTCAAGATCCATCTGTATGGCATGGCGTGCTGCTTCCATCTTTTCCTTATCCTCCGGCCGTCCCCAGTCATGCTGTACCATATACGACTTTCCCCTGGAACAAAGGCTTTTTTTCAGTTCCCGGAATTTGCGCAGGATCGGATCTGTGCTGTAAATCCATATCCGTTCTGTCTCCACAGGGAAATACTTCCGGATCAGCTCCGCCATGGTATCTTCCCCATATATCCGGCGCAGCTTTGCCATGCTCCGATCCATTCTGGAAAAGGCCGGTTCCTTATCCAGATAGTCGCTTATACACTTCATCTGCCGTTTTTCATTCTCCGGCAGGACCGGACCTGCCGCTGCCTTAAAGTGTTCCGAATGATACCAGGCCCAGATAAAATCACCGTAATCTTTCCCCCGTTCCAGATACGGATCCATCTTCCGGCCTTTCATCAGGAAAAAATGCCGGATCATGGCATGGATATCTTCCCGTTCCAACCGGTTAAAAAAGCAGATCCGCTCGCCCAACTTTTGCACCATTTTTTCATACACCGGCGTACCGCTGCCACTTTCATAAATGTGCCCGATCTCCGGGATCAATCCCGTGCGGAATACGCTTCCCGCCGGAGCAAAATACTGTCGTGGCACATCCGCATTGGCCGGAGCCTGAATGAGTATCAAATGCTGCTTTTTCAGGAAATGGCTGCCCTCTTCCGCCAGTTCTTTTCGGATATCCCCATACCCGGAAAGCCGGTCAAATATTTCCACCGGAAACACAAAAGCCAGATGTCTTCGGATACGCATCATCCGGCATATCATCCCCAATACCCAAGCTTCATCCCCAGCCACGCCAAAAGAGGTGTCCCCTGCATCTTTACCCAAAAGTTTCCGCACAATATGTCTGCCCCACTTCTGCCCTGTACTTTCCTTACAGATCTGGGCCGATCGGCCATCCAACGTGGACAGTCTGAGACCTTTTTCCGCTTCTTCCACGAAATAAATACCTTCATAGGATTGCTGCCTCAGCAGCCGATAAATATACCGTTTCAGGTCCAGGCAGATCAGACTGGGCAGATAATAATCGTCCTTATTGGCAAACACAAACTGTATCATTCCTTTTTCCGCATCAAATTTCATATCACGCCTCCATCTGCTGCTTTATAACATTTTTATATAAATCATTATATCCAGTCCCCTGTTTGCCTCCCCCGAAGCATTTATCCTTTGCAATAAAAAAAGTGGTGAAAACATTTTAGGATCAAAAATGTTTTCACCACGTCAATTTTTACAGGTACTTCCTTTATTATTTGGAAAAAATATGTTTCATAAATACATACAGTACGATGATAAAGGCCAGCAGATAGCCCAAGGCGCCAATGGCTGGTATACCAAACAATTTAGGCATCATATCTGTGGTACAGATTATACTGGAACTGATCAAAAGCGCCATGACCCATAATCCCATGACAATATTGCGGACCAGACGCCGGAGCAAAGATGACAGCTGCCTGGACGCATGGAGATCCAATTTAACGGTAGTCTGGCCCTTCAGATAGCCGTGGAGTACATCCGCCAGAAGGGAGGGGATATCCGCTGCTTTATAGAGGGAACGGAAAAGGTATTTCCCGCCTTTTCTCAACCCCTCCTTCAGATCAAAATCCTTCAGGAAATTATTTTTTATCCGTCTGGCAGCGATCTCTGTCATATTGATATCCGGCGCGATATCTGCCAGCAGACCCTCCATCTGGGTCAGCCCCCGGGCCAGCATGGTCAGACCATGGGGCATGATGATCTCATTTTCCTTCATGATCTCCATCAGATCTGTCATCACTTCTGCCACATCAATGCTGCCTATACTGGTCGTGCCATATTTGACAAGAAGCGCGCTGATATCTTTATACAATCGGCTGGTATGGGGCCGCTCCTTGAAATCTCCCAAGGCCAGTACCGCTTCCTGTATCTTTCCCACATCATTCTCCGCGATACCTTCCACCGCCCGTTCCAGCAGTTCCCGGTCCCTTTCCGTCAGCCGGCCCATCATACCCATATCGATCCAGACGATCTTGCCTTCCCGGATGCGTATATTGCCGGAATGGGGATCGGCATGGAAAAAGCCGTCCTCTATGACCTGTTTGATATAATTATCCACCAGTTTGCTTCCCACTTCAGCTAAGTCGTAGCCATTGTCCAGAAGTTTCTGCTTCTCATCAATGCCAAAACCCTCGATGTATTCCATGACCAGCACCCGTCGGGTCGTATATTCCTGGTAAAGTTTCGGTGTCTCCACAAATACGGTATCCTGGTTCAGCCTTGCGAATGTTTCCATATTCTCCGCTTCTTTGAGAAAATTCATCTCTTCTCTTGCCACATTCCACAATTCATCCAGCACCATATCCAGATCCACCATGCCCTTCAAACTCACTGCCGGCATCAGTTTCACTGCTTTATGGAGCAGAGCGATATCCCGGGCCATAGTCTCATAAATGCCCTTTCTCTGGATCTTGATGACCACTTCCTCCCCTTCCTGCAACACTGCCCGGTGTACCTGGGCAATGGAAGCAGACCCAAGGGGTTCCCGGACAATGTCCTGAAAGATCTCCTGCCAGGGACAGCCGTAGTCCTCTTCCAGGATGTCCTCCACTTCTCCGAAAGGCATGGGAGAAACTTCAGAACGCAAACGCATCAGTTCATCACAGTAGCGCTTTGGAAGAATGTCCGAATGCATGGACATGATCTGACCGATCTTGATAAATGTCGGGCCCAGATCTTCCAGGATCAGCCGCAGTTTTTCCGGCGTTACGCCCCGGGTGATCCCATGCTTTCTCAGCACAGCCGTCATCTCTCCCAATCGTGAGCGATATGGGGAAGATTCCTTTTTACTCATGCTTCCGCCTCTTTATCCACTTTCCCATCCGGATCATCGTCCGCTTTTGCATCCGCCTGTGTGTCACCTGTATCCGCCGTCTCCCGTCTTTCTTCCACTTCCTGTATCCGGGCTTTCAGCTGTTCCATCTGTTCCGGGGTCATTTTACTCAAAAGTTCGGTCAATTCTTCCGGGGTGGATGTCTTAACAGACACGTTGACATTTTCCTTGACGGTTTTTTTGATATTATGTTTCAGTTCTTCATTCAGCGCCTTGCCCTGTTCAACGGTCAATTCGCCTTTTTTTACCATCTCATCCAATATTTCTTTGGACTTTTCAGCGGTCACCGCCACTGCTCCAATACCTGCCAGTAATACTTTTTTGATGCTGTCTCCTAAAATATCCATATATATCCTCCTTCCAGACGGCTTTTGGGCCGACTAAAAATCCATCAGTTCCGGGATGAAGATCAAACAGCCTGTCACCGCTGCCATGATGGCGGCAATCAGTACCGCGCCGGCTGCCGCATCCTTTGCCAGCTTCGCCAGGGGCTTTCTTTCTTCCGTCACCAGATCCACCACCGATTCCACAGCTGTGTTGACCATCTCCAACGCCATCACCAGACCAAATAAAATAAAACACAGGCACCATTTTGTCAGAGAAATCTTAAAAAAGAGTCCGGCCGCGATCACAAGTACCATGGCACAGCAGTGTATCTGCATATTACGTTCTTTGGAAATGACTGCCCAGATACCTTCAAAGGCATATCCAAAACTTTTGTATATGGGATCTTTTTTCTGCCTTTTCATCCAAATCCACCTGCTTTATTTTGCTTTTTCCGCCGTGCAAAGCTCCGCTCACGGACATTGACCCTATGCTTCCCGATCCGTGGCTTTCCCGTATGATCCCCACGAAATGGGGCAGGCCGATACCCATCGGCCTGGATTGCACTTCGTGCAATCATTATACCATAATTTCTGATAATTATGGGGGATTTTCGTCATTTACTGGATAAACCTTTACATTTCCCCAAATTTATGCGATAGCAGCCGACCGTCCCTTGGGAATTGTTTTATTTTATGAGCCTTCGAGCTTTTTTATTTTCGTTATGGATCGGGATGGGCATCCAGGCGCTGGATCTCATGCTCCAGGATCTGGAAACCGCTCTGGCAGAATAAGGCAGGCCTGGATTTTTACAACACAAAAGTACAGCGCATAAAATGCCCTTTCGGAAGCTGGATCTTCTCTTCCGAAAGGGCATTTCTTCTGATATTGCATGTCAAAGCCGGTCTCCAGTCTTTTGCTGTATATTTCTCCAGCCGTTTCCAAGGCCGGAAGAATATAATCTTTATTAAACCGGATCACAGGAATCCGGTCATAGGCCCGCATCTGTCGTACACTCTCCGATCACCTGAGCCAGCAATCCAAAATCAATGGGTTTGGCTATATGCGCATTCATTCCGGCTTCCGTCGTCTTGGCGATATCTTCCGCAAAAGCATTGGCTGTCACGGCAATGACAGGCACTGTCCGGGCATCCTTTCGTTTAAGCGCCCGTATCCTCCTGCAGGCCGTACAGCCATCCATTTCCGGCATCTGCATATCCATCAGGATGGCATCCACATAACCTTCTTCCAGGGAGGCAAAGATATCCACAGCTTCCCTCCCATTGTAAGCTTGGAGGACTTCCGCACCCATCATGGTCAGACACTCTGTGGCGATCTCCATATTGATCTCATTGTCCTCTGCCACCAATATCCGTTTGCCGTTAAGATCACAGGAAGCTTCCTGCATCTCCCCACTCTCTTCCGGCTGTTCTTCCTCTCCGATGATCTGAAGGGGAAGGATCACGGTAAACAGACTGCCTTTCCCCAGTTCACTGGAGACTGTGATCTCGCCGCTCATCTGCTGGACCAGACTCTTCACAATGGGCATTCCCAGACCGGTACCGGACACTTTCATCGGGGCAAATACCGTCTCTCTGGCAAAGGGTTCAAAAATACGCTCCAAAAAAGCTTCCGACATGCCGATGCCTGTATCCTCCACTTCAATCTGATACTTTCCCGTATGATTGTTCTGATCCACCTGTTTTAGCCGAACGGTGACTTGCGCGCCCTCTGTACTGTATTTTAAGGCATTGGATAAAAGGTTGTTCATGATCTGATTTAGCCGGAACTTATCACAAAATACCATGGGCTGATGGATCTCGGATTCACAGATCAAGGACTTATGGTCTTTTTCTGCCTGTTCTTCAAATAGGGCTACGCTGTCCTTTATGCACTTTTCCAAGTTCATCGGTGCGTAATCCAGAGAACTTTCTTCACCATGTTCGATCCGGGACATATCCAGCACGTCATTCACTAAAGTGAGCAGCTGACGTCCGGACTGCTCGATCTTTTCCATATATTCATCGGACTTTTCCGGATTCTTCCGCGCCAGTTCGGACAGGCCGATGATGGCATTTAACGGAGTCCGCATATCATGAGATATATTGCTGAAAAACGAACTCTTCTGCTTCACCGTCTTTTTGGCCGATTTCAGAGCATTCTCCAAAAGGATCTGCTGTTGGAGCTGTTTCCGCTTTTCCGCATCGATTTCCCGGTAACACATCAACACTTCATTCAGTCCCAACGCTTTATTATAGATGATCTTTATGCTGACCCATTTATAGGTATCGCCGAATTTTCTCTGGTAGTCCCCTCCGAACTCATAAATCTTTTCCTGGATCAGTTTCCGGATATTTTCCGCTGAAAAGCTCTGTTCAAATTCATTATAAGTCTTTTCATCCACCACTTCCTTGACCACGTCGATCAGATGCTGATACTCGCCGCTGGAACCCAACGCCTCCTTCACATCATCCGACGACTTGACCGATTCATAAGTGCCCGTTTCATAGTTTACCCGGTAGATCGCGTAGTATGTATCTCCCAATATACGCAGAGTATCGGATACATAACGCATTTTCCGGTTTCCCAGCATACTTTTGATCAGGATAGTCAGTATAACAAACACAATGGCCAGATATATGATGAACATGATCACGATCACATGATCCCAATCCTCATTGAGGATATTCTGAAAGGGGATGGTGATCACCGACAGCCATCCGTTATCCATAACATAATAATAGACGCCCCGATTCTGTCCTTCCATATCTTTGATGGATGCGGAATGGCTTTCCAGACTTCCGCTTTGGATATTTTCCAGCAGCCGTTGTGTATACTCCTGTACTTCTTCCGTAGCGATATCCAGATCACTGACCATATAAATGAGCTGCCCGCTGTCATCGTACAGGAAATAGGAACTATCCTCAGGTATCTCGGTTTTATTTTTGTGCAGATGAAAATTCTCCAGCAATATGTCAAATGCCAGTACATTGCCCTCTCCATCCAATTTTTCTGCCAGGGTGACCAGTTCTTTCCCCGTAATGGCATCCATATAAGCATTTGTAAAGATCACATCCCCGTCCGCTTCCATGGCTCGTTGATACCATTCGGTTTCTTGATAGGCATATTCACCGTCCCCATCCCACGGTACGGCTGCCACGATCTGGCCATCGATCACCGCATAAGGATCGATGATCTCGCCGCCAAGAACATCTGTCATATTTTGGGAATATGTCTCCAGCCACTCCTGCACTTGCTCCAGATCTGTACCCGCTTCCAGCTGTTGATCTATATAGGCGGAACCCAATCCCAGGAACGTTTTGTAGATCGACATCCGGTTCTCTTCCTCGTTGGCATAGCTTTGCGCCAGATAGGTGCCCATCTCATCTGCATTGTAAAGCAGTTTATTTCGGACTAAAAAAATCGCCCATATCATGATCATGGAAAAAATGACAAGCAGTACAATATTCAGCTTCATGGATAGTTCGATCTTTTGCTTTTCTCTTTTCATCTTTGCCCCCATTTCCGCGATCCGCACACTTTCATGGATCCCTGTATCGCTTCCCTATCGCCAGGTTTATGCCTTAAATATATGATTTTACCATAGCATCCTGCCCTTCCAATGTCAAGGAAGCGGCCTTTCCAAATATGGGACTTTCGTAGATTCACACCGAAAACGCTTGGATTGGCAAAAGGCAGCAACGGCGTCTCCATACTGGGACAGTATTCCTAGGATGGCCGATTACACAGTTATGCTGATCATAACAGAGGCGGACTTGACCTCAGCCAAGTCCGCCTCTTATTTCTGCTATACAAGTCTTTTTAACGTTTCTGTATCCCTCTGTCCGTCATAGAACTTTTCAAGCACCCTGGCATATACCCCGTCCTGCTCCGCCCAATCAAACAGAGTCATCGACGACCGCAGTTTCAAAGCATCGATCCATCCGAAGATGCTTTCCGCATCATCCGTATCCAGACTCAGCAACGCTGCGGAAATCTCTTCCAGCCTTGCCCCCAGAACCGGATGACCCAGGTAAGCTTTTGCCTCTCCGCCGTCTTTAATGCCGTAGTACCAGGCTGTTTCACTGTGTCCGAGCCCCCTCAGCTGGGGAAAAATATACCACATCCAATGACTTTGCTTACGGCCTCCCTTTATCTCTTCTAAAGCCGTATCGTAGACATGTCTTTGGGCATCCAAAAAGCGCTCCAATCCTTCTTCCATTATACGCACACCTCCCTGCTGTGATAAGTATAGCATACTTAAACACAGCCCGTCCCCGGCAAAAGCCCCGAAGTACTGCTATTTCAGGACTTTTTGAAAAGTGGGGCGTATTTTGCAGCAAGTTTTATGGCTTCGATCATGCTGACTTCGCTTGCTTTACCCGTTCCGGCAATATCAAACGCGGTTCCATGATCCACAGAAGTCCGCAGTATCGGCATGCCGTTGGTCACAGAGATGGTCCGGTCGAAATCCAGTGTCTTTGCCGCTATATGTCCCTGATCATGGTAAAGGGACAGTACGCAGTCATAGCGGCCCATTTTGGCCTGATGGAATACCGAATCCGCCCCCACCGGTCCCTCGACGGAATAGCCCATTTTCCGCAAAGCATCCACCGCCGGCATGATCTCCTCCACCTCTTCATAGCCAAACAGGCCATGCTCTCCGCAATGGGGATTCAGACCTGCCACAGCCATCGTGCCGTTTTTCACGCCCAGTCTGTCCAAAGCATCAAAACATTTGACTGCACAGTTTATGATACTGTCCTTTTTGATCTGATCCAGCATTTTCCGCAAAGACAGATGCCTTGTCAGGAAAAATATCCGCATACCGTCGGTCTCAAACATGGTCAACGGATCCGATGTATTTGTCAATGCGCCGAATATTTCCGTATGTCCGATATAGGGAATGTCTCCGGCCTTTAACGATTCCTTATTGATCGGAGCCGTTGCCACTGCGTCCGCCCGGCCGTCCAGGGCAAGCCTGATGCTTTTTTCAATATAGCCATAGGCTGCCTTTCCGCACATACCGCTGATCTGTCCGCACTGATACTGATCCATATCCACATTATCGAGATCGATCAGATTCAAAACCCCCGGTCCTGGATCCGGTTCCCCGTCTCCCTCCAGATTATGTATTTTCAAAGACACTCCGGTCCATTCCATGGCTTTTTCCAGGATATTTTTATCGCCCGCCACCAGGCAGTCCGCTGTTTTCTGTACTTCCTTTGACGCAAGTGCCTTAACAACGATCTCAGGTCCGATGCCCGCCGGATCCCCTATAGGTATGATTATCCGCGGTCTTTTCATTTTCAGTCTTTACTCCTTTCAGTCTTTCTGATCCTGCATTAAGATTTCAGCAACTTCTTTCAATGTGGAGATTTCCCCCACATTTCCCGGGAATATGACATAGGGAGTCATCGGGAATTTACTCTCTTCGCCGGTCTGCCATACCGGAATGCCTGGTTTTACCTGTCCAAGTACATTGGCCCGCTTGACAGCAAGCGCTTTTGTTCCCACATCACTGGAAGTGATGCCGCCTTTTGCAATGATAAACGCGGGCGTTACAGTCAGCCGGCCAACCAAGGACTGAACAGCATCCGAGATCCTGACAGAGAGCTTCAGCTCGTCCTCCTTGTCCCCGGTATCTGCTGTGATCAAAGCCCTTGTGGTATAACAGCATACCGTTTTCCCATTCCGTATGCATGTTTCTTCCAAGTCAATACAACGGGAAACTTCCGCTTCAAAAGCCGCCTCATCTTTGACCAGAGTGGCATCCATTTCGATAAATTCCACATTGTCCAGTTCTTTTAACGCTTCCAGTTGCCGGGTCGTTTTATCGATGTGGGAGCCGACAACGATCACGCCGCCGTTATAGTTCCCCGGTATGACCATCTTGTCCCTGGTCAACAGCGGCTGGTCGCTGACACCACCCATCACCTTCACAATGGAGGCCGCTGTACGGAACATAAAATTCTTTCCTTTAGTCATAGCCCGGAACATGGCTATACAAAATATTTTAATGTCTGCGTAATCTACCGCATTTACAACAATCTTATTAAAGTTTTCGACAGACATCAACTGAGCTTCGATCACGTCCAGTCTCTCATTACGTATATCTTCCAGGTCAATGCAGACCACATCCGAAGCTTTATAAGCTCCCTTTGTTTTTTCCTCCACATATTCCGGCATGGTCGCTGCTGTATATCCAAAGGTCTTATCCTTCGCGAACTCTGTTTCATTGGCCGGTATCAGTTCATCCCCATACCGGACATAATGAACGTTGTCGATGGTATAACGTCCGCCTTCCTTAAAAAACGGGCACAATATCTCCCCGTCAATGGTCTTTCCGGTATACTTTTCATAGTCTTCTCTTAAAATCGCCGGTTCCAGCGGATAATGGCCCCTCAGGGTGCTGTCGCTCCGGCTGATAAAAATGTATTCTTTTCCGGCATCTTTTGCCGCCTGGTCGATCACCCGGGCAATGTCATGATGTACCTTTGTTGTCTCTTCCGCCGTAAATCCTCTGGAATTCGTCAATATATAAAACATGGAATCTTCCGAGGCAAAAGCCTGATCCATGGTTTCTTTGCTCCATTCTGTATATACAAAAATATCATGGACCGTCTGTACACCCGTGGGATCATCGTCCAGTACAACGATTTTCTTGTTATTATGCGCAATTTCATCATTGAGAAGCCGATCAATGCCTGCCTCATCAATTGGCCGGAACGATGACAAAATCTTCACATCAATCGCCATGTCTTTCACCATCCTTTTTACTTTCTCTTCACTTCCACATCCGCCAGCTTTTCAAAATACTGGACAATGCCCCCATGATCATCTTCCATATGCCCATGTACCTTTAAGGTTTGCAGGATCTCATATAACTGAGCCGTGTAAGGAATGGGCACATCGATCTCATGAGCTGTATTGACCACATTTTTTATATCCTTATGATTAATGCGGATGGCTCCTCCCGGCTTAAAATTCCGCTCCAGGATCATGGGTATCTTGGCATCAAGCACTGCGCTGCCTGCCAACCCGCCCCGGATAGCCTCATAAACCTTTTCCGGATCAGCCCCGGCCTTCACGGCCAAAACAAAGGCTTCCGACACAACTGCGATCGTATTGTTGACAATGACCTGATTCGCCAGCTTGGTCACGCTGCCGCTTCCGGCTGCGCCGATCCGAAGCGCCGAAGAACCGAGAATGTCAAAACATGGTTTCATTTTATCAAAGTCTTCCTGATCGCCGCCGGCCATGATCGCCAACGTACCTGCGATTGCCCCCGGTTCTCCGCCGGAAACCGGCGCGTCCACAAAGCCTACGCCGATTTCTTTTAATTTCTCATAACAATATTTTGATTCCACAGGTGTGACCGAACTCATATCACAGACGATGCTGCCGGGTTTTAAAGTGGAAGCCACACCATTTTTGTCAAACAAAATGGATTTCGAAATCGCTCCATTGGGAACAATAAGAATCACTATCTGACAAAGTTCGCCGATCCTGGCATAGTCCGCCTCCTGTGCGCCTTCCTTGACAACTTCTTCCACCGCTGACTTATTCAGGTCTGAAACAACCAATTCCATGCCGGCTTTCAGCAAATTTTTCGCCATTGGTTTCCCCATAATCCCCAGACCGATAAATCCAATTTTCATATGATATCCCTCCCTTTGATCTATAATTGTAGTATACCGGTATACCGGTACGCTTGTCAATGTATTTGTATATTTTCCCTTTTGTTTACAATTTTACATCTGCTTTTTTGTCGATTTCATCTAAATAATCTGCTGATTTTTATTTTAATTTATTGAGTACTTTCCTGATATCCCCATTGATGCAGACGGATCGGTCTGCGATCTCTTGTGGCGCAAAAGCCTCTCCCATATTCATGCAGATATAAATGGCTTTCGGATTTTCCGCTGTCATCTTCCAAAATGGATATTTGATGATAACCGGGGTGTTCATTCCCACCCCCAATTCCAGATAGACCACTCTCATCCCTTCATGTCTCCGGATGAAATCCGTATACCGGCTGCTGGCTTCATACCAGTCGGCATCCTGGACAAATGTGTCGTCCGCCCTCAGGTTCATGGACATGGGCTTGCCGCATTTGGGACAGTAGGGGATCAGTTCCGAAGGTATCTTCATATTTTTCTGTTCTTTGACCATCTTCCGGATCAGCGTCTCATTATCATAGGTCTGGTCATGACAGGGTTCACTGCACTGGAACAGTCCGTAATCCCCCTGTGTATAAAAAAGACGTTTTTTATCAAAACCGGCTTTCTGAAATTGGTGATCCACATTGGTTGTCAGGACAAAATAATCCTTATCCCTGACCAGATCAAACAGCCCCTTATACGTACCATTATCCACATCTTCATAGCGGTTGATATAAATATATCTTGACCAGTAAGCCCAGTGTTCTTCCAGGCTTTCAAAAGGATAGAAGCCGCCGGAATACATATCCCGGAAACCGTATTTTTCAATAAAATCCCCGAAATTTTCTTCAAACCGCCGGCCCGTATAAGTAAAACCGGCGGCCGTGGACAGGCCGGCGCCGGCGCCGACCACCACCGCATCCGCGTTATCCAGGATCATTTTGACCTGCCGTAAACCTTTGGCCTCATCCCAGGAGCCTTTTGTAGATGTCATAGTCTTTTTCCTTAAAAACATTCAATATCACCTTCCCGATCGAATCATCTTTATCCAAATACTCTTTTACTGTTCTCACAGCGATTTCCGCCGCCTTATCTTGCGGAAAATGGAATTCTCCGGTGGATATACAGCAAAAAGCCACGCTTTTCAGACCATTTGCCGAAGCCAGTTCCAAACACGAACGATAGCAATCTGCCAACTGCCTGCAGTGGGTCGGCGTCAGTCTGCCGGATACGATCGGCCCCACCGTGTGGAGAACATAACGGCACGGCAGGTTAAATGCCGGCGTGATCTTCGCACATCCTATGGGTTCGTCATGGCCCTGGGCATTCATCAACGCATCACAGGCGAGTCGGAGCTGGATGCCGCTCACGCTGTGGATGATGTTATCCACACAGGAATGGCAAGGTACGAAACAGCCTCTCAAAGCACTGTTGGCCGCATTGACGATCCCATCTACTCTCAAAGTGGTAATATCGCCTCGCCACAGGATCAATCGTTCGTCCGATGGCGAAGGCGTCAAAGATTCCACGTCTGTCACGCCTTTTTCCTCCACTTCTTCTTGAAGATAGGCATCCTGTATCTTTAAAAAACCTTCATCCACAGGGCGTGGAGGCCGTATATTCATCAGGCTCCGCAGCAGCCGTCTCTGTTCCTCATCCTCCTCCGGTATAGCCATCTTTTTATACTGGGGCCATTCATCCAAAAGTCCCCGGATCAAAAACCTTCTTTTTTCTTTATGATCCATTTTTTCCTCCTTTACCTTTATCGGTCCACCTTTTCTTAGCCCTATTCTAGTACATATTTTCCCATAAAAAAAGTACGCACTTTTTGGTAACCAAGCCCCGCAACAGTCATCCTTACCCTACAGTTCTTCATAAAACCTGTCTTTTCCTTCCCGCTTGCAGTATTTCGCATAGTATACTATAATTTGCATACAACATTCTGATCTAAACTTATATAATGGGGTGATATGAGATGATGACAAAAGAAGAAATGCCTGCCTGTCCGGTGGCCACCACTGTACAGTTGATCGGCAGCAAATGGAAACTGTTGATCCTCAGAAATCTCCGGATGCGCCCCTGGCGTTTTAATGAATTGCGCAGGGATCTGGAAGGCATCAGCCAGAAAGTATTGACCGACAGTCTGCGTGCCATGGAAGAAGATGGCATCATCACCCGTACGGTCTATCCGGAAGTTCCGCCGCGGGTGGAATATACCCTTTCTCCTCTGGGTGAATCCATGCGTCCCATTCTGGACGCCATGGAGCAGTGGGGTAAAGATTATCAGAAAATAGTGCAAGGTGCTTGATCAAAATGTCAAATGGGACCATTGGGTAAATGATCCCATTTGACATTTTGCTTTTCTGAGTCTACAATAATCATACTACATATGTAAGATCTTGGAGGAATGCTCTATGAAACATCTGCCCCAGATTTCGGAAGCGGAATATGAAGTCATGAAGATCGTCTGGAAATGTGCGCCTGTCAGTACCAATGATATCACCGAAAAGCTGCTGCAGACAACAGCCTGGAATCCAAAGACGATCCAAACATTGATCAAGCGGCTCGTCACAAAAGGGGCTCTCACCTATGAAAAAGAAGGACGGATGTTTGTTTATACACCGCTGGTAAATGAGAACGAATATGTCCGCGAAAAAAGTCATTCTTTTATCCGTCAGTATTTCAATGGAGATATCACAGCCCTGCTGTCAGCCTATATGGATGAGGAGGATCTGTCGGAAAAGGAGATCGATACCCTCCGTTCACTGCTGTCAGAAAAGTCGAAAGGGAAAGGACATCATCATGACTGATTTTATGATCCGTTTTATCCTGTCCAATCTTCTCATTGCAGGGTTGGCGGGCATATTGCTGCTTGCCCGGCGGTTATTTTGCCGCGTTCTTTCCGAACGTATGCAGTATCGTCTGTGGTTTTTATTCCTGGCCCTGCTGATCCTTCCTTTTCTCCCCTTTCCTGCTTCCGGTCTTTTTTTTCCGTTTTTCCCATTCGGACGCTCCGATGTTGCCCTGACAGACGCTGGAAAGGAACCGGCCTGGCAGCCCGTCCAAGAGGGATTTTCTTCCGAATGGATGGATGACTTTACCCTGTCCGTCAGCAACCATACTTCTGACCATTTCGGCTGGATACTATTTACCATATGGATCATCGGCATGCTGTTGCCCCTGTTTTTTACTTTGAGTTCCTTACGCCGTTTGGGCCGGTTAAAGCGTTCCGCCCTCCCTTTACAAGATCCGGACATACGGGATCTATACAAAAACTGTCTGGAAGAAATGCATATCGCCAAAAACATCCCCCTATTCAGTACGGCATTTTTAAAAACGCCCCTTATTGTCGGTATTTTTAAACCGGCTATCTATATGCCCATTGCCGTCATCCGAGAATGCCGTCCCATGGAAATCCGTTATATGCTTCTCCATGAACTTGAACACTATCGGCATAAGGACGGCATAGCAGGCGGACTGATGGCCCTGGCCGGTATCTTATACTGGTTGAATCCCGCTGTCCGTTTTGCGCTGAAAGAGATGCGAGGCGACCGGGAGATCGCCTGCGATGCCTCCGTCCTGAAGCGACTGGATCCAACGGCTTATGAAGAATATGGCTGTACACTTCTTAATTTTGCCGCCAGATCATCCCATTCCCCTTTCCCTTTTTCCGCCGGATTGGGAGCGGGTAAAAAATTATTGGAACGGCGTATTTTACATATTGCAGCTTATGAAAGGCCTTCCTTTAATAAAAAGATAAAAAGCGGAGCCGCCTTTTTGCTGACTGCCCTCCTACTCCTTTTGACGGCCCCCGGCCTGTCAGCCTACGGATCAGACGACAGCCATTACCATTGGCAGTACGCCAGGGAAAATCTGACCATAGCAGATCTGTCTGCCGCATTCAACGGTTACGATGGGAGTTTTGTCCTCTATGATCTGGCCGCCGATCGGTGGACTGTTTATAATATGGATCAGGCGCTCACCCGCTCTGCTCCGGATTCCACCTACAAAATATATGACGCCCTCTTCGCTCTGGAAGAAGGCGTCATCACACCCCAGGATTCCTTGATCCGCTGGGATGGCACAAACTATCCTTTTGGGACATGGAATACAGATCAGACACTCCGATCCGCCATGACCGGATCTGTCAACTGGTATTTCCAAACCTTGGATGCACAAATGGGCCGGTCTGTCCTCACTTCCCGTATCCGTGAAATCGGATATGGCAACGGAGATATCAGCGGCAGTCTGTCCTCCTATTGGCTGGAATCCTCCCTCCAAATATCTCCGGCGGAACAGGTCCTGCTTTTAAAATCCATGTATACCAACGACTTTGATTTCCAGCCGGAAAATATCCAGGCCGTAAAAGATGCCCTCCGACTGGATACCGATGGTTCGGCTACCCTTTACGGAAAAACCGGAACCGGGCAGGTGGACGGTCTGGACGTGAACGGTTGGTTTGTCGGTTTTGTGGAACGGGCAGAAGGGCCCAGTTTTTTTGCCCTTCGCATCGCTTCCCGCAAAGACGCTACCGGGAGTCAAGCAGCCCAGATCACCTTATCCTTATTGGATGAGATGGATATTTTCCACACCCCCTAAGTTTTTGTGTACTTCCAGACGTCGTTTTCCGCCATTTTACACCTAATACATGGCCGAACCGGTATACTTCCAGGTCACACCCCCATCGTCTGACTGGAAGCGGATACCCGCATCATCCTCCATGCCGGCTGTGACTCGGATCGTGAGCCTGTCTCCCGTTTTTACGGGCATATGCAGATATACGTAGTCCTCCAATGTATACGGGTATGATCCGGCTTGATCCGGCAATTCCGTGACAGATTCCATGGGGAGACGGATTTCTGTAAATGTGGCTCCCCCATCTTTTGTCATATACAGCCTTGAATAGGTCTGAGTGGCGCTGGCCAGCCCGGCCACACCAAAGTCCTCATCAAAAAAGATCAGACCTTCTGCCACGCCGGACTGGCCGCCGTCTGAAAGTTTTTCCAGGACCGGATCGCCCGTTTCTGTATCGCTGCCTCCTGGGACATATTGCAAGCCGTCCAACGTATCAAAACACCGTCGTCCCCTATACAGGATTTCATATCTTTCGTCATCTGTCTCCCGATCCCACAGCCGGACCTGTTCCTGCCAGGAAACGCCTTGCAGGATATGCAGCATGGGTTCCAGGAGCATGTCCTCGGAATAATCTCCTCCCGCTTCCCCATCCAGCCAGACGGTCATATCCTTGCTTTCCGTCCCGTCATAGGCTGCCAGATAAGTCCGGGTTTCTCCTTTTCGATCCATTCCATATAAAAATGTATAAAAAGTCCGGACCGTGCCATCCCCATCAAATGAAATCCGAAATTCATTGGCAATATAAAGGGTTTCCGGCAGATCCAACGCCTGATCCAGATCTTCAAGGATTCCTTCCACACCACCCTCGAAGATATTCGTATGTTCAAGCCGGACCTCCCTTTTGTGCAGCCACTCGTCCACCTTCCACGATAGGGCTCCATTATAGGGTATGGCTGAATAGACGATCCGATAGCCAAAAAAGACTGTGATCAACACTAAAACAACGATCCAGCCATACGCCGCCAATTTCCATACTGACATACTCGGGCTGTCAAAAACAATATTCCTATATAGCTGAGTCGACAGATGGTTTTACTGACCTGTCCCAGTCTGTCCATTCTTCTTCCTCCCTCACTGGTCTTTACCGTATATTTCTTCCCACTCTTCCGCTGTCAACCTGGGGGTATACCAGGTTGGCTCTCCATTTGTTTCGGAAGGGATCACGTGATTGGAAACATACTGGACGCCGCCATTGTCCAAAGGCCGAACGACGACTTCATGGGCAAATACTTTAGACGTCCATTTATAGGGGGACACCGCATGGACGGTCAGCGTCAGCGTCCCATCGCTGTTTTCCGTATAATCGGTCACCTCCGGAAAAGGATGTTCTTCCGGATATTCCCTTTCATAAAACCCCCTGGGTTTATATTCGTACGTTTCGCTATCCCCATGATAAACCGTTTTGGAACGGATCATGTCCACATCCATATTTAGACCAGACTGGATCACAGACTCAAATACCTCTTCAGGTATCTCATACACCGTCCCCTTACTCAAATCTCCAGCCGGTGTGTAAGGCGCGCTGGTCCCGTTTTGATGGGTATACAGTATGTCGAACAGGTCATACAGGTCCAGTTCTCCAAAATCCTCTTCACTCCAGTCGATCAAAAACATATTATTCTTTTTATAGGATATGGGTAAGATATATTTCCGGTTCAGTTCCCGACAGGTTTCATCCAACGGCGCCACCCTCAAAGCCACATTTTCTCCCATATTGCCCATGGTAAACGCATAGATTTCTTCCGATACCCAGCTTCCGGAAAACAGAAGATAACCATCCTCCGTATACATCCAGGAACTCACCGTGTAGTCTCCAAAATCTGTCTGTTCAAGATGCGAATCGCTGTAATGATAGTAGCTGCGTGTCCCAGATACCTTGCCTTCTGTTGTCTGCAGATCATACTTGATAAAGCTGTTCTGCCAGGTCACCGCAACGATGGTCGCTTCCGCCTCCTCTTTTGCTTCTACTTTTTCACAGAAAACTGCCACCTGCTCCGGACATACCATGTCCACCTGATTTTGGGCATCCACCGCCGCATAGCCGTTTTCGCCAAATCGATCGACCAGCTGGCGTATCGTATCCAACTCGTTCAAGCAGCCTTCCCGGTCTGCTTTTTCATAAATATCCAGGCAAAGGGTTGTCAAAATATCTTCTTTTTCCTCCATCTGCACGGTTTCTCCAGCCTGCTGACCGTCGGTGGCAGCCGTCTCCCCATCGCTGCCGCAACCGGAAATGCCCAATGCAAGCAGGATCATATATCCCGCAAAAATATACCTATGGAGCTTCCGTCTCTTTGTTTTTCCCATGATAGCACCTCTCGATCCACTTTTCCCAACATATTTAAATATTACAATAGTAAGATTTAAATGTCAATCTCAGACCGAAAGCTATCATTACCGTTTACTGTTTTATCCTCCCCGCACTTGCTCCGCTACTTACATATCATCACTGGTTTGGATCATCTTGTATCGGCTGTGATCCATCTGGGAACGCGACAATAAAATAAATCTCCTGTGCCAGAATGTTCCAAATATGTTATACTATTCAGAAATATATCAGATCAGGAGAAATAATATGAACTACACACTAACAGAACTGACGGGGTTACTCCTGATCTATTCCACTCTGGGATGGATCATTGAAACCGTCGTGGGAACCGTCAAAAACCATAAGTTTACAAACAAAGGCTTCTCCACCGGTCCTTACTGTCTTATCTATGGTATCTCTGCTGTTTTTATGGCTGTCACCCTGAAAGATCTGACAGACACACCGATCTTTTTACTGATCGGATGCGGATTGCTCGCCACCGCCATGGAATGGTTCACCGGTAAATTTCTGGAACGCTTAAATCACCATAAATGGTGGGATTATTCCGGTAAAAAATGGAACTATGACGGTTATATCTGCCTCCAGTACAGTATTTTATGGGCCATTCTCGGAGCCTTCACCATCCGGTACGGAAACAGCCTGTTCCTTTCCCTTTTCCGGTGGATACCGGAACCGTTTTTCCGTATCATCGTCTGGGGCATGGCCATCATCGTTTTCCTTGATACCGCATTGTCCGTCGCCGCTGCTTTGCACATAAAAAAAGAGACCCCGGGCGCTGTCCGTTTTAAACGCAGGCTCGCTGTCCTTTCTTATCAGTTTGGACTTTCCATCGTGGGACATGTGGAACGCCGTATGAAAAAGGCTTATCCGGTCATCACCGAAAAAGTCGAAGCCATCCACCGGGAAGGCAGATTCGCTGAAGGCTGCGGCTTTTATAAACTGTTCTGGCTCTTTTTGATCGCCTGCGTTCTCGGCGATCTTACAGAAACCATCTTCTGCCGTCTCACCGCCGGGGTCTGGATGAGCCGAAGCAGTCTGGTATGGGGACCTTTCAGCATTGTCTGGGGATTTGCCATCGTTCTGGCCACAGTTCTCCTATATAAAGACAGGGATAAACCGGATCGGCATGTCTTTCTCGTGGGAACCCTCCTGGGCGGGGCTTATGAATATGTGTGCAGTGTGCTCACGGAACTGGTTTTTGGAAAAGTTTTCTGGGACTATAGTCATATCCCTTTTAATCTGGATGGAAGGGTCAATCTCTTATACTGCTTTTTCTGGGGTATCGCGGCGGTCATCTGGATCAAACTGCTCTATCCCAAGCTTTCTGCTTGGATCGAGAAGATTCCTAAAAAATGGGGCTATATCCTCACATGGATCCTGGCAGTATTTATGGCGGTCAATATGCTGGTTTCTGTCATCGCCCTGATCCGCTATGATGTGCGGGCCGGCGGACCGGCCGCCGAAAGCGGATGGGAACATATCATCGACACACATTTTGACGATGAACGGATGGAGCGTATCTATCCCAATGCCAAACCTGTGGACTGACCGCTGATTTCCATCATGTGTAAATTATCTTTACACAATAACCTATGATCCATACTCTATATCTTATAAAACAAAAAAAGATCCGTGATAAACCAGGGCGATCCCCCGTTTTATCACGGATCTCCTTTTATATCCCCGATCGGATGGTATGATAGACCGTTCCATCCAGATCTTTCCACGAGATGTCCATGTTATCCACCAACATATAGCTATGTTTGCTGCCCTCTTTGGGAATGGCCACCGAACCGGGATTCAGATAGATATTATCCTTCCCAAAGGGCTGCCAGGCCGGAACATGGGTATGACCATGCAAAAGGATATCGCCAGCCTGCATGGGCGGCAAAACTCCTAAATGATAATGATGGCCGTGGGTGGCATAAATCAGCCGTTTTCCAACAGTGAGCACAGCATAATCTGCAAGTATGGGAAAGTCCAGGACCATCTGATCCACCTCTGTGTCACAGTTGCCTCTGACACAAAAGATTTTCGCCTTATACCGATTCAACATGGGGATCTGTCATATAAGCCGCGGAACAGTTGGCGTTTTCTTTATGCGGAATGAATATCCTTTCGGGTGTATTTCCAATAGGCAGCGGCAATTCCCACGATCCCGAATATAAGACCGATTGAGATCAAAGCCCCATCTAAACATCCATTGCTTACAATATCAGCTCCCTCACAATATCCGAAAGGCGTTATATATTTCAAAAATTCCGCGACCTCGGCGATATTGGCGATCAAATTCGTAAAATACATCATTACCGCAATGCCAAGTCCCACGCCGGCGCTCCCTTTACGCAGAAACGCAGAAAAGCCAAAGCAAATGCCTGCCAATTCAATTTGAAGCAGATAGTATGCAAAGTGCAGCAAATTTACTTCTTTCCAGGGGATTTCTTCACCGATCATAGCCATGGAACCGACAGAAATGGCATAGATAATCAGATTCAACGCTGTTATTTGAATCAGAACAGCAATCAGCTTTTCCGTAATGATTCTTACACGGCTGACAGGATGGGACAAGAGAAATTCGGCAGTCCGCTCCTTCTCCTCTTTGCTGAGAACACCTACGGAACAAAGCGCAGCATAAAACGCGCCGCCAAGTCCCAACACATTTCCGCACTCAATGGCATAAAAACCGATTAATGTGCCGAAATCCAGGCGATCCATACCGAAGGCCGCCGTAAAAGACCCCATCGAGGAAAATACATCACTGATTCCATCCATTTCCCCCTTCATTTCCGGAAACAAAAACACGCAAACCGCCAACAGCATGGCGATGGCCGACGCCCAGATCAAGAAGGAATTTTTCCCTTGCCTTAATTCGTGCTTTACAAGCGTCATGCTCTCTCACCGCCCTTTTCATAATAATGCAGGAAAATTTCCTCCAGATCCGGCTCCGAAATATGGATGTCAGAAATGTTCCCCGCCGAAAGCTGCCGAAGCAGTTGATTTATATCGCCGCTGAACAGGAAACTACTGGTTCCGTCTATCGTAACCAGATCCCGAACTCCGGTCAGCGCCGTCAGGTCAACGCTTCCCCGCAGCAACACCCGTTTGGCAGCCGTTTTTGCCAAAGTGTCCATACTGCCGCAGGCGATCATTCTGCCTTCCCGAATAATGGCGGCGCGGGAGCAATTGCATTGCACTTCAGACAGAATATGGCTGGAAAGGAATACGGTCGTTCCCTGTTGATTGCGCTCTCGGATGATTTCAAAAAATTCACGCTGCATCAGCGGGTCAAGTCCACCGGTGGGTTCATCCAATATCAAAAGCTCCGGACAATGCTGCAAAGCGCAGACGATGGCAACTTTCTTCCGATTGCCGAAGGATAGTTCGTCCACCTTTCGGTTTCTATCCAATTGCAACCGCTCACAGAGGGATTTACTTTCGGCTGTACAATCCTCTTTTCTCAGGTCGGCAGATAGTTTTAAGATGTCTTTTACTTTCATGCCGGGATAAAAAATCGCTTCCGCAGGTAGATACCCAATCTTCTGTAAGACAGTCTCTCTATTCTTTGCCACATCCATCCCGAAAATCTGAGTCCCACCTTTTGTCGGGGATATCAGTCCCAACAAGATACGAATGGTGGTAGATTTTCCGGCGCCATTTGGCCCGATAAAGCCAAACACTTCTCCCTGCCTCACAGATAGATCCAAATCCACAATACCTCTGGATTTACCATAGTATTTGGTTAAATTCTCCGTTTTGATCGCTTCCATGATTCCCACTCCTCTCACGGATAAAGCATAATTCATTATATCCTCAAGTTGGGGAATTTAGCTTTGTTTTGCAAAGTATACTTTTTCTCCAGCTTTCAAGTTTTCAACCAAAAAACTAATTTGCATTTTCTTGATTCTATCAAATCCTTCTGTAT
>DVLT01000041.1 GCA_018715345.1 Candidatus Onthocola gallistercoris
CATAAAAGAGGAGGACAAATATATGCCGATCAGTTTACAAAAAGGGCAAAAAGTCAGCCTGACAAAAGGCAATCCGGGACTGTCCCGGGTGGTCGTGGGTCTGGGCTGGGATGTGAACGCCTTTGATACAGGCGGTGATTTTGATCTGGACGCGGCGGCGTTTTTGCTGACAGACAGCGGCAGAGTATCCAGACCGGAAGATTTTGTGTTTTACGGGAATTTAAAGCATCCCTCCGGAAGTGTGGAGCATCTGGGCGACAATCTGACCGGAGCCGGCGACGGGGATGATGAACAGATCCGTATCAATCTGACCGCGGTTCCTGCCAACATTACCCGTATTGCTTTTACAGTGACTATATATGATGCGGAATCTCGCCGCCAGAATTTCGGACAGATCAGCAATGCGTTCATTCGGATCTATAATGAGGATACCCGGGAAGAGATGCTGCGTTATGATCTGGGCGAGGACTTTTCCATCGAGACAGCGGCTGTTTTCGGAGAGCTGTATAAGAATAATGGCGAATGGAAATTTAATGCCATCGGCAGCGGTTATCAGGGCGGCTTGGCAGCCCTGTGCGCCGGTTACGGTGTGGATGTGGAATAGGAGGAACAGATATGTCGATCAGTTTACAAAAGGGACAGAAAGTCAGTCTGTCAAAAGACAATGCAGGCTTGTCAAAAGTGGTTGTGGGCCTGGGCTGGGATGAGGTGCAGCCGGTCAAGACAGGGTTCTTTTTCGCAAAAAAAGGACAGCCCATTGACTGCGACGCATCCGCCCTTTTGCTCCAGAACGGAAAGATCCGTGACAAAGGGGATATCGTATACTTTGCCAATCTGCGGCATTCCTCAGGAACTGTCCAGCATATGGGGGATAATCTGACGGGCGCCGGCGATGGGGATGACGAGCAGATCGTTGTGGATCTGGCCCGCATACCTCAGCAATATGATAAGATCGTCATCGTTGTCAACATTTACCAGGCCATAAAGCGGAACCAGCACTTTGGCATGATCCGCAACGCGTTTATCCGTCTGGTGGACGCGCGGACGAACCGGGAGATGTGCCGATATAATCTGACGGAAGATTATTCCGGTATGACGGCCATGATCTTTGGGGAAATATACAGACATAACGGCGAATGGAAGTTTAACGCCATTGGTCAGGGCACAAAAGATCCGGGTCTGGGCGAACTGGCCGGAAGATATATGTGATCAATACTATCGGGGCTTTCCCAAGCCCCGATATTACTATGGAGGAGAGACGACGTGAAATATAACGGACTTACAGACAAAGAAGTCGAGGCTTCAAGAGCGAAATACGGCAGTAATGAGATCCCGGATTCAGAGCCGACCACTTTTTGGCAAGAGTTTAAGGAAACATTTAAGGATCCCATGATCCGTATCCTTTTGGCGATCGCCGCATTGATGATCGTCATGTTTTTCTTTGGCTATGCTGAGATCTACGAACCGTTGGGAACGATCGTGGCTGTTTTGATCGTTGCCTTTGTTTCGGCAAAGACAGGCGTTGCCAGCGATACAAAATACAGGCAGTTAAAAGACAGTACGAAAAAAGATCAGTGCAAGGTCTGTCGAAATGGCAAGATCATTGTCATCGATGTGGACGACGTGGTCGTTGGAGATAAAGTTATTCTCCAGTCCGGCAACAAGATCCCGGCGGACGGCATCTTGATCGACGGTGATCTGAGAGTGGACAATTCTGCTCTGAACGGCGAAGCGGAAGAGTGCAAAAAAGAAGCTGCGCCGGAAGATTTCCAGTTGGCAACCGACATCACAGGCGATACCTTTGTGGATCTCCATTCCCTTTTCAGAGGCGCTGTCGTTTTTGATGGGGAAGGCGTGCTGGATGTGCGGGCCGTGGGCCTGAAAACCATGATGGGCCGCATGGCGGAAGAGATGCAGGAAGATGAGCCGGATTCCCCGCTGAAGGTGAAACTGGCCAAACTTGCCGGTCAGATATCCAAATTTGGCTATATCGGAGCGATCGTTATCGCTGTATTGTATTTTGCCTATTTCATCATATCTGCCGGAGGCGTGGATGTCTATTTTTCGCAGGGAGCCACACAGATACTCACTGATATCGTGGAAGCGGTATCCCTGGCGGTTGTCATCATCGTTTGCGCTGTGCCGGAAGGGCTGCCGCTGATGATCTCGCTTGTGCTCATGCAAAATACCAGCAAGATGCTGGATCATAACGTACTTGTCCGGAAAGCGGAAGGCATTGAGACGGCCGGTTCACTGAATATCCTTTTCAGCGATAAAACCGGAACCATCACCAAGGGTCAGCTGGAGGTGGTGGAATTTTTTACTGCTGACGGCACAGTGATCCCATTGGATGAGATGAACGCCCATGGACAGGTGAAGGAACTGGTGGATCTGTCCATCGGTAAGAATACCCAGTCCATGTTTGACGCGGAGCACCGTGTGATCGGCGGAAATGCCACGGACCAGGCTTTGATGAAGTTTATCGGTGAAGATACATTCAACCGGCTGGCAGCCAACAGCCAGTACAGTGTTTCCGATTCCCAGGGCTTTAATTCGGCTAACAAGTTTAGTCAGGCCCGGATCGATAGCCTTGGAAAGACATTCTACAAAGGGGCTCCGGAACGGCTTATTGAAGCGGCGGATCGGTGTCTGGACGCTTCCGGCAATGTGGTTGCCCTGGATAAGGATAAATTGGATGAAAAGATCCGCTCATTGGCCAATAAAGCCATGCGTGTACTGGCCTTTGGCTATTCGGAAAAATCACTGACGGAAAATAAGATCAACCAGGATGTGGTGCTGATCGGCCTGGTGGGCATTCGGGATGACGTGCGGGCAGAGGCGAGGGAAGCCATTGAAGAAGTACTCCACGCGGGTATACAGGTTGTCATGATCACCGGCGACCGTCTGGAGACAGCCGTTGCCATTGCAAAAGATTCCGGCCTTATACGTTCCGATGAGGATATGGCCATCACATCTGCCCAGTTAAATGAGATGAGTGATGATGAGGTCAAGAAGATCATTCCTCATATCCGTGTCATCGCCAGAGCTTTGCCTACAGATAAATCCAGAATGGTCCGGCTGTGTCAGGAGATGAACCTGGTGGTCGGTATGACTGGCGATGGGGTCAACGACTCCCCGGCCCTCAAACGGGCAGACGTGGGCTTTGCCATGGGGAGTGGTACGGAGGCCGCAAAAGAAGCTGGAAAGATCGTTATTTTGGATGATAATTTCAAATCCATCAAGGATGCCATCTGGTATGGCCGTACGATCTACCATAACATATTGAAATTCTGTAAATTCCAGCTAGTCATCAATGTGGCCGCCGTGGTTGTCAGCGCCATTGCGCCTTTCTTTGGCATCGAAGAACCGTTGAAGGTCACCCATCTGTTGTTTGTCAACCTGGTCATGGACGGCCTGGGCGCCATCATGCTTGGCAATGAGCCGGCAAAAGAAGTTTATATGCATGAGAAACCCCGCCGCAGAGATGAAAGCATTGTCAGCAAGAAGATGATGGAACAGATACTGGTCATGGGATTGTGGCTGACGGTACTTAGCTTTATTTTCCTGAAAGTACCCTTCTTTAACCAGTTCTTTGACAATGAAGCGCAGCATCTGACCGCTTACTTTGTGCTGTTCATCGTCAGCGCATTGTTTAACGGCTTCAATGTCCGGGACGAGGGGCTCCATATTTTCAAAGGGCTGAATGAAAATACCGGATTCCTGAAAGTGTTCTTTACGATCATCATCGTGCAGGCGCTGATCGTCAATGCGGGACTGGTGCCTTTCGCGCCATTCCAGTGGATCGGCAACATGTTCAGCTGCGTACCTTTCGGTATCCAGGGCTGGATCGTGGCGATCCTGTTGGCTGCGACCATGATCCCACTGGACATGATCCGGAAATGTGTGACCGGCTGTGTCGGAAAGGAATAAATGGATATCCATCAGTATGGGCCCAAAAAAGGAGGCCCATACTGATTTTTCTTTTCGCAGCAGGGAAAACCGATCGTTATATCGGATAAAAAGGCAGATTTGTCTGCTGTGTGATATTTTTACGGAGGAAAAATGATGAAGCTTTTTTGTTCAGATATGGACAATACACTGATCTATTCATACAAACGCCCCATGGGAACA